>CAXTLD010000040.1:0-35349 GCA_964245045.1 uncultured Acidobacteriaceae bacterium | reverse complement strand
GTGCCGGTGAAGGTCTGGCGGGGGTTCTGGGCGAGGGTGTGGGTAGCGGTTTCGCCGGTGCGGATGGCGGGGGCGGAGATCTCGGGGACGGGGACGAAAACGCGGAGGCGGTCAATGGAGGCGATGCGGAAGAGGTCGCGGGGCTGCGAGGCGCCCGCGCCGGCGTCGATGAGAGCGCCGATGTCGGTGTTGCGGGCCGTGACGATGCCGTCGAAGGGGGCATATACGCGCTCGAAGGACTGCAGCTGCTGCAGACGGCGCAGGTTAGCCTGGGCGGCTTGTAAGGCGGCGAGCCGGGCGGCAGCGCCGGAGACTGCGACATCGGTTTCCTGGCGAGAGACGGAGTCCTGCGCGAGGAGGTTTTGGTAGCGCTGGCTGGTAGTTTGGGCGAGGGCGAGGTCGGCCTCGGCGGATTTTACCTGGGCCTCGGCTACCTGAAGCTGCTGGTCGACCTCTGGGGTTTCGATGACGGCCATGAGCTGGCCTTTGCGAACCTTTGCGCCCATGTCGGTGTACCAGGCCTTGAGATAGCCGGAGGTGCGGGCGTAGATGGGCGTGTCGTTGAAAGCTTCGGTGTTGCCGGGAAGGGAGATCGCGCCGGTGGAGCCGGTGACAGACGGGTGGATGGTATTGACGGCGAGAATGGCGTCGTGGGTGGTGGTCTGTTCGAGGCGGGTCTCGGTGGCTTTTCGGGAAAGGATGCCAACAACGATGCCGATGGCGAGCACAACGGCGAGGATGGCGAGCAGGAGCCAAAGGCCCGGCGAACTCCGCCGACCGGTGGGGCCGGCGACGCCGGCCGGTGGCGGGGTGCCGACACGGCCTGGAGTGGCGGAGGGGGCGGTCATTTCGGTGTTGATGTCAGTGGGCATGAGTATTTTGGCGAGCTAGCCGAGGTGGGTTGGCGGTACATTGCGGGCGCGCCGGGGGCAGAATACAGGGATCTCTCCGCTCCGCCTCGCGGTCAAGCTGCGAGGCTCCGGTCGAGATGACGCGGCCTGGGTTGCACCGGTGCGCTAAGCAATGGCGTGCTCCTCTGCGCGGGTTGGAATGGCGGCGACGCCCGTGGAGGTCTCGCGCGGGGTGTTGCGGCTGCTGGTTCGGCCGTGGAAGAGGGCGAAGACGGTGGGCACGAAAGCGAGAGTGGCGACGGTGGCGAGGAGGAGACCGCCGATGACGGCGCGGCCGAGGGGGGCGTTTTGCTCGCCGCCTTCGCCGGCGCCGAGCGCCATGGGGATCATGCCGATGATCATGGCGAGGGCAGTCATCATGACGGGGCGGAAGCGGGTGGCACCAGCTTCGATGGCGGCGAGCACGCCATCGCCGGTAGCGGCGAGGCGGTCTTTGGCGAAGCTGACGACAAGGATGGAGTTGGCGGTAGCCACGCCCATGCACATGATGGAGCCCATGAGCGCAGGGACGGAGAGGGTAGTGCCGGTGAAGAACAGGAAGAGCACGATGCCGGCGAGGGCGGCGGGTAGGGCCGTGATGATGATGAAGGGGTCAAGCCAGGACTGGAAGTTGACGACAATGAGCAGGTAGACGAGGACGATGGAGAAGAGCAGGCCGAAGATGAGGCCCGTGTAGGACTCGCGCATGGTCTGCACCTGGCCGCGCAGGCGGACGAAGTTGCCCTTGGCGAGCTGCGGACGGTAGCGGTCCACGATGTGTTCGACGTCCCGGGCGGCGGCGCCGAGGTCGCGGCCCTGGACGTTGGCATAGAGGTCCAAGGTCCGGCGAACGTTGTAGTGCTGCACGATGGGCAGCTCGGAGGAGCGGGAGATTGTGGCGACGTCGGCGAGGATCTCGGGCTGGGCGGGGTGGGTGGCCGCGGCGGTGCCGGTGGTGGTGCTGCCGGAGATGGGCACGGCGGTGGTGATAGGGATGTTTTCGAGCGCCTGGAGCGAGTCGATGCGGTACTGGGGGGTTTCGGCGACGATGTTGTAGTTGACGCCGTTTTTGGTGTTGAGGAAGAACTGGGGCGAGAGCTGGGTGGAGCCGGAGAGCATGTTCAGCATGGAGGTGCCGACGTCGCGCTCGGTGTAGCCGCCCTGCTGCGCTTTGGTGCGGTCCACAGTGAGGTTGAGTACGGGGTAGTCGTCCGGCTCCTGGAGGCGCACGTCGACGAGGCCGGGGACGTTGCGAAGCTCGGTGAGCATGCTGTTGGCGATCTTGCGGTTGCCGGGGTCGTCGGGGCCGTCGAGGGCAACGTCGAGGGGTGCGGGGAGGCCGAAGTTGAGGATTTGCGTGACGATGTCGGCAGGGAGGAAGTAGAAGGTGGTGCCGGGGAACTTGCGCGGGAGACGGCGGCGCAGGTCGGCGACGAACTCCGCGGTGGGACGGTGGTCCTCCTTGAGCGAGACGAGGACGTCGGCGTCAGCGGCACCAAACAGGCCGCTGGTCGCATGCTGAAGATTCAGGGTGGAGTAAGGTAGGCCGATGTTGTCGAGGATGTTGTCCATCTGCGCGGGGGGAACGGTTTGGCGGATGGCGTTTTCGACCTGGTCGCAGAGGCTGGCGGTTTCCTCGATGCGGGTGCCGGTCTTGGCGCGGACATGGAGGATGAAGCTGCCGTTGTCGGTAGCTGGGAAGAAGTTCTGGCCGAGAAAAGGAATCAGCAACATGGCCAGGAGGCAGCAGGCGACGAAGATGGGGATAAAGAGCTTGCGGCCGGCGACCAGGCGCGTGAGGACGCCCTCGTAGCCGGCGCGAAGGCGCTCGAACTGGCGTTCAAAGCCGCGCTGGAAGCGGGCGAGCGGGTTGCGGGAGGGGGCGGCGTGCCCTTCGTGCTCTCCGTGGGCACGGAGCAGATACATTGCGAGCGTGGGCACGAGCGTCCGCGACAGCATGTAGGAGGCCAGCATGGCGAAGACGACGGCTTCGGCCAGGGGCACGAAGAGGTAGCGCGCGACGCCGGCGAGGAAGAACATCGGCAAGAAGACGATGCAGATGCAGAGCGTGGAGACGAGGGCGGGGACGGCGATCTGGGCGGCGCCTTCTTCGATGGCCTCGCGCAGGGGGTGGCCTTCTTCGAGGTAACGCTCGATGTTTTCGATGGTGACGGTGGCGTCGTCGACGAGGATGCCGACGGCGAGGGCGAGGCCGCCCAAGGTCATGATGTTGATGGTCTCGCCCAGCAGGCTGAGGAGGATGATCGAGGTGAGGATGGAAAGCGGGATGGACACCGCGATGATGAGGGTAGATCGCCAGGAGCCCAGAAACAGCAGGATCATGAGCCCGGTGAGGGCGGCGGCGATGACGGCCTCGCGGATAACGCCGTTTACGGAGCCGCGGACAAAGGTGGCCTGGTTCCCGATGGGAGTAATGCGGAGCGATGGAGGCAGGCCTGACTTGACGCGCGGCAGTAGCCCGAGCACGCCGTTAACCACGTTGAGCGTGGAAGCGGAGCCGGATTTGAGCACGGTTATGAGCACGCCGCGGCGACCGTCCTGGCGCACGATGTTGGTTTGGGGGATGGAGCCGTCGGAGACGGAGGCGACGTCGCGCAGGTAGACCATGGCGCCATCGATTTGGCGAATGGGTAGGTCGGCGAGGCCCTGGATGGTGGTTGGTGTGCTGTTGAGGCGGACGTCGTATTCGGCGGGGCCGATCTTGGCGGTGCCGCCCGGCTCGACGACATTTTGTTGCGCGAGGGCGTTGAGAACGTCGACCGGGGAAAGGTGCTTGGCCTGCATCTGCTTGGGGTCGAGGTAGACCATGACCGAGCGCTGCTTGCCGCCGTAGACATTAGGGAGCACGGCGCCGGCCACCGAGACAAGCTGGGGGCGGATGAAGTTGCTGCCGTAATCGTTGAGCTGCTGCTCCGAGAGGCCCTCGCCGGAGAGCCCGAGTTGGAGGATGGGCACCGAGGAGGCGGAGAAGTTGATGATCTGCGGCGGCAGGATGCCGGGGGGAAGTTGCCGCAGCATGTACTCGGAGGCGGCGGAGACCTGGGCGTTGGCGGTGTCGAGCGAGGCGCCTTGCTGGAGGTAAAGCTTGATAATCGCCTGGCCGTTGAGCGTCGTGGATTCGGTGTGCTCCACGTTGTCGACGAGGGTGGTGAGCGCTTTTTCGTAGGGGGTGGTGAGGCGGCCTTCCAGTTCTTCGGGGCTGAGGCCTGTGTACTGCCAGGCAATGGAGACGACCGGGATGTTGATGGCGGGAAAGATGTCCGTGGGCGTGCGCAGGATGACGACGGGCGCGGCGATAAGGATCAGGATCGCCAGCACGATGAAGGTATAAGGCCGGTTGAGTGCCAGCCGGACAATCCACATGGTCGGTCTCCCGGAGCGAACGCTTTCCCTAAGGGGGTTCTTTTCTAGTAGACAGCAGAACGGCGTGTTTTGGGGAGAAAAGACGTTGCAGCTGGGAAGATCTGATGATCGGTGTGCGCAGAAATTGTGGTTTGTGAGGAGGCGCAGAGCTCGTTCCAGTAGGTCATGAGTAGGCAGCGCATCCGTGTCGACGGCGAAGGATCGCGCGAGCGAACCGGAAGAAACAGCAACCCCGATGCGCTAGGAGGCGTCTACCCGCGCAGCGAGAATCTCGATCTCGCTGCACGAAGGGATGTCGATGAACGCGTCTGATGTTCTAGCGGAGCGCCTGATTGCCTGGGGAGTGGACACGATCTTTGGGCTGCCTGGGGACGGTATTAACGGCTTTATGGAGGCGCTCCGGAAGAACCAGGACAAGCTCCGGTTCATTCATGTGCGACATGAGGAGAGCGCGGCCTTCATGGCTTGCGCGTACGCGAAGTTCACCGGCAGGCTGGGGTGTGCCTGGCGACCTCGGGACCGGGCGGCATACATTCTGCTGAATGGGGTTGTATGACGCAAAAATGGACCAAGCGCCCGTGTTGGCGATTACAGGGATGCAGTTCCGGGACGTGACGGGCACGTTTGGGCAGTAGGACGTAGAACTCGACAAGCTGTTCATGGACGTCGCCTGTTACAACGAGCGCGTGATGAACGTACCGCATATGGGCCCGGTAGCAGATTTGGCAATTCGGTCTGCCATCGAGAAGCGGGGTGTCGCGCACATCACCATTCCGGTCGATGTACAGATGGAGGATCTGAGCGACAAGGATCGGTCGCAGCGGAATGTCAAGGGACACACCTCGCAGGTGAGATCGATCTCGGGCAATCTGCCGCGTGAAGAGGATCTGAAGAACGCGGCAGCGGTGATCAACAAGGGTAAGCGCGTTGCGATCATGGCCGGCCAGGGCGCGTTGGATGCGGAGCAGGAGCTAACGGACATGGCAGAGCTGCTGGGCGCGCCGATCGTGAAGCCGATGCTGGGCAAAGGGACCATTCCGGATAGTTCGCCGTATTCGGTGGGTGGGCTTGGGTTGCTGGGCACGGAGCCGGCGCAGGATGTGCTGGAGAATTGCGACACGTTGCTGATGATCGGCACCTCGTACCCGTACATGGAGTACATGCCCAAGCCGGGCGATGCGCGGTGTGTGCAGATCGACTCGAACGCCCAGCGGATCGGCTTGCGGTACCCGGTCGAGGTTGGGTTGGTGGGGGACTCGAAGAAGAGCATCAAGGCTCTGCTGCCACACTTAAAGCGCAATGATTACCGGCGCTTTTTGGAACGTGCGCAGACGGGCATGAAGGAGTGGATGAGCCGGATCGAGAAGGAAGGAACGGTGATGTCCAAGCCCATGAAGCCGCAGGTCGTGGGCTGGCAGATGGATCCGTACATCGAGGAGAACGCGATCGTGGTGTCTGACTCCGGCACCAATACGACCGTGTGGGCGCGCTACACCATGGCCAAGAAAGGGCAGAAGCACTCCTGCTCCGGCAATCTCGCCACCATGGCGTGCGGGATGCCGTATGCCATCGCGGCCCAGGTCGCGTTTCCCGACCGGCAGGTGATCGGCATCGTGGGTGACGGCGGGTTCACGATGCTGATGGGCGAGATCATCACCGCCGTGACGTACAAGCTGCCCATCAAGCTGGTGATCATCAAGAACAATGAGCTTGGCCAGATCAAGTGGGAGCAGATGGTCTTTGAGGGCAATCCGCAATACCAGACCGACCTGATGCCGATTGACTTTGTGGCGCTGGCAAAGGCGGTGGGCGCGAGCGGTGTACGGATCGATGATCCGAAGCTGGCTGGCCAGCAGTTCAAAGAGGCGCTGGCGATGCCTGGGCCGGTGATCATCGAAGCTGTGGTGGACCCAAACACGGCGATGCTGCCGGCAAAGATCAAGCCGGATCAGGCGGTCAAGTTCGCCGAATCCTTGATGCGTGGGGAGCCGAACCGGATCAAAATCGCGCTCACGGCTACAAGCGACATGGTGCGGCAGATTATCTAGTTCGCCTTGTGGTGGGCGGCTCTGTTTGTGCCGCCCGTTCCTCTATGTACGTGGTGAGGCAGGGCAAGGCGAGCGAATGAACGTGGACGCGAAACTGACAGCGGCAACGGCCAAGGCGTATATGGTGCCAACCGCTGCGCCGGAGGCCGACGGGACGTTTGCGTGGTCGTCAACCACGATGGTAGTGGTGCAGCTCGAGGCTGGGGGGGCAGCGGGGGCTGGGGTACAGCTACTGCCACAAGACGGCGGCTCCGTTGGCGCGCGAGTTGATGCAGGAGCATGTGTTGGGGCGGTCGGCGCTCGATACCAACGCGTGCTTCTCGTCGATGCGGAAGGCGCAGCGGAACTACGGGCGCGAAGGGGTTAGGGGCGACAGCGCTGTCGGCGGTCGATATCGCGCTGTGGGATCTGAAGGCGAAGCTGCTGGGCCAACCGTTGTGCACGCTGCTGGGTATGGTGCGCGAGGGTGCGCCGGTTTACGGGTCGGGCGGATTTACGGCCTACGACGATCAGCAGCTTACGGCGCAGCTGGCTGGGTTGGTGGATGAGGGCATTCCGCGCGTGAAGATGAAGGTGGGCACGCACCCGGAGGACGATCCGCGGCGGGTGAGTGTGGCGCGGGAGGCGATTGGCGACGCGACCCAATTGTTTGTGGACGCGAATGGCGCGTACGCGCGCAAGCAGGCGCTTGATTTTGCCTTCCTGTATCGTGACCAGTTCGATGTGGTGTGGTTTGAAGAGCCCGTGAGCTCGGACGATCTCCATGGGTTGCACCTGATTCGCGACGGGGGCCCGGCGGGGATGGACGTGGCGGCGGGCGAGTATGGATGGACGGCGATGTATCTGCGCAACATGATCGACGCCGAGGCCGTGGATGTGATCCAGGCCGATGCGACCCGGTGCGGCGGCGTGACCGGGTTCATGGATGCCGTGGCGCTGGCCGATGCGCATCCTTTGCCGCTTTCGGCGCACTGCGCGCCCTCGATCCACATGCACCTCGCGTGTGCGGCGCGGCCGCTGCGGCATGTCGAATTTTTCCACGACCACGTGCGGATTGAGTCCATGCTGTTTTTGACGGGTTTCGCAAGCCGGTGACCGGCGAGATGCGGCCCGATCCTGCGCGGCCCGGGTTGGGATTGGAGTTCAAGGAAAAGGATGCGGAACGGTATCGGGATGACATCTGAGCACGGAATGGCTTCGCGTGCGTTCGCGTGGCCGGATACGACACCGCAGGCGCTGGTGGCGGCCCTGCCCCAGCCGTGGCGCGACTTCGCGGCGCTTGGCTTGCGCTACGTGCAGCACGGGGCATTTCAACGCTCGATGGCGCTGATGGTGGCTGGGTCGAGCGCGGTGAGCGCGATGGAGGTGGGGTATGAGCATCACCGGGGCAGCTACTCGAACCCGGTAATGTACACGCCGGTGCTGCTATCGGTGGCGTTGTCGGGCGCGGCGGGCGCGGCCGTCTTTAGCCGGCAGGCGGCGACGACGTGGATGCGCTGGATCAGCTACGCCACGCTGGTGGACGGCCTGGTAGGGTTTGGGTTTCACATCCGGGGCGTGGCGCGCAAGCCGGGCGGATGGCGGTTGCCGGTCTACAACATCGTGATGGGGCCGCCGCTGTTTGCGCCGCTGCTGTTTGGCACGGCGGCGTACCTGGGCGTGATCGCCTCGTACCTGCAGCGCGAGGAGGACCCGGCATCGTTCGGCGGAGCTCGGTCGAAGGTCGTCGAGATGACGACGGAGCTGAGGCGGCCGGACTTTCGCGACGATATTCGCGTGGGGCGGTTTCAGAAACACCCGTGCGTGGTGACAGCGGTGGGCGCGCTGGCGGTGGGCGGCGAGAGCTGGTACTCGCACTACAAGGACAACTTCAAGTTCAAGGTGCAGTGGTCGCCGATTGTGGTGTCGCCGACGCTGGCCGCGGCCGCGGGTTGGGCGTTCCGGAGCAAGCGCGCGGCCAACACGGTGCTGCCGGTCATGTCGGCGGTGGCGATGGCGAACGGCATGGTGGGCACGTTCTACCATGTGCGCGGCATCAGGCGGCGGCCAGGCGGGTTGAAGAAGCCGCTCTACAACACGCTCTATGGCCCGCCGATCTTCGCGCCGATGCTGTTTGCGGCGGCCGGGCTGCTGGGCATGATGGCGTACCTGATGCGGCGAGAAAGGGAATAGGGCGATGTAGGATGTGATCACGCAGGCGACCGCGCAACGCGAGCCGCTGACCGACCCCGCGACGGGCAAGCCGTTAGCGCGGCGCAAGCAGCCTGGGTACTACCAGGGCTACGAGACGTTGCAGCAGCAGAAGTTCTGGGACGAGGCCGACGCGCACCGTTGTCCTCAAGCGAGTGCAGCACCAAGAGAAGATTCAGTTCTTTAGCTACGACGAAGCGCGCACGATGTTGGCTGTCGTGGACCGCATCCTGCCGCAAGAGGACCGGCTGCCGGAACGACGCATCCCGATTTTGCCGAGCCTGGATCATCGGCTGTTCCTGGGCAAGATCAACGGCTACCGCTATGAGGACATGCCGCCGGATGGTGAGGCCTACCGCATCGGCGTGCGGGCCTTCGAGCTGATTGCGCAGCGTCTGCACGGTTGCCGCTTCGATGAGTTGCCGACGCTGGAGCAGGAGAAGTTGCTCCGGTCCATTCACCAAAGCGGACCCGCTGGAGGCGCGCGAGGAGTGGGCCAAGATGAACGTGGAGCGGTTTTGGACGCTGTTGGTCGGCGATGTGTGTTCGATCTACTACGCGCACCCGTGGGCCTGGGATGAGATCGGGTTTGGTGGGCCGGCGTACCCGCGCGGTTACATGCGGCTCGAAGAAGGGCAACCGGAGCCCTACGAGGTAGACGAGCGGCGGTATGCGTGGGCAGCGCCGGCGGACACCCTTTCCGATGCAGAGGAGCAGCGCGGCGGTGGCGGCGAGCACCAGACCGGAGACGAGGGAGGCACGCATTGAGCTGGTTTGGGAGCAGCAACAACACGACGAACACGCCGGTGGGCGGGGAGTTCGACGCACCGAAGGACGACATGCATTGGCTGGGGCCGATGCAGCAGATCAAGATCCCGCGACGGCGCTTCAAGGATGAGGACATTGTCGACGTTGCCGTGGTGGGCGTGGGCTCCGCGGGTGGCGTGCTGCTGCAGCGATTGGCGCGCGCTGGATTCAGCATTGTCGGGTTTGAAGCGGGACCGTTCTGGGACACGGAGCGACAGTGGGTGTCGGATGAAGCAGGGTCGGAGCAGCTGTATTGGAACGACCTGCGCATCACGGGCGGGCAACATCCTCTGGCGCTGGGGTCCAACAACAGCGGCAGGGGTGTGGGTGGCGGCAGTGTGCACTGGGCCGCGTTTACTCCGCGGTTTCACCCGTCGGACTTCGAGGTGTACACGCAGGACGGCGTGGGCGCGGACTGGCCGATCGACTACGAGGACATCGAGCCGTACTACCAGCTACTAGAGCGGGAGATGCCCGTGGCCGGCCCGGCCTGGTATCCGTGGGGCAAGCCGCACGGGTATCCGTATGGGCCGCACCCGATGGGTGGGGTGGGCGACACGCTGATTGACGGCTGCACCAAGCTGGGCATCGGCGTGAGCGCGGGTGGGCCGGTGGCGATCCTGTCGGCGTCGCGCGGGAACCGGCCGCATTGCATTTATCGTGGCTTTTGCATTCAAGCATGCAAGGTGGGCGCGAAGGCGTCGACGTTGATCACGCATGTGCCGGACGCGCTGGAGCATGGCGCGGAGATACGCGACAACTGCATGGTGTCGCGGGTGTCGATGGGCAAGGATGGTCGGACGGACGGCGTGGTGTACATCGACGCGGAGGGCAAGGAGCGCTTTCAGCGTGCGCGGGTGGTGATCGTTTCGGGGTACGCGATCGAGACGCCGCGGCTGCTACTGAACTCAGCGTGCCCCGGGCATGAGAACGGGCTGGCGAACTCGTCGGGGACGGTGGGACGGTACCTGATGGCGCAGGCAGGCAACGTCATCATGGGGCGATTTGACCAGCTGGTGCGGATGTATAAGGCGCCGCCGGCCCATGCGCTGACCGAGGAGTTTTACGAAACCGACCCCAAGCGCGGGTTTGCGCGCGGGTTTGCGATCCAAACGGTGGGGCCGTTGCCGGTTGCGTTTTCGAAGCAGATGCTGGCGGCCAAAGGCGTGTGGGGCTGGGGCATGCGGCGGACCATGATGGACTATAACCACTGGTCGGCGCTGGGGCTGATGGGCGAGATCCTGCCGTGGTCGGAAAATCGGGTGCAGCTAGCGGATGGCAAGGAGGGACGCCATGATGCCAAAGATCGGTTCGGGCTGCCGGTCGCGCAGGTGACCTTCAACCTGCATGACAATGACAAGAAGCTGATCGAGTTTGGGAATAAAAAGACGATGGAAGTGATGTGGGCCGCGGGTGCGGAGGAGGTCGTGCAGGAGTCGCGCTACGCGCACCTGGTAGGCGGGGCGCGGATGAGCAAGACGCCGGATGCAGGAGTGTGCGACAAGTTTGGGCGCACGTGGGACGTGGACAACCTGTTTGTGATGGACGGCAGCGTGTTTCCAACCGAAGGCTCGGCCAACCCGGGGCTGACGATTCAGTCGCTGGCCGCGCAGACGGCGGACTACCTCATCTCGCAAAAGGACGCGACCTTTGCCGGCGGTGCCGCACCTGCGCTGAGGCTGGCCGCGTGCTGCCCTTGAGCAACGCCGGCCTGTGCGGACGTTTTATGGATTCCTTCGTCTTCCTTTACAAAGCAGGGTAGGATAGTCCACGGTGCGCCTTCCCGGCGCATCGGGGGCACACCGGACCGAACATGTCTGTTTTTGACATTCTCTTTGGAAAGCCGCTTCGCACCAGCGATGCAGCTCATGAGCATATTGGCGTTGCCGCGGGCATCCCGATCTTCGGGCTGGATGGACTGACAAGCGCGGCGTATGGGCCGGAGCAGGCGATGTACCTGCTGATCCCGCTGGGACTGGCCGGGGTGCAGCAGCACCTGATGCCGATCTTTACGGCGATCCTGATCCTGCTGACCATCTTGTACTTCAGTTACCGGCAGACGATTGAGGCGTATCCGAACGGCGGCGGGTCGTTCACGGTGGCGAGCGAGAACCTGGGCGACGGGGCGGGGCTGTTGGCGGCTGCGGCGCTCATGATCGACTACATCCTGACGGCGGCGGTGGGCATCTCGGCGGGCGTTACGGCGTTGGTCAGCGCCTTTCCAAAGTTTCATCCGCACCAGTTGGCGTTGTGCCTGCTGATCCTTGCCGTCATCGTGATCGTCAACCTGCGTGGCGTAAAGGAGTCTGGATTTGCCTTCATGCTGCCCACCTTTCTTTTTGTGGGAACGCTGATGGCGACGGTGGTTGTGGGCATTTGGCATGCGGTGTCGACGGGCGGACATCCGGTACCGTTGGCTGCCCCGCCACCGCCCATACCGGCGACCATGCAATATCTGACCTTTTGGCTATTGTTGAAGGCGTTTGCCAGCGGATGCGCGGCCATGACGGGCGTGGAAGCGGTGTCCAACGGGACGACGGCGTTCAAGGAACCGCGGTCCAAGAAAGCGAACCAGGCGCTCACGGTCATCATCGCGATCTTAATTGTGCTATTGGCGGGTTTGGCGTATGTGGCCAAGGCCTACCACATCACGGCGATGGCTCCGGAGGATCCGGCGTACCAGAGCGTGTTGTCCATTCAGGTGGCGGCGGTGTTTGGGCGTGGTTGGTTCTACTACTTCACCATGGCCAGTGTGCTGGCGGCTCTGAGCTTCAGCGCCAACACCGCGTTTGCGGACTTTCCGCGCATGGCGCGCGCCATTGCGCTCAAAGATTACCTGCCGCATGTGTTTATTCTGCGCGGTCGGCGACTGTTGTTTTCGCACGGGATTTACGCACTCACAGGATTCACTGCGCTGATCTTGATCCTGTTCGACGGCGTGACGGACCGCTTGATTCCGCTGTATGCCATCGGCGCCTTTCTGGCATTTACGTTGAGCCAGGCAGGCATGGTCAAGCATTGGCACAAGTGCCCGACCGAGCCGCACCGCAACGTCAAGATGTTCCTGAACGGTCTGGGCGCGGTCGCGACCGGCATCACATTGGTGGTGGTGCTCATCGCCAAGTTCACCTCGGGCGCGTGGGTGACCGCGCTGTTGGTGCCGTTCCTGATCCTGATCATGTACTCCATCAAGCGGCATTATTCCCGGGTGCATGTGGAGACGGCCGACCCTACTCCGATGCGGTTGACCGGGCTCGAGCAGCCGCTGGTCGTGGTTCCGGTGGCGCGTTGGGACAAGATCAGCGAAAAGGCGCTGCGGTTTGCCCTGGTGATGAGCAACGAGGTCAAAGTGGTCAACGTGGAGACCGACACGGAGCCTCTGGATCGGGATATCTGGGAGCGGATGGTGATGCAGCCGATCCGCGACCACGGGATGCCGGAGCCGGAGCTGGTAAGCGTGTCCAGCAGCTTCCGCACGATTCTCGGACCGCTGATGGATTACATTCTGCAGTTGGAAGATGACAACCCCGGGCGCAAAGTAGCGATTCTGCTGCCGGAGCTGGTGGTGCGGCACTGGTGGGAGAATCTGCTGCATAACCAGCGGGTGCAACTGTTGAAGCTGCTCTTGCTGCTGCGGGGCAATCAACGGATTGTGGTGGTGAATATTCCCTGGTATCTGTGAGAAGAGCAGGAAGTAGGGAGTAGCGAATAGGAAGTAGCTTGCGCCGGGTTAGTGCTTGCCACTGCCGAGATTCCGGAGACGAGCTACGGCGGCGGGCAGGATCTCGAGCACGCGGTCGATCTCTGCTGCGGTGGTGAGGCGGGAGAGCGAAAGGCGAAGGCTGGCGCGGGCCTCGGTAGGCGTAAGGCCCATGGCGAGCAACACGTGCGACGGTTCCGTGGCGCCGGACTGGCAGGCAGCGCCGAAGCTGGCCGCGATGCCCTGCAGGTCAAGCGCAATGAGCAGGCGTTCGGCGTCGAGGCCGTCGACGCGCAGGTTGGTGGTGTTCGGTGCCCGGGGCACATGGGCCGCGTTGATGTGAGCGTTGGGGATCGCGGCGACCAGACCCTGTTCGAGGCGATCGCGCAGGGCTTCCGTTTGGCTGGCCGCGCCGGAGCTGAGCCAGGCGCGGGCGCAATCGGCAGCGGCGCCCAGGCCTACGATGCCGGGAACGTTTTCCGTGCCGGCGCGTCGTTGACGCTCGTGCGGTCCGCCATGGAAAAGCGGGGCGAGCTGGACACCGTTGCGAACAAAGAGCGCGCCCGTTCCCTGGGGCGCGTAGATCTTGTGCCCGGAGAGGGTGAGCAGGTCGACGTTCTTGAACTCGCCGTCGAGGTCGAGCCGCAGCTTGCCGCCAGCCTGGACAGCGTCGGTGTGGAAGAGGATGCCACGTGCTTTGGTGAGGCGCGCGAGCTTGCCTATGGGCTGGACGACGCCGGTTTCGTTGTTGGCGAGCATGAGGCTTACCAGGCGCGTGTGGGTGCGGATGGCGGCGTCGAGATCCGTAGGCGAGAGGAGGCCGTTACGATCAGGCCGGAGATAGGTGACCTCGACGCCTCGGCGTTCCAGGGCTTCGGCGGCGTGGAGTACGGCGTGGTGTTCGGTAACGGCGGTGATGAGGTGGGCTGGCGCGCTTCGGTCGAGGAAGGGCTGCAGGACGCCGGTGAGCGCGAGGTTGTCGCCTTCGGTGCCGCCCGAGGTGAAAACGATCTCTTTGGCGCTGCCGTTGAGCAGCTGCGCGACGGCGGTGCGGGCCCGTTCTATCGCTGCGCGGGTGGCTTGACCGGCTTGGTGCGCGGAGCTCGGGTTGCCGAACCGCTCCGTGAAAAAGGGCGTTATCGCGGCCAGAACCTCGGGCAGCACGGGCGTGGTCGCGTTGGCGTCGAGGTAGATGCGCATAGATCTAAGGGTACGCCGGGGACCGTGGGACACATTGATCCTGGTATCGGCTGACGGTCGTTGTTTGTGCCTTGAAAGAACAGGGGTGCTAGGCTTGTCTTCGCAGTAAGACAGATAAGGATCGAGGTGTGTATGCGGGTAAAAGCTGCTTTGTTGACGCTGGCCCTGGCGTGTTGTTCGGGCGTAAGCGTGGCGCAAATGGGGACGGCGAACGAGAAGGTCGCGGTCGGCTCTGCGGTGGAACCGGCCAAGGCGCAAGACGCCCTGCTCAGCATGTTTGAAAGTGAACTGATGGGTGTGGTGAAGGCCATGCCGGCCGACAAGTTCACCTTTGCGCCGGGGCCTTCCAACTTCGCTTCGAACTCAACGGAGACCTTCAGCGGCGTGCGGTCTTTTGGGCAGCAATGCACGCATCTGGCGCAGGCAAACTATTTTTTCTTCGCATCGTTCGGCGGGCCAAAGCCGAGTGTCGATGTGAAGTCGATTGGCTCTCTGAAAACGAAGGATGAGATTGTTTCGGCGCTGCAAGCATCGTTCGTGTATGCGCACCAAGCAGTGGCAACGCTAACCCCGGCCAACGCCTATACGGGCATCGAGGGTGTGGACGGCATGCATACGCGGGCGACTGTGGCGAGCTTTGCCGTGGCGCATGGCTTTGACCACTACGGACAGATGGTGGAGTACCTGCGGATGAATGGAGTTTTGCCGCCTGGATCGAAGTAAAGGTTCGTTGCCGGATGTTCGTTGTTCGCCTGTGGCAACAACGAACATCTGGCGCTACCCACGCTCTTCTAATGGCACGTACGGCGCGGGGTAGGCAGGGCCGGTGTAGTCGGCGCGCGGGCGGATGAGGCGGTTGTCATCGTGCTGCTCGATGACGTGGGCGCACCAGCCCGCGATGCGGCTGAGGGCGAAGATGGGCGTGAAAAGGTCGATGTCGATGCCGAGCGTGGTGTAGGTAGAGGCGGAGTAAAAGTCTACGTTGGCGTTGAGCTTCTTTTCCTCCTTAACGAACACTTCGATCTCGCGAGACATGGCGTACCACTTGGGGTTGGCGTCTTGGCCGAGGTCGTGCGACATTTGGCGCAGGTGCGTGGCGCGGGGGTCTTCGGTGGTGTACACGCGGTGGCCGAAGCCGGAGATTTTCTGCTTGTTGGCAAGCAAGTTGCGTACATGCTCAACGGGGTCCTCGCCGGAGGCGTCGATAGCGTAGAGCAGGTGCATGACGGCCTCGTTGGCACCACCATGCAGCGGGCCTTTCAACGCGCCAATCGCGCCGGTGATCGCGGAGTGCATGTCGCTAAGGGTGGCGGCGATGACACGCGCGGCAAAGGTGCTGGCGTTCAGCTCGTGATCTGCGTGGAGAATGAGAGCGACATCGAGGGCGCGGGTCGCTGTGTCGGTTGGCTTCTCTCCCGTGAGCATCCACAAGAAGTTGCCGGCGTGGGAGAGTTTGGGGTCGGCTTCCACGACCGGCTTGCCTTTGCGGATCCGGTCGAAGGCGGCGACGAGCAGGGCGATCTGCGCGGTGAGCTCGAAGCTTTTGCGCAGGTTGGCGTCGTGCGTGGTGGACTTCGCGTCAGGGTCGTAAATGGAAAGCAACGAGACGGCGGTGCGCAGGACCTCCATGGGAGACGCATCTTTGGGGACGGTTTGGAGGAACGCCAGAACGGCCGGCGGTAGTTGGCGCGCGGCGGCGAGTTGCCGGGTGAAAGCTTGCAGTTCGGCTGTCGCGGGCAGCTTGCCGTTCCAAAGCAGAAAGGCGATCTCTTCAAAGGTGGAGCGCTCCGCGAGCTCGTGGATGTCGATGCCGCGGTAGGAGAGGATGCCTTGGGCGCCATCGATGAAACAGATGGAGGACTCGTTGGCGATGACGTCCTGGAGGCCTCGCGGAGTGGCGGTGGTGGGCATGGGGCGTGTCTCCGAACGGCGAAGTGTCACCGGGGCAATGAACATTGATTATGGGCAATGGGGAAAATAAATGTCACGGGCAACTGGCCGGTAATCGTTTGGAGCGGACGGTTGCGGGGCAAGTTGGCTGCTGAGTTCTGGATCCTTCGGGGTCTGTCTTGCCTGATCGAATGTATTAGGGGGGGTGTACCAAGATCGGACAACACAGCCGCGCCGTCGTGGGGCATAGTGGAATGGGGATGCGAAAGGGGCGATTGCGGTAACGAACGCCGCGCCTGTGCCGTCCCATGGGAAGGGTGCTTGTCTGCCGCACAGAGCCGGTTGGCAAGGGAGCGAACATGATGGGAAGGAGTGAGGGATGAGTGATCAGAACAACGCAGTAGTGGCGGTGCAACAGAGGGCTCCGAGCTGGCTTGTGGGTTTGACGGTGTTGGCGCTCTTGGCGGCCTTGGGAGCCCTGGGATGGGCTTTGGGATTGCAAAATCACCTGACCGTAGCCGAAGGCAAGCTAACCTCGGCGACGCAGCAGAATGCGGCGCTGGCGGAGAAGATCGAAGACACGAACGAACGGCTGCGAGCACAGGGCGAGGCCCTGGGCCAGACGGTGGGCCTGACGCAGAGACAGCTGGAGGAGCGCAGCGCCCAGCTGGCGGCCGCGCAGAAGAATGTGGCGGTGACGACGCGCAGCCTCGAGCGGCAAGCGGTAGCGACGCAGGCTAACCAGAAGGTAGTGCAGCAGCAGCTTGGCGCCGTGCAGACGGACGTTGCCGGGGTGAAGACGGATGTGGGCGGCGTGAAGAACGACGTTGCTACCACACAGGCCGACCTGGCGAGCACAAGGAACCAGCTGACGCGTGTGGTGGGCGACCAGGGTGTGATGAGCGGTCTGATCGCAACCAATCACGGCGAACTTGAGGAGTTGAGACGGCGCGGCGAGCGGAACTATTACGAGTTCACGCTACAAAAGGGCGGACAGGGTCAGGTGGTCGGTACGGTGAAGCTGGCACTCAAAAAGGCTGACGTGAAACGCTCGAAGTACACCCTGAACGTGAGCGCCGACGACAAGAATATCGAAAAGAAGGACAAGAACCTTGACGAACCGGTGCAGTTCTACTCGGGTAAGCAGCCGGCGCTCTTCGAGATTGTGGTGAACAACATCAGCAAGAACGAGGTACAGGGATATCTGAGCACGCCGAAGAGTGCACCTGGGCCGGTGGCTTTGCCGTAAGTGAAGGCAAAGGTGGGAGCGGCTCCCTTGCGGGGAGAGCTCCCCACTACGGCAGGGCCGTGGTCTGCGGGTCTCGGTCGTGCAGATCGAGGGTAAGGGTGGCGATCGTTTTCGTCTTCCAGGCCTCGGCCGTTTGGCCCGGAAACGGGAGCACGATGGTGCCGAGGCGGGTTTGGCCGGGAGCAATTTCCTCGCCGTCGGTGATGGGATTCAGCGCGTGGTGGCCGATGTCGGGGAAGATGACCTCGAGACGCTTGAGGTCCGTGGCGGAGAGTAGGTTGGACTCGAGTTCGGTGCCGTCGGCCAGCGTCGCGTGCGCCGTGGCGCCGGAGATCAGAAGCGGGTAGCGCAGCTTATCGGTCACGCTGACGTGAGCGATGACGTACAGGTTGGTCTCCGTGGAGGTGCTGGCTGCCCCCAAGACGTGCGTTCCGTTGGCAGCCGGGGGGCCATCGAGCGAGCCGAAGGTTGTGCTTGGCGCGTAGATGTCGACGGAGTTGACCTTGAACTCGGAAATCTTATGCGGATTGAAGTAGAAGATGCTGGCCGCGACGCTGGCCAGCACCAGGGCCGAGACGATCACGGCGGGCGCGCTGCTGGGTTGCCGGGCGGGGGCGATCTGAAGGTCGGACATGTGGGAAAAGGATAGCCTGAGTGCCCCTTGTTTGGCACGACGACAGCTGGCTCAAGGGCGAGGCCGTAGCTGCGCCAGGAGCTCCTCTACGGGAAGCGTGTTGAGCAGGTCTGTAGCGGTGAGCCAAGCGCGGCGCAGTTGGACGATGCCGTGATCGATGAGGTCGAGTTCGTCGGTGGCGTGGGCGTCGGTGTTGACGACGATCTTGCAACCCAGTTCCTTCGCCCTGCGGAGGTTGAGGTCCGACAGATCGGCGCGGGCGGGTGCGGCATTGTGTTCGACGGCGATGCCGAGCTTTGCGGCAACCGGCAGCAGCTGTTCAAGGTCGACCTTGTAGGGATCGCGCCGTAGGACCTTGCGGCCGGTGGGGTGGCCGAGGATCTGAACGTAGGGATTTTCGCAGGCGCGCAGAACGCGAGCGGTGACCTCTTCGGAGGTTTGGTTAAAGCCGGAGTGGACGCTGGCGATGACGATATCGAGCTGGGCGAGAGCATCGTCGGCAAGATCCATGGCGCCATCGAGCAGGATGTCGCACTCAATCCCGGCGAGGATGCGAAAGGGCTTGGTGGGCTTCGCGTTTACGGGTTCGCCTGCGGCTTCACGCTGGTGATAGCGGTCCCACTGTGGTCCGCGCCCCGCGGCAAACTCGTCGGCGAGTTCCGTCGAGACAGCGCGAATGTGGGCTGCATGGGCGAGGGCGCGTCCTTCGTCCATGCCCTTGGTCATGGTCAGGTTTTTGCTGTGATCGGTGATCGCGATGTACTCGAGGCCGCGCGCAATGGCGGCCTCGGCCATTTGGCGGATGGAATCGGAGCCGTCGGATTCAAAGGTGTGCATGTGGAGGTCGCCGCGGAGGTCGCCGCGCACGATGAGGTGCGGCAGGGTATGGTTGGCGGCGGCCTCGATCTCGCCGCAGTTTTCGCGCAGTTCGGGCGGGATGTAGTCGAGCTCGAGGGCGTTGTAGATCTCCTTCTCGGTAGCGGCGGCGACGATGTGGTTGTCTTCGAGACGCAGCAGCGCGTACTCCGAGAGCGTGTAGCCGCGCTTGATGGCGCGCTGGCGAAGGGTGACGTTGTGATGTTTGGATCCGGTGAAGTACTGCAGCGCGGCACCGTAACTGGCGCGGGACAGCAGACGCACGTCGACCTGAAGGTTGTTGCGGAGGGTGAAGCTGACCTTGTTTTGGCCTTTGGCGAGGAGCTTGTCAATCAGGGGCAGGGAGGCAACGTACTCCACCGCGGCAGCAACGACGTCGGGCTCACAGGCTGGGCCGGTGACAAGGAGATCGAGGTCGCCGACCGACTCTTTGCCGCGCCGAAGTGAACCCGCGGGTGTGATGGTCTCGATGCCGGGGAACTGGCTAATGAGCGCGCCGATGCGCTCGGCGTGGTCGCGCGCAACGTCGATACGAAAGCGCGACGTGTTTTTGCGATAGTCCTCGATGCCTTTCAGGAGCTTGTCCGTGAACTTCTGCCCCACACGAGGAAGAGCGAGGAGGTCGCCTCGCTTGGCCGCCTCTTCGAGCGCATCGACGTCGGCAACGCCGAGTGCGGAGTAGAGGAGCGCCACCGTCTTTGGCCCCATGCCGGGGAGGCGCAAAAGGGTCAGCATGGACGGCTTGTAACGGGTGAGGAGCTCGTCACGGAGCGGCATCGTGCCGGTGTTGACGAGGTCGCGGATGTTCGCGGCCATGCCTTTGCCGATGCCGACAATGGAGAGCAGCGTTTTCGGGTCGGCGTCGGGCCGGGTGAGCGTTTCCAGCTGCGCGGTTTGCTGCTCCACAGCTTCGGCGGCACGCCGGTAGGAGCGGATGCGAAACGGGTCGGCGTTATCGATTTCGAGGAGGGCTGCCGTCTCGTCGAGCAGGCGGGCGATGGTGACGTTATCCATTGAGAGGTAAGACGCGGCCCGCGATGGGGCCGCCGCCTTTAGAAACGAACGCCCGTGCGCCGTGACGTTGGCGCGCGGCCGGGCTACTTGATGGGGAGGACCTGGTCGGCCTGAGGGCCTTGCGTTCCCTGGATTACGTCGAACTCCACAGGATCGCCTTCTTTGAGGCTCTTATAGCCTGTGGCCTGGATGGAGCTGTAGTGCACGAACACATCGGGGCCGCTTTCGCGTCCGAGAAAGCCGTAACCCTTTGCGTTGTTGAACCACTTCACGGTGCCTCGAAACTGTGCCACGTGTCTGTTGAACCCCCTTGCGAGATCAGGCGCGCCACGTAGCAACGCCCCCTGTTGAGAAGGTATAAGCGTAGGTCCTAAATGTGTCCGCTGCAGGTAATGGCGATGTGGATTTTGTAACAAAATCGAAGGTCGAACATTCGCGATTGCGCGTTACGCAAATCAGGGTTGCCGGCGCAGCGACTGGTAGAGAAGGACCCCGATCAACGTCTTGCCATCCTCGACTTTGCCGGCGTGGATGAGCCGAAGCACCTCCGACAGCGGCGTCATGCGGATCTCGATTCGCTCATCCTCTTCCGGGGTGGCTTCGCCTAACGTGAGGTCTTCGGCGAAGAGGATGTTCATGGCCTCGGAGACGAAGCCGGGCGAGGCGTAGTACGTGACGTGCTTGGACCAGCGTTTGGCGGTGTAGCCGGTCTCTTCGGCGAGTTCGCGCTTGGCGGCGGGGATGAGTTTCTCGCCGGGTTCGATGCGGCCGGCGGGCAGTTCCAGGAGGAACTTGTCGGCGGCGTGGCGGTACTGTCGGATGAGCAGGATGCCGGGGTCGTTCGGGTCGGTTTTGGTGTCGACGGCGAGGATGACGACCGAGCCGTTGTGGCGCACGACATCGCGGGTGGCGGTGACATTGCCGGGCTCGCGGACGGTATCGTGGGTGACCCAAAAGACCTTGCCGCGGTAGACCTCTTTGGACTCAAGAACCGCGGCTTTGCCGGTGAGCTTCTTGGCCGTCTTCTTGACGGGTCTGGAGCCCGGTGGTGGTGGCTCATCCGCACTCGCGGCAGAGGTGGGCGTGGGAGCGGAGGTCGGGGTGCGTTTGGAGGCGGGCGCCATGCTCTCCACAGTACATCAGGGACAAATGTTGGCGGCGTCTCTGCATCGGCGGGCAGGGCAGCGCATCCAACGAGGGGTCAGCACGGACATTGCAACAGGAGCAAGCAGAGGCGTATGCAGGCGGAGTGTTATCCCATCTCGATGCTCCCGGGTACGTCTGCGCTGTTTCGCGATTTCGCGGAGGCGACCGACCCGGCGATCGTGGCGCGGTTGCGGCAGTGGTATCCTGCCGATCCGTTTCGAATGGAGTGGGCGCGCACGGCCCCGATGCTGTCCGTGGAGCATCGCGAGCGGTTGGCGAATGCGTTGCGCGCACAGGCTGGGCTCTACGCTGCGGGACCAGCCGCGTTAGAGAACATCGAGCGGCTGCGGGCGGGAGCGGCGGCGGTCGTGACCGGGCAACAGGTTGGGTTGTTTGGCGGGCCTTTGTTGACGCTGCTGAAGGCGGCAACAGCGATTCGTAAGGCGCAGGACGCAACGCGCGTGAGTGGACGCGAGCATGTGCCTATTTTCTGGCTGGCGAGCGAGGACCATGATGTAGCGGAGGTCGATCAAGTACACCTAGTCGGCCAGGACGCGGTGGAGAGCAACGGCGCGAATCTCGGTATTGCGGGTGTGCCGTTGCCAGCAGGCGTGCTGGCTACGGGTGGATGCATTGAGCCAACGCTGGCGTGGGCGGAGAGCTTACTCGGGTTTGCGCCGATCTGCCATGTGTTGCGGGACGCGTATACCGATCACGATGGTTATAAGGCCACACTGGCGAGCGGCATGGGCCGGCTGTTGTCGCACGTGTTCGCCGAGCAGGGTCTGGTGGTGCTGGACGCCGCTGGCCGCGAGTTCCACGCCCTGGGTGCGCCGGTGCTGCGGGCCGCGGTGGAGCGAGCGGAAGCGCTGGAGCAAGCGTTGTTGGAGCGGTCGGCTGAGCTGGAGAAGGTGGGGTACCACGCCCAGGTGAAGGTAGCGGCGGGGATGAGCCTGCTGTTTTTGATCTCGCCGGGACCGGACGGGGTGCCGGAACGGCGAGCGCTGCGGCGGACGGCAGACAGCGGGTGGAAGGCCGGCGCGCGGACCTATACGGCCGCCGACCTGCTGGCGATTTTGGAAGCCGAGCCGGAGCGGTTGAGTCCCAATGCGCTGCTGCGCCCGGTGATGCAGGATGCGCTTTTGCCGACGGCGGCGTACGTTGGAGGCCCTGCGGAGATCGCGTACTTTGCGCAATCTGCGGTGGTGTTCGAGCAGGTACTGGGTCGTGTGACCCCCGTGTTGCCGCGCTTATCGGCGACATTGGTAGAGCCTGCGGTTGCCGAGATTATGGCGCGGCAGGAGGTTGCGTTTCCGCATCTGCTGCTGACTCGTACTGTGGAAGAGATGACCGTCCGGCTGGGCGCGCGCGCGATGCCCGTGGAGGGTAAGCGCAAGCTGGCGGGGGCCGGCAACGCGCTGGACAGCGAGCTTTCGGCATTGCTGGCGTATATGGAGGCGCTGAGTCCGGAGCTGGGGCGGGCGGCGGGCGTGAGCGCGAACAAGATGCGGTACCAGATGAACCGGCTTCGGCGGATGGCGGCTCGGTTTGAGACCGAGCGGACGGGGGCGCTGCGCAAGCAGGCGACGGCTCTGATGCTGAACCTGTTCCCGGACGAGCACCTCCAGGAACGTCTACTTGCAGGCGTTCAGTTCCTGGCGAAGTTTGGGGACGGCTTGCCGCAGGTGCTGGTGGAGCACGCGGGGCAGGAGTGCCCGGGCCACCGGGTATTGTGGCTGTAGCTGGACCTGCTAGTGGGATCTGTTCAGGTGCGAGAGCCGAGGTATCGAGCCACGAGAGCCTTAGAATAACCGTCGGGAGTGTTTGCGATGGGATTGAGCGATGCGCCATTTGAGGTGACCTGCCCGGATTGCGGTGGTGTTTTGAAGGTCGATCCGCTGACCCGGTCTGTGATTTCGCACACATCGGCTCCGCGCAAAAAGACCTTTGAGGACCTGGGGGCGGCGGCGCGGGCGTTGAAGGAGCAGGAGTCGCGGCGCGAGTCGATCTTTGCGCAGAGTGTGCAGGCGGAAAAGCACCGGGACGACTTGCTGGACAAGAAGTTCGCCGAGGCGCTCAAGAAAGCTAAGGAAAGCCCGATGAGCGGCAAGCCCTTGCGGGACTTCGATCTGGAGTAGCCGGTGACGAGTTTGTACCCGCTCGTGGGCCGTTGCCGCGCAACAAAGTTGGCCCACGGGGTGTCTTTTGGAGGGAGCCGGGCATCCGGAGTACGGGTCTGGACCGTAGCTGTAGAGGAGCTGAGAGTGAGCCGGACAGTGTTGCTTTCCGAAGTGAACGAGGTGGCCGAGCGGTTTCCGGATTGCGTAGCGGAGATCCGCCCGACGTTCGTGTATGCCGAGTTGGCCAGGAATGGCCGCCCGGTGCTGCCGGCCTTGGCAGAACGTCTGACAAGCGATGCTGCGTTTCGAGGGGATCTGCAGGCTGCAGTTTTGGCGGCATGGGATCGGGAGCCGCAGATCAGCTACCTGGAGATGCTGGGTGCACTTGTGATTGCGGCCGTGGGGCTGGAGCAGGCTGCTGTTTCTGCGGAGGATGCCGCGGCGGATCTGCCACGACGCACGCTGTTCAACTTTGTGCTGGAATGCGGGCGTAGGCGACGCGAGGTGGCTGCAGGCGCACCGGAGTCGACCGTCGAGCCGCTGCGACAGGTTCCGGCAAACGAGACGGGTACCCGGCTGGAACGCCCAGAGACGACAAGAACCTTGGGCAGAGAACGGATGCGCGCTGCGGCGCGAGCCTTAGAGTCGGTGTCGGCGGGTAGTACGGCCAGCAACACGGGCGCGCCGGTTCGTGCGCTCGCCCCTGAGGCCGAGGTGCAAGAGGAGCCGCCACGGCGCTGGGGCATGTGGACCGCGGCTACCTGCGGCGTACTGCTTGGGTTCGGTTTTGGCGCGTTCGCCCATTTCGACCACAAGGTTGCGCCCGCAAACGCGCCCTCTGCCGCGGTTACGGGTGTGCCCCATGCCAACCCTGCCCCGCAGGACGGGGTGAAGTCGATCGAGGAACTGCGGGCAGAGATTGCCGCCTTGGATTCCGTAGCGAACCTTTCGCGCTCAGGTGAGGAGGGTCTTGGGAGTGACCGGCGTGGCATGCCTGCGCGACCTGATGCGCGTTCGCAGCGCCTGCCCCACGATGGAATCCGGTACGCCGATGTGCCTGCGATCGGTGCGCGGGGCGAAGCATTGAGGCCGGCTGTTCGTAGCCGAGAAGCAAGGCCGTCAGAGGTGGCCTCGAGCGGTGGATCTATCGCGGCCTCTGCCGCTCCAGCAAGCAAGCTGCCAACGCCGTTTACCGCGGCGATCAGGCCGGTGAACATGACGGCTGGCAACGTGCCCGAAGGCAGCCTGTTGCACACGATGGCACGAGCGTCTGTGCCTCATGTGGTTGCGGGTGCTGCAGGCATGATGGCTGCAAATCTGATGTCCTCGCCGACGCCGGCCTATCCACCTGCGGCCACGGCTGCAGGGGTGCAGGGGGAGGTCATTGTGGAAGCGGTGGTGGGGCGTGATGGCGGTGTGGTCGAAACACGCGTGGTGAGCGGGCCGCCGTCGTTGCGCGCGGCGGCGCTGGACGCGGTGCAGCGCTGGCATTATCGACCTTACGAGGTGGACGGCAAGCCGGTTGAAGTGGCGACCACGGCGGTGTTGGAGTTCCGGCTGGACCGTTGAGACATCCGGGCGTTTGCGATGAATCGTGCGTTTCGGGCCACCAATCCCCTCTACACTGAAGGGGTATGCCGCCGATTCTGAATGCCCAGGGCGTGTCGAAGCGCTTTGGGGCCGTGCCATTGTTTGAGGGGATCTCGTTTGCTGTGGGGGATGGGGATCGCATTGGGCTGATTGGGCCCAATGGGGCCGGGAAGTCGACGTTGCTGGCGGTGCTGGCCGGCGAGGTGGAACCCGACACGGGCGAGGTCTCTGTGCGCAAGCGGGCGCGCATCGGGTATGTGCGGCAGATCTCGGAGTTTGGGCCGAAGATCACGGGGCGCGGCGTGATCGAGGCAGCGTTGGAAGCCTCTGGCGTTCCGTCTGACGAACGCGAGCAGCGGTTGCGCGAGACTCTGGGGCGGGCTGGGTTCGTCGACCTTGGGGCTGAGGGCGTGCGCATGGATGCCGAGGCGGCGAGCCTTTCGGGCGGCTGGCGGAAGCGCTTGTCGATTGCGGAAGCGATGGTATTGGCGCCGGATGTGCTGCTCCTGGATGAGCCGACCAACCATCTGGATCTGGAAGGGATTGAGTGGCTGGAAGGCATGCTGCGTGCCGCCAACTTTGCCGTGGTAGTGGTGACCCATGACCGCTATTTTCTGGAGAACGTGGCGAATCAGGTCGTGGAGCTGAGCCGGACGTACGCAGAGGGGATGCTGCGCGTGAAGGGGAGCTACTCGCGGTTTCTGGAGGAGCGCGAGACCTACCTGCTCTCGCAGCAGCGCATGCAGGAGGGGCTACGGAACCGGGTGCGGACGGAGATCGAGTGGTTGCGGCGAGGGCCGAAGGCGCGTGCGACCAAAGCCAAGGCGCGAATTGACAACGCGCATGGGCTGATCGCCAAGCTGGCCGACGTCGACGGGCGGCTGCGGACGGCGAACGCGGGCATCACCTTTGACGCGACCGACCGCCAAACCAAACGGCTGATAGAAATGGAAGATGTGGCGATTACGTTGGGTGGTCGCGAAATCTTGCACGACGTCAGCTTCGCGTTGGTGAGTGGGGCAAGGTTGGGGTTGTGCGGGCCGAATGGATCGGGCAAGACGACGTTGCTGCGCGCGATGACGGGAGAGATCCCGGTGAGCACGGGGCAGGTGAGGCGGGCCGCGAGTCTGCGCGTCGTCTACCTGAGCCAGATGCGCGAGCTGGATGCCAGCGTGACGCTGCGCCGAGCGTTGGCGCCGGATGCCGACGCGGTTGTTTACCAGGGCCGTGTGACGCATGTGGCGAGCTACGCGGCCAAGTTTCTGTTTACGGGCGAGCAACTTAATCAACCCGTGGAACGGCTGAGCGGGGGTGAGCGGGCGCGCGTGCTGATTGCGCGGCTCATGCTGCAGCCTGCCGACGTGCTGATGCTGGATGAGCCGACTAACGATCTCGACATCCCGACACTGGAGACGCTGGAAGAGGCGCTGCTTGAATTTGCAGGGGCGCTGGTTTTGGTGACGCACGACCGCTATCTGCTGGACCGGGTGAGCAACCTGGTGCTGGGCCTAGATGGGCGCGGCAACGCGGAACTGTTTGCCGACTACGGGCAGTGGGAGGTCTGGCGAGAACAAGGCGGGGGACGCCGGACGCTTGGCGCAGCTTTGGACCTGCAAGGCGGAGCAAACGGGTCGGCTCGGGCGACGGTTGCGCCCGGGGCGAAGAAGAAGTTGAGCTACCTGGAGCAGCGAGAGTGGGATGAGATGGACAGCAAGGTAGCTGCGGCGGAGCACAAGCTCGCGGCAGCGCAGGCGCGCGTGGCAGACCCACTGGTCGCGGTGGATGCGGCTGCCTTGACCCGGGCGCTCGCCGAGTTGGAGGTCGCGCAAGCAGAATATGACGCGGTCCTAGAGCGATGGATGGAGTTGGGCGAAAAGGTGGGGTAGGGGCATCACATCGAGTCCTGCCGATAACACATACACGGCAACGGAGCTTGTCCCGGGCAGAAGAGCTTTAAGCAGTTGCACGTCGCCTGTGCGTGAGCTTGCCTCGCACCTGAGCCGTATTCCGCGACGCATAGTAAGCGAGGAACATATCTACTGCGTGTCTCACGTGCGTGCGTACATCCGGGACAGCATGCGTCTGCCCGAGCACGACAGCCGTCAAGAAACGCGCGCTTACGATCAAGTCGAGGAAGTCGTCAGCTGCCTGCAACGGGTCCGTCTTACGCAGTGTTCTTAGTTCATCTGAGCTGCGAGAAACGCCGCTGTTTCCTGTCGTCCCGTCGCCGGCCCAGCAGATAGAACTGCTGAGCGGATATGGGGTCATGAAACGTTTCAGCGGCAACGATCCGAAACAATTTCCCAAACCGTTCGGACATCATGAAACCCAAGATCGCGGTGCCGGACTGAGTAAGGACCAGCCGAATATTGGCGCCAGACGACCAGCGCACAGACATCTGTGAATGAATTCCTGTTGCAGCTGCGTTATCACAGCTGTGAGGAGCGCACGCTTATCCTGAAAGCAGCTGTAGAGTTCGCGTTTGGAGGCGTTTCAGCGGTTGTGTCCACGCCGGAACACGTTGCGCTTTCTCGAACGCTCATCGAAGCAGGCTCGGTATTGCTCAAGAATGTTCAGAAACAGGCGCGCCGTTCCGCCCCCGGTCAACGAGAACACATACTCACCGGTCGTCGATGGCGTCAGCACGCCCGGGCAGTACCGGATCAGGGTAGCGGAATCCTCCCGGGACGTTCGTCTGGAGGCGCCCATCACCCTAGTCGGGGGTGGGTGTAGCTCGATGCCACGGAGCCGCGCAATCAGCGTAGAAACAGCAACGCACAGGACGCCCCGTGAGGAAGAGTTTCGGATGAGTGAGTTTCCGGTAGCGGAGATACGAAGGGTTGAGATCGGGGTTCCTGACGTCGATGCAGCCACAGCGCTTCTCCACAATTGCTTGGGGAATTGACGGTCCCTCAACTTCGGTAAGTTATGCAATAGGAAAATAATGTACAGAATTTCTTGACAGTGTTGTTTTGCTCGGCTTAAGTTTGCGCCGGATTCTACTAGCGGGACATCCCTTGCATGAAATGTCGGTCAACTCTGGGCTAAACAACACACGACTATGCCGCTGCTCCAGCACCCGAAATTGCCCGGTGTCCTTCTGAGTGCAAGCATTGAGGTCCGCTCGCACGGCTGGGCAGATAGTCCGATCGTGGAGAACGGACAAGTGCACCTCATCGCGAAGCTCCTCTACGTTTCTGCATAGATCGTTCTGATTCCGAAAGTCCTCCCTCGGCGCTTCGCTGCGTACACATCGGCTCTCTACCTGCCTTTGTTTCCTTGCTCTCACCTGGTCTGGTGAAACGCAAAAGCTGCATGCGGCCATACGCAAGGAGCCCCAAACATCCGCGATCCGAAGCTTCGAACCGTATGGTTTTGTGAGCAGGTTTCTCACTCCGATCAGAAATGGGCCGCAGCAGAGCCCTTTGTCGCCAGCCAACAATTCCACACCAAACACTAATAAAACAAGTGTTTCCGTTTGAAACAGCTAGGACATGAACACCATGGCCTGCGTCCGGGAGCACGGGTCATCAGCTGCGTCCAGCGAAAAGCATCATGCCCTGGCTGTTTGCCGGACGGAAGCTCTGGGCACAATCCGGTGTGTGACGTAGTTGTAAGGTGGTACCGCCTGACCTTTGAGCAGGTCGAGCGCAATGTGCATCAACTGCGGCCCGTAGGTTGCTGCCTCGTGTGAGATTGTGCCGATAACGGGGGAGTCTGCGCGGCGCATCTCTATGATGGCGTCGGCGATGCAGTCCTGGCCGACGATGGCCACCTGTTTGGTGCGGCGGCGCTCGCTGCTCCCAGGGCACTGGAGTCTGTAGAGGCTGCGATCAGGATGCGCTTGTCTTTTTGGTGATTGTCGAGGAAGGTGCCGACGACTTTGCGGCTCGTTACGAACTGTCCCCTACCGTCCATGCGCACATAGCATGCGGGTCCGAGGTGCGGGACGGCCGCGCGCACCGCTTCGAACGCCCCTGAGACCCGACCCTGGACGAGCGTACCCGCCGCGGGCAGGTCCAAGCCCAGGACCCAGTTGACCTGGCCACCCCATTGCTCCGTCGCATGCGCCGCGAGCAACTCGCCTACGTCCACGCCCACGCCCACACGGTAGTTATCCACACCGAAGAAGATGGCGTTCGGGTGAGGTATGTCTATGGCGATTAAAGGATGCCAGCGGCAGCAACGCGGTCGCCGATGACGGGCGCTACCTCGTGGGCGACGTTGAATTCAAGGATCAGATCGACGCCGCTTCTGATAAGTTGTTCCGCGTTCTGGACCCCCGTTGCGCCGTCGTAGTGGTTGTCCAGGACTGTAAGCTCGACGCCCAGAGACAATGCGGCTTCGCGAAGGCTGCGTCATATCGTTTGAAAACGGCATCTCGGCGCTCTGGCCGGCAAAGCCGAAACGCGTCTTGCGCGACCTGACCACGTGACGGTAGGTGCCGTCGGGCGCCTGCGCAAGGTATCCGCGTGCACAAAGGTCTTGAGGACGCGGTACACGGTGTTTTTAGAAACTCGCGTGCGCTGATGCACGGCCTCGAGTGTCAGCGGGCGGTTCTCTACCTGGAGTAAACTCCAGGATGTCCAGAGCCTTGGACAGGACTGGGATAAGGTAGAGTCGTTTCGATTTAGCCAAGCGGCAGCAGCTCCTTACGAGCTAAGACTAGTCGAAAGTTGCTGGTTTCCCTGATGGAAACTGAGCCTGGCGCGATTGCGTCGGGATACCGAACTGGAACTATGCATACGATGCGACGGAGCCGCGGTTGCGCGCACCGCGTTCCGCCTTGATGCGGTGGAGGTAGCCGCTCTCGTAGAGAGCGCGCAAGGGTTCAACGGGCAGGCCGCGCGCTTTGCGCCAATCGCGCACGAGCGGACGAACATCGGTCCAGAAGCGGAACGAAAAGCTCTTCGGCTTCGACGATCTTTGCCTCGGACTGAAGCTGATCCAGGCGCTCGCTCTGAACTAGGGCGGCCTTTGCGTAGAATTCCTGCGCCGTGGTCACGCTCTGGACCATCGCCTCCATCTCTCCCTTCAGGTTGTGGCTCTGATCGATCATGAAGGCGATCTACGCAGTCTCAGCCTCCGGTGCGCTCAGGATTTCGTGGAAGATGCGGAAGACCTGGTACGAATCGACAGAGCCCATGGTGAGATCATCGTCGGCGTACTTGCGGTCGTTGAAGTGAAAACCACCGAGCGCGTTCAGGTGGAGCAACCAGGTGACGATCTGCTCGATGTTGGTGCTTTGGTAGTGATGACCGGTGTGTCCACGAGCACGCTGGCGCGCGGCCCGGCGGCAACGGGCAAAGTGGTAGGCCACGCCCAGTCCGCGATGTCGGTGTAGTAGAAGGCGGGCTCAAATGGCTTGTACTCGATTAACAGGCGCTGTTCCTCCACGGTTACGGCGTGCATGGCGCCGAGCGCCTCCTCAACCCACCGGATGCGCTTGCGAATGGACTGTGAGGCCGGATAGTTGGAGCCATCGGAAACCTAGATCGAGATGTCGCGGGAACCCAGTGCGCGGCTGATCTCGACGAATTCAAGGAGGTGGTCAATAGCCATCTTGCGGATTTCCGCGCTGGGGACTTGTATTCCTGCGTTGGAAGAGGTTCGGCTTGATAGCCCCGGCTTTCACGCCGTAACGCGATTCGAGTTCGCGAATGATGGGCACGTCCTTGACGCCGATCGGCAGATCCCACAAGACATGCAGCGCGACCGTGGGGCTCGCGCCGACCAGTTTGTTCACCTCGCCGACATCAGCAGACTTCTCCTCAATGCTGGTGGCTGCACCGAGTTGGATGAACTTGCCGAAACTGGTACCGGTATTTGCAAAGCCCCAGGACGGGATCTCGATGCGAAAGCGGTTAGGTGCCGCAAATACCTGCGCGCGTGGACCGGAGGCAGTTCCGTTGTTGGTGCTCATCGATTGGTCTCTTTCTTCCTTGCACAAATTTAGAAATAGTTCCGATAACGGAACTGGTCGTCTGTCACGCGCTATTGTGCATGCTGCATGCCGAGAGTTGCGTCGCCGGGGCGCCCTCGCCGCGGTCGCCAAAGCGCGGCTGCTCGCAGAGGGCAGGCTGGACCTTTGGCAAAACCTGCCGGTACTGGTTGTGGTGCTGTGGGGTGGATTTCTGACCAAACCTGATCTGGAGCATTTCCTGATCGCGCATCACAACTGCCGCGACTACATGGCCGGCAAGAGCGCTGGGGGGTAGATGAGGCTTTTCTGCAGCTACTCGCACGTCGCGTACGATGGCGAACCGACACGTCGGAATCAGATAGGCGAAAAGGTGGAATAAGGGAATACGAACGCTCACCGGTGTTGGATTGGACCAATTTGGGACAAAGCCGGTCGAGGTCTACACCTCTCGTGGGATTACGGGCGACCGAACGAGGCGGTAGCGTACAACGTATGGGCCGGGACCCACAGAAGATGCCTGATGACGATATCGCTGCGGAGTTCGATCGTGTCTGTCGCTTGTTGCAGACGGCTCTAGGCAGTCCCTCCGAGCGGGTCCTGTTCGACTCGCTGATGGCGGAGGCCAGCGCTCGTGGGCTGGACTGGGTGCAAGGCCTGGAGTTTGTGATTGAACGGCGGCTTGCCGCGCCCGTGATCGATCTGAGCCGACCAGCGCGCAAACCAGCCGGGCGAGTCGCCCGTGCTCCAAGTTACGGGACGGGCGACCTGCTGCGTGCTGGTTTATGTGGCTGAGGGTGAGAGTTACAGACCCTTGGCCGCGAGCAGGCTGATGAGGTCGCGAACGCGGCTAGAGTAGCCCCACTCGTTGTCGTACCAGCTGATGACCTTGCCCGTGTTGCCGACCGCTTTGGTCAGTTTGCTGTCGACGATGGAGCTGAGCGGGTTGCCCTTGAAGTCAGAGGACACCAGTTCTTCTTCGGTGTAGCCGAGAATGCCTTTGAGTGGGCCCTCGCTGGCGGCCTTGAGCGCGGCGTTGATGCTTTTGCTGTCGATCGGCTTTTCGGCTGTGAAGGTGAGGTCGACGACGGAGACGTTGGGGGTGGGAACGCGGATGGCGAAGCCGTCGAGCTTACCGTCCATCTCCGGAATGACGAGCTTGAGTGCCTTGGCGGCGCCGGTGGAGCTGGGAATCATGGAAAGCGCGGCGGCGCGGGCGCGACGGAGGTCCTTGTGCGGTGCATCAAGCACGACCTGGTCGTTGGTGTAGCTGTGGATGGTGGTCATGATGCCGCTGGCGATGCCAAACGTCTCGTGAAGGACCTTGACGACCGGGGCAAGGCAGTTGGTCGTGCAGCTGGCGTTGGAGAGGATGTGGTGTTTGCCCGGATCGTAGCGGGAGTCGTTAACGCCCAGGACGACGGTGAGGTCCTCGTTGGTGGCGGGGGCGGAGATGATCACCTTCTTCACCGTTGCACCGAGGTGAGCCTTGGCCTTCGCGGCGTCGGTGAAGAAGCCGGTGGACTCGACGACGATCTCCGCGCCGACGCTTGCCCAATCCAGGTTCGCGGGATCGCGCTGGGCGAAAACCTTCATGCTCTTGCCGTCGACGGTGATGGAGTCCTCACCGGCCGAGACGTCGTTGGGCAGGTTGCCCAGGATGGAGTCGTACTTGAGCAGATGGGCGAGCGTGGCGGGGGTGGTCAGGTCGTTGACGGCGACGAACTCAATGTCGGGGTTGCCGAGCGCCGTGCGAAAGATGTTGCGTCCGATCCTGCCGAAGCCGTTGATGCCAACCTTGACTGCCATGATTTGCTGACTCCACTTTCTGGTGTGCGTACGCGAGGGCTGTTTGGTGATGCGAACGCGATCGTTTTGAGGCTACCAGAGCGAGTTCCGGGGAACAATGCTGCCTTGGTCTGAGTTCTCAAATGGCTACTCGGTGATGCACCGTTTCTGCGGCAAACCCCGGCTGTGATACAACGCTGGATATGCGCGAATGGGTGCGCGAGCGATTGATGAGACGACGTTCCAGACGAGCTCCGAATGATTCGGAGTCCACGGGCAAGATCGGGCAGGAGCTGCCCACCGACCAACCGGCCCCTTTGCGGCCAGCGTATCCGGAGCCGGCGCGGATCGAGCCGACGGCGGCGGCAGTCGACGATGAGGAGCCGCAAACGGAGCTCAGCGCGGAGATGCACGGGCTGCCCCCGGGCGAGGTGGGCGGCGAGCCGGAACCCGAGCCCGAGCCGGTAGCAGAGCCCGAGCCCGCGGAGCAGCCAAAACTGGTTGTAGAAACGCAGCCGGATTCGGTAGCGACACCGCCCGTAGCGCCTGCGCCCGCGCGGTCGCCACGGGGGTACGTGGTGCTGACCATTGGGCTGCCGGGGTCGGGGAAGACGACCTGGTATAAACGGCGGGGCGTGCAGCCGTTATCCAGTGACATGCTGCGGACCATCCTGTTTGACGACATTACGGAGCAGCGGTATCAGGGTTTGGTCTTTAGCACCCTACGCAGTTTGCTGCGCGCGCGGCTGATCGCGAAGATGCCTTGGAACTACGTGGACGCTACCAACCTGAGTCCACACGAGCGTCGCCAATGGATCAAGATGGCCAAGAGCTTCGGCTACGAAGTGCAGGCGGTGTTTTTTGACGTGCCGCTCAGCATCTGCCTGGAGCGGAACTCCAAGCGCGACCGCCAGGTAACCGATGAGGTAATGCACAAGATGGCGGAGCGACTGCGGCCCCCGGCCTTCAAAGAGGGGTTTGACAAGATCACTGTGGTGCGAGTGAAGGGGGCGACGAACCCGACGGCGGTGGCCCCGCCGCCAAGTGCGGAGGCCGACGCGGGCGCGCAGGGTGGGGCGGAGAGCGCGCCCGAGGCGGCGGAGTAGCAGCGAGCGCGGCTCCTGACAGGCCGGACAGAAGGATGTACGATGGCCACCGGCGGCGTTGAGTTCGCGGATGTGAGCTTCAAGGTCGGTGGGCGTCCGCTGCTGCGGGGGGTGTCGCTCGTCTGCGCGGCTGGGTCGACGACGGCGCTGCTGGGGCGCAGTGGGTCGGGGAAGACCACACTGTTGCGGACCGTGAACGGGCTTGTCCGGCCTACGAGCGGACGTGTGCTGGTTGAGGGCGCGGATGTGGCGACGGCGAAGGTGTTGCCGCTCCGGCGCGGGATCGGCTATGTGATCCAGGAGGGCGGGCTGTTTCCGCACCTGAGCGTAGAGCGGAACGTGGCTATGCCGTTGGAGATTGCCGGGTCGCGTGGGCCGGAGGTGCAGGCGCGGGCTGCGGCTGCGGTGGCGCGCGTGGGTTTAGCTGAGGACGTGCTTAGCCGGCACCCGTGGCAGCTGAGCGGTGGGCAGCGGCAACGGGTCGGTGTGGCCCGGGCGCTGATCGCCGAGCCCAAGGTACTGCTGATGGATGAGCCGTTCGGGGCGCTGGACCCGCTGACGCGGGCGGAGATGCAGCACATGATGCGGGATCTGCTGGCGCCAGGTGACGTGACCACGCTGATGGTGACGCATGATCTGCAAGAGGCCCTGTTTTTAGCCGGCCGCGTGGTCCTTATGCAGGAGGGTGCCGTGCTGGCCGACCTTGCGGCTGGTGAAGTGATGGGCAGCAGCCAACCGGCGGTGCGGGCGTATGTGCAGGCGACGCTGCCCCAGGGCGCGGCGGCCTGATGGGGACGTTTCTGCACCGGTACGGGGCAGAGATCGGGCGACTGACCTTTGAGCACTTGTGGCTCACGGCGACTGCGATGCTGTTGGCGGCGGCCATTGGGCTGCCGGTGGGTGTGTTGCTAACGCGCCGGCAGCGGTGGGCCAGGCCCGTGCTGGGCGTGGCAAACATCCTGCAAACCATTCCCAGCCTGGCGCTGTTTGGGCTGCTGCTGCCGGTGCCGTTCCTCGGGGATCGGGCGGCGCGGCTGGCCGTTGTGGCGCTGACGGGGTACGCGTTGCTGCCCATTTTGCGGAACACGTATGCGGGGATCAACAGTGTGGACCCCGCGCTGATCGATGTAGCCGACGCGCTGGGGATGACCGGTTGGCAGCGATTGCGAAAGGTGGAGCTGCCGCTGGCGGCGAGCGTGATCCTGGCCGGGTTACGGACCGCGACGGTGACGTGTGTCGGGGTGGCTACGATTGCGGCGGCGATCGGCGCGGGCGGGTTGGGCGAGCTGATCTTTCGCGGGGTGGCGAGCGTGGACAACGGGCTGGTGCTGGCTGGGGCGATCCCGGCGGCGTTGCTGGCGCTGTGTGCGGACGGGGTGCTGGGCTTGGCGGAGAAGCGATGGGCGGTGCGGCGGTGAACCGCCGGTTGGACGATTGATGTTGAGGAGTGAGGCGTGAGATCGCGAGGCGCGAGGGTTTGGCTTGCGACGTTGACCTTTGTCTTGATGGCGCTGACGGCGTGTGCGCCGCCGCGGTCTTCACATGTGGTCATTGGAGCGAAAAACTTCACCGAGCAGGTGGTGCTAGGTGAGTTGCTGGCGCAGGAGATTGAGGCGGAGGGGGGTGGACCTGTGGAGCGGCGCTTTTGGCTCGCGGGGAGCTACCTGTGCCAGCAGGCGTTGCTGTCGGGGCGGATCGACGGTTATGTGGAGTACACCGGGACGGCGCTGACGGCCATTCTGAAGCAGCCGTTGCCGCCGATGGGGGAGCGGGATGCGGGGGCGATCCGGGCGACGG
>CAXTLD010000039.1:33115-35405 GCA_964245045.1 uncultured Acidobacteriaceae bacterium | reverse complement strand
ACCGCCGCCGGTCCAAACCCAGGTGCCGAAAACGGCAGCCGCCGCTCCGTCGGAGATCGATCAGACGCTGCGTGCACCGGCCAAAATTCCCAAAAACATCAACATGATGAAGGACACCGGACAGCCGCCGCCCCCAGGCTCGCCCTCGGCTGACCTGTCCAGCGGCTCAGGTGGCAACCCCACCTCGCTCTTCGGCAGCACCACCGGCACGGGTATGGGCACAGCCCCGGTCGTGGCCGCGGCTCCGAAGAAGACCGGTCCCGTCCGCATCTCGGGCGGCGTGATCGCCGGAAACAAGATCTCCGGCCCGTCACCGGTGTACCCCGCCATTGCTCGGTCAGCGCGTCTTAGCGGTGCTGTGGTGCTGAGCGCCACGATCTCGAAGACCGGCTCGATCGAGAACCTGAGCGTGGTCAGCGGTCCGGCGATGCTAACCGGTGCAGCTATCGACGCCGTCAAGCAGTGGAAGTACAAGCCCTATCTGCTCAACGGCGAACCGACGGAGGTTTCGACCACCGTTACCGTGAACTTCAACCTTAACAGCGGCGGCTAACCACCCTCGCACCCACCGCTGTTTCCACCTCAGCCCGCCGGTTTCTTTACACGCCGGCGGGCTCCCACCTTCAACCCTCCCCTACCCTTCATCTCGCACCCTGTTTTCAGGAGGAAGTCGTCCCGTGATTCTTACTCATCTCGCACAAACCGCCCACATCTCTGCCGCACCGCTCGCCATGTTCTTCCAGGATGCCGCCGCTCCGGTCGGCTTCAGTTTCATGGATATGTGGGGCCACATGGGCTTGTTCGCTAAAGCCATCGTCGTGATCCTGTTCATCATGTCCATCTGGTCGCTGGCCGTCATCATTGACCGTGCCATCTACTTCTCAGCCGCGCGTAAGCAGTCGCGTGAGTTCGCTCCCCGCGTGGCCAACGCTCTCAAGGACGGTCGCCTGGATGAGGCGATCAAGGTCGCCGACAAGTCCAAGCGCTCGCACCTGGCGGAGGTCGTCACGGCCGGCCTTACCGAGTTCCGCTCCTTCGGTTCCGGCGGCGCCATCACCGAAGAGCAGGTCGAAAGCTCCAAGCGCGCCCTCGAGCGCTCTGAAGCCATCGTCCATGCCAAGCTGAAGAAGGGTCTCGGCGGCCTCGCCACCATCGGTTCGACGGCGCCGTTTATCGGCCTGCTCGGCACCGTGATGGGCATTCTGAACGCCTTCCAGTCCATCGCCAGCTCCAAGGCCACCGGCATCGGCGCGGTCGCCGGCGGTATCTCGGAGGCCCTGGTCACCACCGCTTTCGGTCTGCTCGTCGCCATCCCCGCTGTGATGCTCTTCAACTACTTCACCAACAAGGTGGAGGCGTTCGACGTCGAAATGGACAACAGCTCCTCGGAACTCGTCGACTACTTCATTAAGCAGTCGCACCGCTAAACGCCACACGCACAGCGGCCGGGCGAGCTTTATCCCCTCGCTCGGCCCCACCCGTACTGGAGCATCCATATGGCACTCAACAAGCGGGATGAAGGCAAAAAGGTCAACTCCGACATTAACGTCACCCCCATGGTGGACGTGATGCTGGTGCTGTTGATCATTTTCATGGTCGTCACTCCCATGCTCAACAATAAGGTCACGGTCGACCTTCCGGTCGTCACCGCCGCCACCATCATGGACAATGCCAACAAGGAAGACGCGATCAACGTCGCCGTTACCCGCGATGGCGGTCTGTTTGTCGGCGGCGACAAGGTGACCAAGGAGACACTCGGTCAGAAGGTTGCCGATCTCGAAGCCAAGAAGACCAACCCCGGCGACGACAAATCGGTTTACTTCCGTGCAGATACCCGCGCCAATTACGGCACTGTGATGGACGCGATCGACGGCCTTCGCAGCGGCGGCGTCAGCCAGCTCAACCTGCTTACCGACTCGCTCAACGAAAACCACTAACGGACGGGCCTGCGCTCAAAGCAGGCTCGCCCCGGTCTCGTCGTGCCGCCTACGCGCTGCACGGCATGGAGGTACAACATGGGAATGAGTGCAGGCGGCGGTGGCGGATCCATATCCGGCATCAACGTCACCCCGCTGATTGACGTTCTTCTGGTGCTGCTGATCATTTTCATGGTCATCGTCCCCAACAACCCCCACGGTCTTGAGGCCCTTGTGCCGCAGCCGCCCAAAACGCAGCAGCCGGTACCCAACCAGCGCACCATTGTGGTGCAACTGGAGCCGGCCGCCGGTGGCCAGATCTCCTACAAGATCAACGACCAGCCCTTTGCTCGGCAGGCGCTCACCAGCGAACT
>CAXTLD010000039.1:0-33015 GCA_964245045.1 uncultured Acidobacteriaceae bacterium | reverse complement strand
AGGCCCGCATCCCGCTTGGCTAATCGGCAGATCGGGGTGCCTAGGTCTCCCCAGGCACCCCGTCGAGCTAGCGCAGCCCAGTCCAGAAGGCATACACCTTGTTGTTTGTATAGCCATCGCCGGCGTACCCCGACGTCCAGTACAGCGATCCGTCCACAATGGCTGGCGCCGAAATAGCCGCACCGCCGCTGTTGAACGAGCGCAGCACCTTGCCTGTTGCGGTATCTAGTGCCACGTAGGTACCGGCGGTATCCTCGCCATACGCTACGCCGTTCGCCACGCTCATCGAGCCTTCCGCCGGTGCCAGCGTTCCAGGAGGAGGGTTCCCCAAACGCGCGCTTCCCTGCGGGATCGGCGCCGGTGCAAACGTAGGTGTCTGCCACAGGATCGCCCCTGTATTCACGTCCAACGCCGACCAGAATCCGCCGGTGGTCGTTTGCCCGGAAGGATAGAGCGTCGCTTGGACATAGGCGGAATTACCGTTTGCGATGTAGATGCGCTTGCCATCGGTCGCCGTTCCCCACTCAATGCCCCCGATCACACCGTCAGGTCCGACCTGCGTTCCCCACAAGATCTCTCCCGTGTCACGGTTCATGGCGAAGTACGCTCCACTCTTCTGACCCGTACCGATCGCGGCGATCGACTTACCTTTCCTGGTGACCGTAAATAGGTTGCCACCCGCGCCAAAGTCGGTATCTTCACCGGTCGGCGTTGGGCAAGGCGTCGCCCGGCTAGGGGCAAACGACAGACATGACACTGTCCATGTGTCCTGGTGTGTGAAGCGCTGACTCCACTTCACCGCACCCGTTTTCAGATCCATGGCCATCACACTGTCGATGTGGTCGTCACTCGGCAAGCAGGCCTCAATCTGTGTCGGCGTTGCTGCTGCCGCTTGGCAAGCCGCTACCGCCGGAGAAACAGAGTAGTTGTTACCCGTACTTACAAAAATCGAGTTACGGGCGACGTCGATGGCGAAGTTGCTTTCCCAAACCGCTCCACCGGTGAAGCCATCGGGCACCGTGTACGACTTCCAAATAATCTCACCCGTTGCCTCGTCCAACACAACGACTGATCCACGAAAAGTTGGCACAAATCCTGGGTTGGTGGACGCTTTGGTCTCCTCATTGGAAGCCACGCCAACATAAACTCGCCCATCCAGTACCACGGGCGACGAAGTTACCAGGGCATCCGGGTTGGTTTCTATCGTGGTGTGCCAAAGCAGCTTGCCGTCTGTCTTGCGCAAAGCAAACAACTCACCTGAAGCTTGGTCGCCCACAAAGACCGCCGTTGTGCCGATCCCCGGGCTGTTGCGCGAATGCGACATCTTATTGCCCGTAATCTCGGTAAGACTCGTCTTCCAGATAGGAACGCCTGTGGCAGTTCGCAAGGCATACACAAAGCCGGCCTCATCGGCGACGTACACGTGGTTGCCTTCCACGGTCGGCGTCCCGTCTACCTGCGCCGCGGCCGCGAATTCCCATCGCTCCGATACATAGGGCAGCAGATACTTGCTTAGGATGTACTCATTCGCCGCATAGTGGTTATCCGAAACACCGTTGCCGGCGCTAGTCCACGGTACGGCTTGTTCCAGTGAGAAGCCGCCCAAGGATGAATTTACTTGCGCACTTGCCATAGAAAAGGGTTGGAAAGCTAACAAGATGCCGGTAACACAGGTTGCTGCTACATGAAGCCGAGGAAACATACGTACTACCTCCTGGCCTAAGTATGGGCAAACACTCACCCTAGCCCAGTAAACGATCGTTTAGGTGATCTAGGTCTTTGATCCACTCAACGTTTTGTGCTCAAACTACCTGATATTCGCGATAACACTGCAAATTGATCTTTCTCGTCCTCCACCTTGCCTTGTTCACCCGAACTGAAATCCTACAGCCGCCGAGCCCAGCTACCGCACCTCTTCCCCCCGCGCCAACATCCCGATCGCCTCCTCCGCCCGCTCCCGCAACGCCGCTCGCTCCTCCGCCCGTTTCTTTCCCATCGCCTCCAGCGGTTTCGCTATCCGCGGATTGCCTTGTAGCTTTCCCGCATTCCGCTCCAAAAAGCTCCAGTACAGCGCCGTAAACGGGCACGACCCCGGCCCTGTGCTCTTCTTCGGGTTCAGCTGGCAGCCGCCGCAGAAGTCGCTCATCCGGTTGATGTACGCCGCCGCGCTCACATACGGCTTGGTCGCGGTCAGCCCGCCGTCGCCGTACGTTGCCATACCCAGTACATTGGTCTCCATGACCCAGTCGTACGCGTCGATGTACGCCACCCAGAACCAATCCGTCAGCTCCCGCGGAGAAACCCCACACAGCGTCCCCAAATTCGCAAGCACCATCAGCCGCGTGATGTGGTGCGACCAACCCCGCTCGATGACCCCCGCCACCACCGTGTCCATGCACCGCATCCCGCTCCGCACGCCCCAGTACACCGGCGGCAGGGCCCGGTGCGCGTCCAGAAACGACGGCGCGCCCTCCTTGTGCAGCGTCCGGTACCCATCGGTCGCCTCGTGGATGTGGTGCATAAACTCCCGCCACCCCATCACCTGCCGCACAAACCCCTCCGCGCTCGCCAGCGGGATCTCACCCGCCTCAAAGGCGGCCACCGCGCCTTCCACCAGATCCACTGGTCGCAGCAGCGTCAGATTTACCGAGGACGATGTAAATGAATGAAACATGTACGGATGGGCCTCGCTCATGGCATCCTCCCACGGCCCAAAGTGCGGCAGTAGCTTCCCTAACGCAAACTGCCAAGCCAACTCCGCCTGCGCCCGCGTCACCGGCAGGTCGAACCCCTCGATCGTGCCGAAGTGCTCCGGATGTCGCTCCGCCACCAGCGCCATCACCTCCTGCGTGAGGGCATCCGGGGCAAACGCCGGGCGCTTCGGTATGGACACCTCCCCGCGATACGGCCTTCGGTTCTCGGCGTCATAGCTCCACTGCCCTCCGATGGGCTGCTCGCCCCGCATCAGGTACCCCGTCTTTCGCCGCATCGCCCGGTAGAAGCGATCCATCAGGTATTGCCGCTGGCCCGTCGACCCTCCCGCGTCCCCTACGTCGACACTGCTGCCGCGCTCATGCCCAGCAGCCGCCTTCCCAAACACCCCTTCGAAGTCCTCCGTGGTGGTCATCCAGGCCGTATCCCGCACCGCCCGGATGCGCAGACCTTGCTGCGCCTTGGCCTCTCGAAGCTCCAGCCGCAGCTCCCGCTCCGCCGGCCGGTTCACCACCAACTCCGTCCACCCCCAGCGCTCCTGCAGCTCCAACAGGCCATCGCTGAAGCTCGCCGGCGACGCCCCATAGACCACCCGGCAGCCGCGCTCCCCCTGCTCCAGGGCAAAGTGCCGCATCGCGCTCAATACGAGGCAAAGTTTCTTTTTGTGATACGGACGTCGTGTCCCCTTGCCACGCGACTCCATAAGCACCACGACCGCGTCCTCCGGCCGCACCGCCGCCAGGGGCCCAACCCCGTCATGCAACCGGTCGTAGGGCACATAAATCCACCGCCGGCTCCGTGCCTCGTCCGCCGTCGGCTCAAACCGCCGCACCTGCTCCCAAAACCCAGACATGCCTTTATCCGATGCGTTCCGGAGGAAACATCGCCCCTGCGCCCCAAGCGCCCAACACCTACGGCAACGAAAAGCAGCGTCCTCGCTATCCGACGAAAACGGGTAACGAGGACGCTGTTGAGGATGGGATCGAGTTAGTTCAGTCGCTGCACAATCGAGCAGTTGATTGAAAAGTCCGAGTTGCCGAACGGTGTTCCACCCGGTCCCGTAATTAGGCCGTCCTGCGCAAGCGTAAGAATGTTGAACTCCTCACGCAGCTGGCCACGGTACCAAGAAGCGATTGCGGCATCCGTCCAGGAGTATAACTGCGCATTCCAGGCCGGACTGTAGTCCAGTGCCAGTGTCGGAATGCCGCCCAGGACATTGTTGGGTCGATAACCATCCGCCAGATCGGAGGACAGACCTTGACGCAGCGGATTGCTGCACGCGCCGGCTTCGGGTCCGTTGGTCGCGATAAAGATGCGCTCAATCGGGCTGCCAAAGCTATCATCGTCACCCAGTAACAATTTGCTCATTAGAGGAGCATAGGTATTATGTTCAATCGCCGCAGCTAGCGGAATGCTGGAATCCGTCGAAAGATACCAGACGGGGCGTCCGAAACTGAAACCATTGATAAGATTCAAGGTAACCGTCATGTGGACCGGGTCAATGGCTACGACCTGGTCGTGTACCTTGGAATAATCCACATTGCCTTGGGGGAAATTAATTTGGTCGGCGCTGACGTTGAAGGCAATCATCGGCGCGTTATACAGTACGCCTTGCGCATTGGTAATTTTGACGAAGGGGCTGTAATTTTTATCCCCGACAGCACCAGGCGCAAAGGCCACCGGAGGAAACTCCTGACCCGTGGGTCCCGGTCTTACGCTGCGTTGTGGGGAAAAGTCCACCGTACCCTTTTCAAACACAATGTTGCCGCTGCTATCCAGATTGCCCGTTCTTGCCGCCTTGGTGACAAAGTTTAGCTTTGCGGAGTAGTTCAGTCCAAGCTCCTGAGCCAGCCCTTGATCCGAAACGTCGGTCAATACATACCAGACCGTCTTCTTCGTTCCTTTCAAGGATCCCTTATACAGGGGAATGGTGATGGTACCCGCTTGCGCGTCCACCTGGCCTGTGTTGAGTAATTGCACCGGACCCACCAGACTTGGGTTCACCGTGGAAGGCGACGGGCCAAAGTACGAAAGGCCCACCGAGGTCCCTGTTGAAGCAGGCGCCGGGAACACATCGCATCCCGGTCCAGCGCCACGCGGTCCAGGTCCCGGACCTTGCTCCGAATTAAAGGAAGGAGATACCGCCGCGTTCGTGTTTGCGAGAGCGACGTTCGAAGCGGCCGCGGCAACAGGACGCTTGCTTTCCATCATTAAGGCCTTGCTATCACTTGTAAGTTGCGGCCCCGCTGCGGTGGTCGCCAGTACCTGGCCCATGGCATAAGGAGTAAGACAACCGGCAAGCGCAGCCATGCATAGCATCTGCGTACGACACACTTGTGACATAGTTCACCTCGGGTTTCACATGACGCAGCATCGATAGAGTGCCCGCGGTGCACTTACACCACTGTTGCGCACCCATCTGACAGCCAAGCGACAGAAAGGATACGAACCCTCCCAAATGTTTTTCTGTGTATTTCAATGAGGTTCGTTCCTGCTCTTTGTGCTCTCGCCTCCAATACTCGCCAGCCACAAAGGCGCAATGCCGCGCAACACCGCGAGTACCCCGTCGCAAAGCGCCCCCCGAGAGAAGAGGTACCCGGCCCCAAACCTTTGGTGATCTATCCTCAAAGCAGATCGCGTGCGCGCCCACCATCCTGAGACCCTCCTCTTTGTCCACGTCCCAACAACCGGCCCTCGACCCCAAGCCCTCGCTCCCGGAGGTCTTTTCGTCGGTTCGCATCTCGTCTTCCTCCAGCACATGGAGGCGGCTCTTGGGCTTCATCGGGCCAGGTTTCCTCATCTCCGTCGGCTATATGGACCCCGGCAACTGGGCCACCGACCTCGCCGGCGGCTCCAAGTTCGGCTATACGCTGCTCTTCGCCGTCATGCTCTCGAACCTGCTCGCGATCCTGCTGCAAAGCCTCGCCCTTAAGCTGGGCATCGCCACCGGCCGCGACCTCGCGCAGGCCTGCCGTGACACCTACTCCAAGCCCGTCGCAGTTGCGCTCTGGCTGTTTGCCGAACTGGCCATCGCCGCCTGCGACCTCGCCGAGGTCATCGGCTCGGCCATCGCGCTGCAGCTGCTTTTTCACATCCCGCTCTTGCTCGGCGTCATCCTCACCGGCGCAGACACCCTGCTCATCCTCCTTCTCCAACACCGCGGCTTTCGCTACCTCGAAGCTGTGGTCATCGTGCTCATCGGCACCATCACAGTTCTGTTTGGCATTGAGATCGCCTTCTCTCATCCCGATTGGGGTTCGGTCCTCACCCACCTCGTCCTTCCCTCGGGCTCGATCCTGACCAATCCCAGCATGCTCTATCTCGCCATCAGCATCCTGGGCGCAACCGTCATGCCGCACAATCTTTACCTCCACTCCTCCATCGTCCAAACGCGCGCCTACGAGCGGTCCGCCCGCGGCAAGCGCGAGGCCGTCCGCTTCGCCAATATCGACAGCTTCGTCGCCCTTATGTTGGCGCTCTTCGTCAACGCGGCGATCCTGATCCTCGCCGCGGCCGTCTTCCACCGCGGCGGTCACACCGAGATCGCCGAAATCGGCGACGCCTACAAGCTCCTCTCGCCCATGCTCGGCGTCGCCGGCGCGAGCACGCTCTTCGCCGTCGCGCTCCTCGCCTCCGGGCAGAACTCCAGCCTTACCGGCACGCTCGCCGGTCAGGTCGTCATGGAAGGCTTCTTGCACTTCCGCATGGCTCCCTGGCTGCGCCGCCTCCTCACGCGCTCGCTGGCCATCGTGCCGACGGTCTTCGTCACGGCCATCTACGGCACGCGCGGCACCGCCAACCTGCTCATCCTGAGCCAGGTCATCCTTAGCCTGCAGCTCAGCTTCGCCGTGTTTCCACTGGTGGCTTTCACCAGCGACCGTCGTCGCATGGGCGAGTTCGCAAATCGCTCCTGGCTAAAGGCTCTCAGCTTCGCCGCCGCGCTGCTCATCGCCGCTCTGAACGCCTGGCTACTGGTGCAAATGGTCCGCGGCGCCTGATCGATCCCTCCCCTAAACGTTGCAGAAGGACACCCTAAACCTCCCGCCCTTTCTGCCGATAAGAGAAGCAGACGTTCCCATGGGCAACGTCGGGAAGGTTCACGATGGACGTACTTCTAGTAGACGACAGCAAAACCATGCGGATGATCGTGCAACGCGCTCTCCGCCAGGCAGGATACCGCGACTTGATCATTGCCGAGGCCGAGAGTGGCAAACACGCACTCGAGCAGATGGACGGCGGCATCCCAAAGGTCATTCTTTCGGATTGGAACATGCCTATCATGACGGGTATTGAGTTCCTCAAAGCATTGCGTACCAAGGGCAACAGCACACCCTTCATCTTCATCACCTCTGAGGCCTCCCAGGAGATCAAGGACCAAGCGTACGAAAACGGAGCGTGCTCCCTGATCACCAAACCGTTCACTCCGGAAATCATTCAGGGTGCCTTGCAGCCCTATCTGGGAGCACGCTGACCATGGCCGAACCGACACCCCTGTCCCTTTCGCAGTTCTTTTCGGAGCTCACCGGTCGGCACGTCAACTTCGCGCTCGCGGTCAACCCACCCGCCTCCAAGTCCAAGCTGATGTACGGTGCCTATCACGTGCTCCCGGACAATGCTCCGCTCCTTTTGAAAATCAGCCTGAAAACGCTTGGGCTGTTGGGTGGATCGCTGCTCGGCCTGCCGGAAGACACCGCGATCGAGCGCGCGCAAGAACCAACCCTCAACGAACCCTTGCGCGACGCCATGCACGAGGTTCTCAACATTATGTCGACCGCCATCATGCACGACAAGCGCATCGTCTTCAAAAGCATGGCGCGTGAACTCTCCTCCTTACCCCCCGAGGTCACCAAACTGGAACAGACCTACACTCACAAGAGCGCGTACAAGGTCACCTTTGAAGGCGGAAACACGGAGGTCCTTACGATTCTTCAGTAGTGCAGCGCCCAAGATCGGGCCAGTGGCCGTAGGACTGCTAACTTCGTCTAAACTGATGAGGGAACTGCCCGCGAACGTGGAACTCGCTCTCATCCCAGTCGTCGTCTTCCTGTTTCTTCTCTCGGGAACAGCGGTGCCCGTGCGCCCGTGTGCGACGCCGACCTCGGCCACCTTTCCTTTCCGGCGTTGGCTCAGCTTGCGGGACCGCGCGGGCGCCCCGACGCACGGTGCGCGGGTGTACGCAAGCCCGTCCCATCGCGCGGCGACGTATCTGGCCGCGAGGAACGCCGTCACGCAACGGACGTCGCTCCTCGCAAGCACGCACCGACGGCCGCGCCTCCGCAACCGCTTTGGCATCCTCAGTGTGGCGTATCGCTCGGCAGCTCCGCCCCGGGTGTAGGTCCAGAAGGCTTCAGGTCGCCCTCATGTGCGGCGGCCTCCCACACACTGAAGTTGGCCACCGTGCCCGGTCACGTGAAGGATTTGCTTTGATAAACAGCGCTCTCGCCAAGGTCTTTGGCACGTCGAACGAACGTGCCGTCAAGCGTCTTCTCCCCATCCTCGCCCAGATCAATGCGCGTGAGGACGCTCTCAAAACACTTACTGACGCCCAACTGCAAGCCAAGACGGAGGAGTTCAAAGGCCGCATCGCCCAAAGTCTGAACGGCCTCACCGACCCAGAACAGATCCTGGCAACTGAAAAAGCCGCGCTCGATGATCTGCTCCCGGAAGCGTTCGCCGTCGTGCGCGAAGCCGGACGCCGCGTCGTTGGCATGCGTCACTTCGATGTGCAATTGATCGGCGGCATGGTGCTTCACCAGGGCAAGATCGCCGAAATGAAGACCGGCGAAGGCAAGACACTCGTCGCCACCCTGCCCTGCTACCTGAACGCGCTCGCCGGCCACGGCGTTCATGTCGTTACCGTGAACGACTACCTCGCTAAGCGCGACGCCGAGTGGATGGGCAAGATCTATGGCTTCCTCGGGCTTTCCGTGGGCGTCATCGTTCACGATCTGTCCGACGCGCAGCGGCGCGACGCCTACGCCGCCGACATCACCTACGGCACCAACAACGAGTTCGGTTTCGACTACCTGCGCGACAACATGAAGTTCGAGCTCAGCGAGACCGTCCAGCGCGGGCATCGGTTCTGCATTGTCGACGAGGTCGACTCGATTCTCATCGACGAGGCCCGTACGCCGCTCATCATCTCCGGTCCAACCGACAAAACCACCGACAAGTACGCCATCGCCAACAAGATCATCCCTCAGTTAGAAGAGGGTGAACTCATCGAGACGCTGGAAAACAAAACCTGGTCCGGGGATTACGTCGTCGACGAAAAGGCTCGCGCCATCACCGTTACCGACGAGGGTTTCGAAAAGGTCGAGAAGCTGCTCGGCATCGGCAACATCGCCGATCCCGAAAACTGGGACATGAAGCACCACATCGAGGTTGCCGTAAAGGCTCACGCGCTCTACAAGCGTGATGTCGAGTACGTCGTCAAGGACGGCGAAATCGTCATCGTCGACGAGTTCACCGGCCGTCTCATGCCCGGTCGCCGCTGGTCCGACGGCCTGCATCAGGCCATCGAAGCCAAGGAAGGCGTTGCCATCCGTAAAGAGGATCAGACGCTGGCGACCATCACCTTTCAGAACTACTTCCGGCTCTACAAGAAGCTCTCCGGCATGACGGGCACCGCTGAAACCGAAGCCGCCGAGTTCGACAACATCTACAAGCTCGACATCGTCGTCATTCCCACCAACCGCCAGATGCTCCGCATCGAAAACCACGATGTCGTCTTCCGGACCGCTAAGGAAAAGTACTTCGCCGTCGCCGACGAGATCGAGCGCCTTCATGCCGCGCGGCAACCGGTCCTGGTCGGCACCACTTCCATCGAAAAATCCGAGCTCCTTTCCGAGATCCTGAAGCGCAAGGGCATTCGTCACGTCGTCCTGAACGCCAAATTTCACGAGAAGGAAGCCGAGATCGTGGCACAGGCCGGCCGTCTCGGCATGGTCACCATCGCCACCAACATGGCAGGCCGCGGCACGGACATTCTCCTCGGCGGCAATGCCGAATTCATGGCCCGGCAGGACCTCGTCAAGCGCGGCATCGCTCGCGCCATCTCCGCCGCAGAGGGTGAGATTCATCCGGTCGCCGCTCCCGGAATGGCGCGCTTCTATTACCAGGGTCAGGAGTTCGAAACCACCCAGGGGCAGTGGGACAACGTGACCGCCCACCACGCCGATGCCACGAAGACCGAGCACGACGCCGTCGTCGAAGCCGGCGGCCTCCACATCATCGGCACCGAACGCCACGAGTCGCGCCGCGTCGACAACCAATTGCGTGGACGTGCGGGCCGACAAGGTGACCCCGGGGCCTCGCGCTTTTACCTGTCGCTCGAAGACGACCTGATGCGTATTTTCGCGCGCGAATGGGTCTCCAACCTTCTCCAATCCCTCGGCATGGAAGAAGGCGTTCCCATTGAGAGCCGCATGATCTCCAAGCGCATCGAAGCCGCCCAGAAGGCCGTCGAGGCGCAGAACTTTGAATCCCGCAAGCATGTGCTGGAGTACGACGACGTCATGAACAAGCAGCGCGAAGCCGTGTACGGCCTCCGCCGCGGTCTCATCGAGGGCATCGACCAGAAGGAGCTCATCACCGAGGACTACGTCGCACACATCCTCGGCAACCTGCTCAGCGAACACGCCCCGGAGAAGGTTCACCCCGATCAGTGGCAGACCGAGGCGCTCTTCAACGCCATCCACGACCTTTTCGGCGCGCGGCTGGAAGGGCAGATCAACGCCGCCGAGCTTAATCGCCATGACCTTGGCGAAGCCATCTTCACCAACCTCCGCGACCGGTACGAGCTCAAGGAACAAATCCTGGGCGCGCCCAACATGCGCTACCACGAGCGCATCGTCATGCTCTCCGTCCTCGATGGCCTGTGGAAAGAGCACCTGCTCGCCATGGACCACTTGAAGGAAGGCATCGGCCTTCGCGGCTACGCGCAGCAGGATCCGCTGGTCGCGTACAAGAAGGAGTCTTACGACATGTTCGAGGCGCTAATGACGCGCTTCCAGGAGGACACCGTGCGCAACCTCTTCCGCATGCAGATTCTCGGCCCGGACGGCACACCCATCGAGACCCGGGAGCAGTTCCAAACATTGCAGGCAGCCGCGCAGCAGGCAGCGGATAGGGCCCGCGTCCCCGCCGGGGCACAGGCCCAGCTGCGACAGGGAGCTCCACAGGAGCTCCCTGCGCGCGAGTCCTTCCCCGGCAATCCGCCCAATGCGCAGGTGATCGAAGAGCCGACCCATGTCCCGGCGGTGCCGATCGCCTCGGCGACCACCACCATCGACCGCCTGGAACGCGAGTTTGAACGCCGCAAAGAGCGCGAACTGGCCGCCGCCCGCCCCAATGGCGGCTCCGCTTCCGCCGACCCCTCACCCCGTCACACCGGCCCCAAGCTCGGCCGCAACGATGAGTGCTTCTGCGGCTCCGGCAAGAAGTACAAGAAGTGCCACGGCGTGAACGCCTAACTGTGTACCGACTTGCACACGGTTGCAATCTGCGCTACCTCAAAGAGGCATGCGGCACCGAAGCCAAGGTTCCCCAATCAACGCAATCCATGCAGCAGCAGCGCTCACCAGGCCGATCACCAAGCACATCGAGTACCCATATCCAATACGATGGGACAATCCCTGCATCAACCACTCACCAATGTTGGCGTGGAGCAGATACAAGGGATATGTGGTTAGCCCGATCATCCTAGCCAACGCACTTCCTTTCTCTCCCGCATAGCGCTGTATTGGTTCGTTACAAAAAACGGAGGCAATCAGCAGGCACATCGCCAAGCACCAGAAGGTGAGCGGGTACGCGCTATGCGGGTGCCGTTGTGCCGGAACGATCAATCCTTGTTCTTTCCACAAAATTTCGGCAACGCAACCCGTGATCGATACGGCAATACCTAGTCCGCGAAGCGGAGTAGGGCCGCAAAGAAGAGCAAGATAAAGAAACACTCCGAGCGCAAAGAACGCACCATAGATCAGCAGCAGGCAGGCGTGGGGTGGAAACCAGCACGAGGCCAGGAAGCTCAGAACCGGAAACGGCACCCAGACCGGTGCGTATAGGAGCAGAAAACAGCTTCCTGTACTTACAGTGGTCAAGGCAGCCATTGCGAAGGGGAGATACTTCGCTCGGCGCCAGAAAAGCATTACGAAAACGATCAGATAAAAAGCGATCTCTACCGGCAATGTCCAGTACGTTCCGTCCACCCACGGACCAACAGGCCAAAAGCTTATGCTTCGAAGCCACTCCGGCCCGGTCTGCTTGAAGGGATAAGCAACAATCGTTCTGAAAACACAGGTGATCGTTGCGCAAATCAGAGCTGTTGGGAAAAGGCGCTTGAACCTATGGCGCACAAAATGCATCGGTGTAACTGCTTCAGCGGAGTACGCAATCACGAAACCGGAGATCACAAAGAAGATCTGGACACCGACCCATCCTTCTTGAAAGAAGGGTGTTGTTGCCATTGTGCCCAAAGCAGGTTTCCAAACTAGACCGGGACTCTGCCATGCCCAAAAGCCTAGGTGAAACAGCACAACCCAGAGGGCAGCAAATCCTCGAATCAGATCCAACCCGACAATCTGCTGTTTTGTAATAGCTTTCGCAACGTGAGGATCAACGGCCATGTTCGAGTCGTTGATCAGTTGGTTCCCGGGCTTGTCACCCACTTCAACCAGGCATCGGCACTGTTCGCGTCCGGCAGGAAACCAGCTTGCGGGCCGCCGCTCGTGGACGGCAGCAAACTCGCTGAAGAGATCCAGCAGTTGGATTCCCCATAGGAATCATAGAAGCCATCGGTGTAGCACAAAAACCGTACATTCGGTCCTTGGGCCGCGGCTTGCGCCCAGTTCACCGGCGTTGGCCCTATGCCCTGGGAGGCTGCCGTTGCGGTAGTCTGAAGCTGCAGCGGATGCACAATCGCCGTAACCCACGGGACAAACACATCCCGGGTGGACAACACACAGCAGTGATTCGTGTGGTTCTGCACACCAAAAGCCCAGGGCGCTCTTTGTGCCCAGCCGCGTTGAAAGTACCGCAGGCTCCGCTGTACGCCCGACTTTTCATCGTACGCATTCGCCAATACCAGTGCCGGAATCTTGGCGACGGCTGGCGTCACAGGCACTGTATCCAGGTCCACACGGATGCTTCCGGAAGCAAACGGAACAAACCCAAGCACCCGGTTCGGATACGCGTTTGTTAGTGTCGTGGTCAGAACACCAGCTGCGGAAAAACCGGTCATCACTACGCCCACGTTGGCGATCTCAGGATGCTTACTATCCAGCGCGTACTGTGACAATGCCGCAAACAGAGCGCGGCCCGGCCCCTTGGTCGCGTCAGGTTGCAGATCACCTGACGACTTTGAGTTGCACTGGTGCGCATAAACGGTCACCATGTGCAGCGTCGCTGCCATTTCCTGCACCTTCGGATCGTTAAAAAGGTCCGCGCTGTCCCCGCGCTCGTAGATCACCAGAGCCGCTACCTCAGTGGGCACTGGCGTCTTCGGATCGGGTGCCTGCCCCGTGGTGGCGAACGGCTCGTCCGGCAGGTTCATGTCGAACTGGCAGGAGTCAGACAAGTCTTCCGTCGCCAGCGGCTGGATCGAAATGGTTTCGCCCGGCCCAGCAATCGTATAACCGCAGCCCGTCATAAAGGCGAGTACACCCATTAACGCGCCAACTCGCCCCAGCGTGCGCACGGTTTGCAGTAGGTTGCCTGACATTGTCGCTTTCCCACTCCGAATATAGCGCAAAGTCGTTCAGGCACGCAGCCTGTACTTTCGTGAGGTACTAGGCACGGTTATGCTGGTTTCATGCTCTCGCCTGAGATAAGCCCAGCGGACTTCGCGCACTTGCGATCCGGCTCGCACCCACCCGTTCTGCTGGACGTCCGTGAACGTTGGGAGTACGACACGGCCCATCTGTCCGGCTCGCTGCTGATGCCCATGGGCGAGGTCGCCGGCCGCGCCTACAACGAGCTCGACCCAGACGAACCCGTGATCGTGCTGTGCCACCATGGCGCTCGCTCGCTCAATGTGACGATGTGGCTGCGCCAGCAAGGCTACGAGCACGCCCAATCGCTCGCCGGCGGCATCGACGCCTGGTCCCGCACCGTCGATCCGACGATCCCGCGGTATTGAGATTGAATTGATCCGCTTCCCGCACCATGGGATCGACCAAGCCTCGGCAAAGCTCGCATGCCCCAAGCACCTGCGAGCTTTGCGCATAGAATAGGGCCCATTGCATGCCCCCAACCGGACCATTGCAGCGCTGGAAAACCGCCGCTCGCCTGCTTGCGCTTTCTGTCGCAGCCGCTTGGGCCGGGATAGTCGCGCCCGGGCAGCAGCGATCCCTGCCCGACGAGTCGCCGCAGGTTGTGACCAGCACCGCCGGCACCACCGAGGTAGGCGTTCTGGACGGCGCCGAGTACCGCATCGACGTGCCGGCCCAGTGGAACGGCTCGCTGGTGGTCTGGTACCACGGCTACTCCGAGCACGGCGCCAGCTTTCACATCGCCGAACGGCTCGCGCCGGACCTTGAGAATTTTCTGACCCGTCACTTCGCCGTCGCGCAAAGCGCCTACTCCGAGCCCGGCTGGGCCGTGGAGCAGGCCTACCCGGAGACAGAGGCCCTGCGTCGCTACTTTGAGCGCAAGTACGGCCATCCCAAGGAGACTTACGCCACCGGCGCCTCCATGGGTGGAGCGCTCGTGATGGTTACCCTGGAGCTGAACCCAAAGCCGTACCTGGGCGGCCTGGACCTGTGCGGCGCGGTCGGACCGACCTTTGTCTCCTTCGATCGCCGCTTCGCGTTGCGCGCCGCCTTTGACCACTACTTCCCCGGCGTCATGGGCCCGCTCGTTCCAGTGCCGCCCGACTACGACGACACCCCCGCCGTACGCGATCGCGTCCTCACCGCCCTTAAGGCCACGCCGGCCAACGCCGCCCTGCTGCGCGCGCTGATGGGTCTGCACACCGACCAGCAAGTGGCCCGCGACATCGCCTACTTCACCTTCGTGATCGCCGACATCCAGCGTCGCGGCGGCGGCAACCCCTTCGATAACCGCAACTGGATCTACTCTGGGACCAGCCCGACCTCCAGCACCACCGACGACGAGCTAAACGCCAGCGTGCGGCGCTACCCCGCTAACCCCAAAGCGCGCGACTACCTCATCCATCACTACACCCCCACTGGTCGGCTTGGACGCCCCATGCTCGCCGTGCACACCGTCTTTGACCCCTACATCCCGCCCGCCCAGCTCACGCTGTACAACGAGATGGTCGAGGGCGCCGGTCAAGGCGAACACCTGGTCCAGCAGTACATTCCACGCGACGGCCACTGCGCCATCACGCCCGATGAGATCGGCCGCGCCTTTGACGAGCTGCTCGCGTGGACGCACAACGGTCCGCGTCCCAAGCCCGGCCTCCTGCATTAGCCCTGCGCTCGGGCCACGCCGTGCGGTACAACCGCCATCGCTATAATGACGTATGGACCCTCTCCAGACTGAGGTGGTTATGCCTGGCCGCGTGAGCGCCGGGCCGGAGTCGCTGGCCGCCGCAACGCCCAGCGACTCCGGGATGCGTCTGGAAGCGGCTCTCATGCAACCTCCGGCACCCACCGGCCCCGGCCCTGTGCACATCTCCAACGGCCTCGCGCTGGACGGGCCCTCCGGTGCCTTCGCGCCCGCCACGGCGTCCGTCGCGCCGCCATTCACACCGGACGATCCGCTGCACCTTGAGCAACGTTTTGCCTTCATGCTCGCCACCCTGGCAGCCAATCGTCCCCACGACGACCAGGAGCTCGTCCGTGCCGCCTGGGTCTTTACCCAGCAGCAGCACAGAGATCAGAAACGAGCCTCGGGCGAGCCCTACATCATCCATCCGCTCGAGGTCGCCCAGGTCCTCGCCGAACTCAAGATGGACGCCACGGCCATTGCCGCCGGCCTCCTCCACGACGCCGTTGAGGACACCGATGTTACCGCCGCCGAGATCGGCAAGCGCTTCGGCGAACAGGTCGCGCACATCGTCGATGGCGTCACCAAGCTCGACAAGATCAAGTTCGCCAATCGCGAAGACCACCAGGCAGAAAACATCCGCAAGATGCTCCTCGCCATGGTCACCGACGTGCGCGTGGTCATCATCAAGCTCGCCGACCGCCTCCACAATATGCGCACGCTCGAGCATCTCCGGCCCGAAAAACAGGCCCGCATCGCTCGCGAAACCCTCGACGTCTACGCCCCGCTCGCGCACCGCCTCGGCATGGGCAAGCTGCGCGGCGAACTCGAAGACCTCGCCTTCCGCTACGTTGACCCCCTGGCCTACAACAAGCTCACCGACGAGGTCGACTCTCTGCGCGGCGAAGGCGAGGCCTTTCTCGACCGCATCGTCGCGCAGCTCGGGGCCAAGCTCCACGACGCCAACATCCACGCCCGCGTCGAGTCGCGCATCAAGCGCCTCTACTCCATCCAGCAGAAGCTCAACCTCCACTCCATCCCCGTCGAGCAGGTGTACGACCTCTTTGCCGTCCGCGTCATCACCGAAACCCCGGAAGGCTGCTACGCCGTCCTCGGGCTGCTCCACTCCACGTGGCGCCCCGTCCCCGGCCGCTTCAAAGACTTCATCGCCATGCCGCGGCCCAACCTGTACCAGTCGCTCCACACCACCCTCATCGCCGACGGCGGCCACCAGTTCGAGGTGCAGATCCGCACCGAGGACATGCACCGCGTCGCCGAAGAAGGCATCGCCGCGCACTGGAAGTACAAGGCCTCCGACAACGTCAGCGCGAAAGACGAACAACGCCTCGCCTGGGTTCGCCAGCTCATGGAATGGCAGCGCGAGATGACCGACCCCAACGAGTTCATGTCGACCCTGCGCATCGACCTGTACCCCGAAGAGGTCTACACCTTCACCCCCAAGGGCAAGGTCATCGTCCTTCCCAAGGACGCCAGCCCCGTCGACTTCGCCTACGCCATTCACACCGACGTCGGCCACGCCACGGTCGGTGCCAAGGTGAATGGCCGCATCGTGCCGCTACGCTCGCGTCTGCGCAACGGCGACATCGTGGAGATCGACACGCAAACCGGCCACGCACCCTCCCGCGACTGGCTCAGCTTCGTCAAAAGCTCCCGCGCCCGCAACAAAATCAAGCACTGGCTGAACGAGAACCAGCGCGCCCGCGCCCTCGAGATCGGCAAAAAGCTGCTGGAGCGCGAAGCCCGGAAGTTCAAATTCAGCCTCAACAAGTTCACCTCCGCCGACTTCAACCGCATCGCCGGCGAGTACGGCCTTGGCAACGAAGAAGACCTCCTCGCCGGCATCGGCTTCGGCAAATATTCCACCCGGCAGGTCCTGAACAAGCTCGAGCCCGGCACCACCTCCGGCGGCGGGGCGGCAGCCGAAACCACTCCAGAGACCCAGCCGAACCCGGTCACCAACGCCCTCTCGCACATGAGCGAGGCCGTTAAACGGGTCTTCTTCGGCAAAGGTTCCGAAACCCTCCAAGTCGAGGGCCAGGACGACCTCCTCGTCTACCGCGCGCGCTGTTGCAACCCCATCAAAGGCGAAGAGATCATTGGTTACGTCACACGCGGCAAAGGCGTCGCCGTGCACGCGCGCACCTGCTCTAACGTCCAAAACCTCCTCTACGAGGCCGACCGCCGCATCGAGGTCGACTGGTCCCAAGCCGCAGCGCCAGCCACCACCGCCAACAACACCCCCAAACCCGCTACCTACCCCGTCAAGCTGACCGTCCTCGTCGACGACCGCCCCGGCCTTCTCAAAGAGTTCGCCGCCATCATCTCTGAAGACGGCACCAACATCCGCTCCGTCGACACCCGCCCCACCGACGACGGCGACGTCCACGTCGATTTCGTCATAGAAACCGTAGACGTGCGCCACCTAACCCGCCTGCAACAGAACCTGCGCAAAGTTCCCGGCGTCCGCGACGTTCACCGCGTCCAGAAAGTCTAGGCCGGTCCGTAGGAAGGCCGCCAGTTCCCCTCCGCGGCAGCTCAGCGCAACCTAGGGTACAAGCGCTCAATCACCTTGGGCAGGTACTCTTTTACGAAATTCTTCCGATTCGCTCCCTCGAAGAAGTGCGCCGCTTTCTCTTCCAGCACCAAATGTGCAAGTCCGTGAAGAGTCGCCAGACCACACAGCATGTCGGCAGCGTCGTCGAAGCTTCCAGGGTCGATTTCCGCCTTCCCCCGATACGCCAAAATGGCGCGTGCCAACCGCATACCCGGTGCCTTGCTTACCGCGGCCAAACGAGGGTCACTGCGATCCACCAAGTCGTTCCGAAACATGAGCCGGAAATGGCCAGGATATCGCAACACAAAATCGATGAAGGCGAGGCTTACCGCCCGCACATCGGCCACGGCGTCGTCGGTTTGACCAGCCTCGCCGATAGAACGGTCGGCTCTTTCGTAGGCCAGAATGGCGACTTCCGTGAGAAGCCCTCTGGCACTGCCAAAGTGATGTGCTGGGGCCGCGGGCGAAACGCCAGCCCGCTGCGCCGCCGTACGTAACGAGAAGCCCTCAATGCCCTCCTTGGCAATAATCTCATCCGCAGCTTCGATCAGCGCCGCGCGTAGATCGCCGTGATGGTAGCTTAATCGTTTGTTCGGCACTTTCTTTCCACGCGTCTTGACAGTGTTTAGATCGAGCTCTACACTTAGCTCAGTCGTTGCTCTCGCGGAACGAGAATCACGTTTCATAACTTTACAGTGTACAGATCGTCGACGGAGGCGAGAAGCCTCCACACAAGGGAGTTCGAATGGAAAGCAAAGTATGGTTCATCACGGGAACATCGCGCGGGTTTGGACGCATCTGGGCCGAAGCCGCCTTGCAGCGTGGCGACAAGGTAGCCGCAACTGTCCGCAAGCTGGAGGACATCGCTGACCTGCAAGCGAGGTTCGGCGATGCGGTGTTGCCGTTGCAACTGGATGTGACCGATGCGGCGCAAGTCTCACAGGTCGTCCAGCAGGCGTACGGGCATTTCGGCCGGCTCGATGTGCTTGTGAACAACGCAGGCTACAGCCTCATCGCGACCACAGAGGAAGCTACCGACGAGCAGATGCAGGGCGTCTTCGAGACGAACTACTTCGGTGCGGTCCGCATCCTGAGAGCAGCCCTGCCGCTGCTAAGGCAACAAGGGAGCGGGCACATCCTTGGGGTCACGAGCAGCCTTGGCCTCACACCTATGCCCTTGATCGGCTTCTACTCCGCAACCAAAGCTGCTGCCGAGGCACTCTATGAGAGTCTGGCCAAGGAAGTCGCGCAGTTTGGCATCAAGGTAACGATGATCGAGCCCGGAGCCTACGCCACGGATTTTGGCAAGAGCGCGACACGAGCGCAGGGCTTGCCCGTGTACGACGAGTTTCGGAAAGAGTTCATGACGGGCCTCATGAAGCTGGAACGTGGCAACCCCCAGTCCACTGCAGGAGCCGTGATCAAGGTCGTCGATGCCGACCAGCCCCCGCTGCGCCTCATTCTCGGAAGCACATCGCTGCCGCAAGTTCGTTCGGTCTACGCTGACCGGCTCGCGACGTGGGGAGCCTGGGAATCAGTCTCCAACGCCGCGCAGTAAGGTGTTCGCCGGGTGCCCCCAGGTCTCGTGGCTGAAACCTGGGTGTTCGCACGCCACCAACGTACCCGCACTCACCGCACTAGCCTCCAAGCCCTCCGCTCCTCCATAATGTCCGCCAAGGACCCAACATGCCCGTCAAGCGCCTGACACGCCTCGCCGCCCTCGCGGCCGGACTCCCGTTCTTTGCCGTAGCCAGCCGATCGCAGAGCTTTCAACACCTGCAGCGCCCCAGCGATCTCGCCCCCAGCGAGGTGACCGTCCTCGACCGCCTGCACGAGCTCTCTGCCCTTTCTGACGGCCCTTGGCGCGTGCACGCCGGCGATCTTCCTCACGGCGAGTCGCCCACCCTGGACGACAGCGCCTGGCCCACCGCGACCGCGCCCGCCACCGAGGGCAAAGCCGCCGTCTGGTTCCGCCGCGAGATCGTCATCCCGCGCACCCTGCACGGCTACAACCTCCTCGGCACCGACATCAGTTTCCAGTTCCAGGCCGACGCTAACGGCCCCATGCCCGAGATCATCTACCTCGACGGCCGCCGCGTCGCCCTCGGCGACGACCTAGAAGCCGTCCCGCTCTTTACCAACGCCAAGCCCGGCGACAAGGTCCTGGTCGCCGTCAAGCTTCTGCCCACCGTGGACGACAAGCGCTTCCGCGGTGCCGCCATGCGGATCAGCTTCGCTCCCTCGCGGCCCAACCCGCAGGACCTCGAAAAGCAGCTGATCTCCGCCGCCTACCTCGTTCCATCGCTCGCCCCCGGCGATGCGAACAAGGCCGCGATGCTTCGCTCTGCGATCGCTACCGTCAACCTCCGCGCGCTGGACGCGGCCAACCAGCCGGCCTTCGACGCCTCTCTGAAAGCCAGCCAGGAAGCGCTCGAGCCGCTGCGGCCGCTGCTGCAAACCGCCAACTACCACCTGACTGGAAACTCCCACATCGACGCCGCTTGGCTCTGGCCCTGGACCGAGACCGTCGACGTCGTGAAACGCACCTTCACCTCCGCCGCGCAGCTGATGGGCGAATACCCGACGTATACTTTCTCGCAATCCGCCGCGCAGTACAGCGAGTGGATGGCCGACAAGTACCCTGACCTCAACGCCCAGATCGCCTCCCGTGTGAAGGAAGGTCGCTGGGAGATCGTCGGCGGCATGTGGATCGAGCCCGACCTGAACCTCCCCGACGGCGAAAGCCAGGTTCGGCAACTGCTTGTCGGGCAGGCCTCCTTCCAGAAGCTCTACGGCGTTCGCGCCAAGATCGGCTGGAACCCCGATTCGTTCGGGTACAACTGGCAGCTCCCGCAGATCTACAAGCGCTCCGGCATCGACTACTTCGTTACGCAGAAGATGCACTGGAACGACACCAACCAGCTCCCCCTGAAGCTCTTCTGGTGGCAGTCCCCTGACGGCTCCAAGGTCCTCACCTACTTCCCGGACGACTACGCCTATACCAACGTCGATCCCGTTCGCCTGAGCGCCTCGCTCGCGCTCGCCCGGACCCGCGCCGCCGGCATGATGAACATGCTCGACCTCTTCGGCGTCGGCGATCACGGCGGCGGTCCCACCCGCATGATGCTCGACGAGGGCCTGCACTGGATGGAGCCGGGCAAGGTCGTCCCGAAAGAGGAGTTCGCCACCGCGCTGCCCTACTTCAAGGCTGCCGAAGCGCAGCTCAACCCCGACTCGCCCACCTGGAACTACGGCACACTTGGCCGCGGTGAAGCGAAGCTGCCCTCGCCCGGCCAAGGTCAGATCAGCGTCCCGACCTGGAAAGACGAGCTCTACTTCGAATACCACCGCGGCGTGTACACCACCCAAGCCGCGCACAAGCGCAACATGCGCGACAGCGAGACCTGGATGCTGAATGCCGAAAAGGCCGCCTCCGTCGCTTCGCTGGACGGTTTACCGTACCCGGCCCGTGAACTCAACGAGGCCTGGAAAAAGGTACTCTTCAACCAATTTCATGACCTTGCCGCCGGCTCCGGCATCGCCACCATCTACCGCGACGCGCAAAAAGATTACGACCAGGTCCGCGCAACAACCGACGAAGTCACCTCGGCCTCGCTGAACACCATCGCGCAGCGCGTGGACACCCGCGGCAAGGGCGACCTGCCCATCTTTGTGTGGAACCCACTCGCCTGGAAGCGCGGCGGTACGGTGGAGGTCACGGTGCAGATGCCACGGCCCACCGACGCCGTCTCCCTTGTGAACGCCAAGGGCCACGTCGTCCCCTCGCAGGTCCTGTCCAGTGACCCCGCCACCCACACCTTCCGCCTACTCGTTCAGCTGGAGGAAGTTCCTTCCCTGGGCTACACGGTCCTACACGCCATTGAGGGCCGCCGAGACTTCGATACGGATCTCAAGGCAAACGGCTTGACGCTGGAGAACAGCCGTTTGCGTGTTGTTCTCGACCCAAACACCGGCTGCATCACCTCGTTGTATGACCGGCGCGGGGGCTTCGAGGCGCTTGCCCCAGGCGCCTGCGGCAACGAGTTGCAAGCCTTTCACGACCTGCCCAAGCAGTACGACGCTTGGAACGTCGACCCCGGCACCTTTGACGTCGCGCCCACGCTGCTGCATCAGGTCGAATCCATTCAGCTGGTCGAGACCGGTCCCTTGCGCGCGGTTGTCCGCGTCAAGCGAAGCTGGGGCAAGTCGACCTTCTCTCAGGACATCACCCTCTTTCGCGACGACGACAAGGTTCGCGTCAGCAACGACATCGACTGGCACGAGACCCACGTGTTGCTCAAAGCGGCGTTTCCACTCGCCGCGGCAAGCGACAAAGCCACATTTGAGATTCCGTACGGCTCCATCGAGCGGCCCACCACTCGCAATAACAGCTTCGAAAAGGCACAGTTCGAAGTCCCAGCCATGCGCTGGGCCGATGAGGGCGATGGTCGGCAAGGCTTCTCGCTCATCAACGATTCCAAATATGGGTACGACGCGGTCGGAAACACGCTCCGCCTCACGCTGCTGCGCTCACCGACCTGGCCCGATCCGGATGCGGACCGTGGCAGCCAGCACTTTGCGTATGCGCTGTACCCGCATATGGGGAGTTGGAAGACCGCGGGAACCGTTGCGAAGGGATGGGAGTTCAACGTCGGCTTACATGCCATGCAGATCAGCTCGCACGAGGGTTCATCGGCCCCAGAGCACAGCTTTGCCGGCATCGACGGGCAGCATGCGATTCTGACGGCGCTCAAACAGGCGGAGGACGGAAAGGCCCTGGTCGCCCGCTTGTACGAGTGGGCAGGGGAGGGCGGTGAAATCACCCTTACCGTACCTCCAGGAGCCAAGTCAGCCCAAGTCGTCAACCTCATGGAAGAGCCGATCGGTCAGACGCTGCCGGTGACAGGCAGCAGCGTGAAAGTGCCGATCACCCCCTACATGATCCAGACAGTTCGGCTGGAGTACTGAGGAAGCCGGTACAGGAGCGGCTTGCCGTACGCGCTTCCCGCAGGTAGTGAGCTCAGCGCGCTGCGTTCACTACCTGAGACGCGTACTGCCGTGTGGTGATGAGCGCGTGTTCCGCCCCTGTTAGATCACCCATGCGGATCTGCGCCGAGACCTGTGACACGTACTGCTGCACGGTCCGCAGCACCGGTCCGGCGAGCGGCGGCGTCTCGACTCCGCTGTGCAATCGTTGCTCGACTACCGCGATTTGCTGCTCAGCTAACGTCATATTTCCGGCCCTGATACTTTGCTCCACTTGTCGCAAGTAGGACTGCAGGTAGTCGGCGGACCCGTAGTGTGGCAAAGGTACAGAGCTCATAGTCGTGCCTAACGCAATCATCATTTGAAAACTCCCCTTTCTTGAACTCATTGCGCTTCAAGCTTCACGTAATCATCTGCCGCCGTACACCGACCGATACACCTCGCGGTTCCGCAAAATGCCCTCGACGTAGTCCCGCGTTTCGGTGTACGGAATGGACTCAACCCACTCCGGGACATCCTTGTAATCTCCACTCGCGATCCACTGCCGCACAGGCCCATCGCCCGCGTTGTACGCCGCTAGGGCATACTCGACTTGACCGCCGTAGTGGTCAATGTTCTGCCGGAGGTACGCCGTACCCAGTCGCAGGTTTTCGGAGGGATCGAACAGTTCGTTCGTGTTGAAGTGCCGTTCTCCACGCTGCTTGGCCATCTGCTTGCCGGTGGACGGCAGTAACTGCATCAAACCATAAGCGTTCGCCCGGCTCACAGCTCCCGGATTGAACTCGGATTCTTGGCGCACCAGCGAGGTCACAAGGTACGGATCCAACCCTTGCGCCTGCGCGTCGCTCGCCAGCTCCGCCCAATAGGGCCGGGGAAACACTAACTCCCAGTAGGCACTCGGAACCTCGTGCACCGGCAGCGAAAAGAAGGGCACCTTGCTCCGCTTCATCGCTTGCAGCGCTCGGCTGTTCTCCCCGAAGCTCTGGTAGATCTGCGCCTCCGCCAGCGCCCCCCACTGGCCGGAGCTCGGGCTCAGCTGGATCTCGGGGCGAATGAACTCATTCAGGGCCGCATTCGCCAGCAGCTTGGCCTTGATCAAATGTGGGTCGTCTTCCGGAACCGCATCGACGAGATGCGGATCCTCGACCGCGCGCACGGACGCGAGCACCGGGGCTGGCTCAACCGCTGCATGCGTGGTCCCGATTACGGCAATACGCTGCCGTGCCAACATCGCATAGTAGCTGTTCACATACGCGGCGTTCAGCGCCTTGTAGTAGTTCAGCGCCTGCCCGAAGTTCGCTTCAACATCCTCGTAGAGCCGCCCACGCCAATACAAGGCCCCGGGAATCTCGGTGCCGCCCGGATACGTCGTGATCTGCTCGTCAAAGAGTCGTGCCGCCTCCGGCATCTGGCGCAGGCGGTAGCTCATCCACGCTGCTCGCCAGTGCGCGCTGGGCGCATACACACTATGTGGGAAGTGGCTTACCAACGCCGCGTAGTCGCTTGTCGCCCGGGTTGGATCGCGCTTGATCAGGTACATGTTTCCACCTGAGTAAAGCGCCTCCTCCAGCCACCGGCTGTTCGGGTATTGCACGAGCATGGCTTGGACCAGAGCATCATGCCCCGCCGGGTTTCCTTCGTTGCGCGCCAGCTCCGATTGCAGATACATCTTTAGCGCCGCCGTGTCGTCGCCCGTCACCGGCAGGTGCTCCACATCGCCGCGGCTCAGCTTTTTCAGGCGCAGATCGCACACCGCCGCGTAGATCTCCAGCGCATCGCGGTCCGCCTGGGTGAGCGTGCCTTCGTTCTGCTGCAACGCTCGGTACTCGCCGGCAGCGAGCCCGTACTGCTTAGCATTGAACAACGCGTCGGCATGCTCCTTGCGCTCGCCAGGGGTGAGCGGCACATTCATCGCCGCGAGCTGAAGCTTGGCGTTGGCTGCCTCGCTCGTCAGCGCGTCATTCAAATAAATTCCGCGATACAGCGTAGCGGCCTGACTCGGGTTACCCGCCATCTGGTACGCCCGGGCCAGCGCCACCCGAAAGTCGAGGTGCGAACCCAGTGTCCCGTTTTGCAGCGGTTGCAGCACACGCAATGCACCGGCTGCATCGTTCTGCGCGAGGTACGCATTTGCGAGTAACACCGGAGCCTGCGGCACAAAGAGACTGCCCGGATGGCGCTCCTCAAAGTGCTCCAGCAACGCGACTGCGTCCCCTGCGCGCCCGCCCGTGATCGCCGCCTGAGCCCCCAGGTAATCGGCATAGTCGGAGAGCGATGTCCCCGCCCCAGCGGCGGCCCGGAACGCACCTTCAGCGTCGCCGTAGCGATGATCCAGCGCGTAGGCGTGCCCAACCGCCAGCTCCGCGGCAGCTGCCGCTTCGCCCGGATGCCCCGCCGCGTACGCCAGCACACCGTTGTACGCCGTCGCGCTGCGAGAAGTCATCAACTGCTGCGCCATGGGTCGCAGCGTCGCCGACGCCAGAAAGGCTCCACTCAGCCGCCGGCTCTCCGCAGTGGCATGTTCCACCACGGCATGCCGGGTCGGCACCCCATGCACGGAAACGGCCCGTAGCGATGCCCGTCCGCGCGTGCGGGACGTGCCCGCATGCGCCACCGCGTGCCGGAGCACGACGGCTCCCTTCGCCCTACCCACAACGTGCTTTCTCGCCGCGGCGCTAGGTTTTGTCCCGCAAAGGACAGCTGCTGCAACCAGTGCCAACGATGCCAGCCGGCGTCTTCTCATGGTGTCACCCTAACAAAACTCTACGTCCGTTCGCTCATCCCTTCCATACCGCGGTGCTCCGAAGAATCACCACAGATACATAGCCCTGTGGACAGTTCCGTCCCAGACTTCCACCCTATCTCATCCCGGAGGTCGCATCCAGTACACTAAAGGTGTATGGCGGCGCAGACGACACCCATGGCCGATGTAGGGGAGCGCGCTCAGGCTCCTGCCAACGTACCCTTCGACCAGCACCCCGATATCGCTTTGGTGGAACGCGCCAAGGCCGGCGACACCTCCGCCTTTGAGCAACTCGTCCGTCAGTACGATCGCCAGATCTACCGCACGGCGCTCCACATCACCCAGAATCGCGAAGACGCCGAAGACATCACGCAGGATGTCTTCTTCAAGGCGTTCCAAAAACTTGAGCAGTTTCAAGGCAACTCCAAATTCTCCACGTGGCTGGTCCGCATCGCAGTGAACGAGAGCCTGATGCGTCTGCGGCGTCGCAAGACCTCGAAGACGGTCTCCATGGACCAGGACGTCGAGACCGAGGAAGGAGCCATCCCGCGCGACTTCGCCGAATGGCGTCCCAATCCGGAACAGATTTTCTCCCAATCCGAGCTCGGCGACATCCTGCGGAAAACGATTGCCGGCCTCCCTCCAGGTTTCCGCACCGTTTTCACCTTGCGCGACATCGAAAACCTGTCAACGGAGGAAACGGCCGAAGCCCTCGGGCTCAGCGTCCCCGCCGTCAAGTCCCGCCTTCTGCGTGCACGTCTGCAGCTGCGGGAACGCCTCAGTCGTTATTTTCGTCAAAAGAAAGAGGGTCAGCAGTGAATTGCACGGAATTTTTAGCCAAGCTGACCGATTACTTCGACGGTCAGATCGATCCCGAACTTCTGTCGGAGGTCAAGCAACACTTAGGCACGTGCCATCATTGCGAGGTGATCGTCAGCACAACCAAAGAGACAATTTCCATCTACCGTCACCACGAGCCATACGACTTCCCTGACGAGCTCGCCACCCGCCTTCGGACCGCCGTGATGGATCGTTGCCGACAGGCCGGACCTCCGGGCGCCGCCAAGCGCGGACGCGCCGTAGAGGTCACCCAACACCTTCCCGGTCAGCGATAGGCGGAGAACAGCAGCTCTGCTGTTCTCCGCGGGGGAAACGTTTATTTCACCACCTGCTGAAAGAGCGGAGAGCTCAACAAGCTCGCGAACTGGCTATCGGAAGACGTGTAATCCACCGTCAGCGTCCCGGAGTTCGACTCGATTGCCGTCTCATCCAGCGCCGACTTCTCGATCGGCGAGCCGCCCGACTTCTTAAGCAGCATGACTCCCTTCATCACTGTGGCAGCCGTCGCCGCCGTCACTGAATCCGACATCACCACCGCCATGTCGAAACGGACGCCGTTCCCAAAATCCATGGTGTAGCGCGCCGACTTCATTCGGTTCTTGACGGTGTCGTAATCGGCAAGCTGCGACGCCTCGCCCAGCACGGAGCGCATCATCGTCTGCGTCCCCTTCTGGTCCAACAGGCTCCACACCGGGCGTGTGTCCACCACGTTCATCTCGCCCATCATGTCGCCATTCTGCAAGAAGTTCGGTTGGAGCCCGTCACGCGCATCCAGCGCCGCCCGTACTGCCTCGCGGTCGCCAAAGGCCATCGTCGTCTGGTTCATAAATACAACGCTCATCCCCGCCGTGCCCATTGGGTAGATGCTGTTGTTCCGGACCGTTACCGGCTTTATCTTGTTCTTGGCAAAGTAGTTCAGGATCGCCTGCGTTTGGAACTGCCCTTGCGCCACGCCCAAGATGCGCGCGCCTTTTTCCATGCGGAATGCCACAAACGCGAGCGTGTCCGCGTCCTGATCTACCTTGAGCCCAGAGGTCTTCAGCGCCGTCTCCAGCCGCTTCAGCTCCGGCGGCAGCACCCGATCCTTCAGTTGCATCGCCGCTGGCGAGTTCTGCATCGCCCGATAATCAACCACAATAATCTGCTGTACATCTTTCGGGATCGACGACCGCGCGTCTCCGCTCAGTTGCGCTGCCTGCGTAAACACGCTCGACCCCGCCAGCACCGAAGCCGCAACACCGTATACCAGCCCTCTGCCAACACGTCCGAATCCCATGGTCACTCGACTTCTGCCCCCAACTTTCCATGTCCGAGCCCAACCGTGGTTGCGCCCACTCATCATCTTGCGCCGTGGCCTCTCAGGGGAGCAACTCCCCGAAAGGGTTACCGGTCACGGCCACGGCAATGGTTGTTGCAACCGGCGTTCCAACACCTTCAACTCCGGCTCGAACCCTAGGATTTGACGGACCCAGGCCGCGTTTGGTTCAAACGCCTCTTCCGGAATCAGCCCAATCAGTTCCCCCTCGGCGATTTCACCCCCGTGCCGCCGCGCCGTCTCCTCCACCGCCGCATGCACCCGGGACACGGGCGTCCTTGCGAAGTCGGTGATATTCATGCTCACCTGCGCCCGGCCATTGGCCATCACGCCAATCGCCTTGAGCCCAAAGAGTCCCCCGTTCGACGCGCGAACGTCTTTCGCGATCGCCCGGGCAAGCCCCACATCCGGGCCGCCACCCCGGTCGACCAGGTAGATGTTGTACGCGATCAGAAACTTCCGCGCCCCCACCGCACTTGCCCCGGCGCGCGGATGCAGCGCCGGCCCCCCCCCATCCGGACGCCGCGTGGTATCCCGCACCGCCACTCGCGCCCAGCCTTCGCACTGCCCCCGCCGTACATCCTCCAGGTTGACCCGGTCCGGTCGCGAGGCCGCCGCCTCATAGAAGTACACCGGCACCCCAAACCGATGCCAAATCGCCATCCCGGCCTGTCGCGCCAGCACGGCGCACTGCCCGAGCGAGATCCCCCGCACCGGCACAAACGGGATCACGTCGGCCGCGCCGATCCGCGGATGCTCCCCTCGCTGGGCCGTTAGATCGATCAGCCGCGCAGCCTCGCCGGCGCCGCGCACCGCCGCCTCCACCACCGCCTCCGGTACCCCCGCAACCGTCACCACGCTGCGGTTGTGGTCCCTATCTGCAGACCAGTCCAGCAGTGACACGCCATCTACGCCCATCGCGCGCACGATCGCCGCCACCTTCTCCCGGTCTAGGCCCTCGGAAAAGTTGGGCACACACTCCACAATGGGGCCCTGCTCGCTCATCCACCCGCCTATATCCCGTTTCCTTCCACGCCGCTCAGCAGGGCGGGAACACGATCACTTCCACCACGTGTAGCCAACCGAAAACTGCACACTCGCGTTCACACCCGGGTTCTTGTCCCCCAAGCTTGCGGAAGAAAGATGCACCGCGTTCGCCGCGAAGTCCAGCGATCTCCGCGGACGCACAAAGTAGTGCGCCCCAACACCGAACTGGGGCGTGAAGTTCCACACGCTGGAATCGCCGCTCGGCCCATTGCTCGCCAGGTTGGCCGGGTTGGTATCGCCAATCTCCGGGTACTTGTGGTTGGTCCACACCACTCCACCGGCGCCCTGCAGCCACGGCATCCAGCGCTCGCCGTGGGTCAGGTTCCAGCGCAGGATGATCGGCTTCACACTCACCCCCGTGTACGTGCCACCCGTCGGGTATGGCTGGCTGCACTGGACGTCGCTCCCCACCCCACCCACAGGCTGCAGCACGCAAGAGATCTTCTGCAACTTTGGCGTGTATGACTGCCACAGCGGAAACACCTCCACCGCATACTCGAAGTTGCCCTGCAGCAGCCCGGAGCCAAGGTTCCCCGTAAGCACCTTGCCGGCATGCCCGCCAAGCGAAAAGAACTTGTAGTTGCTCCGGTCGGCAATGCCCGTGCCGCCTTGCGCGAGGACGCCGTACTCCCAACCCTTGCCGGCCAACGCAACCTGCGACAGGCCTATACCCTGACCGAGCGCCACGCCCACCAGAGATATGACCAAAGCAAACCAGCTCGTTCGAATAACCTTCAATGCGTCCTCACAATCGAAAGCCGCCAGCAGCTGGCGGCCTACTCGACCTCTTTGAAAGCATACTTACGCCGGAATCGCAGCCTCGTCACTCTCAAAGTTCGAGTACACATTTTGCGCGTCGTCCAGGTCATCCAACGTGTCCAGCAGTCGCTGCATCGCGTTGGCCTGCGTGCCTTCGAGCTTCTGGTAGGTCGTCGGCAACATCGTCACTTCGGCGTTTTCGGGCTTGATGCCGGCCTTGGTCAGCGCCTCGCGCACCGCGTCGAAGTCTTTGGGAGCCGTCGTAATCTCCCAGTAGTCGCCGTCGTCGCTGAGGTCCTCAGCGCCCGCGTCGAGCACGATTTCGGTCAGCTTGTCCTCGTTGATGGCCGACTTCTCGACGACAAGCAGGCCCTTCTTCGCGAACATATACCCCACCGAGCCGGACTCACCCAGGTTGCCGCCGTTCTTTGAAAACGCATGCCGGATCTCGCTCACCGCGCGGTTCCTGTTATCCGTCAGCACCTCGACAATCACCGCCACGCCGCCCGGCCCGTAGCCCTCAAACGTGATGTCTTCGTACTGCGCGCCCTCGATCTCGCCGGTTCCCCGCTTAACCGCGCGGGCGATGTTGTCGTTGGGCATGTTCTCGGCTTTTGCCGCCACAATGGCCGTCCGTAGCCGCGGGTTGCCGTCCGGGTCACCGCCGCCGGCCTTGGCCGCCACCATAATTTCCTTGATCAGCCGTGTGAAGATCTTCCCGCGCTTGGCGTCGAGTGCGCCCTTCTTATGCTTAATCGTCGCCCATTTTGAGTGGCCGGACATGCTTTCTCAACCTCTGTGCTCAGTGAATTCAATTGCTGCAACTGCGCCCACACAGGGCGAAACAGCCCCGGGGCACACCGCCATCGCAGCCGATTCTAGCACCTCGCCTGCATGGCCGGTCATCTCAAAGCTCCGCCCGCAGCTCTACCCGCTTGCCTCGAGCTCTCACCATCTGCACGATGCGTGCCCTGGATTGACCTGCCGCTTTAGCACCACCAGGCCAGCCATGTTCAACGCTTTGACGTCGCGATGAACAGACTTCCGGTCCCGCTGCAAAGCCACCGCGAGTTCCGTAACGGAAAACGGCTGTTCGCGTAGCTTCCGCATCAGTCGGACCCGCTGCGGCGTCATGCAAGCGAGCAGGTCTTCTGCCGTCTCAAACATCACCCGTCGTTCCGCTCGCACGGGTTGGCCACAGCTGAGCTTGGACGCACGGGCTCGTTTGCGCTCCAACATCGCCTCGAAGCTTTCCACGCCGACTACCGTCTCCATGCCTCTCTCCTGATCCGATCTCAACCCCCTGCTGGAAGGTGAAATGAGCGCTTTATACCGATTCCGCCGCGAAAAGATCGTCCATCGTCTCCCGCCGCCGAATCAGCCGCGCCGCGCCGCTTTCCACTAGCACCTCCGCCGGCCGCGGTCGCGAGTTGTAGTTCGAGCTCAAGCTCATGCCATACGCGCCGGTGTCCAGCACCGCTAACAGATCCCCCGCCGACGCCGCCAACAGCCGATCCCGTGCAAAAAAATCCCCGCTCTCACACACCGGCCCCACCAAATCGACCAGCTCCGGGGTGTCCGCTGCCTCCCGCACCGGCAAAACCTCATGGTGCGCCCGGTACAGCGCCGGCCGGATTAGGTCGTTCATGCCCGCATCCGTCACCACAAAACGCTTTGCCCCACTCGCCTTGGTGAACAGCACGCGGGTGAGCAACACGCCAGCCTGCGCCACCAGATAGCGCCCAGGCTCCAGCAGCAAGTGGACCCCTAGCCCATCCAATGCGCCCAAGACCGCCCGCGCATACTCCTCAGCCTTTACCTGCGGCGCGAAGCTCTCCTGGCCATACTCGATTCCAAAGCCGCCACCCGCGTCCACATACCGGATGGCATGCCCATCCGCCCGCAACTGCTCCACCAGCACCCGCACGCGTCCGAGCGCCTCCGCAAAGGGCGTTACCTCGCGGATCTGCGATCCGATGTGAACGCTGACCCCCATCGGCTCCAGACCGCCCAGCGCCACAGCACGCGCATACAACTCCCGTGCCCGCTCGATTCCAACCCCGAACTTGTGCTCCCGCAGCCCCGTGGAGATATATGGGTGCGTCTCCACAGCCACATCCGGGTTTACTCGAAGGGCAAAGCGCGCTACCCGCCCCAGCGCCTGCACCCGCGCGCTCAGTAGGTCCAGTTCGGCTTCACTTTCCACGTTGAACATCAGGATCCCGGACCGGAGCGCGGCGTCGATCTCCCATGCCTGCTTGCCGACTCCTGAAAACACGACCCGCTCCAGCGCCCCCGGCGCCGCTCGCCGCACCCGCTCCAGCTCGCCGCCGGAGACGATGTCAAAGCCGCATCCCATGTCGCCCAGCAGCTTAAGGAGCGCCAGTGCCGAGTTCGCCTTGACCGCGTAGCAGAGGGTGTAGACTGCCGCTGCGAAAGCGGTCGTCAGCATCTGCACCCGAGCCCGCAAATCATCGCCCGAGTACACATAGAGCGGAGTCCCAAACTGCGTGGCCAGCTCCTGGAAGTCCACCCCAGAGATCGCCAGACCCCCATCCACGTACTGCAGCGGTCGGGGCGCTGGAAAGGCCCCTTCTAAGACATTCACATCCTCATGCTACCCGTTCCACCCGAACCAGCCTGCGCCGGCAGGGAGAGTTGCCCGTTGGGCAGCACCACCCACGCTACGGCATACGCGACCAGCGGCAGACCCACCCCGCACAAGACGCACAACGCCCACACCAGCCGCACAACGGCCGGATCCCAACCGTAGCGCAACGCGAAGCCGGCACATACGCCCGCCACCATGCGCGACTCGCGCGGACGGTATAAACCGTCCAGCCCGGGTCTTGGCAGCAATCGGCCCTGCGCCTGCACCGGCGGCGGTGGAACCGCAGCCATCGCCACCGATCGCCCACATACGCTACAGAACCGCGCTCCGGAAAGTACCGACTCCCCACATCCCACACACGCCGTCATGATTCCCTCTCGTTGATCCTTACGCATCTGCACGGCGCGCGGTTCCCGCTCACTTGCCCGTGTAGGCCGCCCGCATGTACCGCCGGGCCGCGTCGGCCTGCGTCTGGTCGGCGCCGGGCGCGGCGGCTACCTGGTACATCTGCACCGCTTTGTCGCGCTGGTGGAGCAGATCATACATCTTCCCCGCATTCAACGCCGCCCGTTTCTTTAGCCAATCGCTGCAGCCCGGCTGCTCGGCGGCCTGCGTGTACCCATGGGCCGCCCCGGCGATGTCGTTGTATCCACGTTGCGTATCCGCCATGCCAAACCAGGCCATCTGCAGCCGAGGATCAACGAAGTAGCCCGGCTTTTGCGCATCCGCCAGCACCTGCCTGTACGCCGCAATCGCCTCCGTCCCATGCCCCTCGTCCTTTAGCAAGTTGGCGACCTCCAGCCGGAAAAGGTAGTCATGCGGGTACTGCTCGGCCAGCCCGCGCTCCACCGCCAGCGCCTCCGGGTACCGTGCATCGTGGCGCAAAAAAAGGCTCAACGCCGTGCGGGCCTGCACATCGGTCACCACACCATGCGCCGCGTCCTGGCGGAGCAACTCGAGGCCCTTCTCTTTGGACC
>CAXTLD010000038.1:0-36931 GCA_964245045.1 uncultured Acidobacteriaceae bacterium | reverse complement strand
GGACGGTGGTGTGACCGAACTTTAGGTTCAGTTTGTCCATGGTGGCGGCGAGTTCGTTGCGGTGGCCGGGCTCGGCGAAGAGGGTTTGCGGGACGTCCGCGGCGAGCAAGAGGTCGCGGAGGGTGATGCCGACGAAGAAGGGTTTGCCGTGCTCCGGACCGGTGGGGCGCTGCGCCCAGATGCCGCGCAGGATCTCCAGCAGGGAAAGCGTGTCCTGGGCGGGGCGGAAGCGCGCTTCCATGCCCCAGGCGGTTTGGGTGATGCCGGAGGTGTGCTTTTTGACTTTGCCCGCCCTAGATCCCAACCCAGACCCGGACCCGGCCCGCGCGGCGGCGGCCTGATCGCGGGTAAGCGAGAACTTGATGGTGACCGCGAGCGTGCCGGTGTGGAAGCCTTCCATGCGGAGGCGCATGGCGGCCTTGTGCAGGAGCTTGTGCGCGACAGCCCAGGCGCCTTCCTGGCTGCGGTGTTCGGGGCCGAGGACGTGGCTATGGCCGAGCGACTTTTGCGTTTCGCTGGGGACGGGTGCGCCGTCGTCGCCGGTGGCGTGCCCGCGCAGCCAGTGGAAGAGGCGGTCTCCCCAGACGGAGTCCCAGAGCTTGTGCATGCCGGGGCGGTCGAGCGCGAGGAGGTCGGGCATGGTGTGGATGCCCTTGGCGTTCAGGCGGGCCTCCGTGCGCGCGCCGACACCGGGGAGGTCGCGCAGCTCGAGGTGGGCGATGGCGCGGGGGAGCTGGCTGGGCAGGAGCCCGATGAGGCCGTCGGGCTTCTGCATGTCCGAGGCGATTTTGGCGAGGTAGCGGTTGGGCGCCATGCCGACCGAACAGCGGAGGGTTTCGCCGACGTCCGTGCGGATGGCCTGCTTGATGGCGAGGGCGATGGCGCGGGCGCGGGGCGGTTCCTGTTCAAGGCCGATCAGCTGGCAGACCATCTCGTCGATGGAGGGGGTGTGGGCGACGGGGCAGACCCGTTCGACGGCGGCGGCGATGTCGTGCGAGTACTTAGCGTAGACCGAATGCGAGCCGTTGACGAGGATGATGTCGGGGCAGAGAGATCTGGCTTCGCCGACTTTGGTGCCAGTCTTGATCTTGAGCGCCTTGGCCTCGTAGCTGGCGGCGATGATGGTGCCGGTGTCGGCCATGGTGCCGACGACGGCTGTGGGCTTGCCACGGAATTCGGGATGCAGTTGCTGTTCAACAGAGGCGAAAAAGCTGTTGAGGTCGATGTGGAGAAAGCCGAATCGGTCGTCGCTGGGTACTGATGAGGACACCGGGGCGATGTCGTCGTGATGGGAAGGGGTGGACATCGGGACACGGATTTCATTGTATTCGCCCGGTGTTCGCTTTTCTTTTTGAGCCGGTACAAGCAGAGGCGGCGATCGCTCACCTGCAAATTGACCGAAGATTCAAGTTCCGCGATACTGGCCGTAATACAGGTTTTCAGCGAGGCTCGGACATTGAGCGCTCATCGTCTCTGGCGAGAGCGACCCGTGTCGCTGTTAGGGCTCTCGAACGCAGGACAGGAGACATATGACCATGAACAAGCGGCATCGTTCCATTGCCGGCGGCCTCGCTCTCGGGCTCTTCGCGACCTGCGTTGGGGGAGCGCAGACGCTCACCACCGGGGACATCGTGGGCAAGATCACCGATCCCACGGGTGCGGCCCTTGCTGGCGTGACGGTGACCCTGACCAGTCTGGACCAGGGCACGACGCAGAACGTGAAGACCGATGCGAGCGGTGGGTACCGCTTCTCGCTGTTGCGTCCGGGCAGTTATTCGGTGGCTGAAAGTGAGATGAACCTTTCGGCAAAGGCGGGGAAGGTGGAGGTCAGCGTCGGGCAGGCAACGACGGTTGACCTGGAGGCGCGGCCAAATGGCGACACCGTGGCGGTAGAGGTGCTGGCGACGCAGCCGCTGGTGCAGGTGGAAGACGCAAACATTACCACGACGCTCAGCCAGGCGCAGATGCAGGAATTGCCACTGGCGGGCGCCGATCTGAGTTCGGCCGCGTTGACGGCGCCGGGCGCGGTAATGTCGACCGGCGGAGGTTTGACCTCGAACTTCTTTATCTTCGGCCTTCCGGGTACAGGCAACCTGTTTGTGCTGAACGGCGCGGATCTGATGGATCCGTACTACAACGTGAATAACTCCGGCGCCTCCAACAACTCGCTTGGCGTGAACGAGATTCAAGAGACCTCCATCGTCGCCAATGGCTACACGGGCCAGTATGGCCGCTTGCCGGGCGCGAACTTGAACTTCACTACGCAGTCGGGCAGCAATCAGTTCCACGGCAATGCGCTGTACCAGTACAACGGCAGTTTTTTGAACTCGCGTGATTGGTTTGTGGCGCATAACGCTCTGCCCGGCGACATCGCCGGCGATCGCCCCCGCACGATTGCGAACCAGTGGGGTGGGTCATTTGGCGGGCCCATTATCAAGAACAAGCTCTTCGGCTTCTTTGACGAGGAAGGCTTGAACTACGTGTCTGCGGCACCCGCGACTCCGATTTACCTGCCCACGCAGGCATTCGAAACCGCAGTGCTGGCAAACATCGCGGCGACGCAGCCGAGTGAAACCTCGTACTACCAATCGCTGTTCGGTCTTTATAACAATGCCAACGGTGCCTCGCGTGCGCAAGCTCTTACGGCGGCCAGCGATCCGACGCTGGGCTGTGCTGACTTCGCCGGAACCGTCAACGGCACCCTGTTTGGACCCAATGGGCAGGCTTGCACGCGGGTGTTTAACAGCACGAACAACAACCTGAACACCGAACAGCTGTATGCCATCCGCATCGATCAGAACTTCCGCGAGCGGGACAAGGCCTTCTATCGCTTCCACCACGACTGGGGTGTGCAGGCCACGAGCACCGATCCGATCAACACGGCGTTTTCGGCGAACTCTATTCAGCCTGAGTGGGACGGTCAATTCAACGAGTCGCACATTGTCTCGCCGAACATCGTGAACAACTTTACGGCGGCCGGCTCGTACTACAAGGCCATCTTCGGGCCACCAAACTACGCCGCGGCGATCTCCACCTTTCCGACAACCATCACCTTCAGTCAGGGCAACCTGCAGCAGCTTGGCGGAACGGACTACAACTTCCCGTCGGGCCGCAACGTGGCGCAATACCAGTTTGTGGACGATCTTTCGGTGACGCGCGGCAAGAACAACATGAAGATGGGCGTCAACTTCCGACGCAACAACTTCGCCCTGTTCTCCAATCAGGCGTACGCCACGGGTCTGACCACGATCGGGTCCACGGCCGACCTGATCAACGGAACCATTGGCGCGCAAAGCAGTGTGCAGTACAACTTCCCCACGACTGGCGCGGGTGAGATGCGGTTCTACTCGCTCGGTCTGTACTTCCAGGATCAGCTTGCGGCTACAGATCGGCTCAAGCTCACCTTGTCGCTGCGTGCGGATCGGAACTCAAACCCGGTCTGCAAGCAAAGCTGCTATGCCCGGCTCGCGGCGCCGTTTTACGATCTGAACAAGGGTGTGACCATCCCGTACAACCAGTCGATCTTGAGCGGCCAGGCCAATCCGTACAACTCGGTAGAGAGCGTGAACTTACAGCCGCGTCTTGGCTTTGCGTATACGCCGGCCGGCTCCAGTGGACGGACAGTGATCCGGGGCGGCGTGGGATCATTTATCGATTCGCCGATGTTGGCTGCGGTTTCACGCTTCTTCACCGCGGCTCCCCTCGATCCGGCGTTTGTGATTCAGGGCACGGGATCGCAGACGATTTACGCAGGCGCTCCCGGAAGCGCGTACTCGCAGGCCCTGGCCTCGAATAACGCGTTCCAAACGGGGTTCCATGGTGGTGCGACCCTGGCGCAGATTCAGAGTGCGGTGGCGGCGACGGGCAGCAGATTCTCCGCACCGTCGTACAGTGCGTCGGTCGTGAACGAACTGAAGAATCCAACGTATATCGAGTACAACCTCGAGCTGCAGCGGCAGTTCAGTCGTTCAGACGCCTTTGATCTCAACTACGTGGGCAACTACGGCTTCGACATCCTGTTCCAGGACGGAACCGCGAATGGGGCGTCGGCGAGCGGCTTTGCCGGCCTTCCCACGACGCGGCCCGATCCGCGCTTCAGCTACGTGACGACGCTCACCAACCGTGCGCACTCAAACTACAACGGCATCACCGGGAGCTACCAGCACCAGGTAGGTGCAGGCTTGACGGCCTCGTTCAATTACACGTTCTCGAAGACCATGGGCACGGTATCGAACGGCGGCCTTTACGGACCGAATGCCGGGATCCAGACCGACAGCGTACTGCAGTATGACCCACGCAGCCCAAGCCGGTTGAACTACGGTCCGCTGGATTACGATGTGCGCCACAACATCAATGCTAACTACGTGTGGCAGGTGCCTACCCCGGCCAAGGGTCTGCTGGCGCGCGAAGTGCTTGGCGGCTGGACGATCTCCGGTGTGGTCTTCTACAAGACCGGCATGCCGTATACGGTGTACAACACCAGCGTGAAATCGGCAGCGGTGGGCACGTCCATCAATGGCGTGGTGTTGGCAGCGTTTCTGAACGGCAGCAAAAATGCGCCGTGCAATAACCCCAACAACGTTTGCTTGCAGCCCTCGCAGTTTGCACGGACCCTTGCGGCGCAGGCGCCGTACGGCTTCGGCAACCTCGCCAGCAATAGCTTCCGTGGACCGCACTTCTTTGATACCGATCTCCGCCTAATCAAGTCGATCCGGTTCTACGAGAAGTACAGCCTCCGGTTTGGCGCGACGGCGTCCAACGTTCTCAACCACCCAAACTTCGCAACCCCGGTCAACAACGCCGCGAGCGGAACGTTTGGCAAGATTACGCAGACGGTGGTTTCGTCGCCATCGAGCCTGTACGGCAACGGGCAAGGGTCCTCGCCTTCCGGCCGTGTGCTTGCCCTGAACGCAGGCATCAGCTTCTAGGCTGAGGTCTGAACGAGAAACGGAGAGGGCCGCCTGGCGGCCCTCTCCGTTTTCGCTGTCCGAAGCGCGCGAAGTCTTACAGTATCCCGAGAAACTTCTTCTTGCCGGGGGTAAGTTTTAGGGTGAAGTGGAAGTTGGTGTGGTTGCTGAATTGGCTGATGAAGCGGTGTTTTGTTTGCACGCCGTTTTGTTCGGCCCAGAGCTCGTAGTCGGTCTGCGGGGAGATGTGGTTGAAGTGGAAGTGCCCCTCGTTATCGCTTAGGTAGCTTTGCACGTCTAGGCTTTTGGGGTTTTCGAGGTAGACGACCGCGCCAGCGATGGGGGCTGCGGCGTCGTTAACGACGGTGCCGTCAACGGTGTGGCGCACCGCGGGTTTGGCTTGCGCGTGGGTGAGCACGGGCATCGCGGCGATGGCGAAGAGCATGCGGCGGAGGGCCGTGCGGTGGCGTGACGATGGCAGGTGCGGGCGTGCGGGCAAGCTACTCGTCCTCATCCTCGTTGCCGTGGCCGGGGGCGTCTTCGTCCTCGTCGTCATACCCCTCTTCATCCACCGGAACGATTTCGAGCGGATCGGTGGAGACGATCTCCAGGCCGGTACCGCACTCGTCACACTGTACGGTCTCGCCTTCTTCGACGTCATCGGGATCGATATCGAGCGGGTTCTCGCATTGGGGGCAGACGACAGGCATGGTGCGCTCCTTGACGGGGCCCGGAGACCGGGCGAGTACGATGGTGAAACAGGCGACGGATGACGATGTGCTGGATTCAGGGTACGTCATCCCCTGCAGTGAGGTTGAGACGCGCGCAGGCCGCATGCGGTTTCTTGCGCCGCGAAGGGAGTGTGCGGATTGGTGAAACGCCGGGTGCGAACGAGGATGTGGGCGGGGTTGCTGGCCGGGATGGTCGGCGTTTCCGGGGCCGGTGCCCAGGCTGGGCGGGCCACGCTGCGGGGAGGTTCGGCCCTCGGCGACGCCATGCCCGTGGTGCAAACCGACCCGACGATCGCGGCGGTGATCGGGTCGATCTCCGCGGAAAACGTGCGCGCGGACATAGCCAAGCTGGTGTCCTTCGGCATCCGCAACACGCTGTCCAGCATGAGCACGGACCTGCCGGCGGGACAGGGCATTTTGCCCGCGGCGGACTGGATCACGGCTGAGTTCCGGCGGATTTCGGCGGCGTGCGGCGGGTGCCTGGAGGTGAAGCGGGACGACTACATGGAGCCCGGCAGCAACGATGCGCGCTCGCGGGTGCATCAGCCGACACGGCTGGTGAACGTGTATGCGGTGATGCGCGGTACGGCGGACCCGAAGACGGCGCCGTGGGTGCTGGTGACGGGTCACTACGATTCGCGGGCGACGGACGTGCTGGACCCGAAGCTGACCGCGCCGGGGGCCAACGACGATGCGAGCGGCGTGGCGGTGTCGCTGGAGTCGGCGCGGGTGCTGAGCAAGTTGAAGTTTCCGGGCACGATTGTGTTTGTGGCGATGGCGGGCGAGGAGCAGGGCCTGCTGGGCTCGCGGCACCTGGCCAAGGTGGCCCGCGCGGAGGGGTGGCCGCTAGAGGCGGTGCTGAACAACGACATCGTGGGCGGGGATACGACGCCGGGCGACAGCATGCAGAACAAGGACGCGGTGCGGGTGTTCTCTGAGAACGTGCCCAGTGTGGCCACGCCGGAGGGGATGCGGCAGACGCTGGCGCTGGGGGCGGAGAACGATTCACCGTCGCGAGAACTGGCGCGCGCTATTGCGGAGATTGCGCCGGCGTACTTCCAGCCGGGCCTGGCCCATCTGCCGTCGGGGCGAACCGGAGTGCATAGCCTGGTGGTGCGACAAACGGAGGCGTTCCATCCGGTGCTGGTGCTGCGGCGCGACCGCTACCTGCGTGGCGGCGACCACACCAGTTTCAACGCCGAGGGTTTCGCCGCGGTGCGGTTTACGGAGTGGCGGGAAAACTTCGACCACCAGCACCAGACGCCCCGCACAGAGAATGGGACGGAGTTTGGCGACTTCCTGAAGTTTGTGGATCTGGACTATGTGGTGAATGTGGCGCGGCTGAACGCGGCGGTGTTGGCCTCGCTTGCGGAGGCGCCAAGCGAGCCGCAGAACGTCCATGTGCTCACTGCGGCTCTGGACAACAACAGCGAGTTAACGTGGGACGCGAGCGCGTTTACCCCCGCCGGTACGACCTATGAGGTGGTGTGGCGCGCCACGGACGAGATGGCCTGGACTCACGCCGCCAGCGCGGGGACGGCGACGCATCTGAAGCTGAATGTAAGCAAGGACAACGTGCTGTTCGGCGTACGTGCGGTGAGCCCGGATGGGCACCGTTCGTTACCCGTGCCGCCGGTGCCGCCGGCAACAGCGCGTTAAGGACGAGAAGGGGAGAGCAGGCGTGGCGTTTCGATCGAATGGGCCCATCAGTGTGTCGTTGCCGCCGTTCCGCGGCGTCACGCGGCAGATCATCCTCGTGGCGCTCGCGGTGTACTTCGGGCTGTTGGTGTGTGGGCTGGTGGCGCCCGGCTTGGCCGGCATCTCCATGGGGCTGTTTGCGTTGCAGCCGGATACGCTGGTGCACCCGTTGCTGTGGCAGCTGTTGACGTATCCGTTCCTCAACACGGGGCTGCTGGGCATGCTGTTCGGGGCGCTGACGGTGTGGTTCTTCGGGTCGTCGCTGGAGGACGAACTGGGCTCGCGATGGATGCGCGAGTTCTTTCTGGTGTGCACCATAGGCGGTGGGCTGTTGGCGTCGGTGGTGGGGCTGACGGCAGGCGCCCGTGTGGAGGGGCTCGGGCCGGGGTCGTTTGCGATCTCGTTGTGGCCGTTTTCGATGGCGTTGCTGCTGGTGTTTGCGCGGCTCCATCCTGACCAGGAGCTGAACTTCAACTTCATTCTGCGGGTGAAGGCCAAGTACATCGCGATGATCTACCTGCTGGTGTACCTGGCGATCCTGCTGTCGCAACACCAGCGGTTTCAGACGGCGGTGGTGCTGACCAACGCGCTGGCGGGCTGGATATATGTGCGGTTTGCCCCGCGGCGCGGCGTCGGCTTTGCCGGGCGCGAAGGCTTGTTTGCGATGCGCAATGCGTGGTCGCGGGGCAAGCGCCGGCGCGCGGCCAAAAAGTTCACGGTCTACATGCAGAAGCAGGGGCGGGACGTGCACTTTGACGAGAGCGGACGCTACCTGGACCCGGACGCGGAGCGCCGCGACCCGAACGACCGCAAGTGGATGAATTAGGCGGCACGCGTTGGGCTCTGGGCGAAGCCGCGTTTTGATGGGAGGGCTGCTCTGCGCCCTTGTTGCACCCTATGCCCCGGCGCAGCGTGGCGAGATCGCCGGAACCGTGCAGGACGCAGCCGGGCGGCCGATCGCGCATGCCAGCGTGGAGTTGCGCGCGGTAGCAGGGCGAGCGGTGGCGCGCGTGGAGACCAACGATCTGGGGCGGTTTGCGGTGCCGGTCGCGGCTGGGCTTGTGTTTCAGCTGGAGGTACGCGCCCCGGCGTTTGCCACGGTGCGACAGCGCGTGGACTTGCGGGCCGGTGGGGCCGGGCGGCCCGTGCAGGTGCGGTTGCTGCCCGGCGTCGCGGAGTCGGTTACGGTCACGGGCAGCATTGATGCGGTGGACCTGCTTGCGCCCGATCCAGCCGAAAAGGTCTTCGTCAAAGAGGAGTTGCTGGACGCAAACCCCGGGCGGCCGGGTGCGCCGATGTCGATTCCGGGGTACCCGGCCGAGACGGCGTCGGGTGGCATCAAGGCCCCGCAGTACTTTGCGCCGGGGGTGGCGGGTGATCATGGCGAGCCGATTGCGCAGTACATTGCCGTGGGTGGGTACCTGCTGCCGAACAACCTGTCCGCAAACGCGCATGGCAACGGGTACGCCGACCCGAACCTGCTGATCTCGTCGGCGCTGGCGGATGTGGCGGTGAACGGCGGCGCGTACAACGTGCTGGAGGGCAATCACGCGGTCAATGTGGCGGTGGTCTACAGGATGCGCGCCCGGCTGGATCCGAGCCTGACCCTGACGCTGGACCCGCGCGACGTGGATGTGTCGACGGCGGTGCGCCCGGGGCCGGCGTCCTGGGTGGCTGCGGAGGGGTCGTGGGGCAACGGCTTCCTGCGGCGGTTGGAGCACCGGCAGCAGTACAAGCTGAACACGCAGACGGTGGTGAATGCCGGGGAGCATCGGCTGACGCTGTTCGGCGTGGCGTACTACGGGAGTTCGTTCATCCCGGGGCTGGTGCCGGTGTTTGCGGCCAATGTCGACGACGTGCAGTACTCGGACCTGGGCGACACCGTCGACCCGCGGCAAAGGGAGCAGACGCACACGGCGCTGGTGGCGGCCAACGACGTGTGGTCGCCGGATGCACGGCAACAGGTGCAAGCTTCGGGGTTCTTTCGGACGTACAATCTGTCGCTGTTCTCGGACTTTGGGCAGGGACTGATTCGGCAAAGCGAGTTCCGCACGGTGGCGGGCGCGAGCGCTCTTTACACCAACCGGGTGAGTGAGCCGTTCGCCGTGCTGGCCGGCGTTGACGTGCAGCGCGAGGCGCCGCGGCGCGACAACCTGGACCACTACGACGTTTACACGCCGGGGAACAACGCCCTGGGCCCGTTTGCCAAGGTGGACGGCAGCAACGTAACCATTACGCCGGTGACGCCGTATGTCGCGGTGCAAGGCGCGCTGGGTGGGCATGTGCGCTATTACGCGGGTTGGCGGCGCGACGAGATCGACTTCACCAACCAGGACCTCGTGCTGCCAGCGAACTCGTTTCACGAGTGGGCGGGGGTGAACTCGCCCAAGGCGACGGTGTCCGTGCTACCGGGGCCGGCGCGGTGGGCGCCCACGATCTCGGGCAGCTTTGGCGAGGCATTCTTCACCGAAGACCCGCGTATCGGGACGGGCACCGCCCGCGGCACGGAGGTGAGCCGGGCGCACGCGTATCAGCTGGTCGTGGATCGCACGGTGGGCAAAACCGACGTGCGACTCACGCTGGGGCACGTGACCACGAGCGAGGAGCTGGCCAAGATCGACCCGGACACCGGCCTGCAAGAGGACCAGGGGCCCGGGCGCATGCGGTTTCTGACCGCCACGGTGCGGCAGAGTTTTTCGCGTGGCTTCGTGTTGCTGACGTTTTCGAAAGCCGACGCCCGCGACGTGGTCCCCGGACAGCCAACGGCCGAGGCCCCGCGGACGATTGTCGACGCGCTGGGCGGTCTCCAGCGCTTGCCGTGGCAGCTGCAGGCTAAGGCCGAGTTCGAGTACGTGGGCGCGAAGCCGTTGGGCACTGGCTGCGCGCCGGACCTGCAGGCGCAGTGCATCGGCGTGCCGGTGCGCGAGGTTCGGCTGGCGGCAGCACGGCCGTTCGTCGGCGACCGACTGCTGGTGAGCCTGAATGCGCTGCTGGCGAACGGCTATACGGGGCAGACGCTCGAAACGTTTGCGTCCTCGGCCGTGGCAGAGGTCACCGGGGTGCGGCTTCGGCCCTATGCGAGCGTGAGTGTGAGCTACCGCTTTGGGGAGCGTGGGCGGCCGTAAGAGCCACCGCGCGCTATGCCCGAACCGCTGGCAGCACCCACGCATCCCACACGGGGGAGACGCGTATGCAGAAGCGGAAGTTGGGCACGTCGGGGTTAGAGATTGCGCCGCTGGTGTTTGGCGGCAATGTATTTGGGTGGACGGCGGATGAGGCGACGTCATTTCGGCTGCTGGATGCCTTTGTGGATCGCGGGTTCGATGCGATCGACACAGCCAATGTGTACTCGGTGTGGGTGCCGGGACACGTGGGCGGCGAGTCGGAGGCGATTATCGGCAAGTGGCTGCGGCAGACCGGCAAGCGCGACAAGGTCATGCTGGCTACCAAGGTCGGGTTCAAGATGGGTGACGGCTCGCAAGGGCTGAAAAAGGCGTACATCCTGCGCGCGGTGGAGGAGTCGCTGGCGCGGTTGGGGACCGATCGCATCGACCTGTACCAGTCCCATACGGACGACGCGGAGACGCCGCTCGAAGAGACGCTCGGGGCCTATGACGAGCTGATCCGGAGCGGCAAGGTGCGAGCCATCGGCGCGTCGAACTACAAGGGCGCGCGCCTGGCAGAGGCCGAAGAGGTGGCGCAGGCGCATGGGTTGCCGGCCTACACGGCGCTGCAACCGGAGTACAACCTGTATGCACGCTCGGCGTTTGAGACGGACCTGCAGCCCGTGGCCGCGCGGATTGGGCTGGGGGTGATTCCGTACTTCTCGCTGGCGTCAGGGTTTCTAACCGGCAAGTACCAGTCGCTGGAAGACACAAAGGGCAAGAATCGCGGGTCGCGGGTGCAAAAGTACTTCGACGAGCGCGGGATGCGCATCCTGGCGGCGCTGAAGCAGGTGAGCGAGGAGACCGGAGCGGCGCAGGCCTCCGTGGCCTTAGCGTGGCTGCTGGCGCAGCCGACCATCACCGCGCCCATTGCCAGCGCCACCAGTGTGGAGCAGATGGAGGCGCTGTTTGGAGCGGTGGACCTGCAGCTGAGCGAGGCGCAGGTGAAGGCGCTGACGACGGCGAGTGCGGAGTAAGAAGTGAGGCGCAGGACGGGGAGTCGTCCTGCGCGTGTGCATGCAAGAACCTAGGCGAGCTGGGCGATCTTCTCCTTGGCCGCGCTGACGGCCGCGGCGGCCTTTTCCGGGCCTTGCGCGACGCCTTCGGCGGTGATGATGGTGACGTCGGTGACGCCCAGGAAGGTAAACACGTCGCGGAGGTACTTCTGCTGGTGGTCGAACGGCTCAAACGGGGAGCCGGGGCCGTAGGCGCCGCCGCGCGAGGAGAGGATGACGACCTTTTTACCGCCGCAAAGTCCCTGTGGCCCGTTGGCGCCGTAGCTGAAGGTCTTGCCTGCGACGCAGACCAGGTCGATCCAGGCCTTGAGCTGCGAAGGCACGGAGAAGTTGTACATGGGGGCGCCGATGACGACGACGTCGGAGGCCAGGAACTCGCTTAGGATCTCCTCGCCGGTCTCCATCTCGGCCTTCTGCTCGGGGGTGACCTGCTCGAGGTTTTCCCCATGGAGGCGAAGGACGGCGGTGTAGTGGCGCAGGGTGTTTTTGGTCAGGTCGCGGTAGGTGTACTCCGCGCCGGGGTTGGCGGACTTCAGCTTGTCGGCCGCGGCCAGGCTGAGGGGGCGGCTGACGGATTTCTCGCCGGTGACGCTGGAGTCAAGGTGCAGGATCTTCATGGTGGGGAGGTTTCCTTCCGGGCGGATGCGTGGCATGGCCCACCAGTTACTATAAGTAAGTAATGCATGGAGCGCGAGTAGGCACTTTGAAGTAACCGCCGGATTCGTCCAAGGCAGGGTGTCCGGGAGGCGGCTCGCGTGTGCCGGGAGGCAAGCGGATGGACGTGGACTTTGTGCGCTCGGAATCAGGGGTCGCGGCGGGCCAGGCCGACTCTGAGAAGGGGACGCTGCCCGCGAGCTGCCCCATGGCGGCGCTGCTGGAAACGTTGGCGCGGCCGTGGACGATGCACATCCTATGGCAGCTGAACACGAGCGGGCCCATGCGGTTTGGCGCGCTGCGGCGCAAGGTGGAGGGCATCTCTGCGCGTCTGCTCGCGCTGCGTCTGCGCACCCTGGAGGCCGAGGGCTTTGTGCGGCGCCGGGCGATGGGCGGCAAGGTGCCGGAAGTGATCTACAGCCCGACCTCGCGGCTCACCGATATGCATGAGGTGCTGGCGCAGCTGCAGCGCGTGAGCGCGAAGTGGCAGCGCGAGGACAGCGCCGATGTGTGAGCCCGGCTGCCGGTGAACGAGATCGACATGGCGGCGCGCGATTTGCGCGTGGGGCAGCGGGTGACGCTCCTCCTGCTGTTTGCCGCGGGCGTGGTGAACTTCTTCGATCGCACGGCGCTTTCCGTGGCGAACACCACGGTGGCGGGGGAGTTGCACCTGAGCGCGACCGACATGGGGTGGCTCTTGTCGGCGTTTTCACTGGCGTATGGGTTGGCGCAGCTGCCGTTGGTGGCCCTGCTGCGACGGGTGAGCACGCGCGCGGTGTTGGGCACGGGGCTGGTGGTGTGGTCCGGGGCGCAGGCGCTCACGGCGCTGGTGGGCGGCATGCCCACGTTCCTGGCCTTGCGCGGGCTGCTGGGCGTGGGCGAGTCGCCGTTCTACCCATGCGGCGTCCAGGTGGTGCGGGACTGGTTTCCGGAGAGCGCACGCGGGCGCGCCACGGCCGTGATGAGCATGTCGCAAACGCTGGGGCTGGCCGCCGCGCCGCCGCTGCTCACGGCGCTGATGCTCCGGTCCGGGTGGCGCGGGATGTTTGCCTCGCTCGGGCTGGCGGGGCTGCTGGTGGCGGGCGCGTGGTGGGCGCTGTACCGGCCCCATCCGGACGCGGCGTGGAGCACCACCGGCGGCCCGCCGGACGCGGTGTGGCGGGAGCTGCTCTGCAGCCGAACCGTGTGGGGCATGATGCTGGGGTTTGGCGGCGTGAACTATACCAACTGGCTGTATACGGCGTGGCTGCCCGGCTACCTGCAGACGGCTCGGCACGTGAGCGTGCGGGGAGCCGGGTGGCTGGCGGCCGTTCCGTTTCTGGCCGGGGCGTTGGGCATGTTGACGAGTGGCGTGGTGACGGACGCGCTGGGGCGGCGCGGGCGGCGGCTGGCCACGGTACATCGCGGCAACCTGGTGCTGGGCATGACGGTGTCGGCGGCGAGCACGTTTCTGGTGGCCGGGAGCACGTCCACCGCCGGGGCCGTTGCGGGCATCAGCGCGGCGCTGTTCTGCATTCACTTCGCTGGTACGTCGGGGTGGGGGTATGTGCAGGTGGTGGCCGCGCCGGGGCAGGCGGGGTCGCTGGGCGCGCTGCAGAACTTCGCGAGCTTCTTGATTGCGTCGGCGGCCCCGGTGCTGACCGGCAGCCTGTTGGACCGGACGCACTCCTTCACGGTGCCGCTGCTGGTGTGTACCGCGGTGACCGTGGGCGGGGCGGTAAGCTATGCGACGCTGGCCGCGCCGACGGGTCAGGCGCGCTGACGGCGTGCGCTCCGCCCCGGGGAGGCCGACTTCGCGGTTAGAGGCAGGCGTTTTGGTATGGTTATCGGACCGCAAGGGTACAGAGTGAGGAACGTGGATGTCGGCAACACGGCGTGAGTTTCTGAAGACGGGCTTGGTGGTGGGAGCGGGGGTGGCGGCCATGCCGCGTGCGGCGTTCGCGGCAGGGACGCCCGGAGGCGCCGAGGACACACCCGCGGCGGCCGGGGCGCAAGCAGCAGCTCAAACGGGAGCGCAGGCAGGCGGTGCATTCACCCGAGGCGTGGGCGTTTACCCCGGTGCGCCGGAGGAGTTCTTTGGGCCGGCGCTGGTCCCCGACACGAGTGGGACGTATCGCAACCTGGCCTTGCTGCGGCCTGCCTGGGCGTCGTCCACCTACGACTTCAACCTGACCGCGCAGCTGGTGACCGACGGCCTCGCGGAGACGCGTCTGCCGGACTGGATCAGCACGGTGCTGAACGGGGAGATCCTGCCCAAATACCAGCGCGAAGCGCTGATCTCACACAGCCCGGATGGGCTGCTGACGCTGCTAGGTACCGACCCGGTGGTGGAGCTGCACCTGGGCGGCGGCGTGGAACTGCCGGAGGTGGATCGCCTCCAGCTGTTTGTGGTGGTGCCGGAGAGCGTGTCCCCCGCGACGCTGCGCTACACCGCGTCGGTGTCCGACGACGGCTACACCTGGACGAAGGTGGGCACGGGCACCGGGTCGGAGCCGCTGAATCTGGCGGACTACCCGCCGGGGATGACCGAAGGCTCGCACGTCCTGAAGCCGCTGATCCGGTTCGACGCGGCGCACCGCAGCCGCTTCTATCGGGTAGAGCTTTCTGGCAGCAACGGCGGCGAGCCGTCGGCGTCCGGGCAGATCTTTAAGCTGAGCCAAGTGGCGTTCTACCGCGGGGAGCAACGCGTGCAGGTGGGCGGACCGTACAGCTTTACCAGCGCGTGGAAGAGCGCCGGCATGGATGAGGAGTGGGTCTACGTGGACCTGGGCGGGCGCTTCCCGATCGACACGGTGAAGCTGCACTGGATCGCGCGCGCGGCGGAGGGCAAGCTCCAGATCTCCGACGACGCGCAGGCGTGGCGCGACCTCGAAGCGCTGCCGGGCGGTGGCGGCGCGCTAGACGAGATCAAGCTGAGCGCGCCGGCGCAGGCCCGCTACGTGCGCGTGCTGATGACGCAGCCCGCCACGGCGCACGGCTACATCCTGAGCGAGATGGAGGTGTGGGGGCACGGCGGCTTTACGGCGCGGCCGCATGCGGCGGTAGCGGGCACGCAGCCTGGGAGGCAGGTGCTCTCCGGCGGCGCGTGGAAGCTGCAGCGCGGGCCGCAGGTGCCGGATGCCGGCGAGGCCATCTCCGCCGCGGGGTACAGAGACGGGGCTTGGATCCCGGCCACCGTGCCTGGGACGGCGCTGACTTCGTACCTGAACGTAGGCGCGATCCCGGACCCGAACTACGGGGGGAACCAGCTGCAGATTTCGGACTCGTTCTTTTACGCGGACTTCTGGTACCGGACGGAGTTCCAGGCACCGCTGTCTCGACCGGGTGGGTTGCAGTGGCTCAAGCTCGAAGGCATCAACTGGAAGGCCGACGTGTTTCTGAACGGAGCCAAGGTTGGCCACGTGGACGGCGCGTTTGCCCGCGCACAGATCGACGTCACCGGCAAGCTGAAGCCGGGCGCGACGAATGCGCTGGCCATCCGTGTGATCAAAAACGACACGCCCGGAAGTTGCAAGCAGAAGACCTATGAGGTGGCCAGCTTGAACGGCGGCGCTCTCGGCGCGGACAACCCGACCTACCATGCGTCGGTGGGATGGGACTGGATTCCCACGATTCGCGGGCGCAACACGGGCATCTGGGCGGATGTGTCCGTCGAGACCACAGGGCCGGTGACGCTCCAAGACCCGCTCGTGACCAGCGTGCTGCCGCTGCCGGACGTGAGCCGCGCGGACGTGACGGTCGAGGTGTTTGCGGCGAACCACACGGCGAAGCCCTTCACGGGAACCCTGCGCGGCAAGCTCGGGGAGACGGCGTTTGAGGAGCGGGTGTCCCTGGGCGCGAACGAACGCAAGGCGATCAGGCTTTCGCCCGCCACCCACAAGCAGCTGACGGTGGCCAACCCGCAGCTGTGGTGGCCGGTAGGCTACGGCGAGCCGCACCTCTACGACCTGGAGCTGCGATTGGAGGGACGCGGCGGGCTGGTGGACCGCAAGGCGTGCAAGGTCGGCATCCGGCAGATGACCTCCAACGAGGACGGCGGCGCGCTGCGGATGTTTATCAACGGGCGGCGCTTCATTGCCAAAGGCGGCAACTGGGGCTTTGGCGAGTCCATGCTGCGCTACCGGGCACGGGAGTACGACACCGCCGTCCGCTATCACCGCGAGATGAACATGAACATCGTCCGCAACTGGGTCGGGCAGATCGGCGATGACGCCTTCTACGAGGCCTGCGACCGGCACGGCGTGGTGGTGATGCAGGACTTCTGGCTGGCTAATCCATGGGATGGGCCCATCCCGGAAGACAATGCTATGTTTCTGGCCAACGCGCGGGATACGGTGTCGCGCATTCGTAACCACGCCTCTATCGGACTGTACTGCGGGCGCAACGAGTGGTTTCCGCCGGCGCCGTTGCAGGCCGGTATTCAGCAGATCCTGCGAGAGCTGCACCCAGACATCCCCTACATCGGCAGCTCGGCGGACGGGCCGGTGAGCGGCCATGGACCGTACCACGCGCTGCCCGTGCCGGAGTACTTCCGCAAGGCCGACACCAAGCTGCACTCGGAGATCGGCGCACCGGCGATTCCACCGGTGGAAAGCGTGCGCGCCATGATGCCCGAACGCGCGCTCTGGCCGCAGGGGCTGGACTGGGGGCTCCACGACTTTACGCTGAACGGCGCGCAGGGCGGCGAGGCCTTTCTCACGCTGGTCAACGAGGCCTACGGCGGCGCGACCGACGGCGAAGACTGGATCAAGCTCGGCGAGATCGTCAGCTACGAGGCCTACCGCGCCATGTTTGAGGCGCAAAGCGTACACCGCATGGGTGTGCTGCTGTGGATGAGCCACCCGTGCTGGCCGTCGTTTGTGTGGCAGACCTATGACTTTTACTTCGCGCCGACGGCCTCGTACTTCGCTAGCAAAAAGGGTGCGGAACCTCTGCATATCCAGTGGAATCCGGTGTCAGACGTTGTGGAAGTCGTGAACTACAGCGCGGGAAGTGTCAGCGGTTTGACGGCGGAGCTGGAGATCTTCGACCTGCACGGCGGGAGCCTGGCCAGGCAGTCGCAGCCGGTAGCGCAGTCTGCGGAGGACAGCACCGTGCCGGCGTTTGCGATCCAGTACCCGGCCGGCGGCAGCGGGGTGCAGTACCTCCGGCTGCGGCTCTTGCAGGGTACGGCGGTGCGGTCGACGAACTTTTACCTGCGCGGGGTGCAGCAGGGCGATTACACGGCGATCCGCACGTTGGGCAAGGCCATGGTCACGGCAGACACGACGGCTGCGCGGCAGGGAGAGCGCTGGCTTCTGACCACGGCGCTCAAAAATACGTCCGCGGTGCCGGCGCTGTTTGTGCGTCTCCAGGCCGTGCGCGAGGCGAGCGGCGACCGCATCCTGCCGGCGATCTTTGAGGACGGCTACTTCGCGCTGATGCCCGGCGAAACGCGCACCCTCGCCACCGAGCTGCGCGAGGCGGACACCCGCGGCGAGCGGGCCAAGGTGGTCGTGAGGGGGCTGAATGTGGCGTAGTTGGTGGTGCCTACCAGGCCGATCACTAAGCTTTCCGCCTAACCTCCACCTCTGCCCGCCCTACCGTCGTCGCTGCCGGGCGAAGCGCTTCCAGGACCGCACGTGGGTTGCGCTGGATCACGGTAAGGTAGGCGCGTGCCGGTACCTCTGGCGTCCGTCGCCCACCTTCCCAGTGCTTGACGGCATCGAGACTGAAACCGAAGCTGTCGGAGAACGCCGCCTGGGTCATGTTCAGCCCCTTGCGGATGCTCCTCACATCCACCGAGGGCGGCACGGTCACCTTAAAGCCCTCGCGCTCACCCTCTACGTACGCCTTGGCCTCTTCCAGTCCCCTCATAATCTTGCTGAAAGCCTTATCGCTCATGCGCTCCCTCCAACCGGTTTGAAGAGCATCTTGACGAACTTGGCCATCTCATTCCGCTCGGCCTTGCTGAGATTGGCCTTCTCATTCTTGGCAAAAGCGGCGAGCAGGAAAACCGGATGATCGGCGTCGTGGTGGATGTAGACCACACGCCCACCGCCGCTCTTGCCACGGCCTCCACGACCAACCCGCACCTTGCGCACGCCACCGGTTCCCTGCACGATCTCGCCGCACTTCGGATTGTTCGCCACCATGGTCACAATCGCCTCACGCTCTTGCGTGGTGAAGATCGCCTCGGCATCCTTTAGGTACCCGGGGGTCTCAACCACGCTGTGCACGCCACGATTGTACTCCAATGGACACCATCGGAAGAGTCAACCCTGCCGCACTTGGCGCACTCTGTCTCAGGCATGAACCAGTCCCTCAAGCGGCAGAAATCTAGCGTTTATCGCCTCGTTCACACGGCTGTCACGCAGGTGCGGTGTATTGGGGAGGCACGCTGCCAGGACGAGGACGACCCACAGGCGCCGGTGCGCATGCTGGACCCAATGGAGATTGCTTGTATGAGAAAGACCCGCAGCAGAATTCCTGCGCTAATGGCGGCATACGTTGCCATCCTGCCCTTTGTCGGCGCGCAAACCACCGGTACGGTCATGACCATCGCGCCCAAGTCGAGCGCGGCCGTGCAGGCCCACGTCGTAAGCCCCGAACGGGAGATCAAGCTTACCGCCGCGCAAAAATTGGCATTGCTACAGCAAAAAGTGAAGTACGTCTTTGTGCTGTTTCAGGAAAACCGGTCGTTCGACTTCTACTTTGGCACGTACCCGGGCGCGAACGGATTGTTCTCGCAGCCGCCCGCGCAAACACCAGGCTTTTACCAAAAGATCGTGAACCAGGACGGCACCATCGGGACGATCACGCCGTTCCGCATCCCGTTGACAGTGACCAACAACCTGAACCAAACGGTGCCGATCTACCCGGCGGACACCGACTCGGTCAATCACTCGCACATGGCCTATATCCAGAAGATCGACCTGCAGCCGAACGGCACAACCCTGAACGACGGCTACGCCTTGGCCGAAGAAGGCATCACGCTGAACGCGCAGGGCCAGCCGAGCAAGCTGCCCAGCCTGGCCGCTAAGCAAAAGGGTGAGCTGGTGATGGGCTATGTGGACTGCAACACGGCGCCGGTGCTGTGGAACTACGCCGACCGTTTCACCCTGTTCGACAACTTTCACCAGACGGTGCTTTCGGCGTCGACGCCGAACGCGATCGCGATGATTGCCGGCCAGTCGGGCGAGACGCAATGGGTGAAGCACCCCGAAGACAGCACCAAGGCCTTTGGTTCCATCGGCGGCAACGGCGTGCCGGTGGTGAGCGACGGCGACCCGTTCTGGGGATCGCAGCTGGATTACTATGGCAGCGGCCAGCCGGCCAACCCGCCGCAGGCCAACCCCATGATCAACCTGACCTTTGCTACGCTGCCGCTGTCGTTTATGGGGCGCGAGGCCGGCACGTTGACCGAGCAGGACTCGCAGCCGCAGACCGATCTGACCGACATCGAGAAGGACATCCAGGAGCTGACCGGCAGCGGGCAGATGCCGGTGAACTGGGCCTGGTATGAGCAGGGGTACTCAAAGGAAGCGACGGACCCGGCCTCAGCCGCGCCCAACGCTGATTACATCGCGCACCACAACGGACCGCAGTACTTCGGCTACGTCTCCAACAATCCGCAGATCACGCCGCACCTGAAGAACCTGAGCGACTTCTTTGTCGACATCGACCACCAGCATTTGCCGGCCGGCGGTGGGGTGTTCTACCTGCGCGGCGGCTACAACAACATCCAAGGGCTCAACCCGGTCGATCCGAATCCGGCCCTCAAAGCGACCTTCGCCGGCAATGACGACCACCCTGGGTACTCGGATCTGCAGATCTCGAGCGCCTTGGTGGCGCAGGAGGTGAACGCCATCACACGGAGCCCGTACTGGTCGCAGAGCGCCATCATCATCACCTACGATGAGACCGACGGTCTGTACGATCATGCGCCCGAGGTAATTCGCGACTACGACCCATACGGCGAGCCGCTCGATCAGGGACCCCGCATCCCGACGATCGTGATGTCGCCCTACGGCGTGGTGCACGGCATCTCGCACGAGGCCTCGGAACACAGCTCCGTCATCAAGTTCATCAATGAGCTCTATAACCTGAAGCCGCTGGCTAATCTGCCGGATGAGAAGCAGGCCAGGATTCTGGGGGTGAAGACGCAGAATCAGCAGTACCTTGGGCCGGCCGACAGCGGCGTCCCGGGCGTCGGCGATCTGACCTCGGCGTTCGACAACAACCGGCTTTATGGCTCGGTGCCTCCGTTGCCGGCAAGCTATGCGACGATTCCGACCAACCTGTTCATGAAACTGCCGCAGTACGGCAACAACGGCTGCCAGGCGCTGAACATTCAGCCAACCGACCACGGCCTGCCGAATCCGGTTCCCGCGGACTTCAACCCGCGCCCGGGTGCGACGCCCGGCATTCCGACGATCGCGCCCTGGACCCCCTAACCTCCTGTTGTTGTCGAGTTTGCTTCAATATGGGGGAGGACCGATCTGGTCCTCCCCTGTTGTTTTGTCGGGCCGACGGCCTGAAACTTCCGTTGTGGGAGCGATTCGAGCACGATGATGCGATTCACCTTGGTCTTTCTGACCCTGCTTACCCTTTCGGCCTGCGGCGGCGGCACGCAGACCGCGTTGCAGCTTCCGCCCAAGTCCACGCTGCCGCCACCGCTGCCCCCCTTGCCGCATCCGACGCTGGACCGCGTGCATGCAGCCCGTGCGCTGAACTGTGGGGTCTCCAAGGAGGAAGAGGACTACTCCCGCAACGAAGACCACGGCAACCGCGCGGCCTTTGACATCGACTTGTGCAAGGCGGTGGCGGTGGCGCTTCTGGGCCCGGGCGCACGGCTGATCGTCAAAAGCTATCCGGACGAGCCGTTTGCCTTGCGTGCCTTGCGGTCTGGCGAGGTGGACCTGGTCGCCACCGCGAGTCTGGACGTCGCCAACATGACCCACGGCGTGGCCCTATCCGCGCCCGTACTGGCCGACGGCCAAAGCATGCTCTTCCCGAACAACCCTGCCGTCCATACCGCGGCGGATCTGGCCGGCAAGCGTGTGTGTTTTCTGACCGGATCGGCTGCGGAAGACGGCCTGCACAGCTACGCGGCCGCCCACGGCATCAGCTACATCTGGTACCCGTTTTCCGAGGCGGGCGAGATGGAAGCCGCGTTCTTCACCACCAACTGCGACGCGGTCACCGGCGACCTGACGCAGCTGGCCAACATCCGCGCCATCGACCCCAAGCGCACCGCCGAGTTCACCGTCCTGCCTCTGGCGTTTCGCCAGGACCCGCTGGCGATGGCCACCTGGGCCGGCGACGTGTCCTTCAGCAATGTTGTGTACTGGACCGTACAACTGCTATTGAACGCCGAGCAGCTTGGGGTGACCGGCGCCACGGTGGGCGGTCCTAGCGCCGGGGCTGGCGCCTGGTTGCGGCCGGAGGTGCAGCAGCTCCTGGGGCAGCGCTTCGGCGCGGCCGCCGACCTGGGCCTTCGCCCGCTTTGGGGCGCAGACGTGCTGCAGGCGGTCGGCAACTACGGTGAGATCTTCGATCGCGATCTGGGCGCGAAGTCTCGGCTGCGGTTGGATCGCGGCGAGAACCGGCTCTGGACCCCCGGCAGCGGGACGCTGTACCCTGTACCACTTCGCGACAGGTAGGTCTTCTGGCAGGTACGTCATGCCCCCTTTTGCACATGCCACTGCATCGTTCGCGGTATTCTCACGCCATATTCATCTTCCATAAAGTCTTCGAAACGGCAGGTTGCCCTCGGGCGACCGCCCACCATGGAAGTTGAGGAGCGAACGATGCGAAAGCCCCTGTTTGAGCAGATCGATTCTGACCTTTGGCAATGGGGCGACTGGTTCATCGCTCGAGCCTGTGGAAGCTTCTGGTTGCTTACGGCCGCCGCCCGCGAGTTCGGGCCGTTTGCGCAGTTCGATCAGGCCTACTGCCAAACGGTGTATCTCGCCTAAGACGCGCTACCACCAGGTGTGGCAGCCCTTCTAGACGGCTGCCACACCCACGCTGCCGATGCCCGCCTGGAGGATGTCCAGACTCAGATTGCGTTTCAAGCGCGCGGCGTTGGCGCCCAGAAGGACGCGGAGGGCGCGCGCCGTCCGGCCGTTCACCCCAATGAGCTTGCCCATGTCGGACGGGTGCGCCTCCACTTGGAACGTGAGGCTCGCGGTACCCCAAAGGGGCGTGACGCGCACGTCCTCCGGCCGGTCCACCAGAGACCGAACCACGATCAGGATCATCTGGTGCACCTCGTCTTCTTTGCTGTCCATCGTATTCATGATGCCCGCCTCGCTGCGTGTTCCCGGTGCGTTGTTCAAGGGAGTATCCCTTGTTTGTTGCTTATAGACAACATAGCCTGAGTGGAGGCCAAAATGCCACATAGGTTTGCAATCGGCAACACGGAGCGTCTGAAAACCCCCGGCGTCATCGTTTCCCTAGCGCAACGACACAAGAAAGATGCTCCGGTTTCGCGAAGAAATTCCGTAATCTCCAACTCGAGCGCAACGTGCGCCGTCAAAAAGGAGATACACCCGTGATTAAGCACATCGTCCGCCGTTCTTCCCTCGCCCTTGTCCTTGGTGTACTTGCATGTAACTGTGTGGGCGTTGCTCATGCGGGTTGGACTGGTACGGAGCGATGCCCAATAGGTATGCCCTGCGCTGTGCAGGCCCCCGACGCTTCGTTGTCGACAAGTGTGATTGCGGTCGCGCAAGTTTTAACGACCTTGCTTGGTTTGGTATAGAAGTTTTCACGTAAGATAACCGCACTTCGAATGCGGTTTACAGCCCAGAGCGGACGGTTCCCATGCCTTTGAGCGTGCTGGACCGTCTGCTCTGGGTTTTAGGTCTTGCCGGTAACATCATTTTGTTTGCAGTATTGCTTGGGCGTGGGCGAGCGCGTTTCTTCCCCGCCTTCACGGCCCTGATCGCGGCCAGCGTGCTGCGGAGCGCTATTTTGTTCAGCACAAATCGCTGGGCCGGAGAACACACCTACCTTGTAACCTTTGTCTGCGCGAATGCACTGGACGACCTGTTGCAATTTGCAGTGGTGTACCAAACCGCGTCCCAAGTCTTTCGGCCTTTGGGCCGTTGGGCACCGGACGCGCGCCGTGTCTTACCGGTGCTGGTCTGGGCTAGTTTGTTCGTGGCTGCCGGGCTGACCTGGCTCGCGACACCGGTCACGGCGGTGTGGGCATTCAATTTCATGCTGAAGGCTGACTTCTTTTGCTCCGTGTTGATGAGCGAACTGTTCGTGGGAATGGTCGCTTTGTCCGTCACCGTGGGCCTGCCTTGGAGGACACATGTGGCGCGTATTGCCCACGGTCTTGGAGCCTATTCGGTCGTCGATGTAGCCATTGGCGCAGGACATTCCCTGTACAGCACAGGGTACGATCCACAGGTTCAAACAGCGCTGACCTATGCGCGCATGCTGGTGTATTTGTCGTGCTTGGGATACTGGATTGTCACACTTTGGCAGGCGGCCCCGCAGCCGCGCGAACTGCCGCCCGCACTTCGCCAACATTTACGTGCGCTGGAAGCCCAGTTGGCTGATAATCTTGGAACGCTTCGGAGTTGGAGAAAGCCGTGAGCCTGCACTCGGTCGAGTTTGCATCTGCTGTTTCTCTGTTTTTCGTTCTGCTGGCGGTCACCGGCGCGGCGTCCTGGCGGCGTGCGCGATGGCGAAACCGCGAACCCTCCCTCGACGAACTCCTAACCCGCCTGCTGACCGTGAGCCGTGAGAACGTGGCGCACGTTGCCACGGACGGCGGCCAGGCGGGGCTGGACAGCTGGCAGATCTGGGAGCTGGTTGGCGGCCTTGAAGGGCTCCAAACGCTTGCAGGCAACTGCGATGTGCTGATCGCGCTGGCCAGCCATGTGCAACGCTGGTATCCGGAGGCGCTCCCCGTGGCGGAACAACTTCGCCTGAACGCGCGCGAGATCCAGTGGCACGTCGAGCGGCTGCAGGGTGCCGAGGTGCGGGGAAATCTCGAGGCTGTGTTTCCGGACTACGCACAACGTGCCGTGGCGATTTACTACGACATGACCCAGCATGTGCGGACGTTGTACGAAGGGACCCAGGTCCCGGGATGGGCGCAGCTGCGAAGCGTGCTCTGAGGGCGAGCCATAACGTTCAGGCAGCCCGGCGCATAAACACGCCCGCCACCATACCCAGGACCTCGATCTCTTTCTTATAGCGCCAACGCCGGTTGCTCTCGTACGAGAGCGCGTGCGGCACCAGCGTCAGCCACTCGGCGTCCTTATCGAGCTCGCAAAAGCCGGTCACGTAGCCCGTGCGCGTGAGCAGAAAGTAGATGGGCCGGTCGAACTCATGGGTCCACTCCTTACGGCCCGCGATGGCGCGTTTCTGGGTGTCGATGAGCACGATGGAGCCGGCGCGGATCATGGGTTCCAGCGTGCGGTCGCGCCGACCGATGATGCCGCGGCGATAGCGGCTGGGCAGGGTATGGTCCTCGGTGGGCAGCAGCGTCGTCTCCTCCGGCGGCGGATCGGTGACGAGCTTCTCCGGCAACCATTGCTTGGCGTGTTCGCCCAGCGGGCCGCGGCTCAACAGTTGCGTGGCGTTCGGGCTGGAGACGTGATCGAGCTGGACTGGGCCGGCGCTGGCCGGCGGACACAGCGCCAGCATCTGCTCGGCGGTAAGGCTGTAGATCACAGCAAGCACGATCAATTTGGTGGCCGAAAGCCCGCGATCTTCCCGCTCCACGCGATCCAGCCAGCTGGCCGAAATGCGATACGCCGGGTTGCCCCACTCTTGGGCGAGGCGCACGCTGCGTTCTTCCACCTCGCGCAACGTCAGTTGCCACTGCAGGCGTGCGCCGCGCAGCTTTCCTCCGATGCCATGCATGCCCGTTCTCCCCAAAACTGCACCCCGTGTCGAACGCCATGCGTTGCACGGCACACGCAGGTGCCTGGCCACATCGGGTTCAGTGCCGGGTACAGGTAATGTTAACTGAGCCAAAGCAGGCAGACAGCGCAGCCGTAAACAGAGGTCAATCTCGTTGCTTCAGCGAAAGAATCAGCTAAAGCCGCTTTCGATTAACTTTACAGCAAACCAGCAACTGCAGCATTTCAATGGACTTGTGCGCGCGTGGTAAGCCTTTGTTGCCAACAGGCAACAGCACGGGGCCATGTGCAGGCAGGAGGCTCTCGCCGTGAGACGATCACATCGCCACGCAGGTGGCGAGCATCAGCGGAGCTGTGAGGAGCAGGTCTGTAGGCCGGGCAGGACCCGGGCCTGGGCCTGCTCCGTGTTCTTTCCAGGCAGGCAGCCGAAACGTCCGGGTTGAGTCCGGGCCGCTGGGGTGCCACACTGAAGGGCATGGGCACGGGCGAGACCGCCGCACTGACCGGCAAGCAGGTGGAGGCGATCAGCCGCGCCATCGCCGACCCGCGCCGGTATGCGATGCTGCAGCAGATTGCGAGCGCGCCGTCGTTGGCCTGCCGCGGCCTCAGCGTGGCGGAGTGTCTGAGTCCGGCCACCGTCTCGCACCACCTCAAGGAATTGCAGCTCGCCGGCCTGGTCGCCGTCGAGCGCGAAGGCCGCAGTGTGCGGCTTACCCTGCGCCGCGAGATCTGGAACGCCTACCTTGCAACGCTGGCGTCGCTTTAACCAAAGATTCTGCATCGCCGGAAAGTGGCAGCCATCCATTCGATGAGCGTCGAAATATCGACCGGCACGAAGGGTGGACAGCATGGGCAAGTTGACAGGCAAGGTGGCAGTGGTTACGGGGGCGTCAAAGGGCATCGGCGCGGGCATCGCAAAGGCGCTGGGCCGTGAGGGCGCCAAGGTGGTGGTGAATTACGCGTCGGACCAAGCCGGTGCCGAGCGCGTCGCGGCGGAGATCAAGCAGGCCGGCGGCGAAGCGCTTGTGGTCGGCGGCAGCGTCGCCAAAGCGGCGGAGGTCGAGGCGCTGTTCGCTGAGACGAGAAAACAGTTTGGCAGCATCGATGTGCTGGTGAACAACGCCGGCACCTACGCGTTTTCGCCAATTGAGCAAGTGACGGAAGAGCAGATCGACGGGATGTTCGGCGTGAATGTCAAAGGGCTCTTGTTGGCGACCAAAGGCGCGGTGCCGCTGTTTCCGGCAGAGGGTGGATCGGTCATCAACATCAGCTCGGTCGTGACCACGATGGCGATGCCGGCAAGCTCCATCTACGCGGGCACCAAAGGGGCCGTCGATGTGATCACCCGGGTGCTGGCCAAGGAACTGGGCGGACGTAAGATTCGCGTGAACACGGTCAGCCCGGGCCTGACCGCAACTGAAGGAAACAGCTCCATGCGCGGCGACGGGGTTGAAGAGGCGATGGTCAGCCAGACGCCGCTCGGGCGCATCGGACAGCCCGACGACATCGCCGATGTGGTGGCGTTTCTGGCGTCGGACGAGGCGCGCTGGGTGACCGGAGAGAACCTGAGCGTTGGGGGCGGCTTGCGGTAGGGGAACATTTGAGGGCGCGGCAGAGAATAGCTCGCGACGCAGCACCAAAAACTAACTCAAACAGAAAGTGAGGAAGTCATGGGCAGGTTGACAGGCAAAGTGGCAGTGGTTACGGGGGCGTCGAAGGGTATCGGCGCGGGCATTGCGAAGGCGCTGGGTCGTGAGGGCGCCAAAGTGGTGGTGAACTATGCGTCCGATCAGGCCGGCGCAGAGCGCGTCGCGGCGGAGATCAAGCAGGCCGGCGGCGAAGCACTCGTGGTGGGCGGCAGCGTCGCCAAGGGCGCGGAGATCGACGCGCTTTTTGCCGAGGTGAAGCGTGCTTTCGGCAAGGTAGACGTTCTGGTGAACAACGCGGGGGTATTCGGCATGGTACCGCTAGAGGCGCTGGAAGAAGCCGAGTTCGACCGGCAGTTCAACACCAACGTGAAGGGACTGCTGTTTACCACCAAGGCTGCCTTGCCCCTGTTTGGCGAGGAGGGCGGAAGCGTGATCAACGTCAGTTCGCTGGTGAGCAAAAAGGGGTTTCCGGGTAACAGTATCTACTCCGCGACCAAGGGCGCGGTCGATGCGATCACGCGCGTGTTGGCCGTAGAGCTCGGGCCGAAGCAGATTCGTGTCAACTCGATCAACCCGGGCCTGGTAACGACGGAAGGGTCGACCGCAGCTGGATTCACCAGCGGGGGTGAGTCGCAGTTCGAGAAAATGGTGCTGGCGATGACGCCGCTGGGTCGCCTTGGCGAGCCGGCCGATGTCGCGGATGTGGCAGTATTTCTAGCGTCGAGCGATTCGCGGTGGGTCACCGGGTCGACGATCGACACAGCCGGCGGCGCAAGCTAAGCCGCACAGGGGATCCGGGCCGCCACGTGCAACGTGAGGTGGTGGCCCGGTTCGCTCCTTGTTATCGAGGATGGAGGAGAAAATGTTTGAGGTCTTTTGGTTTCTGCCTGTGCTGGCCGTTGCCGTGGCCTATGCGTTCCCGCAGAGCGTGGTTGTCGTGAAGGCGTGCGCACCACCCGCAGGGTGCGCCGGCAAGCGTTGCTGACGCCGCTGTCGGGCCCTTGCTGCCGGTTCACGGTAGCATAGAAGATGCCATGATTTCTGTTTCCAATGTCACCATGCGCTATGGCGCGAAGCTGCTCTTTGAGGATGTGAGCGTTACGTTTACCGACGGGCGTCGGTATGGCCTGACCGGGCCGAACGGGGCCGGCAAGTCGACGTTTATGAAGGTGCTGACCGGCGAGCTGGATGCGCAAAAGGGGACCGTGGTGCGGCCCCGGAAGTTCGGCGTGCTGCGCCAGAACCAGTATGAGTTCGACGCCTATCGCGTGATCGATACGGTCATCATGGGCAACAAGCCGTTGTGGGCGGCGCTGGAAGAGCGCGAAACGATCTACAACAAAGCGGAGATGACCGACGAAGACGGCATCCGGCTGGGTGAGTTGGAGGGCGTGGTCGGCGAAGAGGACGGCTATGAGGCCGAGGCCAACGCCGCCATTCTGCTGCAGGGGTTGGACATTCCTGACGAGGTGCACGACCGCAAGATGAGCGAGTTGCAGGGCGGACAGAAAGTTCGCGTGTTGCTGGCACAGGCGCTGTTCGGTAACCCGGACGCGCTGTTCCTGGACGAGCCCACCAATTATCTGGATCTGGAGTCGATCCACTGGTTGGAGAACTTTCTCAACCGCTACAACGGCACCGTGCTGTTGATCTCGCACGACCGCTACTTCCTGAACTCTGTGTGTACGCACATCGCCGACATCGACTACCATACGATCATCACCTACACCGGTGGCTACGACGACATGGTGCTGCAGAAGACGCAGGTGCGCAGCCGCATCGAGAGCCAGAATGAGCAGCGCGAGAAGAAGATCGCGCAGCTGAACGAGTTCATTGCGCGCTTTTCCGCCGGCACGCGCTCCAGCCAGGTGAACAGCCGCAAAAAGGAGGTCGAACGGCTCGCGACTACGGAGCTCGCGCGCTCCAACATCCAGCGTCCGTTTATCAGCTTCCGTATGGAGCGGCCCAGCGGCAAGCATCTGCTCGAGTTCAAAGACGTGAACAAGAGCTACACGCAGCCCGACGGCCAGGTGGAGCAGGTTTTGCGCAACTTCACCGGAGCGGTGATGCGTGGCGAAAAGATCGTACTGGTGGGGCGCAACGGACAGGGCAAGACGACGATGCTGAAGGCCCTGCTCGCGGGGGCGCCGGGCGTGGAAGAGAGCTACACCACCGCGCTCGACTCGGGCGAGGTAAAGTGGGGGCACGAGGCGCAGATTGGGTACTTTGCGCAGGACCACACGGCCGCGATCCCGCACGGCACCACGACCGCCGAGTGGCTCCACAGCTATGACCCGAAGGCGAGCAAGGAGGATATCCGCGGCATTCTTGGGCAGATGTTGTTCCGCGGCGAAGAGGGCATGAAGAAGACCGAGGCGCTCTCAGGCGGCGAGGCGGCGCGACTGCTGTTCTGCAAGCTGATGCTGCAAAAGCCCAACGTGCTGGTGCTGGACGAGCCCTCGAACCACCTTGACCTGGAGTCCATCAACGCACTAAACCAGGCCCTGCAGAAGTACGAAGGCACGGTGTTTCTGGTGACGCATGACCAGGACCTCATCGAAGAGGTGGGCACCCGCATCTGGCACTTCGAGGGCGGCCCCAGCGATTTCCGCATCACCGATCACAAGGGGCCCTACGAGGAGTACCAGCAGCAGATGGCGCTGGCGGCCAAGTAAGTAACGACACCGAGGTCTCTCGCGGGCGCACATCGGGGTTACACCTGTGATCTGACCTGGAGCGCGGCTCCCGGGTAGACTGGGGGCTCGACTTCGTTTCAGGTTGCGTTCGCCTATGCGCGGCTTTCCCCGCCCGAACTTGTATGCTCTTGCCTGCGCGCTGGCCGTGATTGTGTGCGTGTTGGCGAGCCATCCCGTTGCCGAAATCGGCATCAACGATGACTGGTCGTACGTTCGATCGGCGGCGTTGCTGGCGCAGACGGGCCACGTCATGTACATCGGCTGGGCGAGCGCGATGCTTGGGTGGATGCTTCCCCTTGGCGCAGTGTTCGTGAAGCTGTTCGGTTTCAGTTTCACCGCGGTGCGCGCGTCCGGTGTGCTAGTGGCGGTGTTGACGGCGTACCTGCTGCAGCGTTGCTTCGCCCGCGCGGGGCTAAACGAGCGCAACGCCTTTATCGCGGCGCTGACGATCGTGCTCTGTCCCATCTATCTGCCCTTGGCGACCACGTTCATGTCGGACATCCCCGGCGTGCTGGTGACACTGCTGTGTTTTTACGGCTGTGTGCGCGCTCTCGAAACACAGAGCGACCGAGCCTGCTTTGGCTGGCTAGTGCTTGCGTGTGCAGGGAGCGTGCTGGGCGGCACGGCGCGGCAAACAGCATGGTTGGGCGCTATGGTCATGGTGCCTTCGGCTGCTTCCCTGCTGCGCCGGCGCCGCATACCATGGGTAGTCCTGGGTGCGGTGTGGCTGCTGTCCCTTGGCTTTGCCTACGGGAGCCTGCGTTGGTTTCATCGTCAGCCGTACTCGCTGCGCGAGGCGTTGGTGGGCGGGTATATGGATCGGGACCTCCTGTACGCGTTTGTGGCGCATCTGGTGCAAGCGGCGCTAGCGCTCTGCCTTTTGCTGGTTCCGGTGCTGGCCGCCTTTGTGCCGCAGGTGCGCTTGCGGGTTCCGCAGGTGCGGCGATGGATCGTTGGTGCATCGGTCGCCGTTGGGCTGTTCGGGCACTTCTGTGTGGCGACGCACCGGGTGGGAAGCTGGCTGGCGCCATTCGACGGCAACTACTTCAGCGAGAACGGATTGGTCAACCTGGTCGAGATCGGGACACGGCCGGCGGAACTCTACCCCTCCGTGCGCGTTGCGCTCACTTTGCTGACGCTGGTGTGCGCGATCGGGACCGTCGGCTATGTGCTGGCGCCGGGGCGGGAGCGCCCGGAGCCGGAATCCGCGCCTTCGCAGAGGACGCCGCGTCTGCGTGAGTTGCTGGTTTTGCTCGGGCCGTTCACGCTGGCGTATGTGGTGCTGATGGCGCATCGCGCACTGTTTGAGCGGGCGTATGACCGGTACCTGCTGGTCCTGTTGTTCGTCCCTTTGCTGCTGTTGGGGAGGTTGTATCAGGAGCGCGTTAGGCCTCGGCTGCCTGCCTTCTGCATTGCCTTGGCGGTGGCGGCCGGGGTGTACACCGTCGCGGCGAACCATGACCTGTTTGCCATGCAGCGCGCCCGTCTGGAGGCGACGGAGACGTTGCAGCGCGCCGGCATCAGCCGCGACCGCTTCTTTGCGGGATGGGAGTATGACGGCTGGACCCAGGTGGATCGATATGGGTTTATCAACACAGGGTGGATGAACACGCCGACTGGGTTTACCGAACAGCCGCCCATCCCCTACACGATCAAGCCGACGCCCTGTAAGTACGGCTGGGCGCGGTTCTTTCCGGCCATTCACCCGCAGTTCGCGGTTTCTTTTTCGCCATCAAGTTGTGATGGACCGTCGTCGTTTGCGCCGGTCGCGTACACAACGTGGCTGCCCCCGTTCCGGGCCAGTATGTATATCGACCGGGTGGTCGTCCGCGGGCAGACGAACTCGTCTGCGGCGGCGCGATGACCCAGCCAACGACTGCCTCGCCTCTGCTACCGTGGAAGGCGATGACCGTCACCAGCCGCTATCGCCTGCTTATGATCGGCCCGATTCTGGTTGTGCTGCTAAATGTGTGGATGGCGACGCACGCCTTGGGCAAGTTGTTCAGCGCGGAGCGCTGGTTGTCTCACACCTTGGAGGTTCTTACCGGCACGGAAGACGTTCTGGTGTCGATGGGCTCGGCCAACAACGCGGTACGCGCGTATCTGCTGACGGGCTCGGGCGACTTTGCGGACCGGTATCATCAGTCGGCCCAGGACGTGCTGGCCAAGGTAGACATCATCCAGAAACTTACAGTTGACAACGGATCGCAGCAGGTGCGCATCGCGTTGTTGCGCCGGCGCATCGGTGTGCGGTTCGGCACGTTGGACGCGGCGATGGGAATGCGCCGGGCGCATAGCGGCGGCATGCTGCCCAACGCCGTCCTGCAGCCGGCGCTGAGCGACAGTTCGGACGGCGGTCCCAGCGTACGTTCGGTGATTGGCGCCATTCTCGACGAAGAGCGCCGACTGTTGGTGCAGCGATACGGTTACGCGCATGCTGCCCGTCGTAGTGTGGTGGTGAGCTTCGTGGGGGCTTCGGTTCTTGATCTGGTGTTGTTGGTGCTCGCGTTTCAGCAGCTGATCAACGCCTCCCTGGATCGCGAACGCTTGGCCGATCGCGCCGGACAGATCAGCACGTTGAACGCTAAGCTGAGTGACTCCAACGCAGAGTTGGAGCGGCGGGTGGAGCAGCGCACGCGCGAACTGGAGGTGTCCAACCAGGAGCTGCAGGCGTTCTCGTATTCGGTGTCGCATGACCTCCGGGCGCCGTTGCGCACCATCGACGGCTTTTCGCTCGCGCTGGAGGAGGACTTCGCTGACACGCTCACGGACGAGGGACGCGACTACATCCGACGGGTGCGGGGCGGCGTGCAGCGGATGGGCACCCTGATCGACGCGTTATTGCAGTTGTCGCGCGTGACACGGAGCGAGCTCCAGCGGGAGCACGTAGATCTGTCGCAACAGGCAGAACTGATTTTTCGCGAGCTGATGGCCAACGAGGGCGAGCGCAAGGTGGCGTTCACCGCCGAGCCCGGTCTGGTGACCGAGGCGGACCCCAGGCTGATGCGCGTGGCGTTTGAGAACCTGCTCGGCAACGCCTTGAAGTTCACCTCCAAAACGCCCGAGGCGCACATCCGCTTCGGCGCGCTCAAGGAGGGCGAGGAGACCGTATACTTTATCCGGGACAACGGCGCCGGGTTTGACATGCAGTATGTGGACCGCCTGTTTACGGCGTTCCAACGGCTGCACGGCGACCGGGATTTTAAAGGATCGGGCATTGGGCTTGCGACGGTCTCGCGCATCGTCCGCCGGCACCATGGGAAGATCTGGGCGGAAGGGGCGATCGGGTCAGGAGCGACCTTCTTCTTCACGCTGAACGGATCTTAAGTAGGACGCGGATCGGGCCGAAAGGCGACGGAAACGATGAGTGAACGCATGATTTTGCTGGTGGAAGACGATCCGGATCACGAAGCGCTGGCCATCAGGGCGCTGCGCAAAGCGAACGTGGCCAACGAGATTAAAGTGGCGCGCGACGGCGCCGAAGCCTTGTCATTCATGGACGGCGTGGAGCATGGTTCCGAACGCGTGCCGCAGCTCGTGTTGCTGGACCTGAAGCTGCCCAAGGTGGAGGGCCTAGATGTGCTGCGCGCCATCCGCGCCTCCGACAAGACGGCACTGTTGCCGGTAGTTGTATTGACGTCCTCCGACGAAGAGCGCGATATTGTGGCCAGCTACCGATTGGGCGTGAACAGCTACATCCGCAAGCCCGTGAACTTCACCGAATTTGCCGAGGCTACCAAGCAGCTGGGCATGTACTGGTTGTTGCTGAATCAATGTCCGCCCTCGAAGTAGGCACAACCCGTAAGCCGCTCCGGGTCCTCATCATCGAGGACTACGAAGAAGATGCCGTGTTGCTGCAGCGGCATCTGGGGCGGGCCGGCTATGCCGTGGACGCGCTGCGTGTGGAGACCGCGCTGCAACTGACCGAGGCGCTGGCGGACCCCCGTCCCTGGGACCTGGTGATCGCCGACTACACCCTGCCGAGCTTTGGGGCGCGCGATGCGTTGGCGTTGATCCAGACCAGCGGCGTGGACCTTCCCTTCATCATCGTTTCGGGAACCATCGACGAGGTTTCCGCCGTGAACGCGATGCGCGCCGGCGCGCATGACTACGTGCTGAAGGGCCACCTGGAGCGGCTGTTGCCGGCCATCGAACGCGAGTTGAGTGAGGCGGCGCGCCGGCGCGAGCGTCTGCAGACTGAAGCCGAGCTTCGGCTGCTGCAACAGCGCTTTTCAGCCACCTTCAACCAGGCTGCCGTGGGCATGGCGCACACCACGGTGGAGGGCCGGTTTGTGTTGGTGAATCAGCGTCTGACGGAGATGCTTGGGGTGCCGCAAGATAAGCTGTGCGCCCTGCGCTTGCGGGATTTTGTGCTGCCCTCGGAGCGCAATCTGGACACAGCGCTCCAGGCCGAGCTGATGGCTGGCACGCGCAGCGGCTACCACGTGGAACGCAGCCTGATGCGGGCCGACGGCGCTACCTTTCCAGCGCATCTTACGGTCTCATTGCTGCGGCACGACGGCGTCACGCGCACGCAGGAGGTGACGCTGCTTTGGGTGGTGGAGGACATTTCCGCGCGCAAGGCGGCCGAGCGCGAAACCGCGGACCTGATGCGGCGGCTGATCAACTCGGAGCGGCTTGCCGCAGCGGGGCGCATGGCCAATACGCTCGCACATGAGATCAACAACCCTCTCGAAGCGCTCACCAATATCTTTTACCTCCTGCAGACCAATACGCTGCCCCCGCAGACGCAGGAGCTGTTGAGCATTGCCGGGCGCGAGCTGGAGCGGGTGGGCAACATCACGAAATCCACGCTCAGCTTTTATCGCAAGCTCCCAGGGCGCACGCTCGACCTGGAAACGCTGTTGCAGGAGGTGGTGCAGCTGTTCAACTCGCGCGCCTCGCAGCATGGCGTGGAGATCTGCACGAGCTATGGGCGGGGCTTGCGCGAGGCACACTACGATCCTTCTCTGCGGCAGGTCTTTGCCAACCTTGTGGGCAATGCACTGGAAGCGATGGATGGCAGCGGCGGCCGTGTGTTCCTGCGGGCGCGTGTACGGGGGGCGACGGCCGTGGTCACCGTGTCGGATTCCGGTCACGGCATCGAACCGGCGAACCTGCGCGAGATCTTTGAGCCGTTCTTTACCACCAAGGGCGAGCGAGGTACCGGGCTTGGTCTGTGGGTGACGCGCGGCATTGTGCAGGAGCAGGGCGGCATGTTGCTTTTACGGTCCTCCACCCGTGGACGCCGCCGCGGAACGACGATTCGCATCGCTTTGCCTGCGGTTCCGGTGGCGATGGGAACCGGGTCCGCTCTTTTGCAATAACGCCGAGTGCCTGCTTCCATGTTGCTTATGCGAAGCACTACAATTCCGACATGGCCGGCACAGAAACAAAGACGAAGCAAAAGAACGTGCTCGGACAGCCGCTGGACACCTGCGGCTGCGAGCCGATGACGGGTTTTTACCGGGACGGCTGTTGCCACACCGGCGCGGACGACCTCGGCGTACACACCGTGTGTTGCGTGGTGAATGAGACGTTCCTGGCGACCTCGGCGCGGCAGGGAAACGATCTCTCAACGCCTATGCCGCAGTACGGATTTCCAGGCCTGAAGCCTGGGGACCGATGGTGCGTGTGCGCCTCGCGCTGGTTGCAGGCGCAGCGGGCCGGTGCGGGTTGTCCGGTTGTGCTGGAAGCCACGCACGAAGCAACGTTGGAGATCGTGCCGTTTGAACTGTTGCTGCAATTTGCAGTAATACCGGAGACGCTGCACTAGCGGTTGGCAGACCGGCCGAAGAAGCAAGGTCCCGGCTGCATCCAATCGCTTGTGGCCCGTTTCAAGAACCCGCAGTATGCCGCGGCACTGCACGTTGTGCAGAGGTTAGCGGAGCACGGCTACGCCGCGTACTTCGCGGGTGGCTGCGTGCGCGATCTGCTGCTTGGGTTGCAGCCCAAGGACTTCGACGTCACCACCGTCGCGCGCCCGGAGCAGGTGATGCACCTGTTTCCGCGTGCGGAGGCCGTGGGTGCGCACTTCGGCGTGATCCTGGTGATCCAGGAAGTCGGCGGCGAACGCGTCGCGACAGAGGTGGCGACGTTTCGTTCCGACGGCGCCTACACCGACGGACGTCGGCCCGACACCGTCCTCTTCGCGGACGATCCGCGCGAGGACGTGCAGCGGCGCGACTTCACCGTGAACGGGTTGTTGTTGGACGCGCTGCGGTTTGGGGCCGGCGAGGCGGTCGACAGCTGCGTCCTGGACTTTGTGGGTGGGCGTGCGGATCTTGAGCGCAAGGTCCTTCGCGCCATCGGCGACCCGCGGCTGCGGTTCACGGAAGACAAGTTGCGGATGCTGCGCGCGGTGCGGTTCGCGGCGAGGCTCGGGTTCGCGATCGAGCCGGAGACGATGCGAGCCATGCAGCAGCTGGCGCCGGAGTTCACAGTCGTCTCGTGCGAGCGCATCCGTGAGGAGCTGACGAAGATCCTGACCGAGGGCGGCGCGCGGCGCGGCATGCAACTGCTGGACGAGAGCGGCTTGTTGCCGGTATTGCTGCCCGAGGTGGCGCGCATGCGCGGCTGCGAACAGCCGCCCGCGTATCACCCCGAGGGCGACGTGTGGGTGCACACGCTCATGCTGCTGGAGCACCTGCCCCCCGGCGCCAGCCCGACGCTGGCCTGGGGCATGCTGCTGCACGATGTGGGCAAGCCGCCGACGTTCACGCCCCCTGACCCAGGCAAGCCGGGCGATCGCATCCGTTTCAACGGCCACGCGGAGATCGGCGTCGCTGTGGCGCGCGCCATCCTGAACCGGCTGCGTTTCTCCAACGAGGACTGCGCGCAGATCCTTGCGTTGGTGAAGCACCACATGCAGTTCGGCGACGTGCCCAAGATGAAGAAGTCGACGCTGAAGCGCTTCCTGCGGCTGCCGCGCTTTGACGAGCATATGGCGCTGCACTTTGCGGACGTGATGAGTTCGCACGGCATGCTGGGGCCCTACCAGACCGCGCAACGAGCGTTGGGGCAGATGAGCACCGAGGAGATTCGGCCGGCGTTGCTGCTTACCGGCAGCGACCTGATCCAGGCCGGGTACCGCCCAGGGCCGCGCTTCCGCGAGATGCTGACGATGGCCGAAGATGCACAGCTCGAAGGCGCGGTGGCCACGCGCGAAGAGGCATTGGCGTTGGTGCAAGCGCAGTTTGGGCCGGCGTAAGGGAATGCGAGCAGCGATGAATGGACGCGAAGAAACGGACGTGGTGGTGGTGGGTGCCGGCATCGCTGGGCTGGCGGCGGCGCGGGCGTTGGCGGAGCGTGGCCTGCGCGTGCTGGTGCTGGAAGCGCGTGATCGCGTGGGCGGCCGCATCCTCACCGAGCGCGCGAGGGACGGTGCGCTGCTGGTGGAGCACGGCGCGGAGTTTGTGCATGGCCGGCCTGCGGAGCTTTGGGCGCTGATCGACGAAGCGGGTGTCCCCACCGTGGAGCGCGACGGCGCCATGTTGGCGGAACAGACGCGCGGCGCGGGGCTGGCGGCCCAGGAAGAGGATAGGGGG
>CAXTLD010000037.1:0-37462 GCA_964245045.1 uncultured Acidobacteriaceae bacterium | reverse complement strand
GCGAGGAGGCTGCCCGGGTAGCAAGAGCAGCTCCTTGGGGACCCGGGTCGACTGCCGGGGAGGATGGGTTGACCGGGTTGGTTGGGGAGGTTGGGGCGTCTTGTTGAGGTTTGAGCGATGAGGTGGTGAGGCGTGAGGCCGAGCTGGCTGGAGGCGCGGGGTGGTGGGCGCGGAGGAGGACTAGGCCGAACAGAACCACGGCCAGGGTGGTGCAAGCGACGACCGGTGGACGAAAGGCGGCGAGAAGGCGCGTTGGTGTCCTGGGCCGGACGTTTACGGCGTTGGCGGTGTGCGCCTCCAGCGCGGCGAGGAGGCGGTCTTCGAGGCCGGGGGCCTGCACGTCCCCGAGGGCGTGGAGGGTGCGGTCGATGCGGCGGTCGAGATCGTCGCGAGGGTCGGAGCCGGGGCGGAGCTGGGTGGGAGTCATCGCTTCCCTGCTTTCTCGACGCCGAGGCTGAGGCGCTCGCGGAGCCGGGTGCGGGCGCGGTGGAGGAGGGCGCGGATGGCGGAATCGGATTTTTGCATGGTGGTGGCAATGTCGGCGGTGCTGAGTTCCTCGACGGCCGAGAGCAGGAGGGCCTGGCGCTCGGATTTGGGGAGGTGGTCGATGGCGTGGAGGACGCGGCGCGTTTGCTGGGCCTGGTCGAGGAGGCGGTCGGCGGGGAGGCCGGGCGCGGTGAGGGTTTGGAGGAAGAGGTCGTCGGCCTGATCGGGCGCGGAGCGACGACGGCGGGCGCGGCAACGGTCCATGGCGAGGTTCCAGGTGATGCGGATGAGCCAGGGGCGGAGGTCGCGGATGGTGGGCAGTCTGCCCGGGCGCTCCAGGACCCGGAGAAAGGTCTCCTGGACGATGTCTTCGGCCTCGGCGCGATTGCGCAGGAGGCTGTGGGCGACGCGAAACAGGAGCGTGGCATGCGTCGGGACCAGGGCGGCGAGATCGATCTCCGCAGGGGCGGAGGCTTCCGTGATCTGCGGCAAGGGCAACGCGAGTTCCTCGAGCATGATGGCCTTCTATGGAGGAAGACGACGCGCGCAGGGGAAGCGCTCGGATTTTTCTTGGGCGCGAGACGGACGAACGCAGATTCCCTTCGGGAATAACCACTAGAAAGACTTTGGTTCGGCTGCAAGGGGTGGGCATCTAGACGGCAGAGGGTGGATCGATGAGGATTTCCGGCAATACGATTCTGGTGACGGGTGGGACGAGCGGTATCGGGCGGGCGCTGGCGGAGGCACTGCATGCCTAAGGCAACAAGGTGATCATCGCCGGGCGACGTCAGGCGCTGCTGGACGAGGTGACGAGCCGCAACCAGGGCATGGTGGGTATCCCTGTAGATATGAACGATAGCGCGGCGGTACGGCGATTTGCGGAGACGGTGAAGCAGCGGTTTCCGGAGCTGAACGTGCTGATCAACAACGCCGGCCTGGCGCGGGTTGAAAACTACAGGGCAGATGTGATCGACACCACTGACGCGGAGATCACCATTCAAACCAACATCACGGGCGTGGTGCAGCTGAGTGCGGCCCTGCTGCCGATGCTGCGGACGCAGCCGGCGGCGACCCTGATGGTGACCACGTCGGGCCTGGCGTTTATGCCGTATCCGCCCGCACCGGTGTACAGCGCCACCAAGGCTTTTTTGCACAACTGGCTGGACGCGTTGCGCGTGCAGCTGCGCAAGACGAACGTGGAGGTGCTGGAGTTGGCGCCGCCCTATGTGCAGACCGAATTGGGCGGCCCGGAGCAGGCCAGCGACCCGCGGGCCATGCCGCTGGACGCGTTCACCAACGAGGTGATGGAGATCCTGGAGAGCGGCGATACGCCCAAGGGCGAGGTGCTGGTAGAGCACGTGAAGCCATTGCGGACGGCCGAGAAAGACGGGACGTACCAGCAGTTCATGGATCGGTTCGCCACGATGTTCCACTAGCGCATTGCGGTACGGGAGGCCCGGGCTTTGGCTCGGGCCTTTTTGCTTGGTGTGACCTGGCTGCTGCGCCCAGGAGCGGCGCGGGTTGGCAACCTTGCGAAGCCCCGGTTAAGCAAGATGACAAGATTGTTTCCTCTGCGGTGAACCTTTTGCTGCTTCGACCCGAATAGGAGGGTGGAGGCACATGTGGCGAACGCGGAGCCGATTCCGGGGAGTTGGGCGCGAGATCCCGCGGCGTTTGCATTGATCTATCGCGAGCATGCGCCGCGGCTGCGGGCGTACCTGCGCCAGATTGCGGCTTCGTCGCAGGCGGCAGAGGACCTTACTCAGGAGATCTTTACGTCATTGTGGCTTCGCCCGGAGGGCTTTGATCCCGCTCGTGGGAGTTTGCGCGGGTACCTATTAGGGATGGCGCGTTACCAGGCCGCGGAGGTGTGGCGGCGCAGCCGGCCTGAAGCGCCGCTGTGTGACGACCGGCCGGCAATGGGTGACGCCGAGCAGGCGTCGGTGATGGGCGACGCGCTGCGGCGGCTGCCCGAGGAGCAACGGTCGCTGTTGTGGCTGCGCGAGGTGGAAGGGCAGACGTACGCAGAGTTGGCCGTGATTTTGGAAATTCCAGTTGGCACCGTACGCTCACGGCTGTTCGCGGCGCGCCGGGCGTTGCGAGAGATCTGGTTAGGTACGGCGAATAAAGGAGAACTGCATGGGGTGCGGTGAGGTGGAGGAGTTTGTCTCGGCCATGTACGACGGCGAGGCCGTGCCGCAGGCGGCGGCGGAGCACATTGCCCACTGCGTTGGGTGTCAGCAGCTGCTGAAGAGCTTTGCGGAGATAGGGACGGAGCTGCGCAGCCTGGGCAGCGACCTGATCTCGGAAGGAGTGCCTGAACGCAGATGGGTACAACCGCGGCGCAGCCTAACAGGGTGGCAGAAGGGATGGCAGATGATGAGAGTTCCACGGATTGTGTTTGCGTCGTTGGCGGTGCTGCTGGTGGTGCTTGGATCACGTTTGGCGATAGTGGAGGTGCGCGCCCATGAGGATGGCTCGGTGCTGGTGCTGAAGCTGAAGACCCCGCAGGGAGACGAGGTCGCGTGTCCGGTTTCGCTTACGGACGTGAGCCGAAACCACTGCGGCGGGCTCTCGCAGCTCCACGCAGGAACGCTTGCTTATGAGATCACGGTTGTGCGGAAGGAGGGCGATCGGGTGCTGCTGAACATTGGCTCTGAGTACCCATCGCAGCTCAGCAGCTTCGGCCCGAAAGAGGCTCAGGGCTTGCTGCAATCGCAGCACTGGTTTACCACGGGCGAGACGCTCGCGTTGCCGCTGGCGGGGACGGTGAAGCTGAGCATGACCGGCGAGTGGATGGACCACATGCCGGTGATGCTTTCGCAATCGCTTGATCCTGCGGCGAATCAGTTCCGGGTGACGTCGCCTGTGCTGTTGAAGAACGGCAAGGTGGCCGGTGATCTAAAGAGCCTCACCGCCATCTCAGATCAGCCGGATCAGGGGATCAAGGTCTATCTGCCGAGTGAGGGGCTTTTTTTCTTCTCGCCCACGCCCTTGAGCGGTGCTGTGCCGGGGCAAGTCGAGCTGAACCGGATCTCGTTTAGCGAGGGCGAGCAGACGTACCAACTGATTGCGGGTATGCCGATTGCCCGGATGGACAAGGTTTGGGTGTTGCATAAGGCGACATACAAGTGGCCTGGCGCGATGGGGGAGGGGCCGGTCATCGGGACGGGTTCGGTGAGCGCGATGCGGTGAGAGGTGGGTATTCGCGGAAAGGACGATGGTCAAGAGGCGCGCCTGGTTATGGCGTGCCTCTTGATGAGATCGACGAGGCGGAGTACGTTCTCAACGGGGGTATTGGGGACGATGCCGTGGCCGAGGTTGAAGATGTGGCCGGGGCGGTGGTTGGCGAGGGTGAGGATCTCGCGGGTGCGAGCTTCGATGACCTCGGGTGGGGCGAAGAGCGTGATGGGGTCGAGGTTGCCCTGGACGGCGGTGCCGGGGCCGGCAGCGCGCCAGCCCTCGTCGAGCGGGGTGCGCCAGTCGAGGCCGAGGACGTCGGCGCCGGTCTCGCGCATGAGCGGAAGGAGCGTGGCGGTGTCGACACCAAACAGGATGACGGGGACGCCAAGCGCCTGGACGCGGCGGACCAGATCGGTGGCGAACGGGAGGACGAAGGCGCGGAAGTCGGTGGGGCTGAGGGCGCCGACCCAGGAGTCGAAGATCTGGATGACGTCGGCGCCGGCTTCCACCTGCTGCGCGGCGTAGGCGGCGAGGACGTCAAGGAGTTTGGCCATGAGGAGCGGCCAGGCGGGGTCGCCGACGGCTGAGGCGTACATGAGGCGCTTGGTTTCGATGTAGTTGCGCGAGCTGCCGCCCTCGATCATGTAGCTGGCCAGGGTGAAGGGCGCGCCGATGAAGCCGATGATGCCGAGCTGATCGCCGTTGGGGTCGGCGTGGGGGCCCTCGGGCGGGCGCGGTGCCGCGAAATGTTTGGCGACGCGGCTGATGGCCTCGGCGACGTAGCCGAGCTCGGCGGCGCGGTCGGTGCGTAGGGCCTGGATCTGGTCGAAGGTACGGATGGGCGTGCGGACGACGGGGCCCTCGCCGTTGACGAAGTCGAAGTCGACGCCCATGGGGGTGAACGGGAGCAGCAGGTCGGCGAAGATGATGGCGGCGTCGACGCCGAGGCGCTCGGCGGCGGTGACGGTGACCTCGGCGGCGATGGCGGGGGTGCGGCAGATCTCGAGCAGGCTGTGGTGTTTGCGGACGGCCATGTACTCGGGCATGTAGCGGCCAGCCTGGCGGAGAAGCCAGACGGGGGTGCGGTCGACGGGCTGGCGGAGGCAGGCGCGGACGAAGCGGCTAGATGCTTGCGGGGCGGCGGGCGAGGTCACGGTTTCAGGCTAGCACCGGGAGCTGTGCGGCTGCGCCGGTGGGTCGCGCTGGTGTGGATGCGGCGAGAGGGCTCCCACGGGTGGGGGATTTCACTTGCGACGGGGCTCTGGGAGGATGGGAGAGCCATTCCAGACCGGCAGGCGTCTAGGGCGCACACAGCAGGGGCTAAACCGGAATCTCGCCACAGACGGGCGAGAGGTTTGCCCCAGGCTACACCCTGGGGCATTCACTTTGTCTGGAGAGGTGGTGATTACGTTGCAGCGAATTAAGTTGCACGTCCGATGTTCGGTCGAGTTCCCAGCGAAGGTTTTGTTGGCCCTCGTGCCGATCGTCGTAGCGTTGGTGATCGAGCTTGTACGGTCGATTGCTCACCGTTAACTATCACCGTGTCCGTTCGGTTGCCGCCGGCGGACACGCCTTTTCTAGGATACGGTGGGCGTGACGTTTGGACAATGATTTTTCTGGGGCCATTCCCGTTTTGGGACTGGGTTATAGGTGGTCTCAGCAATAACAGCAGCTCATAACGAAGCGAATGAGACACGCTATGAAGGGATCTCACGCCCCCTCGCCCGAAGCACAAGCGCATAGGTGAGCCTGCTACTAGCGTCCCAGGTCGCGCTGGGAGACGTGGGCGCGGAAAGGGATGGTGTAGCGGACGGCGACGGTGGCCAGGGTGGGCGTATAGGTGAACTCGCCGGTATTCCAGTGCTGACCTTGGAAATCGAGCCGCAGCGCGAAGTTTCGATAGGCTGGGATGTCGACGCCACCGCCGTAGCTGTACACGGTGGAGGTGTCGCTCGTGTAGCCGATGTTGTAGGGAAAGTGGATGTTCCCGGGACCAACGAGCAGGTCGGCGTAGGGCTGGACGCGGCGAAAGGGGGCGACGACCCGAAGGCCTACGACGTAGCTGTGCTCCTGCACGGCGGCGTTGGAGTGGAGGTTGCCGCGAAACTCCAGGGAGGGCGCGACGGGAAAGCGGAAGTAGCGCGTGAAGTCGACGCCGAACATACCGCCGTAACTGCTGGACGGACCGTAGTCCGGGTGTGCGCCAAGGAAACCGCCAAAGACGGCGATGTCGGCGGATTTGCTGGCAGTGTTCGTGGCTTGGGCGGAAGCGCCGGCAAAGGTGGCGACCGAAAGAACAGCTAAGAAATAAGTGCAGCGCAAAGAGGGCATGGATCGTAGTTTCCGTCTGTTATGACGTTGGGTGGGCTGGTCGCAGGTGACAGCTCCGGTCGGTTTGGATGCAGAAGTGTCCCGTTTGTGCACATTTGATGTCTTCGGTGTAGGACTCTGGTTACCACAGGCTTACGCGGACAGCAAGCCAAGCGGCTACACTCAGTCCAGAGCGCTTGCATGTGGTTCGGACCGGTTCCCTGCCCAGGCTGGTGTGCTCACAACGTCAACTGAGAGTCGAAACGCGACAACGTATGCCGAACTATCTGGAATTGCCTGTGGGGCCACGCGCCCCTGAGTTGGTAAACGCGGTGATCGAGATCCCGCTGGAATGCAAGACGAAGTTTGAATACGACAAGGAACTGCACGTATTTCGGCTAGACAGAAACCTGTACTCCCCGGTGCACTACCCCGGCGACTATGGGTTTATCCCGAGCACGTTAGGCGATGACGGTGACCCGTTGGACGTGCTGGTCATGGTGGACAGCCCGAGCTTTACTGGGTGCGTGATGGAAGTTCGGCCGATTGGGGCGCTCGAGATGACCGACCAGGGCCAGGGTGACGAAAAGATTCTGTGCGTGGGCGCAGGCAATCCGCGGTTCCACGATGTAGCGAACTACTCGCAGATTTACCCGCACATCCTGAAGGAGATCACGCACTTTTTTTCGATTTACAAGAACCTGGAGAAGAAGCGCGTGGAAGTCCATGGCTGGCGCGATGCGGCGTATGCGCGCGAGTTGGTGACCAAGGCGCAGAAGGCTTTCTGGGACGGAAAGGAAGCCTCAGCCAAGTGAGCGGTCGGGGCAAGGCTGGCCTGCAGGTGTCGACCTACAGTGCGGCTGGCCGTCGGTGTTTGCGGGTCTGTTCGGTCAAGCCGTAGACGGCCGCGCCGGCTAGGCCTACGAGTGCCGCGAAGAGCAACGCGTTTACGGGGCCGACGTGCTCGTTGCGGGCAGCCCAGAGCGCAAACATAATGAGTGCCGCAGGACCGACGCCGACAAGTACGATGCCGGTCTGGCCCCCAGGTACGCGGAAGGGTCGAGCGAGGTCGGGCTCGCGGAGTCGCAGCACGGCTAAAGCCACGAACTCCAGCAGAAGCGCGGCGCCGTACAGGACGAGGTCGATGGAGATCAGGCGCTCGAAGCTGAGACGAAGCGCGAGCGCCCAAATCACCGCGCAAGCGACCAAGGCGACGGCGGGGACGCCGTGCGCGTTGGTGTGCGCGAAGATGCGGGGAAGAAGACGCGCGTGGGCGGTTGCGCCTTGAAGGCCGGGCTCGGCGGGATGATCCTGCGCCATGGCGAAAGGAACGCGGGCGTAACTCATCATGAGCGGGTTGAACATGCCGATGCCGTTGATCATGCCGCCGGCAACGACGGCGAGCGCGAGCGCGGGACCGGCAAGGACACGAGCGGCATCGGTCCAGGCACCGGTAGAAAACCGGGTGGGGTCAATACCGGCGAGCGCCACGGCCGTGAGCGGGACGAAGTAGGTGATAGCGACCAGGGCGACGGCGCCGAGGATGGCTCGGGGATAGTTGCGTTGTGGATCCTCGACTTCCTGGGCGACGGTTGAGGCGTTATCCCAGCCCATATAGTTCCACATGGCCACAGCAATCGCGCCGGCGATATCGGGCCTGGCGATCGGGACGAAGAGCGTGCCTGTGCCACGGGCGTGCCAGCGCAGAAGCGCAACCGCGGTAAGGACCAAGAACGGGCCAAGCAGCGCGCAAAAAAGCCACACGGAGCCGCTGCCGACAGCCTTGGCCCCGCGAAGATTCCATAAGGTGCATGCGGCGACGACGGCGAGCGCCCAAAGCGTGCCGCGATAGCCGGCGGTCCAGGTCGGGGCGATGCGCTCGAAGTAGAGAACAAAAGTTACAGGGTAGATGGCCATGTCGAAGACGCTGGCAGCGAGCGAGAGCCACGCTTCCTGAAAGCCCCAGAAACGGCCAAGAGCACGGTCAACCCAGATGTAGTAGCCACCCTCGGCGGGAATGGCGCTGGCAAGTTCGCCGACCATCAGCGCGGTGGGAAGACTCCAAAAGAGTGGAACAACGGCCAGGATCAGCAGCGCGCGGCCGTAGCCGGCCTTGCCGAGGACGTCTTCGAGGCCGTATGGGCCACCGGAGACCATGAAGTAGGTGGCGGCCAGAAGCGGGATAAGGTGCAGCTTGCGCTTGGGCTGGGCGATGGCAGTTACCTCGCGGGTTGGTGTTGGGCAGGAGCGCAGATGAGGGATGCCAGCCAAGGGCTGTGGCGACTTCGGCTTGAGCGCAATCACCAGGTGTAGACGGCTACCACCTCGGCGGCGATCGGCACCTGATTGATTACGGTTGCATGTAACACGAATTGGAGGTTCCTTTCTTCCCAACCTTTCCCAAGCGACCGCGTCAGTGTGCGAATCCTCTCTGGGTCTGAGATAAAGTCTGCCGCCGCCTGATTGCTATAGGTGTTGATTCCGGCGATAAACAGTGTAGGACTGCCGAGGGCTGAGTTAGGTATGCGCGATACCACGGCGTAGTCTTCGTTTCTTAAACCATCGGCGCTGGCGCCTTGTACCCAGGTCAGTTTGTGTTGCTGCCGATCCACAATGCCGCCTTGATCCAAGGTATAGCGAAAGTCCTGCGTCAACTGCAGTGTCCACATATTGCTAAACCCTCCTATGAAAACTGTCGGAAAAGCATGCAGATCGGTGACGGTAAGGTCGCTTCCGTAGCGCAAATCGTACTTCTTACACAAATGAGTCAGGGTCGATGCTATTCGCGCCACCGCGGCAACATCGCCGTAACCTATCGTCGGGTTACTGGGAATGAGGGATTGTGCATTCAGCATTCCGCCGCTCTGGATACCCTGAATTAGCTCGGACCCGTCGTTCTGTGCATGGTGTTCTGAGCGGTAGTTAGCCAAGAACCGTGAAGAAAGATGGTAGGTGTAGCTTCCACCAAAATACACAATCGCACTCTTTGAGGAGCCTGTGAAGGGACTCCAGAAACGGTCATACGGGATCTCACTGTTTGTGTGAAAGGGCCAGAGATGTACAACAGACAGGATCATTGCGAAAACAACAATCAGAGCCAGACCTGGCCTCCACACCAAGCGTTGGTTGCTTTGCTGGGCCGGCAACGTCGGCGTATCGGAACTGACCGAGATAGGTTCACTTACTGCAGGTTGATGGTCCAGTACAGGTAAGGCGTCCCACACTGCGGGCGGAGTACGCTTCGGAGTAGGCGTCTCTGATACGAGCGGCGTCTCCCGAATCCGAGGTTGAGCCTCCCGAAAATCGAAGGTAGCGCGATACGACCCGCTGGGGATATCGATGCGAACCTCATTTGGCGTACTTCCTTCGTGCATGTAGTGTTGCGCCAGACGCTTCCGCACCTCGGCCGCACGGGAGCGCACCACTGGATCATTACCGGTGTCGTAATCGGGTGGTCTGCCAAAGACCTCGGCGCCGATCACACGTTCGCGGAGCATGTTTGCGCGATCGTCCAATGTGTGTTTCACGACATATCGCAGGAGTGCCTGGCACTGTTTGCTGGAACTAAAAGAATGGCCATGCAGGACATCTTCTAGCGCTTCCTCAATACGCGCTGCATCTATACCGACCATAACTTCCGTAGCCTCCGGACCCGTCTACACCGTTGCCTCTGGTGACGCATCAAGTCGTGCCACCGGAACCAAATGCTGAGGAGTGCATCCTTCAATGGCAGTCGCCCTAGCGATGCGCCGTCCCGAATAGCACCGTCCTCGATACTCCACATCCTGATCGCCCGCCGATCACTTCGACCAGCCCTTTGCCAAGCTGCCGCTCTTTGTCCAGAAGGCGCGACGCTCAAGCCCGTGGCGCGTGAGGCACGAAGATCCTCCAGCAATTGCATGCGGCACAGCGTACTCTACGTCGCCTGGCGACGTACAGCACTGCACCTAAGTCCTTGATTACAGGAGGGCGACGGCGTAAGCCGACGGTCCGCACCGTATTCCACCTGACCGCACTGCGGATGAAGGCGCTTCATGGTGGCGCGCTTGAACGCTTGCGGCAGTCCCCTTGTAAGGGCAGGGTCTATTCCCCGTACCTTCCGCAAGGGCGCGACGACGTAGGAGGGACCCAAGATGGTGCAAGGACCGATCGGCGGAAACACGGACCGCTCGACTCAAGCCTCCTCTCCGGCTTTTTCCAGTGCTTCCGAAGCCGCCGACTTATGGCGGCTCCTTGTCATCTTCTTCACTCAATTGCTCGGTTGGCCCGTTCTTCATGACAGACCATCCTCTTCGCTGAACAGATTGCACTGCCCAGCAACATCCCCAGTCAAAACACAATGTCGGGAAGGCCTATCGGCCAACTCGAAGTGAGGTACCAGAATGAAAGCGAGTCGTATACCCCTGTTGTTAGTTTTTCTCCCGACGGCCAGTTTGTTGAAAGCTCAGCAGTTTACCGGCCGGGTAACAGACCCGACCGGAGCGGTTATCCCGAAAGCCACCGTCACCGCGCACGAGGTAGATACCGGCGTGGACACCCAAACCGTGTCGACGAAATCGGGTGATTACACCATTCCGTATCTGAAAGCCGGTAATTACACCGTATCCGTTACCGCTCAGGGCTTTGAAAGTGGCGTGCACACGGGCATCAATCTGCAGGTGGATCAAACAGCCACCGTGAACTTTGCACTGGCCGTCGGACGCGGCACGGAGACCGTTACTGTCAACGGTGACCCACTCATCGACTTCAGCAAAGCTGATATCGGGGAAACTATCGAGAACACGCGAGTGACCGAGCTGCCTCTGAATGGCCGCGATCCCCTGATGTTGTCGATCTTGAGCGCCGGAGTCCAGTGGAATATGGGAGCCACTCAATTCCAGCGACCGTTCGATGATACGCAGCAACACACCGCTATCAACGGTGGCGGCTCCGGCAATGTGGAATTGATGCTGGATGGCGTCTCCAACGAAGCGTCCTCGGCAGATGGCGTCGGGAACGCGCGCGTTGCGTACATCCCACCGGTCGACTCTGTCCAGGAATTCAGGATGGTGACCAACGCGTACGATGCCGCGTTCGGCCGCAATTCGGGCGGCGTGGAAGATGTGATCCTCAAGTCGGGCACAAATAGCATTCACGGCGACGTCTATGAATACGCTCGGCGCAAGTGGCTCGATGCCAACACATGGCAAAACGATTACAAAATTGCTACGGCGCTGCCCGGTTCTGACGTGTCCAGATTTTCAACCCAGAAACACAAACTGGACCAGTATGGCTTCGAGCTGGATGGCCCCATCGTGATCCCGAAGCTTTTTGACGGACGGGACAAATCCTTCTTCACGCTGCAATTTGAAAACTGGAACGAGATCCAACCCAACACGGTAACGGGTTCTGTCCCAGACCCGACCTGGCTTACCGGCAACTTCTCGAATCTCGTGTATTGGAATGGCTCGGCCTATGCACCGATGACCCTTCTCGATCCGATGAACATTCATCAGAACGCGAACGGGAGCTATACCCGTGTGGCGTTCGGTCCCGACGACGCCATCAACCCAACAAGCGGCTTGAACATCCTCCCCGCGTCACGCCTCAATCCCACGGCGCTGAAGATACTGTCGTATTACCCCAAGCCCAATACAGCAACAGCCGCGGGCTCCAACCCTTTCGCGAATAATTACACCGCTGCTGCCTCAGATACCAATCGGTACCGTAATGCGCTCGCAAAGTGGGATCAGAATCTTTCATCCAAGGATCGTTTGAGCTTTCACTACGGCTATTGGGAACGAGTGGAGGATCGTAGCTACGAAGGTTTGGGTACTGCGGCAGACAACGGCCAGCTTCCTCACGGCGAGCGCAGCCACACGTTCACTCTGGAAGAGACACACACAGTCAATCCGAATTTGTTGTTCGACTTCCGCGCAAACGTATCCGTACGTGCGGATTACACCTATGGCGGGCCACCCTTTGATCCGACCGCCCTGGGGTGGTCTGCGTCAGACGTTGCTGCGATGGGATCCGCGGCCGCGAACGAATTTCCCTACATCAATGTCAGCGAGTTCGATTCCCTGGGTCACAACAACAACGGGCAGAATGTGAGCAATTCGCTCTTGTTGTTCCCGTCGGCTACCTGGATCAAAAACAAACAGACCATCCACGTAGGTCTTGACGCCCGCTTTCAGCAGTTGGTCAACAACATCGTCGGCGGCGGGAATAACTGGTGGGTAGACCGTACCTGGACCCAGACAAATTGCGGTAGCTGCGGATCGTGGGATCCCGCCAGCGGCAACTCGATCGCATCGCTCCTGCTCGGCAACGTAACCTCGGGCACCAACACCATCAATACAAAGACATTCTGGTCGCAGCACTACTGGGCCCCGTTCGTTCAGGACGACTGGAAAGTCACTCCAAAGCTGACGCTGAACCTCGGTGTGCGCTGGGACTTTGATCCTGCCGAGACCGAGCGACACAATACGGGCATCTACGGATTCAGCACTGCTGTAAATCCCATTAACTCTGTAACTTCTGTCCCTGGCTACCCCCAGATTGTCGGCGGCCTGACGTACCTGGGCCAAAACGGCAACCCGCGTGGACCGTATGCACTCACGAAGTGGAACATCCAGCCACGGGTGGGCTTTGCCTACGCCATGGACAACAGAACGGTCCTGCGCGCCGGCTTTGGTGAGTCGTTCCGTAGCCCAAATGTTGCTCCGCCAACCTATGGCTATAGCGCGACGACAACATACCAGGCATGCGATCCTACGCAACCGGGCTGCACCTATCCCAATCTTGCGAACTCCCTGAGCCACCCGTACACCGCCGTGGTTCAACCCACCGGATCCTCGCTCGGCATGCTGCAGAACCTGGGACAAGGGCTCGATGTCGTCAATCCCAACTACAAGATCCCCAGCTTCTGGTCGTACTCCGCGGGAATCGAGCACCAGTTCCTCCGGAACGACACGGTCGGCATCTCCTACGTGGGAAGCCGCCTGTACAACGGCGACACCGACTACAACGGCAACGCCATCACCGACAATATCAACCACGAAAGCGCTGCCGCATTTACCCCATGCAATCCGGCTCTTGGCGGAAGATATGAGGTTTGCAACAACAATAACCAGCCGAATCCGTTCCGCGCAGTCAACGGGTTCCAGGGATCGGGCTACTACAGCTCCACAACGATCAATGGCCTGAACTTCACCCGTCCGTTCCCTCAGTTCGGGGATATCAATGAGCACCAGCTGAATCTGGGACGGACCTGGTATAACTCCCTTCAGGTCACCGCGGCTCACAAATGGAACAGGTCTCTTACCATGCACGGTACCTGGACCTGGTCGAAGCAGATGGATGCTGGTGGATATCAGGACACCACCTTCCGGATCCCTTTGAGGCAGATCGATGGGAATGATCGGACCCACCGGATCACCATATCCGGCGTCTATCTTCTCCCGGTCGGACGGGGACGCTCTCTCTTTAGCGGCATGAACCGGATTGCCGATACCCTGGTCGGCGGATGGGAGTTGGGAAGCCTGTATATCTATGAGACCGGTACGCCCTGGATGGTGCCGGGCCAGGATAACTTGATTGCGAGCCCCTATGTTAAACCGCATATACAGGCGAGCAATGGGTTCATTCGCCTGGTTGCGCCGTGCGTTGAACAGTACTCGGAAGATAGCTCCGGCAAGTACAGTCTTGTGCAACTGCCCTACCACAACGACGCACCCTGCACTCAGCCAAACCTCCTGCGGGTGCCCAACGCGAACTTCGGACCGAATACGAACACGGTGTACACCGGCGTTCGTCTTCCCCGGATCCAACAGTTCGACACCAATCTGTCGAAGAACTTTGCACTATACGAGAGGTTTTCCTTGCAGTTGCGTCTTGAAGCCTTCAACGTACTCAACCATCCTCTATGGTCGGAAACCGGGGATAACAACTTCAATGATGCCGACTATGGAACCATCCGAAGGGGTGCCGCGGATGGGCAAAGCAATTTGCCTCGCCAGGTCCAGCTCTCGGCCAAGATCACCTGGTGAGCAGCAGCTTGGTTGCGGCTATGTCTTTCAGCTCGTGATTCGGTTCTAGCGCATGTTGTACTCAAGTGGTGGGCGGCATTGCTTAACTTGCCACCCACCAACTTGAGGTACGGACTGAGCGCTGGGGACCATTGGTATGCGTCCAGGATTGCGCTATGCCACGGGGTGCACTATGCTGGCCGCTGCACAAAGAGCGGGTGAACCGGAGCAAGCATTCTTCTAAGTGGATGCTGCATCGGGCCGCACAATGGTCGTGATCTAAGGAGACGCATGGCATATAACACCGTGTTGCGCAGTGTCTGGAGTGACGTTACCGGTTCAAGCTTCACTTCCACCCGCGCTGCAGCCGCACTGCTCTGTCTTGCGGGCGTTCAGGCGCCCTTCGCGCAGGTGCCGGCAGCCTCCGTCCCGCAACCGGGCCCGGTCGCCTCCGGGCGACAAGTTACGGCGTACTCCCGCATGCCGCAAGGTGATGCCAACGCCAACGGGCAGCAGCGCAGGCCGACAGAGACCGGCGCCCCGCGATTTCAGACCCTCATTGTCGGCATGGACCATCGCAACACCGTCAGCCTCGACGGCAACTGGCACTACCTGGTCGACCAGGCGCCGTTCCGCGAAATGTACACCAACACGGGCGAGATCAACGATCGCGGCTACGCCCTCAACACCCATCCGAACATCACCAGCGGCCCGCACAACGCCGAGTACGACTTCGCGACCGCGCCGACCCTGAGGGTGCCTGGCGACTGGAACACGCAGGTTCCGCAGCTCTTCAATTACGAGGGCGTCGTCTTCTACCAGCGCGACTTCGACGCGCAGCCGCAACCCGGCATACGCACCTTTCTGCACATCGGGGCGGCGAACTACCGGTCTCATGTGTGGGTCAATGGGAAGCGGGTTTGCGACCACGAAGGCGGGTTCACGCCCTTTGATTGCGAGGTCACCGCCGTGCTGCATCCTGGCTCCAACTTCGCCGTCATCGGCGTGGATGCCACGCGTCTGGTGGACGGCATCCCCTCGGTCGGCTATGACTGGTACAACTACGGTGGCCTCACGCGCGACGTCTCCCTGCTTACGGTGCCGACGGTGTTCATCGACGACTTCGATGTGCATCTGGCGCACGGCCCCGCTTGGCAGCCCGGCAACAACGAAGTGACCGGCTACGTCCACGTTCTCGACGCCCCGGTCGGGACACCGGTCACGCTCGACGTCCCCGAGGCCGGTGTGCACGCCACACTGAAGACCGACGCCGAGGGGCAGGCTCGCTTTGACCTCAAGGCCAAAACGCTGATGCTGTGGTCGCCGGAGAGCCCAAAGCTGTACAAAGTGACGCTTACCTCAGGTTCGGGCGACGCGCAAGACAAGCTCACCGACGACATCGGCTTCCGCGACGTCCGCGTCGAGGGAACGCACATCCTGCTTAACGGCAAAGCGGTTTTTCTTCAAGGCATCAACGCGCATGCCGAGGCTACCGTCGTGGGTGGTCGCGTCACCAACGACGCCGAGGTGGCGACCATTTTCGGTTACGTCCGCGACCTCCACGCGAACTTCGTTCGCCTCTGCCACTACCCGCACGATGAGCGCATGGAGCGCACCGCCGACCGCGACGGCATCATGCTTTGGTCCGAGGTGCCGAATTGGCAGGGCATCTCCTGGAACAACTCGGAGGTGTATGCCAAGGACATCAACATGTTGCGGGAGATGATTCGGCGCGATCGTGACAAGGCCTCGGTCATCCTGTGGTCGCTTTCCAACGAGACGGCCACCAACGACCCTGCTCGCACGAAGTTCATCTCCGGCATGGCCACCGAAGCGCGCTCGCTCGATGCAACACGCCTGATCACGTCCGCGCTGTTTTCGCAGGTCCACGGCGATGCGGGAAGCCTGACTGACCCGCTCGTCGATGCGCTCGACGTGATCGGGATCAACGAGTATGTCGGCTGGTACGGCGGCAAGCCGGCGGACGCGGGCAACCTGCTGTGGACGCTTCCGAACAAGCCCGTGATCGTAAGCGAGTTCGGCGCGGAAGCCAAGTTTGGCGACCACGGCCCCACAACCCAGCGCTGGACCGAGGAGCAGCAAGCCGAGGTCTACAAGTACCAACTGCAGATGTTTACCAAAATCCCGCAACTGCGCGGCATCACGCCCTGGGTTCTGTTCGACTTCCGGTCCACAACGCGCAACATCCCCAAGCTGCAGGACGGCTTCAACCGCAAAGGCCTGTTCTCGGAGTTTGGCGAGAAGAAGCAGGCCTTCTTTGTCTTGCAGAAGGCCTACGAGGACCACAGCGTAGGCAAGCCGTGAAGCGTGGTGCTACTGGGTGACCAGCAGCACCGCGGAGCGATCCGGGACCGTGGTCTTCCAGCCGTCAGCGATCTCGCCCGCGTCCTTCGCGGCCCACACGTCACGCACCCTCACCTTACCCTTCAGCCCAAGATCCTTCATGTGCAGTTGCGCATCGGCCGCGGTCTCGCCGAAGTTGAAGATGCCGATCGCGGTGCGACCTCCTGACAGCGGCTTTGTCCAGATCTCGACCGCGCCCTCGGCGAACACCCGATCGCCCTGCCGACCGAGCGTGTCCTGGTCGATCGCGATTACATCCTTGTTGGTGAGGATCGCGGCGGTGTCGGGCGTCATTTGCGTCAGGTTGTTACCGGCGATCAGCGGCGCCGCAAGGATCGCCCACAGCGTCATGTGCGCCTGGTTCTCGCCATGGGTCAGTTTGCCGTTGCCGACCTCCAGCATGTCGGGGTCGTTCCAGTGGCCCGGCGCAGCGTACTTCGCCAGCCCCGCTTGCGCGCGACCGATTAACATGATGCGGTCGAAGTTAGGCTGAATATCTCCCGTCGTGCGCCATAAGTTTCCGCCAACCGTCGGACCCCACTGCCAAACCGTGTTCCACCCGTACTCGCATAAGCTGTACACAATCGGGCGACCAGTCTTCTGCAGCGCCAGATGCATTTTCTCGTAGGCTTCGCGCATGAGTTTCATCTGCGCGGCCTCGTCGTTGGGCGCCTGCGCCCGCATGATGGGCGTATAACTGCACAGATCGTACTTCAGGTAGTCAATACCCCACTCCGCGTAGGTCTGGGCGTCCTGCTCCTCGTGGCCCATGCTGCCGGCATAACGCGCACACGTCTGCGGCCCCGGCGACGAGTAGATGCCTAGCTTCAAGCCCTTCGAGTGCACGTAATCGGCCAGCGCCTTCATGTCGGGGAACTTACTGTTGGCGTGGATGCGGCCCTGCGCATCGCGCTCGCCCTGCCAGGAATCGTCGATGTTCACATACACGTAACCGGCGTCGCGCATGCCGGTCGAAACCAGCAGGTCCGCCGAGTCGCGGATATCTTTATCGGTAACTTTCGCGAAGAAGAAGTTCCAGCTGTTCCAGCCCATCGGCGGGGTTGCCGCTAACTTCTGCGCGTTTCCTGCGGTTGCCGCACACATCGCCACCAACCCCGCACAGACCGTTGCGCTCAGCCCTGTCAACCTTCTCATCGCCAGTCTCCTTTGTAACTTCCTGTTTCAATGCATCATCATTTGGTCGTGCGGCGCGGCTAACTGTACGGTGGTGGGCGCAGATACCTTGCTCTCGCCCCCTGCACCGCCTGCGATCACGGTATAGGTAAGCGGCGCTCCCCGTTCGGCAACCGGCTCCGTAAAGCTTGGCGTAGTTAGCCCCAACGCTACCACCTTGGGGGCGCCCTGCGGCCCGTTGGTGCGCGTAACTCGATAGTAGGAGGCGCCGGGCACCGGATTCCAGGTTAGCTCTACCCGATGCTGCACGAGCGACCCTTTCACGCCCGTAGGTGGGTTCGGCTTGCCTACCTGTGCCCCTGGCAGCAGGCCATACACACACATCTGACCGGTTCCTGTGTTTTCCGTCCCGAAGCTGGCTAGATACACCTTTCCATTCGCGATCGTCGGGGACGCCATCTTGGAGTATTCGCCGCAGTCGTCCCGACCCGGGTTTACTAGCGAGTTCCATAACTCGTGCCGTATGTCGTTGGCGTCGTAGGCGTGCAGAACTCCAGGCTGGGACTCATGCCATGAGTCACCCGTTGCATGGATGGCGGCCCATAGAATCCCGTTCTTATCTCCATTGGCCGACAAGGACAGCATGGCCCCAGGGTGTCCTTGGTTAGGCACATCGCGCTCCATCTCCGGTGTCTCGTCCAGTTTGTCCCCTTGTAGCCGGTAGACCTTCGCCTTATCCCGTTGTCCCCACACATACAGGGCGTCGCCGATAGCCGCGCTGTGCCAATACACAAGGCTGTGCAGATGCGAGGCGGTGGCCTGAAAGTGCTGGATCGCATGCTCGTCACCCAGCTGGCCAAGCTGGCTTGTGTTCAGCAGATACAGCACGCCTTCCTTCCCGCCGCCCAAAACCAAATGCTTGCCCGGAATCAACGTCGCTCCGGACGAGTCGATGTCCATGTCGCGTCGATCTAGTTCGAAGTGGTTCGTCGGTGTGAACCAATCCAGTCGATGGAGATCCGGCGACAGCTTCAGGAAGCTCTCGCTGAAGTTCTGCTTGCCGTCCCAGCTGCCGTTGCCGGTTGACACATACACATTGCCCTGCTCGTCGGCAGCCGGGCCCTGCCCTGACTGCCAGATGCTTGCCTCCGAGCCCGTGGGACTCGTGTTGAGCACGCCCACCTCATGCAGCGTCTTCGCGTCATAGGCAAACAGGAAGCCGTGATAAGGATCCTTGTCGCAATGCGACGCATAGCCGACGTACACCATCCCGTTCGAGAGCAGCAGACCGGGCCTTTGGTTTTCCATCAGCGGGTTGAAGCTGTCTGCCTGGATGGTGATCGGACTTTCCGGCAGATCGGCCCCGGTGGCAAGGTCTAACTCGTGCAGCTTCTGCGTAAAGCCGCTACCCGGATCGGTGGCCTTGCCGGTCTTTGTCAGCGCCACCACGTACAACACCCTGCGCGCTTTGTCGATGACCGGCGTGCCGATGATGCCCATCTGCCCGTTGATGTCCATACATCCGAAGTCCGTGCTGTTCACGTTCGCCGGTGTGCCGAAATTGACATGCCAGATGGGCTTGGTGGCATTTGGATCGTTGGCGTCGAAGCTGTACACGCTGTTGTTGACGGTCGTCACGTAGACCAGATCCCTAGTGCCGCCATCCACCGGAACCCCGGTCGCGACCAGCGGCTGCGTATACAGCTGGTCGTCCACCTCTCGTTTGAATAACATGCCGAAACGGGAAGCATTGACGTTTTCCGGGGTTAGGACGATTTCCGCGAGGTTGGCGCCTGTGCGATCGTTGCTGTTGTGTTGCGTCAGCACATCCACCTGGGCGTGGAGGCCGCTCCCTGCCATTGCGATCAACGCGAACCCGGCCAAGCATTGAATCAGGCGTTGCATGCTGCTGCTCTCCTCCGCGAGGAACAGCGCGGGGTCGCAGCTCCACAGAATGGAAGTCCACTCCGCAACGGTTCCAAGCGCTCACACTACTACACGGAGGGTAGCGGTGTCAGCATGGCCTGCTTGGCGGAACGGCTACCCGGCGATGCGCATGGTGCGTCCGTGGCGGCAGACGATGGTGAGCCGTTCGGTGGCGAGGATGCGGCGGGCCTGGCTGCGGGCGTGGGTGTGCCAGGGGCCATTGGGGTCCAGACGGGTGTAGGCGGTCCAGTGGCGGAGCGCCTTGCGGGTCTCACCTAGGCGCTCGTGGGCGAGGGCGAGGTTGTAATGCGCGTCGGCATACTGCGGGACCAGGGCGAGGGCGCGCTCGTAGGCCAGGACGGCTTCGGACAGGCGCATCTGCTCGTCGAGGACGTTGCCGAGGTCAAAGAAGGCAAGCGCGTAGTCGGGGTCGGCCTCGGTGGCGCGGCGGTACAGGGTTTCGGCACCGGCGAAGTCCTTGTCGTTGTAGAAGAGGGTGCCAAGGTTGATGGCGCTGGGCGCGTGCATGGGGTCGAGCGCGAGAATCTGCCTATAGAGCGCCTTGGCCTCGGTGATCGTGGCGGGGCGCTCCTCAAGCCGAACCGCGCGTTGAAAGAGTTCTTGCACTTCGAGGGCGCGAACGGCGGCGTCGGCCGGGCGCTTTTGTACGACCGCAAGGGATGCGGTGACCGAGGAATCGAAGTCGAAGGCGAACTGCGAACTGAGCGGATCGAGCAGGGCGCCGCCGCTCTGGCGAAACACAAGGCGTGGCCGGTGCGGGGCGAGCACGGCGCCGGCGAGCGGGTTGGCTGAACCGGCAACGCGGCGCATGGCGTCAACGGAGCGGCAGATGCTCTTGACGGAGATGCGCGTGGCGGCGAGGTCACGGAGCTTGCGCAGTTGGGAAAGGCCGTCGAAGGCGTACATCTCGGCGGGCGAGACGAGGCCGGCGCGCTCCCAGATTTCGAGCTGCTCCGGAGGGAGACGAAGCATGCGCAGAACTGTTTGCCGAGCGTAGGACTGAGCGGGAGACTGATCGATGGGCTGATCGTGACGCCGATCGTCTTCGCGACCGTTCTGGCTCATGCGTGTGCTCCCAAGGAGGCAGCCTGGTTGCCACCTGCCCCGAGTATGCGGTGGATGTCGCTGTGCCGCAAGAGTTTCGGCGGCGCGCGTGGAAGAAAGCCGTGGATATCTGGAACCAAACTGGATTCAATTTGGGAATGGGGGCTCCCGGGGCGAAAGTGGCATTACCCCAAGGGGAGCGATGGCCTTTGCCGGTTGCTGCATTTCGCGGTGAAGCGCAGTAGAATGAAGAGGTTGCGCCCTTTCCCCACAGCCCCGTTCACGCCGAGCCGACCACCCCAACCTGGGCACGTGACATCCAGGCAATTACCACCGTCCGCCGACTCGAGCGAAAGTGGGACAGCGCCTCGCCGCACGGGCTCCGTATGCTCCAGTCAGTGACGGAGATAGCGTTGAACACCGAGGAGCGCCGGCTGGAAGCGATTGCGGCGTATGGATTGCGCGGGGAGCCGCGTGACCCAGCGCTGGACGACCTTGCGCGCCTCCTGGCGGTGGTGTGCGAGGCCTCGGCGGCGGGCATCGCCTTTGCCGGAACGGCCGGGGCGAGCCTGGGGGGGAGCTTCGGGCTGGACGCGATTTCCGTGGGCGCGTTGCCCCTTCGAGCGACCATGGCGACCGAAGGCGTACTGCAGACGCAGCTTGCGGCGGGCGAGCTGCCACTGGAAGAAGGTGGCCCGGAATGGTATGCCGGGGCGCGAGTCGAGACGCCGGACGGGGTCGCGATCGGTTGCGTGTTTGTGCTTCGAGTCGCTCCGGACGGGCTGACGGCGGCGCAAGTGGAGTCCATGGGCGCGCTGAGCCGTCTTGTCACGACTCGGCTGGAGTTGACGCGGCGGATGCGCGAGGACCAGCGCGGACCGCAAACCCGGAAGGGGGCAGAAGCGGCCTTGGCGGCGGTGCTGGAGTCGGTCGGGGATGGAATCTTTGGCATCGGCTTGGACGGACGCGTGACGATGGTCAACCCGGCAGCGACGCAGATGCTGGGCTTCCCGGCAGAAGAAATGCTGGGCCGGAACGCGCACGAACTCTTTCACCACACGCGCCCTGACGGGACGCCCTTCCCGGCGGAGGAGTGTCCCATCCTGGGCAGTTTCCGAGACCAGGGGACGGTTCGGGTGGCAGACGATGTCTTTTGGCGCAAGAATGGCTCGCCGATGGCCGTCGAGTATGTAGCCCAGCCACAGATCGAGACCGGACAAGGCGAGGGCCGCGCGGTGGGCGTGGTGGTGGCGTTCACCGATGTTGGCGAGCGGGATGCGCTGGACCGCATGAAAGACGAGTTCCTGTCCACGATCTCGCATGAGTTGCGCACACCCTTGACCAGTCTGCGGGCGGCCTTGGGATTACTGACCGCAGGCCGGCTGGACGATCGGCCGGAGAAGATGGCGCAGATGATGGAAATCGCCATTGCGAACACGGACCGGCTCATTCGTCTGGTGAACGACGTACTGGACCTGGAGCGGATCGGGTCCGGTAAGGCGGAGATGCACTTCGTCCGCTGCTCGATGGAGGAGATGTTTGCGCGCGCGATCGCGCTGCTGGAAGGGCAGGCGGCCAAGGCCGGCCTGCGGTTCACGGCGGAGGCCAACGGGGTGACGGTTTGGGCTGACCCGGAGCGCATCCTGCAGACGCTGGCGCATCTGCTGTCCAACGCAATCAAGTTTTCCGCGCCACCCCCGGGCGGTGTGAGCATGGTGCGGCTCCGGGCGCGCTCCGTTGCGCCGGACGAGGCATTGATCGAAGTGGAAGACCAGGGGCTGGGGATTCCGGCGGACCAGCTGGGGGAGATCTTTGAGCGCTTCAAGCAGGCCGACGCCTCCGACACACGGAGTATGGGCGGCACGGGGCTGGGCCTGACGATCTGCCGCAGCATTGTCGCGCAGCACGGTGGGCAGATCTGGGCCACCAGCCGGCCCGGGCAAGGGTCGACGTTTCACTTCACGTTGCCGACGGAGGCGCGACGGCGGCTGCGGTGAGATAAGCGTGCGTCAGCCTTTGGAGCGGTCGGTAAAGCGGTAGAACAGAGACTGCTTGGCAACGGGCTCCGCGGCTGCGTTCAGCGACGCCATTTGCGTGTGCGAGAGGGGCGTGAACTCGCGAGCGATGGCCACATTCTCCTCCAGCTGCGCCACGTTGTCGCAGCCGACGATGACCGTGCTGACCGGGTGGGTTAGGGCGTAGTCCATGGCATTCTTCATGGTCATCACCCCCGGGCGCGTGGCGATTGCGGAGCCCTCCCACATGTGCCTCTGCGCCTCCACGGGCGGCGGCGTCCAGCTGGAAAGCAGGCGGCCACGCGAAGGAACCTTCATCCCGATGATGCCCATTTGCTTTTCTACCGCCAGCGGCAGCAGCTGCTCCTGGAAGCTCCACATGTGCACGTCGGCCGGGTTGAGCGACATAAGGATGCAGTCGAACGGGTGGCGGTGGATGGCGTCGATCAGCGCGTCCGGGCGGTAGTGACCGGTGAGGCCGAGGTACTTGACGACGCCCTGCGACTGCATCTCGGTGAAGGCCTCCATGGCGCCGCCCTTGCCGAAGATGGTGTTAACGTCTTCCGCGAGGCCGACGTCGTGCAGCTGCCAGAGGTCGACGTGGTCGGTGTTGAGCAGCTGAAGCGACTTCTCGATCATGCGCAGGGAGCCGTCGCGGCTGCGCTCTTTACTCTTGGTGGCCAGAAAGGCCTCATGCCGGCGCGCCTTCATGACTTGGCCGACGTATTGCTCGCTCCAGCGGTCAGGGCCACCATAGATCGACGACGTGTCGATGTAGTTGACGCCGAGGTCGAGGGCACGCTCGATGATGGGTACGGCATTGTCGGCGTTGTTGTGCAGCTCCAGGGCAGCTTGGCCGCCAAGCGAGAAGACACCGACCTTGTAACCGGTCTTGCCGAGGTTGCGGGTCGGCATGGCGTTGACGGTGCGTGGGTTGGACGGCAGAGCGTACGTCTTCGCGGTGTCGGCAACGGCGGCGCCCGGCAGCAGCAGGCCCGCGGCCACCGCGCCGCCGGCTTTGAGGAAGTTACGACGATCGGGCGTGGGGGCGGTCTGCTTCATGGCGGTGCGGGCTCCTTATGGGCGGTGCTCGGGGGTATTGTACGTCGCGCGTGGTGCGGAGTTAAAGCGCTCTCAGTCCGCGATCATGAGCTCGCCCGGCAGGATGGGACGGGTACGGGGAAGTCTCCCTGCTGCAGCAGTGAGGCCTACGAGGACAAGCACGGCAACGTACCCGATGAGCTTGAGCAGATCGGCAGTGTGCGTGCGGGGCAGGGTCTTCCAGAGGACCAGGAGGACAGCCTGGGCGACGGTGACGGTCCAGACTGTGCCAAAGAAGACACGGCGCTCGGTGCCCTCCCCTGCCGTGGACGGGCGCACCCGGGGCAGCACGCCAGCGAGCCCGAGGAGGACGATGGCGGCAAGCACCGGGAAGTACACCCGCGAGAAAATCGCCTGCATGACCCAGCGCCCGGTGGTGGCGGCCACCACGCAGCCGAGGAGGTTCATGAGGGCGAAGTTCACAGCCGCATTCCAGCCAAAGGTGTAGCAGACGCGGCGGTACAGCGGGTTCGGTCGATCCTCAGTGAAACGAAGGATGTAGGGGACGGGCTCGGTGCCCGGGATCTGACCACGGAGCGCGGCCATGCCGGTGCCAGCCAGGACAATAAGCAGCCAAAGCAGATTCCAGCGGTTGGGGCGGCTTGCAAACAGGTCGAAGATGAGCGGGCCGGGTACCAAGAAGAAGACAAAGATCCACAGCGGCCAGTGCAGGGCGCGATAGAGCGCAGTGTTGTGCGTGCGCAACTTGCGATCGGCGGCATACTCGATGCGGGTCGTGAACGGCATTAGCTAACCGCGCCGCCGCCGCCGCCGAGGTGGCCAAGCGCCAGCCCCACGGCATACGTGACGACGCCTTCAAGCGCGCCCACCCAGGTCATCTCAAAGCCGCTGGACCACCAGCTGCGAATGGTCACCAGCGACTTGGCCGCGCCGACGCCGAAGTGGGCCACGAGCGAGACGATGGCAGCCACGATTACGGCCGGGTAGCCGGACATGAAAAAGAACGGGATGATCGGGATGAACGCGCCGACGGCCGTGGACAGCGCGCCGGAGGTCGCTGAGGTGAGGGGGTTGGAGAGGGACTCCTCGGTGGTGTTGAGGCGCTCGCGGGCTAGCGCTTGGGCGAGACCCTGGTCGTCTGTGGCGAGGTGCTCCACGACGCGATCGGCGTCTTCCTGGGGCAGGCCGCGGACCTGGTAGGTAAGCGATAGCAGCTCGCGGGCCTCAACCGGGTTAAGGCGCACGGCCTTGGCTTCGCGAGCGAACTCGGCCTCATAGAACTCGCGCTCACTTTTGGCCGCGAGGTACGCGCCCGCGCCCATCGAGAGCGCGCTGGCCACCATGCCGGCCAAACCGGCGATGAGGACGAAGTGGCTGTTGCCGAGCGTGGCGCCGGAGACGCCGGAGACGATGCCGAAGATGGAGCCCAGGCCGTCGTTGACGCCGTAGATCGCGTCGCCAAGCCAGCTGCCGGCCTGCACGCGGCCCTTTTCGCGTTTTTCGAGCAGGGCATCCAGCGCCGATTGGATCTCTTTCGGGTCCCGCTGGGTGGGCGTGTCGGTGCTCGCGAGCTTGCCGAGCACGCGGTAGTGCTCCTGTTCGTCCTTGATGACGCGTTCGAGCACCTCGAGGCTGCCCCCGTCGCCGAAGTCCTGAAGTTGCTCGCCGTAGCGGGCGATGTCGCGGCTTTCTTCAAGCTCGAGCTCGCGCAGCGCGGCGAAGCCGCCGGTCTCCTGCGCGCGGAGGACGCGCTCGTCAGGCCGCTGGTCGAAATGTGGAACCTCCGCGCCGAGGGCATGCAGACGGTCGGCCCAAAGGTCGGCGTGGTGCTTCTCCGCCGACGCGATGCCGCGGAGGGCGCGGCGGGTATTGGGGTCACGGGCGCGCTCGGCGAGATGGCTGTACGTGGCGAAGCCTTGCATCTCGGCTTTCCAGTTAGCCTGGATGGCGTCTACCAGCTGCTCCTGCTTGGCGGTCTTTGCGGTCAGTATAGGCATGGGTGTGCGTTTGGCGGGTCCTGTTTGGACAGTGTAGGCGACCTAGAGAACGAGACGGGCAGCCGATCAGGTTCGTCGGCGGGCTGTCTCGCGCATCTCTAAAACAGAGTGGCTATGGATGGTGGGATGCAAGAACGCGTAGGGATGTCGTGGCTGGTGTGGGCGTTGCTTTCGGCAGTGTTTGCGGCGGCAACGGCGGTGTTGGCGAAGCTGGGCGTGGCGCATGTGGAGCCCAACCTGGCCACGGCGGTGCGGACGTCGGTGGTGGTGGTCTTTGCCTGGGCGATTGCGTTGGCTCTTGGCAGCCACACCGGGCTGGCGCACATCGATCGCCGGAGCTGGCTGTTTCTGGGTGCGTCCGGGCTGGCGACCGGGCTGTCCTGGATCTGCTACTTTCGCGCGCTGTCGATCGGTCAGGCGTCCAAGGTGGCGCCCATCGACAAGCTCAGCGTCGTGTTCGTGATCCTGCTAGCGTGGCCGCTGCTCGGCGAGGCACTGACGACACGCAAACTGGCCGGCGGTCTGCTGATTGCCGTTGGGGCAATCGTGCTGGCCTGGGGATAGGTGAGCGCTTGCGTCGACGGAGCCGCGGCGCTTGCGCAAGCGGGCGTCGGCCTGCGACCATGCGGCATGAATCGCCGTCAGTTTGCCCTCGCTTCCGTGCCTGCTGTTGCGCTGGCAGGGTGTCGCTCCCCAGCCGCCCCCGCTCGCGATGCCACCCTGGTACACAACCGCGAGGTGGCCGCGGCCGTGAACAACATGGACGCCGCCATCAACATGATGGAGATGCGTTTATCGGCGTTCGGCCCCGAAGACTGGCGCGACGCGCTGGCCAACCTCCAGACGGCATTCATTCGGCTGCGCAGCGACATGGATGAGCTGAAACGAGCCCTGGGTTACGCCGACCCGAGCGACCATGAAGCGGGCAGCGAGCACGGACAAGGGTCGTAGCGGCTCGGTAGGTGCCCCCGTGCCGCTGCCGCGGAACGAGGGCCTCCCTAGCTACTTCAGCGTTGTGAGCGAGGGTTGCAGCTTGACGGCAACGCCGTCCAGCTGACCCTGGTACACGATCATCTTGGTCAGGCCCGCGTACGGCACCTGCGTGAGCGGCAGGATGCGGCCGTTGACGGCGAGCGTGGGCGTGGCCGTGATGCCGAGGTCGGTTGCGAGCTTCACGGAGGACTCGACCGCGGCGCGGGTTGCAGGCTGGGTGGAGCAGGCCATCACGGCAGCGGGGTCCGCGCCGGCAGCGGTGACGGCCGCACGCAGGGTCGCGTCGGCCTTGGCTGCGGTGAGGTCGGCCTGCGTATCAAACACCTTCTGGGCGTAGAGGAAGAAGGCCGGGTCGCCCTTGGCCTGGCGAACGCAGACCCCTACCTCGGCTGCCTGCATGGCTTGCGGGTGAACGCTGGAAACGGGGAGGTTCTGGAAGACGATGTGCGCCTGGGGGAAGTCCTTGGCGAGCTGGTCCATGGTCGACTGCGCGGCCTTGCAGCTGGGACACTGGAGATCGGTGAACTCGACTAATTCGAGCTGCTTATCCGCGGCGCCACGGGCAGGACCGTCGGCGCGCTGTTGCAGGGTGGCCCGGTTCTCGGCAAAGGGGTTGGGGCCGAAGGGGGCAAGGTCGCCCGCGACCGCGTGCTTGCCGTCCGGCGTGACTAGAAACGCGTAGGTGCCGATGCGGGTGGGTTGGCGCTTGTCGGCCACGTAGACCTCAACCTTGGTGAACCCGGCGACGGAGGCGGGCTGGATGGAGGCGACGCGCCATTCGCGATTGTCGTCCGAGCCCCACACTGCATGGAGGAAGGTGTCAACAGTCTGAGGTGTCGGGTTCGCGGCCGTGATCTTCGCCGGGTCGATAGGCGGGAACTGGACGGGCGCAGGGGGCCCGGTCGGCGCTTGCGCAGCGCCCGAGGACGGCGCCAGCGGGACGCGCGCCGACTGCGCGCCGGGCGAGGTGACGGATGGGGAGGCGGCCGGCTGGGCCGTTTGCGCTCCGCTGATCGTTCCTGCCAGGGCGCACGCGGTCAGGACGGAAACGAACTTGATCAAAACGATGACTCCTTGCCGAGATATCGGCAGATTTTCGGAAAAGTTTAGACCTCGCGATGGGCAGCGATCGGAAACCGCCTCCCCATACCGAAGGCCTTCTTGGATACCTTTAAGACGGGCGCCGCTTGCTGCCGTTTATATTCGGCGATCTCGACGAGGCGGATCGTCCGGCGCACCAGCTCGATGTCGAGGCTCTGCGTACGCGCGATGTCCTCCGCAGGCTCATAGTCCTCAATGTACGCCTTGAGCAGCGGGTCGAGCACCTCGTAGGGCGGCAGCGAGTCGGTGTCCTTTTGCCCGGGTCGGAGCTCGGCGGAGGGCGGCTTGGTCAGCGTATCCGCGGGGATGACCTCGCGCCGTTGCTGGACCTCGTTGTACCACCGCGCCAGGGCGTACACCTCGGTCTTGTACAGGTCGGCGATGACGGCGAGCGCGCCCACCATGTCGCCATACAGGGTGGAGTAGCCGGTCGCCATTTCGCTCTTGTTGCCAGTGGTGAGCACGAGCGCGCCGGTCTTGTTGGAGACGGCCATGAGCAGCGTGCCGCGGATGCGGGGCTGCAGATTCTCCTCGGCCAGACCAAAGGGCGTGTCCGCGAAGAAGGGCTCGAGGCGATCGGAAAACTGCTCGTAGATCTCGCGGATCGGCAGCACGTGGAAGGCGATGCTGAGGTTCCGGGCAAGCAGATCGGCGTCGGTCAGCGAGCCGGTGGAGGAGAACTCGCTGGGCATGCCGATGCCGCGGACGTTCTCCGCCCCCAGGGCGTCGACGGCGATGGCCGCAACCAGCGCGGAGTCGATGCCGCCGCTCAAGCCTACCAGGGCCTTGCGGAAGCCACACTTGCCGAGGTAGTCGCGCGTGCCGAGCACCAGGGCGTCCCACGTGCGGCGGCACTCGGCGTCAGTGGGGGCGGCGGATGTGGCGGCGGGCAGGGGCTGGTCGCGCTCGGTGTCGACGAGGACGAGGTCTTCGGCAAAGGCGTGTGCCTGGGCGATCACCTCGCCCGCGGCGTTCATGGCAAAGGAGTCCCCGTCGAAGATGAGGCTATCGTTTGCGCCGACCTGGTTGACCATCACGACTGCGGCTCGATGCCGCTGCGCCAGTGCCCCGAGCATGCGGCGCCGTGTGCCGGGCTTCTCGTGCCAGTAGGGCGACGCGGAGATATTCAGGATCAAGCGCTGCCCGCTCGCGGTCTGGGGCAGCATGCCCCACTGCTGCATCAGCTCTTCCACGGGGTCGTGCGGGTAGTTCTGCCGCGGCCAGAACATCTTGTCGTTCCAGGCGTCCTCGCACACCGTGATGGCGACGGGCTGGCCCTTGATGAGGGTCAGGCTCTGGCGGGTGGCGGGCTCGAAGTAGCGCTGCTCGTCGAAGACGTCATAAAACGGCAACAGCATCTTCCCCTGCGCGAAGCGAAGCTCGCCGTCTTCCAGCACAGCGGCCACATTGCGCACGTGTTTCTGGCCGGGGCCCTCGCAGTGCATGGGCGAGCCCACCAGGACGGCGGGGCGGCCTGGGCCGCGGGTGGCCTCGGCGACGCGCGCCAGCGACTCCTCCGCGCGCCGCACGAAGCTCTTCTTCTCCAGCAGGTCCGCCGGTGGGTAGCCGCACGTGGCCAACTCCGGAAAAATGACCAGATCCACCGCCGCGGCCGCCGCCTGGTCGACCCGGTCGAGGATTTTGTGCAGGTTGCCGGAAAAGTCGCCCACCGTGGGATTGATCTGGGCTAATGCGATACGCACAGCTCCATCTTATCGCCCGCACCCTCCCTGAAAAGAATAGGCACGATGCCGCCTATCGCCAGCCGCGCTCTGCGGGCGGAGGGCGTAGGCTGGAGGCGCCTCCCCCCGCTGTGGGCCCGACTTCACTGGAGCAGTAAGGAGACGTGTGCCCACACCCAAAGTACGCGTGCTCATCGCCGACGACGAAGAGATCATCGCCAACACGCTCGCCACAATCCTCGACCTGGCCGGCTACGACGCATGCGCCGTGTACGACGGCGACGCTGCCCTGCGGCTGCTGGATGTCTTCCACCCGGACCTCGTCATCACCGACGTGTCCATGCCCGGGCCGTCCGGTATGGAGGTGGCGCTGGCCGTGCTGCGCAACTCACCGCGCTGCAAGGTGCTGCTGTTCACGGGCCACGCCGACCTGTACCAGCTTCTGCGGACCGACGACCTTCACGACCTCCGGTTCGAGGTTGTGGTCAAGCCAATCCGTCCCGGCGACCTCCTTGCCAAACTGCGGAACACCCTGCGCGGCGATCATCCGGCGCTGCTTGTTCCCCTCGAGTTCGACGACACAGTTCACTGAACCGCCTCATTCGGCCAGAGGAGGCTCGCGGCCCCCTTCCATTCGATCGAAACATTTGTTCCTTCTAGTGGACTGCGACCCGTGCTGACCGGAGTGAAATTGTCATCTCTGAACCGGGATACGTCCGTCCGATTCTCGACGACCAAGAGGTTCTTGACGCCCATCCTCTCGTAATCGCGCATCCGCTCTTTCAAACGGCGGAAGGTATCGGATGGGCTCAGAATTTCGATGACGGCCAGCGGTGGCTCGGTGACGTAGGCGCCTTGCGGTGGCTTCAGAAAGACGGCGACGTCAGGGATACGGTAGTTCCCATCCGGAAAACGGACGTGGATCTCGCTTGCGGCCAACAGATTGGTGTTCGCATGAAACCAGAGAAGCAGTGCCCGTTGCCAGTTCGCATGCTCAATATCACCCACGAACCGTTCCTCTAGGTGTCCATTGACGAAATCAGGGTCGATTTTAAAATCCGAGGCCAGATATTCAGCCTCGGTCATCGCTGTTTCCTCGCCAAACATCATCGTCTGCGTTGCCATCACGAACCCCTATGCTCTACCGTACAGCCGATTCTTCCATGCGGGAGTTGGATGTTCAGAACAACCACGAAGGCATCCGGCCAAAGGCGCTCAGGAGCCCGTGCCAGCCAGCACGACTCCTACAGTTCGGGCCAGAATACGCATGTCCAGCAGCAGATTCCAGTTTTCGACGTACGCCGTGTCGAGCGAGATGTAGCTGTCGAACGATGGATCTTGCCTGGCTTCGATCTGCCACAGGCCGGTGATGCCGGGCATTACATCCAGACGGCGCAGGTGGGCGAGATCGTACTTTTCGACCTCGGAGGCCAGCGGCGGCCTTGGACCGACCAGGCTCATGTCGCCCTTGAGCACGTTGAAGAACTGCGGCAGTTCGTCCATGGAGTACTTGCGCAGGCGCGCGCCAATGCGCGTCAGCCGCGGGTCTTTTTGCACCTTGAAGAGCACGGTATCGCGCTCGTTCATGTGGGCGAGCCCGGTCTTCAGACTGTCGGCATCCGGCACCATGGTACGAAATTTGAAGCAGCGAAACACACGGCCTTTGCGACCGATACGCTCGGCTACATAGAAGATCGGACCCGGCGAGTCGCGCCGGATCAACAGCGCAATGCCCAGCAGCAGCGGCCACGTGACCAGCAGCGCCAGCACGGCAAGCGTGAGGTCGATGGCGCGCTTGAGCACAAAGGCGCCGCGCGGAAACTCTCGCCGATGCAGCGGAATCGTCGGAAACTGGCCGACGTATTCCACGCGCGCGTTCCAGGCCAGACCATCGTACAGATCGGGGACCACGCGCACCTCAATGCCGAGCGCGCGCGCCTCTTCCACCACCGCCGTGACCGTGTGCTTGTCGGCGGGCGTGGAAAAGTAGATCTCGTCCACAAACAACGAGCGAGCCACGGCAACGCAATTGCGAATGTCGCCAACGGTGTGCGGCGAGTCCGGGCTGCCGTCCGGCTCAAGCGCGATAAAGCCCTTGAAGCGGAAGCCCATGTGGGGCAACGCTTCCAGGTGATTGCGCAGTGCGTGACCGACGCGACCGTCCCCCACAATCAAGACGTTGCGCACGTCCAGCCCCAGCAGGTAGCGGCGCTGCCGCAGCCGCCGCCAAAGGGCGCGTCGCGACATCAGCAGGGGCATCGTAAACAAGATGGTGAGCAGAACGGCCAGACGCGAAACAGCATACCCCCGCGTGAGATACAGCGTGCCGCACAGCAGCAGGCCCGCCGTCAGCACGGCCTGCACCGTCATGCGCTGCTCATGAAGCCCGCTCGATGTGTCGCCGGGCCGGTACAGGCCGAACAGCCGCGAGACGATCACCAGGTAAACCCCAAAGGTGAGCAGCATCAGCAGCGAGGGCAGGTGCGCGGCGTGGCGCAGGTTCTCCACAATGCCCGGTTCGCTTTCGCGAAATCCATCCAGCCGCAGGTGCAGCGCGAGAAGACCCGCCGTCACTGCCGTAAGGACGTCCATCGTCGCCCAAACGACCATGGAGATCGAGGGCTTGTCCTGGTTGGCGCGACCGGCAACCGCCGCGCCCGGGTAAGCCCGCTTCGATGTACCGGCAACCGCAAGGTGTTTCAGAAGATCAGGTGTCGACATGCTCTACGCCACCACAGTTTCGTTCCACCGACAGGTCCAAAGCTATGTTACGAAAGTTGTAACAAGCCTACCACCCCGGTCAACGGATGTGTGGGCAGCGCAGGTCTACGCGGGCAACACCAGTTGGTCCAACTCCAGAAACTCGCACAACACCGGGTCCTTGCTGGCCCGCATGGCGTCCATGGTGCCGAAAAAGCGGGCGCGGCCCTCGTCCAGAAAAAGGACGCGGTCGGCGAGCCGTTCGGCAAACCGCATGTCGTGCGTGACGACGATGCTGGTAAGGTGCAGCTGCGATTTAAGTCGCTGAATCAGGTCGCCGAGCAGGTGCGCCATTAGCGGGTCGACCATGGTGGTCGGCTCGTCGTAAAGGACGGCGGTGGGTTGCGCCGCCAGCGCGCGCGCGATGGCGACGGAGCGCTTCATGCCGGTAGAAAGGTCGCTGGGCAGGAGGTTTTCCATCCCCGCGACGCCGACCATCTCCAGCATGCCCTTGACCACCTGCAGAATCTGATCCTCCTCCATGTCGCCGCGTTCGCGCAGGGGAAAGGCAACGTTCTCGCCGATGGTGATTGAGTCGAACAACGCCCCGTTTTGGAAGACCATGGTGACCTTGCGGCGTACGGCCTGCATCTCGCGCTCGGTGAAGCCGGCAATGTCATGCCCAGCCACCATGACCACGCCCGCGTCCGGCTTCAGAAAGCCCATGATGATCTGCAGAGAGACGGACTTGCCGACGCCGCTGCGACCGAGAATGCACAGCGTCTCGCCGGCGTTGACGGCGAAGCTGACGTCCTCCAGCACACGGAAATCGCCAAAGCTCTTGGAGACGTGCTCAAAGGCAATGTAGGGGGCCTGGGGTGCGGCGAACTCCGCGGCGGCGAGATCGGCGGAGGCGGCGAAGCTGGACTCCGACGCGGCCGCCTCAGCCTCAGCCTCGTTGTGTTGCGCCGCCTCCGCCATGAACTCGGAGACGGCGGCCGCCACATCGGGCGAGACCTCGGCGGTCAGCGATTGCGCTTCCGCTTCCCCGGAGGCGCTGGTCGGGGTGTTCGCGGGCTCGTCGTGCTGGGGCGTGTTCGGTTGTAGCTCAGCCATGTCCGGCAGCCCCTTTACCGATCAGTCGGTCCTTACGCGCGCGCTCGTCACCTTCCAGTGCGAGCAGATCTGCGGGCGTGTTGACGTTGCTGAAGCAGGCTTCTACGTCCGGGCCCGTCGTGTCCGTTGCGGCAAAAGATTCCGCGTCGACGACCCACAGGCTGCCGGGGCCGCACTGGGCGGCGACCTCCGCGAACACCGTGCCGAGCTTCAGGGCTCCGCGATCGATAGCGGCCGTAACGGCATCCGCGCAGGTGTGCTGCAGTAGACAAAACGTCGGCTGCCGATGGCCACCGGCGCACAAAAAGCTGAGTTGAACCCCGCTCGCCTCGCGCTCGAGAACGGCGTGCGCCCACCTCCTCAGCAGCGCCGCCGGAACCAGAGGAACGTCGACCGGGATAAACAGTGCCGCAGCTTGCGCGGCAGCGTGAAGACCGGCCTCGATGCCTGCAACAGGGCCAGTCTCCCGTCGCGTCTCCATCACCACCGGCGCAAAGTTTCGGAGGTCCTCCCGATTGCCCACGATCTCTATCTGTGCACAGAATGTTCGCAGCTTTTCCGCAGCAATCTCCACCATGGGCCGGCCATGCCACGGAAGCAGCGCCTTGTCCCGGCCCATGCGCGAGCTCTTGCCGCCGGCCAGAACGAAGCCATGCACCGGAAGGAGGCCAGCGGTGCTCAACGTCCGTGCCCCACCTTCCCCAGAAAGCGAATGATGGACTCGATGCCGCGGTGGAAGTTGCTCAGGTTGAACTTTTCGTTGGGCGCATGGAGGTTGTCATCGGGGAGGCCGAAGCCCATGAGCACGGCTGGGATGCCGAGTTCGCGGACGAAGTCGCCGACCACCGGGATGGAGCCGCCGCCGCGCACAAAGACCGTCGGCTTGCCGAAGACCTCGCCCATGGCCTCCGTCGCCGCGCGAATATACGCGTTGTCCGTGGACACAACGATCGGCTCGCCGGAGTGAATGAGGCGCACATCCACGGTGACGCCCTCGGGCGCAATCTCCTCAACAAAGGCCTTGTAGCGGGCGAAGATGTCCGCCGGCTGCATGCCGGGCACCAGGCGAAAGCTGATTTTGGCTGTCCCTTTGGCGGGGATCACCGTCTTGGCGCCTGCGCCGGTAAAGCCGCCGGGCATGCCGTGTACGTCCATGGTCGGGCGCGACCAAAGGCGCTCCAGCACCGTGAACATGGGCTCGCCGGTGAGTTCGGGCGAGCCGATTTCGTCCTTGCGAAATGCCTCCTCGTCGAAGGGCAGCGAGCGCCAGGCCTCGAGTTCAGCCTTGGTCGGCTCCTCAAGGCCGTCGTAAAAGCCTGGGATGGCGATGCGGCCGTCGGTTCGTTTCAGCTGGGCGATGATCTGCGCCAAGGCAACAAACGGGTTGGGCGCCGCGCCGCCATACATGCCGGAGTGGAGGTCGGTCTTGGCGCCGCGCACCTCGATTTCGGTATAGATCATGCCACGCAGCCCCACGCACAGGGTCGGCAGCTCCGGGGCAAACATCTCCGTGTCGCTGACCAAGGCGCAGTCGGCCTTAAGCTGGTCGCCGTGCTCGCGAACAAAGGCCGCGATGCCCTCCCCACCGACCTCTTCTTCTCCCTCGATGATCACGCGAACGTTGACCGGCAGCTTGCCGTCGGCTTTCATCAGGCTTTCCAGCGCCTTGACGTGCATCCACATCTGGCCCTTGTCGTCCACCGCACCGCGTGCGTACAGGTTACCGTTCCGCAGGGTGGGCTCGAAGGGCGGCGAGGTCCACTCGCCCAGCGGTTCGGCCGGCTGCACGTCGTAGTGGCCGTACAACAGCACGGTGGGGCTACCCGGACCCGCAGCCAGCCAATCGCCGTACACGACTGGATGGCCCTGGTGTGTGGCGGTCGTGGTTTCGATCAGGCGCACGTTGGGGAGGCCGGCCGCGCGTAGACCGCTCGCCACAAACTCGGCCGCACGCCGGACGTCGCCCGCGTGTTCCGGCGCGGTGGAAATCGACGGGATGCGCAGCAGCTCCTTCAGCTCGTCCACGAACGTCCCGCTGTGCTCCCGTGCATAGGCCACGGCCTGCCCCACACCCGTCCCGTTGCTTACACTCATGCGCTCATTCTACCCAGGGGCTTCCCCACCCGATCTGTTGACCTAATGTGGGCCAACGCGAAATCGTAGATGCGCGCTTTGGGGAAAACCGCGTATTGTTACGCCGAGAGCTTACGGCAGATACGACCTGCGGTGGCCTGCGTTGCCGCAGGCACATCCCAGACCGCCACGGCCGCAAACATCCCTGAAGAAACGGTTGCCCATGAATAAGTATGTCGTTCGCAGCACGGTGATCGGGGCCCTTGGCGGGCTTCTGTTCGGCTTTGATACCGCGGTCATCTCGGGCGCAACGGCGGGGCTCACCCACACCTTCGGGCTGTCGGTGAAGGAGCTCGCGTTTGCGGTGTCTATCGCGCTGTGGGGCACGGTGGTGGGCGCGCTCACCGCGGGAACGCTCGGCCAACGCTACGGCTCGCGCGAGATGCTGCGCCTGACGGCGGTGCTGTATGTCTTTTCCTCGCTGGGCTGCGCTCTCGCGCCCGGGCTTGCCGTCTTCAGCGTGGCGCGCTTCATCGGCGGCCTAGGCATTGGTGCTTCCTCCGTGCTTGGGCCGGTGTACATCGCCGAGCTGGCGCCGGCGCACCTTCGCGGTCGCCTGGTGGGCACGTTTCAAATCAACGTCGTCGTGGGCATCCTGCTGGCGTACCTGTCCAACTTCCTGATCGGCCTCCTGCATCTCGGCGACCGCGAGTGGCGCCTGGAGCTGGGTGTCGCCGGCATCCCGGCCCTCATCTTTCTGCTGCTGCTCTACGCCATTCCGCGCAGCGCCCGCTGGCTCACCACCCAGAGCCGCCTGGACGAAGCGCGCGATGTGCTGGAGCTGATGGGTTCCCCCAACAGCCAGGCCGAGCTACAAGAGATCCTCGACTCGCTGCACCTGGAGCAGAACGCCACCAGCGCTTCCCTGTTCGAACGGCTCGGTGGGCGCCTGCGCTACCGGTACCCCATCTTTCTGGCCATCGCCGTCGGCGCGTTCAACCAACTCAGCGGCGTCAACGCCATCCTGTATTACCTCAATGACATCTTCACAGCGGCGGGTTTCAGCCGCGTCTCGGGTAACTTGCAGGCGGTTGCCATCGGCGCGATGAACTTGCTGGCAACGTTGCTCGGTATGCTGTTGATCGACCGCTTGGGCCGCAAGCTGCTGCTGCTCATCGGCGCGGCCGGCACCACAGTTTGCCTGGCCGGCGTTTCCGCAATCTTCTTTTCCAAATCGCACCAGGCCTTGCTGGTCGTGGCGTTGGTGGCGTACATCGGCTTCTTTGCCGTGTCGCAGGGCGCGGTGATCTGGGTGTACATCAGCGAGATCTTTCCAAACCGGGTGCGCGGTAAAGGACAAAGCCTGGGCTCAGGCACGCACTGGGTAATGAACGCGATTATCTCGGGCATCTTCCCGGTGATCGCGGCACGTTCGGGCGCTTACCCGTTTGTGTTCTTCGCGGCCATGATGGCGTTGCAGTTCTTTGTGGTCTTGATCTGGTTTCCCGAGACCAAGCAAGCCTCGCTCGAACAACTACAACGCAAGCTCGGGATTGTGTAACGCGGACTGAGGTGCTCCGAGCACAAAGGTTTGGCGTCCCCGACGGGATTCGAACCCGTGTTACCGCCGTGAAAGGGCGATGTCCTGGGCCACTGGACGACGGGGACGCTTGGCTGCTGGAATTGCGCAGCGTTCTCAGGCTAACAATGTGCATGGTGCACGTCAAAGGCAGGCTTGCGTCACACCCACAAGAGGAGCTGCTGCGGGTCGTCGCGCGTGGTTCAGAGGCAGCTCAGTAGTAGGCGTAGAGCTTGAAGAAGCGATCACGAAGCGGTAGCGCGACCTGCTCCAGTGAGGCGAGGTAGAGTTCGCGAATCTGGCCCTGGTCGCTGGGCGAGAGCTTTGCGTAAAGCGCCGCCGTAGTCCCGCCGAGCTTGCCCGCGGCAAGTACCTGCTCAAAGTCGCGGATGCGCAGGCCGGCCTTGTCCAGGGAGCGAAGAAAGTCGCGCACGCCGGCGGCGGCGAAGCGGGTATCGACGGCAGCCTTGACTTCGCCGAAGGTGACCTCGTCGTCTGCGCCGAGCACCGGACGCTCGTACAGCGCGCGGCTACGGTCTACGGCACCGGATCCAACCTGCTCTATGGCCAAGGTGTTGCCCTTCTATCCATCGGACTATCAGAATTGCGAAATTTGGAGCGGGAGACGGGAATCGGACCCGCGACCAACAGCTTGGAAGGCTGTGAC
>CAXTLD010000036.1:0-37779 GCA_964245045.1 uncultured Acidobacteriaceae bacterium | reverse complement strand
CACCACACCCACCCCCGCGCACGTGCCCAAACCGCAGCGCGCCGCCGTCATCTTCATCTTTCTCACCGTTACCCTCGACATGCTCGCCCTCGGCATGATCGCTCCCGTGCTCCCGCACCTGGTCGAGGGCTTCGTCGGCGGTTCCACCGCCCGTACCGCCGAGGTCATCGGCCTCTTCGGCACCGTCTTCGCCACCATGCAGTTCTTCTTCTCCCCCATCCTCGGCTCGCTCTCCGACCGCTTCGGCCGCCGCCCCATCGTCCTTCTGTCCAACTTCGGCCTCGGCCTCGACTACGTCCTCATGGCGCTCGCGCCCTCGCTCCGCTTCCTCTTCATCGGCCGCATCCTGTCCGGCATCACCGCCTCCTCCGTACCCACGGCCCAGGCTTATATGAGCGACATCACCCCGCGCGAGCGCCGCGCCGCCGCCTTCGGCATGCTCCAGGCCGCCTTCGGCTTCGGCTTCATCGTCGGCCCCGCCCTCGGCGGCTGGCTCTCCGGCTTTCATCCCCGCGCACCCTTCTGGGTCTCCGCCGCACTCTCGCTCCTCAACGCCACCTACGGTCTCTTCGTCTTGCCCGAGTCGCTCGCCCCCGAGCACCGCAGCCTCTTCAGCTGGCGACGAGCCAACCCGGTCGGCTCGGTCCGCATGCTCTCCCGCACCCGCACCCTCACCGTGCTCGCCGGCGTTCTTCTGCTCGGCTACATCGCCCAAACCTCGCTGCTCAACGTCTACGTCCTCTACACCAACTTCCGCTACGGCTGGGGCGACCGCACCGTCGGCCTCTCGCTCGCCGCTCTCGGCCTGGTCACTGTCCTCTACGGCTTCTTCCTCGTCCGCCGCGCCTCCAAGCTCGTCGGCGACAAGCGCGCCGTCCAACTCGGGCTCTTCGGTGGCGCCGTCGGCTACCTCATCTTCGCCACCGCGCGCACCGGCCTCGGCTTCCTCTCCGGCATGCCTCTGCTCAACCTCGTCTCCATCGCCTGGCCCGGTTCGCAGGGCATCATGTCCCGCGTCGCTGCCCCCAACGAGCAGGGCCAACTCCAGGGCGCCATCAACAGCCTGCGCGGCATCGCCGGCATCCTCGGCCCCGGCCTCTTCACCTGGTTCTTCGCCAAAGCCGTCGGCGACTGGAGCAACCTCCACCTCCCCGGCCTACCCTTCTACATCGCCTGCGCCATGATGCTCGTCTCCGTCGCCCTCACCTTCGCCATCGGCAAAAGCACAGACTCGGTCCCCAACCTCGACCCAACAACCCTCTCTCACTAGAGGCACCACACTCCCGCTACACCGACGAAGCCCGGACTGACTTCGTCGCCTCCCGAGATGCCGCAAGCGCATCGGCTACCGACATCCAGCTCAAGCGTGTTCCGCCTACAAACCCCCGCGAACAGGAGCAAAGCGGATTAGCCCTAAGCTCCCGACAGAAAACCAACACTTGAGCTCCAATAGCGCAAGTTGCGCTCCTATGTTGTGGGTTTTGCACACTTGCTAAATCGTCGGAGGGCCTTACTCTAGATGTGGTGACCAAAGTTGGCTCACTACGACAAAACCCGACCGTGGACGGGTCGGGTCAGTCGTGATCTTTGATAACAGGAGGTGTGAAATGAGCACACCCGATGGCATTGACAAGGCAAATCGCCTTGTCGAGCTTCTCGGACGTCTTGTGTCACTTGCCGCGAGGGTTGTAGCCCTGCTCGGCGAGCTGCACAAGTAACCGGAAACTAAAGATCAATCGCCCGTAGCAGTCCTCTACGGGTACAACCGGCTCCTAGTTTAGGCGAACTAGGGGCCGTTTTACTGCTGGACTACAACTGCGCAAGCTGCTGTTAAGCAAACTCACTTGTGTAAAGAATGCAGTGTCGCCCCACATTCTGTCAACAAAATGTTATACGTTTACGCCTGCACCTAACATTTACGCCTGCACGTAACGTTACTCGTAGCGGATACTGCTTCAGTGCAGCTCTTCTGCTAACGCCTCGCCGAGGACCGCTGGTGTCCGCTGGCGAATGTCGAACGGATTCTCACGGCGACTAGCTACACTAACCCTGTCCTCCATGCCGCTCCCCCCTCCCACCTACGACGCCCTCATCGTCGGCGCCGGTCCCGCCGGCTGCGCCGCCGCCTACGACCTCGCCCGCGCCGGTCGCCGCGGCCTCCTCCTCGACAAGCGGTCGTTCCCGCGTCACAAAGCCTGCGCCTGCGGCCTCACCCGCAAGACCCTCAAGGTCCTCCGATACTCCGTCGACCCCATCCTCGAACGCCACTGCCGCGACGTCACGCTGCAGGAAGCCGGCCCTGCTTTCCTCCACGGCCGCCGCTCCGCCGACAAAAGCTGTGAGGTCCGCGTTCGCCTCCGCCAGCCCTTTTGCGCCATGGCCGTCCGCGAGCGCTTCGACCACTTCTGCCTCCAGCAAACTCTCGCCGCCGGCCGCAACGGCGGCAGCGCCGAGCTCCGCCGCATCGACACCATCGTCGCCCTCCGTGAGTTTCCCACCCACGTCGAGCTCGACATCACCCTTCCCAACGGCACCACAGAAACCCTCACGGCCCCCGTCCTCATCGGGGCCGACGGCTCCAACGGCCAAACCCGCCGCCTCGCCACAGGCATTTCCACCCATGCCTCAAGTCCATCGATAGACCCACAGGCTTCCAGTCCCTCGGAACACCCCCACGCCTCAAGTCCCTCGGAACACCCACAGGCTTTAAGTCCCACAGAAGACCCACAGAAGGGGCACGACTTCAGTCGTGCCATCACCAGCCCCGAAGGCAAGCGGCTTCAGCCGCCGGGGTCCGCTCGGCCAACTCTCGCGGAAGCCACCACTGTCCATCTCCCCCCAGAACCCCCCTGGTACGCCCGAGGCTTCGCCCTCGAAGCCACCGTCCCCTACCGCCTGCTCCCGCCGCAACTCCCCGCCGGCGACCACCCCCACGACCTCGTCTTCGACTTCGCCCCCATCGCCGGCGGCTACGGCTGGCTCTTCCCCAAAGCCGACCACATCAACATCGGCGTAGGTGGCTTCGTCCCCCAACAACCCACCGTTCAGGGTGCCCCCTCCATGCCGCAGGCAGGGGTGGGAACTACGGAGGCCACCGCCACCACCAACCCCACCCTCTATGAATCCGTGACCCGCACCCTCCTTCACACCTATATTCACGAAAAACTCGGCCTCACCCCCGAAGCCCTCACCCATCTGCCCCACGTCCACATCACAGGCCAACACCTCGGCCTCGGCGGCCACGCCTACGTCCCCCAGGGCCGCATCCTCCTCACCGGGGACGCCGCAGGCCTCGTCGACCCGCTCACCGGCGAAGGCATTCACTCCGCCATCGTCAGTGGCCAGGCTGCCGCCGCCGCCATCTTGGAGGCCCCAAACGACCTCGCCGCCGCCTACGCCCGCCACCTCCGTCCGCTTCAGGAGACCCTAGCTTTCTCCCACCGCGCCGCCCGCAGCTTCTACCGCGAGCCCGAACGCGGCTTCAAGGTCATGCGCACCCCGCTACTCCGCAACCTTGTCCTCAAAACCTACGCCGACGGCCTCCCCACCACCAAACTCCTCGCCTCACTCGCCCGCCGCGTCGCCTAACCGCCAACGCAAAGCGCCAACGGGAACCGCCAACGCGCAGCGCCGCTTCTTCACCGCCCCGTAGACCCAAACCCCCGTCCACCACGCGGCGTCTCGGCTAACTCATCGGTCTCCGCAAACACCGCCTGGATGCGCTCCACCACCCGCAACTGCGCGATCCGGTGCCCCGGCGCAATTACCTGCGGTTCGGTCGACAGGTTCGTCAACACCACCCTCAGCTCGCCACGGTACCCTGAGTCGATCACCCCTGCCAGCGTCGTCACTCCGCGCACCGCCAGCCCCGACCGGTCCTCCACCAGCGCCCCGTGCGTCTCCGGAAACTCCATCGCCAGCCCCGTACTCACGGCCTGCGTCGCCCCAACCCGGCCCACCGGCGCCAAAGTCAGAGCCTCAGCCGCAAACAGGTCCGCCGCCAAATCCCCGTACGGCCCCAGGTGCGCATACCGCGGCATCTGCGCCGCAGGGTGCAGACGTTGCACAAGAATGGTCGGCTGCGTCCGCGCGTCGGGCATGGCTACCTCAGTCTCGCATGCCATGTGTTGAGTCCCCGGTTCAGCCTGTGCGCCTCACGTCAACCGTGACAGACCCCCTCCCACGAGCCCATGCTCGCCGCTTAAAACCGATCCCAACCTCCCCGAAAGCCTCAACCCACCCGCACGTTCGCTCGCTCGGCGGTGCCGCAGGTACATCCGACAACCGCACACTCGGCACATCTATGGGTACCGCCCCAGTCGAAACAGCAACGCATCCACAACGCCGTTTCGGCTCCTGCGGACCACCTTGCGATGGTCGCAACCCAGCTTCCGTTTGCCTGACACGGGGGCAAGTCTAGCAGTGACATCCACCCGCTCAAATGCCACTACCTGGTCAAACCCTCACCCTTTCGAGTGCCCCTGCGCCCCGCAACCACCCGCACCTGTCCCGAAACAAAACACCCGAAGCCCCTGCCGATACAATCAGTTCGATGGACATCCGTGCAGCTGCCCGGCATTTCTTCACGGCCGGGGAGCCCGAGGAGTTGAACCGCAACCATGGACGCGCGTCACTCATGCGCCGCATGTTCTGGGCCGGGTTCGCTGTTCGCGTCCTTTATCTCACCCTCGCCCACACCTATCGCTTCGGCACCTCCGAAGACCACTTCCCGTTCGGCTGGGAGATGGGCCGCATCGCGCGCTCCCTTGCCTCCGGCCAAGGCTTCTCCAGCCCCTTCGGCGGTCACACCGGCCCCACCGCCTGGACGCCGCCGCTCTATCCCCTGCTCATGGCCGCCTGCTTTCGGCTCTTCGGCATTTACTCCCATCTCGCCGCTTGGGTGCTTCTGGTGGTGAACTCCGTGTTCTCCGCCGCCTCCGCACCCGCCGTCTTCAAGCTCGCCGACCGCTGCTACGGCCAACGCGCCGATGGACGGGGCGTCGCCCTCTGGTCCGGCTGGCTCTGGGCGCTCTACCCCGCCGCCATGCAGTATGCCGTGCGCTGGCCCTGGGACATGGCCCTCACCGCCTTTTTCTTCACCATGGCGCTTGTTTTCGGTCTGCGACTCCGTGGCATCGGCGGCCCCACACAAATAGTCAAACCCACGACCTGGGCCGCCTTCGGCCTGTTCTGGGGCCTTATCGGCTTATTGAACAGCTCTCTACTCACATTCCTTCCCATCCAGCTTGTATGGCTCCTTTGGCCCTACCGCGCCCGGCTCGGCCAGGCGCTGCTCCCCAGCCTAGCCGGCGCGCTCGTCTTCTGCACCTGCGTCGCTCCTTGGATCCTCCGCAACCAACGCGCTTTTCACGCCTTCGTTCCCCTCCGCGGCAACCTCGGCGCGGAACTCTACATGTCCGCGCTCCCCTCCCACGAGGGCTTTCCCTGGGGAACCGACATCCCGGTCAGCACCGGCTCGCCCGAACTCCGCCGCTACGCCCAACTCGGCGAGCTCACCTACAGCAGGACGCAGGGCCAGCGCGCCAAGGCGATCATCGCCGCAGGTCCCGGCCGCTTTGCCCGCGATATCCTCCTGCGCATCCAGTTCTACTGGGCTGGCGTCCCGCATCCTTATAGCGATCACGGCATCCTCCACGAGGTGCTGCGCCAGCTCGACTACAGCTTCCTCAGCGTCGCCGGCCTGCTTGGGCTCGCGCTGTCGCTCCATCGTCGCGTTCCCGCCGCCGGCCTTTTTGCCGCGGCCTTCGCCGTGTTGCCCCTCATCTATTACGTGATCACCGTGCAGGCCCGCTTCCGCCACCCAATCGAGCCCTTGATCACCATCTTTGCGGTCTACCTTTTCCGCAACGCAGACCGCACCCGCCTCGTTTCGATCGGTCACGCCCACCTCCTCACACAACAGGTCGCCGCATGAACACCATACTCGTGACCGGCGGCTCCGGCTTTTTCGGCGGCGTGCTCAAACGCCGCCTCCTGACCGAAGGCGTCAACGTCGTCAACCTTGACCTCCTGCCCGACCCCGACGGCACGTGCCCCAATCTCCTCAGCGTTCAAGGCGACATCCGGGATACCGCGCTCCTCGACCGACTCTTCGGGGAGCACCGCTTCGCCGGCGTCGTACACTGCGCCGCCAAGCTCGCCCATGACACCGTCTCCGCTGCCGACCTCTGGACTTCCAACGTCGACGGCACCCGCAACGTCGCGCAGGCCTGCCTCCACCACCACGTGCCCGTGCTGATCAATATCTCTACCAACTGCCTGTGGGCGCACAACGTAGGCCGCGCCATCGCCGAAGACGAGCCGCCCGCGCCCGTCGAACTCTACGGCCGCTCCAAGCTCGAAGCCGAGCATGCCCTGGAGCCGTTTGGCCGCCAGCTTCCCGTCATCACCATCCGCTGCCCCACAATCATTGACGAAGGCCGCCTCGGCCTGCTCGCCATCCTGTTCGAGTTCATTGAGGACGGCAAGCGCGTCTGGGTCGTCGGCGACGGCGGCAACCGCTACCAGTTCATCTACGCCCAGGACCTCGCCACCGCCTGCCTCCAGGCCCTCGACCACTGCCAAACCGAACTCTTCCACATCGGCGCCGACGATGTCGTCAGCCTGCGTGAGGTCTATGAGGCCGTCATCCGCGACGCCGACGGCGGTCGCACGGGCCGCGCCAGGGTCGCCCGCCTGCCCAAAGCGCCCACCCTCGCCGCCATGAAGCTCGCGCACCGCCTCAAAATCTCCCCCTTGGGCCCCTACCACTACCGCATGATCGCGGAGGACTTCGTCTTCGACACCAGCCTCATCCGCAGCCGCCTCGGCTGGCAACCCACCCTTTCCAACGCCGAAATGATGGTTCGCGCTTTTCGCTACTACCGCGACCGCCGCGAGGCCATTCACGCCCGCAACAACGCTTCGGCGCACTCCAAAGCCGCGCCCATGGGCATCATTCGCCTGCTGAAGTGGCTCTCGTGACCACCTCAGCCCTCCTCGTATCTCGATGCCCCACACCCCAACACCTCACACCTCACACCTCACACCTGAACAAAAACCACAACGCCTCCAGATCGCAAGGTTGACCCAACAGCCCACCTCCAGTAAACTCATGTAGTTTGGCAAAGCAGTCTGCCCCTCAGACTGCGAAGGCCGGGACCGTTCCACGTAAGCAGCCATGCTGCACGGGAGCCTCGGCGGGGCAACCCCCACCAGCACAACATTTCGCAGAGGAACGCCCGAGCGCCTCGCGCACGGGCCATTGAGGTTGGCATCATGTATGCAGTCATTCGCACCGGTGGCAAGCAGTACCGCGTTGCTCCCGGCGACACCCTGAAGATCGAAACCGCCGCTCACGAGAACGGCACCCTGGAATTTTCCGACGTGCTTGCCGTCTCCGGCGACCAAGGCAAATTCGAGCAGGACCTGAACGGCGCCAAGGTGCTCGCCTCCGTCGTTGGCGAAGGCCGCGGCGAAAAGATCCTCGTCTTCCACTACAAGCGCAAAAAGCAGTACAAGAAGATGCAAGGGCATCGCCAGAACTTCCTGGAAGTCAAGATCAACGCCATTCAGGTCGGCGGTCGCACCCTCGGGTCGGCACAGCCGCAGGTCCCATTGCTGGCGTCCTAACCCGGTGCCCGCAGCGGCTCCCGTATTTTGCGCGGCAGCAACGCGTTATCGGCTCAAACACATTTCCGGGCGGCACCAGCCGTCATGAGGCAAAGCAATGGCACACAAAAAAGGTCTGGGCAGCTCTAAAAACGGACGCGACTCCAATGCACAGCGACTCGGCGTCAAGCGCTTCGGCGGTCAACTCGTCACGGGCGGCTCCATCCTCGTTCGTCAGCGCGGCACCCCGCTAAAGGCTGGCAAAAACGTCGGTCGCGGCTCCGATGACACCCTCTTCGCGAAGATCGACGGCGTCGTCAAGTTCGCCAACCGTGGCCAGCTCGGTCGTTTCGTCTCCATCGAGCCCGTCGAGGCCGTAGCCGCCGCCTAGCAGCGATTCTCAAGCAAATTTCCACGGCACCATCTAAGGCCTCGCGCATCCGCGAGGCCTTTTCGCGTACTTAGGAAGCAGCGCAACCTCTACGCGATCCCCACCTCACGACGCCGACGGCCAAGTCTTTCGTTCCAGTTGGAACACGTCCCGCGTCGTGCAATAGCCGCCGCCATGCATGCGCCCGATCAGCCGCATCTGCGCCGGATCAATGTGCAACCGGCGCACGTCCGCAAACGCCTCCGTGCGCACGTGCACATACACCACCTCCCCCAGCACAATCGTGCTCGATCCTCCAGGCTCAATCACCTGGAACACGCGGCACTCCAGTGCTACCGGCGAGTCGGCAATGCGCGGCACATCCACCAGCGCCGAGGGCGCCAGCGCCAGCCCGGCCAGCCGGGTCTCATCCGTTCCCCGCGGCGCGTTGCTGGCCGTAATGTTCATGGCTTCGGCGAGTTCCTCGGGTACCATGTTCACCACAAACTCCCCACGCTCTCGCACAAACGCCAGCGTATCCTTGCCCTCACGGTCCGGAGCGGCAGAGAAGGAGATCGCCACCAGCGGCGGATCCGCGGACAACACATTGAAAAACGAGAAGGGCGCCGCATTCACCCGGCCAGCCTTGTCCTTGCTCACCACCCACGCAATCGGCCGCGGCAGAACGACGGACGCGAGCAACTTATACACATCTCCCTTGCTCATCGCGGCGAAATCGAAGTGAGTATACAGATCAGGCGAAGGCTGCGGAACCGCATCATCAAGCATAGCCCTTAGATGAACTCCCCGCGACCTCTGATCCTGGCTGATCGCTGACGGCGCATAGCCGCCTACCGCTTACGCTCGCAAAGATCTTCCGTAGCCCGTCGAACGGCGCCACGCAGCCAGGCATGCGCCGGATCGCTTTCCATCCTGGGATGCCAGATCATCATGTACTTGAAGTGAAACAGCGGCTTCGGCGCACTGTGGATCCGCAGGCGCGGATTGGCAGGCTCACAGACCGCAATGCGTTTGGGGATCGTCGCAATCAACTCCGTTCCTTCCACCATGCGCATAGCGACATAGAAATCGGGCACGCTGAAGATGCACCTGCGTGTCAGACCCTGGGCGGCTAAACGCTGGTCTGGGATGGTTTGCGATCCGCTGAAAATCGATACGCCGACATGAACTCCCTTCAGGTACTGCGGCAGCGTGATCCTCGTTCGGTAGGGGCCGTTCTTGGCGACGGCACACACGAACTCCTCTTGAAAGAGCTCCAGCATGCGAAAGTGCGACGGCACACGACCGTCGTTGGCATGCAGAAGAAGATCGATCTGACCACGCTCCATCGAATCGAACACGGCGTCGTTCAGCGGTGTCATCTCGAACGAGAGAGCCTTGCCGGCACTGAGCAAATGCTTCGCGAGAGGCACACCGATGACATGGGCCGCATAGTCGGTTCCTGCAAGACGGAAGTGCGCCGTCTCTTGTGCCGGCAAGAACTCCTCACCGAACAGCAGCCTGTCCAGGCGCGGCAAGGAGGCGCTGACCTCCTTGAGAAGCCGTTCCCCTTTGGGGGTGAGTTCGTAGTCTCCGGAAACGCGCACCAGCAGATCATCGTGAAACATGTCGCGAAGTCTCTGCATGGCCCTGGTCACAGCGGGCTGGCTGAGGAGTAGCCGCTTCGCTGCCCGTGAGATGTTCCTCTCTTCCGCCAGAACGGCGAAGACAACTAGAAGGTTGAGGTCGGCTTGACGCAACTGAGCGACACGCATAATCGGTACAGGCATTATGCGTTCGGCGCGTGCGCCTGTAAACAGCTTCCGCAATGTGGAACGCTCTCTGTAGCGTGTTGAAGCACAATCAGGAATGCGCTCCACCTGCGTAGTTGGTCTCTGCGAATCGGGCATGTGATGCTCCGGCTCGCAACACTCGTAAGCTTCATTTGCTCTGCTTCATGCTTTCGAGCGTCATCACCTCATCGGCCCGTCCCCAGCCCCCGTCGACCACTTCGTCGATCAGGACCATGGTGTACGGACGTACACCCTCGCCGAAGTATTTGGCGAAGATATCTGTCGTGGTGTGGATGATCTCTTCCTTCTGCGTCGCATTGAGAGAACCTTGGGGAAATTTGTAGTTAGCGAAGGGCATAGTCGTTCTCCTGTTTCGGTTGTGAGAAATGGGTGAGCTGGCATCTGCTGCCGCCCAGCGCTACTACTTGTTATCATTCGTCATTGTCGCCACAGGCGGGCGCCACACGCCGAGCTTGTTGAACACCCCGAACCAGTCTTCGAGATGCCAGGTGTGGGTGAGCCGGCCGTCTTTCAGGTAGTGGAACTCATGCAAGGCGATGTCTACGGGTTGTCCGGTCGGTGCAACGCCCATCACCTCCCCAAGATGCGTCCCCGTGATGCTGGCCCGCACACCGGCCCGGCCGGGCGACCCGAAGATCTCATGCACGACGATCTTCAGGTCAGGGAAGGCCTTCAGGAAGACCGAGGTGATCTGGTCCTTCAGGCCATCCGGCCCCGCTCTCTGTCCAGGAGCGAGCGGGATGTCCTGCCAGTCCGGCGAGCAAATTTCGTCCAGCAAGTCGGGGTTGTGGTCCGTGAAAGCCTGGTAAAAGAGCTTGATCGCGTGTAGCTCACGCTCTGTGAGCGTCGAGGATTGCAGAGTCGTTGTTTCTGACATAGTGCTCCTTTCGTGCTGCAACTTTAGATTTATCCAAAGCTGTCGTTAGCTCGCTACGCCGGGTCGTACTGTCAGGAGATCTTGAAGTCCGATCCGTCTCAGAAATTCCTTACGGATCCGCTCGGCGACCACACCGACCACTTCGCCGCCGTCCTGGGCCGGATCGACATAGACCCGGAAAGGTCGCTCGCCAAACGGCAGGCCAACGATGCGCACGATCTCTCGTGCCACCTCGCTCACATCGGCATCCGGCGGAACCGTCGCCGCCAACGCTTGCGAGGTGGATTCCCCAAAACCCTTATAGGGCCCGGCCTCGTAGGCAGCCACTCGCTTTTCGTCCTCCGGCTTCGCGGCGTTGGCGAAGTGATTGGTGCCGGAGGTAAACGCACCGGGCACAACGATGGACGTCTCGATGCCCCACCGGCTAAGTTCCCCGGCGTAGCTGACCGCCACCGCATCCATCCCGGCCTTAGCGGCAAAGTAGGGCGCCAAATACGGTGGCGTTCCACCACGCGTGCTGGTGCTGCCTACCCACACCAACAGGCCTCGACCCTGTTTGCGCATCTGTGGCAAAGCAGCGCGGTTTACTCGCTGCGTTCCCACAACGTTGATCTGGTAGAGCTCATCGAACTGTTCCGGCGTAAATGCTTCCGCCGGCCCATAGCCCATGTGCCCCGCGTTGTGAACGATTACATCAAGTCGGCCCTGCTCCTTCATGATCGAGTTGATGGCCGCATCCGCAGAAGCTTCTGACGTGACATCCAGTTCGATCGTATGCAGATCGACGTTCCGCTCCTTGGCAAATTGAGCGAACTCCTTCACGGTATCGGCACCCTTGCCCTTTGTATCGAGCATGCTCGCGTAGACGGTATGACCCGCGACCGCAAGCGCTCGGGCAGTTAGCGCGCCGAATCCGCTCGACGCGCCTGTGATAACGATGACTTCTTTCATGGAGATCCCCTTTCGATCCTCTCGATTACGCGAATCCACCGTTGGGGCGAACGACTTGGCCATCAATCCAGTAGCCGTCCGGTCCGGCAAGAAACGACACAACCCGCGCGATATCGTCGGGCTCGCCGAGCCGCTCAAACGGCGCAATTTTGCTCAGCTGCTCGACCTGCTCTTTGCTCTTGTCTTTCAGAAACAAAGGCGTGGCGACCGGACCAGGCGCCACTGCGTTGACGCTGATGTTGCGTCCTCGCATCTCTGCGGCGAGAACCTTGACTAGACCTTCCGCGCCGGCCTTGGAGGCGATGTACGCACCGTAGGTGGGTGTGGACTTGGCGATCACACTACTGGAGAACGCGATGATCCGACCACCGTAGGATACATGCTGCGCCGCCTGCGCCAGCACCAGAAAGGTCCCACGCAGATTGGTCGCAATGACTTTGTCGAACTGCTTCACGTCATTCTTCATAATGGGCGACAGCGGCATGATTCCTGCGGTATGCACAACGACATCGACCTGTGAAAACTCGGATAGAGACCGCTCAAACAGCTGACGAACCTCTTCTTCGTTCGATACATCGGCCTTAATCGCAACTGCCTTTCCGGCAGCCGCCTTAATCTCGCCAACGGTCTTGTCGGCGCTGTCCGGTTGACCGGAGTAGTTGAGAACGACACTAAATCCATCCGCGGCGAGACGCTTCGCAATTACCGTCCCGATTCCGCCGGACGCGCCTGTGACGATTGCTGTTTTTGCCATTGCTTTCTCCTTGCTCAAGCTCGGCATTGTTGTATCGGGCCGTGCTAGTCAATTAGAAGCGCTGCCGCAAGGTGTGCGTCATGCATAGTGCTGATAGCCACTATGCACACAGCACAAGGGTGCCGATCACCGGATCAAGCACACGACCAGCACAACTCGTCGAGCCGTGTTTAGACTTATCTGCGTTGATGGGAGGGAAGACATGAAGATTCGAGCAGGCGATCTGCACCTCAATGTGATGGACATTGGCGCGGGGGAGCCAACTCTGGTGTTCCTGCACTACTGGGGTGGTTCGGCGCGTACATGGCAGCGAGTCACAGAGAAGCTGGGAGGCCGCTTCCGCTGCATTGCATACGATGGGCGTGGATGGGGCACGTCGGACGCGCCTGCAGACGGCTACGAACTGAAGGACCTGGCTGACGATGCAACCGCTTTGATTGCGGCGCTAGGATTGCAACGGTACGTGCTCGTCGGACACTCGATGGGCGGCAAGGTCGCGCAGTTACTGGCTTCGCGCAGACCACCGGGGCTGGAAGCGTTGGTCCTGGTCGCCCCGGCCTCGCCCACTCCGCAGCACATCCCGGAAGAGGCTAGACACATGCAGATGCATGCGTATGACAACCGCGAGACAGCTCTCGGGGCGGTCGATTTTTTGACCGTGCGCAGGCCTGATGACACAACGGTTGAACAGCTTGTTGAGGACAGCCTTCGAGGTTCGCCGGGCGCGAAGCGCGCCTGGCCGACCACGGCCGCCTACGAGGATATCTCGGGTGAGGTCTCAAAGATCGCGGCACCGACCCTCATCCTGGTAGGCGACCACGACCCACAGGACCCTGAGGAACAGCAGCGGCGCGAGGTGCTACCTTTGATCGCTGGCGCAACGTTGGAGGTGGTGCCCGACTGTGGCCACCTCATGCCGATCGATCAGCCTGTGAGATTAGCTGCGGCTATCGTAAGATTTCTTCGGAACGCAAAGCACTAACTCCTCCGTTCCGTTTCATTGCGGATGAGTCCGGTCCCCGGTGTTGTCTCCACCGGACAGTCCCAGCAGCCGCACAAGCCGCGACACCACATGGAGCAGCTTCGGACTGAGCTCAGTCACGGCGAGCCCTCTTGCCGTCGCCGCAGTCTCGGTCGCAGGCTCTACTTCAGCACACATCTGGCCAGCACCCGGCATGCAGCGTCCAGTTCAGCGCGTGCCTCAAGGTGCGATTGAGGTATTCATGCTCAGTTCATGTTCGGGTTCAGCCCTGTTAACGAATGGCTCCTAACATTCTCAAAAAAGCTGACCTCATCTTTTTGCTTTCCATTCGGGAGCCACCTGTGCGTAAGCGTGAGGCAGCGAACGGGAGACTATGCGCAAACGGAACGTGCGGAAGCGTCACAGACAGTCGTTGAAACAGCTTGGTGCGGTAGCGTTTGCGCTAAGCGCCTCCTCATGGGTAGCGGCCCAATCCATCCAGGGCACGGTGCTGGGAACCGTGAAGGACACCTCCGGCGCGGCGATCCCAGATGCGAACGTGGTGCTCCACAACGAGGACGACGGCACAGACCGTTCGCTAAACGCAACCAGCGCCGGCAGCTTCGAGTTCGACGACACCAAGGCAGGGCACTACAGCCTCACCATCACGCACGAGGGCTTCCAGACCTGGACGGTTCACCAGATCATGCTTGCCGCACGCCAGGAACTCCGCGTCGACCCCGCCCTGGCCATCGGCAGTGTGCAACAGGAAGTGCAGGTGGCCGCCGATGCCATCTCGGATATCGAGACAGACACGGCCAGTGTTTCCAGCGGATACAACAACGCGGCCGTGCAGGGGTTGCCAGTCAATACCCGGGCCAGCGGGAGCGGTACAAGCGCGCTCAACATCGTGGGCTCGCTACCCGGTGTGCAGGCGGACCGCGGCAGCTTCTCCTTGCAGGGCGCGCTTCCGTTTCAGACTGAAGTTTCGGTGGACGGTGTTACGGTGCAGAGCGCGACCGGCAACACGCCGATTGCAGACGCCTTTCCCTCGACAGAGTCGATCTCCGAGATCCGCGCCGACGGCGTTCTCAACAACGCCGAGTTCGGTCAACCCGGCGAGATCACGGTCATCACCAAGGCCGGCACCAACAACATCCACGGTTCCGTCTTTTGGTACCACCAGAACGCCGCGTTCGATGCCATCCCGTATACGTATCCCACCACCACGAAGAAAGCCAAGCTGATCGCAAACACCTTCGGCGCGAGCTTCGGCGGCCCGGTCGTTATTCCGCACTTCTACGATGGCCACAATCGAACCTTCATCTTCGGTGCGTACGAAGGCTGGCGGCACCCTTCGCAAGTGACCAACGGCTACAAGGTCCCCAGTACGTTGATGAAACAGGGCGACTTCTCCCGTTATACCTCTGGGGGCTTCACCGGGTTGCGCAACCCGTCGACCGACGGCACCTACGGGACCAAGCTCCCGGCCATCAACCCCGCTGCCGCCAAGCTGCTCAGCCTGTATCCGGACCCGAACGTGGGTGACCCAGCAGCCTATACCGACGACAATGTCGCGAACTATCTTGTCAACCAGGACAACAGCGGCTCTTCCAATCAGTTCGACATTCGCGCGGATCAGTACCTCGGCGCGAATCAGAAGTTTCTGCTCTGGGGCCGCTTCACCTGGAAAGACTTCCCCACCAACACGCCGGAGCCGCTTCTTGTCCCCTCCGCACAGAACACCAGCAACAGCCGTGTGCTGAAGATCAGCGCCAATTACAGCTTCACGCCTCAGCTCATCAACGAGTTCGGTTTCGGCTTTACGTTCTATACCAGCGGCCAATCCAACACCTTCAACGGGAACGCGTTCACGCAGGGCCTCGGCCTGAATGGGTTGCAGAACCTGTTCTACAACGGGCTGCCGGAGCTGGACTTTTACAATCTGTCGTCGCTCAACGCCGACCGCCTCAGCTCGCAGAATCAGTCCCGCACGACGGACTACACCGACAACCTGACCTGGACGAAGGGACGCCATGCCCTGCGTTTCGGCCTGGATGTTCAGGCGCTCGAGGCCATCACACCGCTCGGCTTCAACGGGTCAGACAACTACGGCACCTTTCAGTTCAATACCAGCGCCAGCGCCGGTCTCTTCACCGGTGTCGACTTCGCGGACTTTCTCCTTGGCTTGCCGTACCAGACCTTCTACGACGTGGTTCAGGCCGATAACGACGGCAAATCCACCTTTTACGCCTTCTACGCACAAGACCAGTGGAAGGCGACAGACCGCCTCACGGTCAACTACGGCCTGCGGTACGAGCTGCACCCCGGCTACTCCGACGTCCACGGCGACATCGGCAACTTCGACCCGTCCTATGCGAAGGGAGGCGCCTCCATCTACCCGGACGGCGCGCAGGGCCTGCTCGCGCAGAGCTTTCTGGCCAGCGCCAATGCGTGCACCACGCTGGGCGGCAACACCGGAGCCACCGTTAACGGCGCGCCGTGCATGCCTGTGCTCAGCAACTCGCAGGCGGGGTACCCAGGCGGCCTGAAGCACTACCCGAAGCTGCGCTTTATGCCGCGGTTCAATGTGGCGTATCGCCCCTTTGGCAACGACAAGACCGTGGTCAGTGGCGGTTTCGGCATGTATAACATCACGCTGCTTGGCGGGAACTTCTACTCGCTCACGGGCACGCTGCAGGCGCAGACCACGCAGTACAGCAACTCCTACAACGCCGGCACGCACGCCATCGGCTACCAATGGCCATCCATCTATGCCGGTGCAGGCAACGGTGGCTGCACCACATGCTTCGGGCAAGACTACTTCGGCACGGCCAACAGCACCAACTGGAAGGACCCCTATACCGAGCAATGGGCGCTGAACGTGGAGCACGCCTTTGGCGCGCGCTACTCGGCACGGCTCTCCTACATTGGCTCGGAGACGCACCAGCTCGTTTGGGCGCCAGATGAGAACACGCTGCCGTTCTCGAGCACCGTCTCCGCCGCGAATCAGCCGCTCAGCGCGCGCCTCTTTCCCAACTGGGGGCGCATCAACACCCGCGCGACGGGCGCCAACGAAAGCTACCACTCTGCGCAAATCGAGGTCGCCCGCAACTACACGAACGGCCTCACTTTCCACTCCACCTACACGTACGCCAAGGCACTCGCCGACAATCAGGGTCCTGCCAACAACTCCGGCTTTGCCGGCGAAACCGGCGGCTCCCGCGCCAGCTCCGTCCTGACGCGCAGCCCGGACTTCGGCAACGTGTACGGCACGCGTCGCAACCGTTGGGACACCACCATGGTGTACGCGCTGCCCTTCGGCCGTGGCCAGGCGTTCGGCAAGAGCATGCCCCGCTTTGCGGATCTGTTCCTTGGCGGATGGCAGCTTTCCAACATCTTTCTTTGGCAGTCCGGGCCGTATGAGTCGCCCTACTTCCCCTCCGGCCAGGGTGACCCTTCCGGCACGGGATCGGGCTTGAGCAGTTCCAACACCGGCTTCGATCCGGGCCACCGCAACCAGGCCGCCGACCGCGTCGGGGGCGTTTCGACGACCCCGGCCGCGCGCACACGTCTGGGCTGGGTCAACAAGGCGGCCTTCACCTGCCCGGGCTACCCCGGCTGGACCCCCGGCGCAGCTTGCACAACAGGCAGCGGCACGGGGCCTGTGCCTTCGCCGATAGGGCGATTCGGTAACGCAGGGGTCGGCTCCGTGGAAGGTCCCCACCTCGCCAATCTTTCCAGCGGCCTGTTCAAGAACTTCGCCATCACCGAGCGCGTTCGGCTCAGGGCCGAAGGCACCTTTACCAACGTGCTGAACCACACCAATCTGGGCGACCCGAACGTGAACATCGCGTCGCCCAGCTTTGGCCTCATCAGTCGCACCGTCGGCGGCAACTACGCCTCAGACCAGGGAGGCGCTCGCACCGGGCAAGTCTCGGTTCGTATCGACTTCTAGGGCTGAACGCACATGGAGACAGGCGCGCGAGGGTTGAACCTCGCGCGTCCGGTTCTAATGCTTGCTCCCGCGGCGATTGCTCTGCGCCGCAGCCTTCCTTATCGCCTCCGGGTCGTCCATATCCAGAAGCTCGCGAGCCTGCTCCGCAGTGGCCGGTCTCGCCAGACGCGCGCGTGCAGGGTCGAAGACGCGCGTATCTGCAGGCACTGCCGTAAACGGACGCAGGTCGGGCGTGCTGGTGAACATGTCGCTCAGATTGGCAGCGAGCGCGTCTTCCAGATTCAACGGTCCAAGCCCCAAAAGCTGATACGCCGTCTTCTGCAAACTGCCCATGCTTGTATGGCGATGCGAGATCATCCCAGGTCGCACCCACGGACTGATGGCGAGCATGACGCTGCGGTGGGCATCCAGGTGATCCACGCCACCCTGCGCGTCATCTTCCACCACCAGCATCGCCGTGTCTTTCCAGATCGCGCTATGCGACACAAGGTCGACGATTTTGCCCAACGCCAGGTCGTTGTCCGCGACGTAGGACGCCGTGTCGGGATACCCGTCCCCGAGTCGCGGCTTTGCCGTGTGGTCGCCGGGCAACCGAATCACAACCAACGAAGGCACATTGTTTTTCGCAAGCAGCTCCCGGAAATCGCGCGCAAACTCCTCGTACCGGTATTGATCCGGTATGCCCAGATTGAACGTCGGATACGCGCGATCGGTTGACGCGAAGATCGGCATCGGCACCGGCGCGTTCAGCACCAATCGTTGCCCCTCCGGTTCAGAGCCCGCAATCTCTTGGGAGCCCTCGACCTCCAGCCCTTCGCCATAGTTCCGTATGGTCAGGCCTCCATGCGCGACGTGCTCCCACAGCGTGCCAAACTGCGGCTCATCTTCCGGCATGGGCGCATCGGCGCCGCCGCCCAGCGCGCGTCGGCCCGGCGCTTTGCTCATCGGATCCCCAGTGCGTCGCCCGCCATAGTTCGAAGTCCAGGCGAGGTGAAACCACGGCGTCTCCGCCGCGCCCACCACCCATCGATGGCCATCGGCAGATACATCGCTATCCACAAAGAATCGATCGCTGGTTGCAAACCTCTGCGCGAGTGCATGGGCGTTGGGCGTCACCTGCAAGGTGCGGTCGTTCGCGGCATCCTCGCGCCATCCGTGCAGGCCCCACCGCGTGAGCGCCGGATCGCCATCGGCCCCAGGGAGATCGCCCAGGATCTCGTCAAAGGTGCGGTTCTCCCGGATGATCAGAAACACGTGCCCGAGCCGCGGCAATGACGCGCCGCCGCGCAATGCGGCAAGGTTGTTGCTGATGACCTGCTCCGTCGCCGAAGCGTCGTTGCCAGGCGCGGGAAGCGGCAGCACCGAAAGGCTTCCAAACTCGCGCTGGCCGATGTAGCTGCCGGTGTTGCCGGGGTGGAACTGCGCACCCCCGTTAGGCCCGGCGCCACGGCCCTTCGTGTTCACCACGTAGAGCGACTTCGCGTCAGCGGCACACGTGACCGCCGAAGGGAACCAACCCACCGGCATATGCGCAATCACCCTGAGGGCTTTGGTATCGACAGCCGCAACCGCGTTGATGCCTGCCTCAGCCACATACAGCCGGTTCCCGCAGAGCGCCAAACCGCTCGGCATCACCCCACGCAACTGCTCCGCCTGCGGCTCGTGCAGCGTCTCCGGGCTGAACGGCGACAGCGCAACGGCGCCGGTCTGCCGCGTGCCGTCAAGCGACAGCACGGCCACGGCGTCCTCATGGGCCAGCGAGACATAGACGCCGTCCTCGCCTACTGCGAGCCCCATGGGTGCCGCGCCGCCCACCACATCGCCCGCAATCTTCGACCCAAGACGCAGCCTGGCCGTAACGCGCGGCGCGTCCTCAACGCCACCGATCTCGTAGGTCCATACCGAGCTGCCGCGCTCGCTGTTCTCCTCGCCAAGGGCCGGGATGGTATGTCCCTCGGCGGTCGTTCCAGCTCGTGCCTCGCGCGACGGATAGCCCGTAGGTGGAAATCGCAGCCCCGTGCGCAGTAGGTCCTTCGCGTTCACGCCGGACAACGTCCTGTACTCAAACAAGCCCGCGTTCGCCACGAAGAGGCGCTCGCCGCGCGCATCCAGCGACAGCGCAAACGGCGCCACCCCTGTGTGAGCACAACTCGTCCGCATCCCGGTCGCTGTGTCGAAGACCACGACGCGCCAGTTCGCCTGATCCAGCACAAAAAGCCGCCTGCCGTCATGGCTCAGCACGAGCGCTCCGCTGAAGCTTTGCTCGTAGGCTTCGCCTCCCAACGGCCCATCCAGGCTCAATCGCCGTACCTTGTGCCAATCGGCAGTGTTGTAGACGTCCACGGCGCCACTGTCCCCCGTGCTGACATACAACGACCGCCCATCCGCCGAGTAGGTGACCCCGTTGATGACCTCCACGTCGGGCACACTCTTGCTTCCAGGAGGGATCTGGCGCCGGGCGCGCAACTTGAAGAGCCTGCGCGCTCCGGTCTCCGGATCGAGGACGTTCAACGAGAACGGCCAGCCAACCGACGGGATCGCCAGTTGCTGTCCGTCCGGCCGCACGGCCACGGCAAACGGGTACGGCGCCGTCGCAAACCAACCCCCTGCGGGCGTGATCCTTCGACCGTTCGGAAGAAGGGTGCCTGATACCGGCAGGACCTCGTCAGTCTGAGCAGGAGTTGCGACCTCCACCAGGGGCATCGGTTTGGGCATCGATCTGAGCATGCGGTGGGTAATCCCGCTTTGGGCAAGCCCAGCACTCGATAGCGACGTAAGCAGAAGAACAGTGCCTTGAAGAAACCAGCGAGACATTGATTTGAAGAGCATGCTGCTTAAAGTATGGCTCCGCACTGTTACGGGATAACTTTTTTGGCTAGTTACTATTGCACGGCAACACGCGCGTTCGGATGCCGAAGTCGAGGACAATCGGCAGTAAGCCGTTCGCGGACGCGCAAAACAGTTAGCCCCAAGTACAGCCAGCACTCAACCGATTCCAAGCTGCTGCAATTTTTCGTATAGCAGCTTGCGGTTGATTCCTAGCTGCCTGGCTGCGTCCGATCTCTTGGGAGCTTGTGCAAGCGATTGGAGCGCATTCTCAAGCAGGTTGTCGAGCACCTGGCGGATCTTGCTCTCGTCGCAGATCGCCCATACCCCGTCCGGAACGTGGCAGACTGCCTCCACACCTGCGGCCTCGAACCGTTCCGCCCAGGCAGCAAGGTTCGCTTCAGCGCCAGGTGAATCGGCCGCGAAAAGTACAAGAGGCGCTCGATCATCGTGTTGAGCCGAGCCACTTCATCGAGAACGACGGCGCTGTTCCTGCCCACGGCGGCACCGTCCGGTGCTCGTTGCGACATTTGCGTGCGAAGACGAATGGTGGCCAAGGGATTGCGCAGCTCGTGGGCCACACCGGCGGCAAACTGTCCCAGGGCGGAAAGCCTTTAGCGGTGACGCACCTCGTCTTCCAGCGCTCGCTCGTTCTCGATCTTTTGCTTCAGCGAGTTAGAAAGCTCATCCACCCGTTCGAGCACCTGTTCGAATTCTGCCAGTTGCTGCCGGTCGTGGCCGCTTGCGGAGGACCCTACTAACGAACCCTCCAGGGCGCCCAAGCGGGCCAACACGGTCTGCACGCCGGCGTTGATCTCAGACGTGATGAAGAAAGTAAGCAGGGCACACGTGATCGCAGCGGCGGCAAAGCCCAGCGAGCCGAGAAGAAGTTGCTTGCTGCGTCCCGCCTCAAGACCCGGCATGCGCTGCATCAGCCACGCCGCCCCGGTCGTCTCCTTGCCGTCCTGAACCGGAACAGCGACGAACAGGATGGCGTCGTGGGCGCCATGGAAGCTCTGATACTGCGTTGTGCCTGTCGCGGCGGCCTTGCGCGCCAGCTGCTCGATCGTGGGCCGCTCCTTGCCGGGGATCTCCTTGCGACCACCCGGGCCTTCGTGCGTCGGAAAGGCGTAACCGGTAAGCACATCGGCTTCGGTCGAGTAGAAACCACCCTCCACGTCCGTCTCGCGACGAAGAACAGAGGCTGTGACGGCGGCCAGCGGACTGAGGTTTCGGTCCGCAGGCTCAGGACCGGGTTGCCGGTCCGGGGTAAGGGCGGAGGCGGAGGCGGTAACGGTTGAGGGAGCGGCGGCCGAGGGGGAAGCGGCTGGCTCTTTACGTCCCGAAGGCTGGTTCCGCTTCGCAGCTGGGCGGCGTAGTCGATTCGCATCGCGGTCGCGAGAACAACCAGATGACGCTCCGCCGTCTAGACCTTGGCCGCCTGACTGCTTCTGAGGAACGAGAACAGGCTCCCGCCGGCACCCGCCAGAAGCAGGCAGGTGAACACGGCGAGCAGAACGATGCGCGCCCGCAGGCTACGGAACGGCAATCTCGCCTTTGGCCCTCGACGCTCCGTAACAATCTCTCCCTAGCCGCTCAAATGTGCCTGCCCTCAGTGGAGCACCGCAGAAAGTTAGCTGCAACTGTCGTGCCAAGTCGCGGCTCGCAAAAGTTCTACCGAAAGCGGCTGGGCTCGGGGCGGGAGAGCGCGGCTGTGCTGCTTTCGCTCACGACGTGTGCGAAATGAGCACACACATGGGCGAGACCACCCGCGGGGCTGCCGAAAAGCCCAGCATTCTACCTCCTTCAGGCCGGAGAAGTTTGGCCCCCCATTTGCTTTAGAACAGGCGAGGTACTTCTATGAAACTTCTGCCGTCACACGTTGTTGCCCTCGGCCTCACTCTGGCGACCCCCACGCTCGCTCAGATTCCGTCGCCCTCGTCAGCTCCCGCTCCGGTTGCGGGGCAGCGCTCGTCCCCAGTGGCCGGGGTGCCTTGAGCTCGGCTGCTACCAAAACCGGTCGCACCCAGGCTGTTGACTACGGGCCAGACGGTTCGGTGCAGAGCCTGCTACGGGAGGACCACGCCGCGGCAGCATGCCTGGTGCCCCGCCACCGCCGCCGCCACCACAACAGCCAGCCGGGGCTGCTACGGTACCCCCGCCCGCAGCGCCCGGCGATGTACCGGTAATGCCGGGTGCTGGTAATGCACGCAGGAATGCGCTGCCACCAGCGCCGCATTTATAGCCCCGCATCCATACCTGTACTCGAACCGAACCACTGAAAGGAACCCTGTGCCCCCGACAAAACACGCGGCCAAACACGCAAAGAAACACACGCCGGAGCAAGGAAACGCCAAGGACCTCCGTCGCGCCTACGAGCACCTCGGCCGGGTTGAGGCGATGCAGAGCCTTGCCGGCGCTGCGCCCTCGTCGGTCCAGCGCCTCCAGCTCGCGAAGAGCTATCTCGACGGAGGACTGGCAAAGCAAGGAGCCGATCTGCTGCGGGCAGCCGAGCATTTCAGCTTCGCCGCGCTCCCATCCCACAGCAAGCCCAATGCGCGCATCAACGCAACGCTTCTGAACAGCGTGGAGGACGAATGGCACAAGCTCGCCTCGAAGGCGGAGCACCATTGGGCCGAACACGACGATCGCAGCCCCATTCTCACGCAGATGTTTGAGACGGCGTTTGCGGAAGCGAAGGCGGCATTCGAGGAAAAGAAATACCGTCAGGCGCTCGAGCTGGCGCGTGGCGCGGAGGCTCTGGCTCACGTCCACGGAGACCCGAGCGAGGCCCCGCAACGCCGGCTTACGGGGGCTAACCCTGTTGCGCTTTCTGCACTTCCACTCGGAGATCTCGCATGACCTCAACTTCCGCGCTGCCACCGTTCCATCCCCAACCGCCGGACGCCGCCGACGTCATCTCCTGGGTGCACATCGGCGACCTGCATATGATCTCGGCTGAGGAACAGAACTTCCGCGACCTCCAGGCCATCGTGGACGAGATCAACACCGCGTTCGCCGGCTCGCTCGCGTTTGTGTTTCTTCTCGGCGATGTCGCGGCTGCCGAGTACGCCGTGGTGCGGTCTGCGCTGGATCGCCTCACCGTGCCGTGGTGCGCCATCGTCGGCGACCACGACGTACATGGGAAGAGCTTCCGCAACTTTCTCGCGTCCATGGCCCAGCAAACCCGGTACAGCTTCCAAATCGGCGAGGTTCACTTCTTTGCCATGAACGCCTTCGATGTTCCGGATCCGGGGTCGTTTACCCTGTTGCCTGCCCAGCTGGACTGGCTGGAGCAGGGGCTTCGATCGCTTGGCGACAAGGGCACTGCGGTGCTGCTGCTGCACTGCTATCCCAGCGACCTGAGGCAGGGTGGCGAGCGCCTGCGGGCGTTGGCCGCCTCGCCCGCGGTGCGGCTGGTGGAGATGGGCCACACACACTACAACGAGCTCGCCAACGACGGCCGCACCCTCTACGTGGCCACGCGCTCCACAGGCAAGATCGAGGAGGGCTCGGTCGGCTTCTCCGTCACCAACCTCGACGGTCCGGTGGTGAGCTGGAGCTTCCTTGAGCTGGGTCAGCTGCCTGCGGTGATGATCACCACGCCCGCTGACCAGCGCTTCATCACGGAAGGGAACGCGGGCGAGCTGGCCGTCGCCGGCCGCGTTCGCGTGCGCGCGAAGGTGTGGGGCAACGTGTCCATACGCGCGGTCACGGCAACACTCGGCGGGCAAGCGGTGCCGCTCGAAAACCTGCCCGGTAGCGCGATGTGGCAAGGCGAGCTCGACAGCAGCGCCCTGCCCGAAGGCGTTCACTCGCTGACGGTAGAGGCAAAGGACGCCGTGGGCCAGTCAGCCCGCGATGAGATCCGCATGGTGTACGGTCGCGACGCTTTTGAAGCGCACGCGCGCGCCGAGCGCGATCAGGACAACGCCGTGGGGGCATGGCCGGAGCGTGGTCTGCTCGGCACCCAGCTCGGCCCCAACAAGAATGGGAGAAAGTGGTAGATGCTCGCTCCCGCAACCACCCACCTTCTGCTTCCAGCCATCGTCGGCATCAGCATCCTGCTGATGCTTATCCGCCCGCGGGGCATTCGCGAGGTCTACTGGATCGGCGGCGGCGCGCTCTTGCTCGTGTTGCTGCGGTTGGTGCCGCTCACGCTCGCAGGCAAGGCCGTCGCCGAGGGCTCAGATGTCTACCTGTTCCTGATCGGCATGATGTTGCTCTCCGAGCTGGCGCGAGAGCACGGCGTCTTTGACTGGCTCTCCTCGGCCGCCGTGCGCGGCGCGAACGGCTCGACGATTCGCCTGTTCACGCTCATCTACGGCATCGGCACCGTCGTCACCATCTTCATGTCCAACGACGCCACGGCCGTCGTGCTCACGCCTGCCATCCTCACCGCCGTGCGCAAGGCCAAGGTCGAGCCGCTGCCACACCTGTTCGCCTGCGCGCTGATTGCCAACGCTGCATCATTCGTGCTGCCCATCTCCAACCCCGCGAACCTGGTGGTCTTCCATCAGGGCATGCCGCCGCTGGACCGGTGGTTGGGGTCATTCGCCGCTCCGTCGATCTTGTCCATCGCGGCCACGTACCTGGCCATGCGCCTGGTTTTTCGCAAGCCGCTTGAAGGCAAGATCGAAGAAGAGCCCGACCCGGAACCGCTCAAGGCCGAAGGCAAGATGGTCCTCGGTGGCATCGGGCTCATGGTCGTGGTGCTGCTCACGGCGTCTTCGTTCAACAAGGATCTCGGCTTGCCCACCTGCCTTGCGGCGCTGGTGGTCACGGCGGCTGTTTCCATCAAAACGCGCAGCAATCCTTTAGACCTGTTCAAGGCGGTCAGCTGGAGCACCCTCGCCTTGGTCGCCGGCTTGTTTATCCTAGTCGACGCCGTCGAGAGCATCGGTGCGCTGAAGCTCACGGCCGCCGCGCTGCACTGGGCGGAGAGCCTGGCGCCGGCCGCCGGCGCGCTGCTCACCAGCTTCGTCGTGGGCGTGGGCAACAACCTGGTCAACAATCTGCCGCTGGGCCTGATCGCGGGCGGAACGCTGCAGGCCGCGCACGCCAAGGGCCTGGTGGCGAATGCGGTGCTGATCGGCGTCGATCTCGGGCCCAACCTGTCCATCACCGGCTCGCTCGCCACCATTCTGTGGCTGCTGGCGCTCCGCAAAGAGAAGCTCGATGTGAGCTTCTGGGACTTTCTCAAGGTCGGCGCCGTGGTCATGCCTGCGGCGCTGCTTGCCTCCATGAGCGGAGCGATGCTGATGCAGCTCCTGCTCAAACCGTCCTGATCGCTCCGGGAGGTCTACTGCTCGTGGGCGGCGTTACGATGATCGCGAAGTTTTGAACGCAACAGTTGCACGATCCTTTGCTGCCTCTCAATCCAATGCTATGCGCACATAAATCGCTTATCCTCTGAACAGGGATGCGACGGATCTTCCAACTCGGGACACTACTTTTGCTCCTGAGCGTGTTCCTTGCGCCCGTCCTGGAAGTGTTCGATCGATGGGATGCGCCCGGTCTGGGCAACGACACGGAGATGGGCGTCTTCTGCCTTGTGCTCCTGCTGTGTTTGCTTCTTGCCGTCTTACGGCTGGTGCGTTCCTTTGCGGATCGCATGGCGCCCACCCTGGTAGCTATGGAATGGCCGGAGCGAAGTCCGGAATATTACGTTCTGCGTGGCTTTACTGCGCCGGTGGTTCTGCCGCGCCATACGCACCCCCCTTAGAATCTGAGCCTTTCGAAGTGCGCAAACCATACGGCGCGCGCGCCTATTCACGTGCCGGTGTTGGCCTATCTGCCTGTTCTTCGCTAGCAGATCTGTCCTTCTTGCATTTTGGAGATCTCACCGATGTATCCCAGGCTGTTGCGTGGCGCAGCAGGAATCTGCCTGCTTGCCGCTGCCATCCCCTCGCTTGCCCAAGTTGGGCAGAGCGGAACTGTATCCGGCGTGGCGCTCGCTCCGGATAACACACCCATCGCGGGAGCGGCGATTAACCTATCCGCCGTAGACGGAATGACGCGTCACCTGAGGACCGGCACCGACGGAGCTTTCTCCTTCAAGGACCTGCCCAGCGGAACCTACTCGCTCCAGAGCTCGGCGCCGGGGTTCACGCGCTACGTGCAACCGGGTATTGCGGTCGCGGTAGGCCGAAACACTCAGCTTGAACTCCGGTTCGTGCTACCCGGAGTGACGACGACCGTAAACGTCACTACGACACCTCCCACGATCGACACCAGCCAAACTTCGTCCGTGGTCAATGTGGACAGGGATCGTGTGGAGGAGCTGCCCATACCCAGCCGCAACTACCTGAGCTTCGTCGCGTTATCTCCTCAGGCCACGCCGGCCAACCCCGCCGTCGCGGCGAACAGCCTCACGCAGACAGTTGGCAGCTTCGGTTTTGGTGGACTTCGGCCCGGAAGCAATGCCATAACCATTGACGGCGTAACCGACAGCGACGAATACACCGGCAGCAGCCGCACCCAGCTCTCCCCGGAGGCGATCAGCGACTTCCAGATCGTGAACCACGGCTTCGTTGCGGAGTCCGGAGGCGCTGCCGGCGGAGCCATCGACGTCCAAACCCGCATGGGCCTGGACCGCCCCCATGGAGACACGTTCGTCTTTGTGCAGAACGGAGCGCTGAATGGAACGCCACTCCTGGAGCTCGTCCCGTACAAGCCCGACGAGAGCCGGATACGCATCGGCCTCGCGCTGGGCGGTGCCCTTCAACGAGGCAAAACGTTCTACTACATAGCCGCAGAACAGGAGATCGCGCACGGTCAAGACGCAAACGATCTTCGTCCGGCAACGCTCGCCGTCCTCAACAGCGCCCTGGCTCAACCCGGCCCACTTCATGGCCTCTCCCTCCAGAACGGCTTCTTCGCCACCACCGACCAGGAGACGGAGCTGTCCGGCCGCCTAGATCGCAAGCTCACCGTGCAGCAATCCGTCATGCTGCGATACGCCCTGACCAACGCCCGTGACGTCAACGATGCGTTTCACATGGACGATCTTTCCGACCGCTCCGCGAGGGGCTCGTCCTTTCTCGCGGACAACAGCCTGAACGGAACCCTGACCTCTGCCCTTCACGAAGCGGGGCTCAACAAGTTCAATTTCGAGCTGGCACAGAGGCGCGCGGTGGAGCGCACCGGCGACACAAGAAATCCAGGTGTTCTTATCCCCGGCGTTGCGCTGTTTGGGACACCCTACGAAGGCAACAACCGTCGCTTCGAGACTCACCTTGCCTTCGGCGACAACCTGCTCGTGCAGAAGAGGCGGCATCTGTTCGGTGCCGGCGCCGGGGTCGATTCTGTGCGGCTCCGTTCGGCGGTGCTCGACGGCCAGCAGGGACTCTATGTCTTTCCGGACCTCGCTTCCTTCACAAGTAGGACACCCGACGTCTATCTGCAATCCACCTTCAGCGACCCGAACGTGAACCTCGCGGAAGATCGAATCAGTGCCTACCTTCAGGACCACTGGACCCCGGCCCGGTCTGTGGCCATCGACTATGGCTTTCGCTATGAGGACAATCGCCTTCCATCGGGTCTGCCCCAGCACGCTCTCAACCTCAGCCCGAGGGTAGGAGTTGCTTGGTCACCGCTACCCTCCCTGGTTCTCCGGTCTGGCTTCGGGATCTTTTACGATCGCTTTCTGCTGTCCACGCTGAACCGTGTTCTGGAGTTCGATGGCACACGCGGCTACTCGCAGGTCGTTGAAGGCGAAGCTGTTGCTGCTGTCTATAACGGGTCAAGCTCCGCGCCGGCCAACGTCGCCCCGAGCGTCTGGACCGCTCAATCCAAACTGCACAATCCGTACAGCGAGGTCGCGTCCTTCAGCGTTGAGCAGGCACTGCGGTGGCAGGCGACGGTCAAAGCGGAATACCATTTCGTCCATGGGGTCCACCTCGGACGTTCCAGCAACACGAACCTGCTGCCGCCAGAGCTCCTCACATCGACAAACGCAGCCGCCTTGGGCGTCGCCACGCCCACAGCCCAACAGCTCAATCGCCTGGTCTTCTCGCCGGCTCGGGTGAACCCTGCCTATGATGCGATCAACCAGTTCGCTACCACCGCCGCCTCCAGCTACAGTGGCGCGACCGTAACGGTGAACCGCCAGTTCACGGACGACCTGCAAATTCTGGCCGGGTACACCTTTTCCAAGACCTTCGACGACGCTTCCTACGACACCGAGCAGCCGCAAAATCCCTTTGCTCCCGCGAACGAGCGAGCGCCGTCGCTCCAGGACCAGCGCCACAGGTTCACCCTTAGCGGACTCTGGCTCTTCGGCCCCGACCTGGGCGATCCGCAGGATGCGGTAAAGAACGCCCATCCGGGAGCGCTTCTGAAGGCATTCTACGGGTTTGAGCTCGCGCCAATCCTAAGCCTTACCAGCGGCTTTCATACCAACCCACTCGTCGGCGTAGACAGCAACCGCGAGCATGTCTACCCGTTTTCCGCTCGTCCGCTCGGCCACGGCCGCAACTCCCTGTCCACGCCTGCGCACATCGATCTCGATCTTAGGGTGCTCAAAATGGTGGCGCTCGGAAGAGGCCATCTCGACATCGTCGCCGAATCATTCAATCTGCTCAACCACCAGAACATCGGGTTGCTGAACGCGGTTTTTGGGTCAGGTGCGACCGCTACATCAAGCTTTGCCCGACCCGTCCTAGCCATGCCTGCGCGCAGGTTTCAGTTTTCGTTGGACTACGAGTTCTGAATGTCCGAGTGTCTTTCCAGCTAGATTTAACGTAGCGCGGAGTAGGAAACGGAAAGCCTGGCTTGAAGAGCGTTGCGGCAGTGCCGACGAGAGACGGCATCGAATCAGTGCTATGCAGGTAGAGACCCATTGTGTAGATCGTTTGCTATTTGCATGTGAGGGGTATCCCGAGCCAGACGAAAGAAATTGGATCCTCGATCTGGGGCTTGTCACATCCTCCGTCTGCCATTGCTTTGCTCCAGCCGAGGAAACGGCTTTATCGCTTCGATAGCTGCACGTGAACCGTTCGGTGTTCCGGAGCGATGGCGACCGGCTAGGTCGTAAGCAGCGAATGTCCCTCAGCGCGTTCTCGAATCCTACCGCCGAGAACCTCCTCAGGTACCGAACGCAGACGATAGTAGCCCAACCGAAAAAGCCAGAGAGCTTGATCTGCCTCGGTTTGCGAGGCGATCGGTGCGGTCACCCAAGCTCTGTTCCACACAAACGGTTTGGCCAAGTTGAGCGCAACCAGCTTGTCTTTCAGCGATTCGCTCAAAGCGAGGTGTATCTCACCATTCAGATGAATATGGCCCAAGTCTCCCGCGCCTTCCACATGGAACTCCGCCCCGTCTACGCGTGTCGAGTTCCCTAACTGCCAGTGCGTGGCCGAGATTATTCCCGGCCAGGACTGGACCTCTGTTGAGACAGCTTCGGCGAGTCCGTGCAGGCGGGGAGCCGGCTGGATGGGCCCTTCATTTCTCAAACGAATCATTTGGTTCTCACTTTCAAGCATTGTGTGCCGGAGCAGGCGATAACCTGCCCCGGCTGCGGGTAGCGGCTCCAAGTTAGCTGAGTACAGCCGGCTTCAGGACCTCGTCGCACCATTGTCGGAACGTCGTAGGAGTCGTGTTGTCGGCCGTGCGCGGTTCGGCGTTGTCCAGACCGTTGTCTTTGGCGATCAGCATGTCCACGATGCCTTGTGCGAAGATCTCATTCGCCCCGAACTGCATGAGCTGCGCTTTGTAGGCAGCTCCTGGCACCTGCTGGAAGCGAACCGACTTTCCAAGCACGTCCGACATGATGGCCGCCATGTCCGTGAAGGAAAGGTCTTCCGGCCCGAGGACGGCGCTGCCGCCTTGCCCCGTCCAGGACTTGTCTAGCAGGAACTTGGCAGCCATCGCACCAATGTCCTTTGTGGCGACCTGCGGCGTCTTGAGGTTCGGGTCGCTTGGTGAGAAAAACATCCCCTGCTGCTTGATGGTTTGCACGTTGGCCAACATGTTGTCCATAAGCGCAGGGCACCACAGGGCATGGTAGTCGACCCCACTCTTTTCGATCTCCTCATCCTTGGCCAACGACGCCGTAATCGGTCCGGCGTTCTTGGACAGTTCCGAGCCGCGGCCCAGTACGGACACACCTACGATACGTTGCACGCCCTGGCTCTTGCTCGCTTTCAGAGCAGGTCGCGTAAACCGCAGATAATACGCTGCATCGTTGTTGTCCGTGAACGAGGGAGGCACAAGCAAGAACACGCTTTCTACGTCCTTGAGGGCTTGTTCCATCACAGCTTCATCGTCAAGCGAGCCGGTAACAATCTCGACTTGATCCTGAACTTCTTGTGAAAGTTTGGATGGGTCACGCACGACAACGCGCACTGCTTCCTTTGCTGCCAGCAGGTGAGGCACCACCTGCGATCCGACCTTGCCGGTAGGTGTTGTCACAACAATCATGGATTCTCCTTTTCTAGACAATGAGGCCCGGGACTTATGAGCTACGAGCCCCCACTTGGCGCAATCAGTGGTTCTTAGTGAGTAGAGAGCACAGCGGGAAGAACGTGTCCGTTCCCGGTGAACGGAGAAAAGTCGAGATACGCGAAGTGGAAGTACCGCTCCGCAAACAGCCACTTGTCGTCCACCTTTTGCATGCGATCGGAAACGACACAGTAGTTGTGGTAGAACTTCTCGCCGCCCTTCGCGGCCTCCTCGATGAGCCACTGTGCTGTTGCCGTGTCACCATCCAGCTTGATCGAACCGGAATGTACGAACTGCACAAAGAACTCTTTGTCGCTGCGCAGCTTATCGATGAAAGCGACGATGGCCTCCACACCCTTCGCCACATTCTTGAGCGGCGCGCCGATGGTGAAAACCCCATCCTTCATCCAGATCGCTGACATCTCGTCCATATTGTGACGCGTGGCTGCATCGGCAAACGCGGCAGCAAGATCGCGGATGGCTGCTTTATCTTCCAGTTTCTGCATACGCTCTTCTAATGTTGGCATAGGTATCTCCGTGCTCTTTCCTTGATAGCTGTGTGAGTTTCTGCCATCATGGTTGATTAGATGAGACATCCTTCAGTTTCAAAGCTCGCATTATGACCGCGTCGCTCTCACCCGCGTATCAGCAAGAAAGACGCCCATTCAGGCACGCTCGGCGGCCACTGTTGAAGCCATTGGTGAGGCGACTATTCAGGTTTTGCTCACGATCGGTCTGGACCGCTTGACCACAAATCGAGTGGCTGAGCGCGCCGGTGTTTCGGTCGGAACGCTCTATCAGTACTACCCAAACAAGCAGGCACTTCTCTTCGCTCTCCTGGACGCCCATATGACCAAAGGGTCCGAGGCAGTAGAGGTGGCTTGCAAGGAGGCGCGCGGCAAACCACTCGCGGACATGCTGAACCACGTGGTGCAGCGGTTCATCGATGCCAAGTTGGTGCGCGCCGATATCTCCACGGCGCTCTACCGAATCTCAACGGACATCGGTGGCCCGGCACTCGTTAAGCGGACGGTCGACCGGTCGCGAAAGGCGCTGGAGAGCGTCATCCAAACCGCGCCGGACATCAGTCAACCGCCAGATCAGTTTGCTGTCGAGATGATACTTTCGGCCATGTCGGGTGCTCTGCGTTCCGTGCTGGAAGCCGGCGCGTCGCCTGCCATGGTTGCCAAACTGCGTATCCATCTCGTGCTGCTTTGCCAAACGTATATGGTGGCGCAGACGACATTCAACCGTGGTCGCGGGTGAGGAACAGATGTTCTTATGGCGACTCACGCTCCCGTGACCGCTTCCGCAGGAAAGCTGAAGAGATTCACGATCGTTTTCAGGCGTTCCTTTTGGCGTTTCGGCGGCAATCTCCTGGTTCGTGTCAGATCGGCGAGACCGTGAAGGTTCGCCCAGAACACTTCAGCGAAGGTCGCCGATTTTGACCCCTGCCCCAAGAAGAGCTGCCGAACTTGGGAAAAGGCAAATTGCAATTCCGTAGGGGCGGCGGGATCGCCGAAAGGAACGCCCAGGTTGAGGGTGAACATCGCCTGATACAGAGCGGGGGAAGCAGCGGCGAACTCCAGGTAAGCTTTCGCAACCGCTTCGACGGGATCGCCGAGCTTTCGCGGCTGCCGAGCCTTCTCCAAAGCAAGGCCAAGCTCGTGAAACCCCGCAGTTGCCACTGCAGCGACGATAGCTTCCCGGTTCTCGAAATGAGAGTACAAGACGGGCTGGCTGTAGGAAATCTCGTCCGATAGCCGGCGCACGGTGACGTTGGGCCATCCCTCAGTTTCCGCAATCTGTCGGGCCACGGCGACGATCTGCGCGCCGCGCGCCGCTCTGACTCGTGTTTTTCGATCCGCCAATTGATCGGTTGCCACTTCCCACAATCCTAGCATTGCTAGAAATAAGCCACAAATGTGCATCCCTGCCCAGGGCGGCAACGTCTTTACTAGCGTTGCTAGATTTATAAGGACGGTATACATGAACTTCGCTCTTCCGCTTTCTCTTGCTGTTCTCGTTTCCCTGGCCATCATCATGATAGGCAGTCTTTACATCGTCGCTCCGAGACGCATCATCGGAGGGTTCGGCCTCACGCTGCCGACCTTCGATGCGAACACGTTCGCCTGGCTTCGCCTCAAGGGAATCCGGGATGTGGCATCCGGCGTCGCCGTGCTGACGCTTATGCTCACCACCAACGGCCGCACCGTAGGCATCCTGCTACTGGTTTTGGCCCTTATCCCGTTCGGCGATAGTCGAACGTCTTGGCGTCGGGTGGCCGGAGAGCGACCGCCTTCTCCGTCCATGGCCTGACCTCCGCCGTGATGGCCTTCGCAGGGCTACTACTGATCCATGTGCTTTGAAGGCTATCGAGAAGGCCGGGCTCGCCGGTTATCAACGGACGAACGAACACCACGAAGGAAGACCATGCGCAAGTATCAGCTTAGAACCTACCGGCTCCGTACCAAAGAAACCGCCGTCGCCTATCTGCCTCATTGGGTACTGCACATCGAGAGCCTCAAGAGCTTCGGGGTGGAGACGCACGGCTTCGTTTCGGTTCCCGCAACCCCACAAAAACGTCGTTGCGCTCATCAGCTTCGACGAGAATGCCGCCCCGAAGCCATTACACAGCAGTACATGCAGAGCGATGGCTTAAAGACGGACATGGCCGGATTCGATGGGTCACAGATGGAGGGCGTTGAAACCCTTCTGCTCATCCCGGGCGGGGGATCACCTTTGACCTGAAGCTTGGTCCAGCTTGCCCCGAAACTTCATCTCCACCCTCAGCAAATCAGGAGCCCGTATGCACCTGTTCCATGTCGCTGCCATACACATTGTGCTCTCCATGGTGGGCGTCGAGTTCTCAGTTTCCGCGTTCGTCAATCCGAATGTATGGCGGCTCGATCCCGAACCGCAATTAAGGATGCTGCGCCCCTTCGCTGCCGTACTTGGAAGAGTGATGCCGGTTTGGTATGCGGCCGGCCTGGCCTTGCTGGTAGCGGAGACGTGGGTGAATCGGAACACGCCGGAATCGCGTTTGCTGCTGGCGGCGAGTTTGATCTGGTTTCTTACAATCCTCGGCACACTGCGCTTTCTGGTGCCGTTGAACAACCAAGTCATCGCAGGTGCCCCTGGATGGCAAAGCCTTCATCGTACCTGGGATCGAAGGCATCGCTTCCGGATCGTGGCTCTTGCCGCGGCATCCGTTCTGCTTCTATACGCGGTCATCCCTTGAGCAATGGACGGCTCGATCTGCACAAAGGCGAAGTCTATGCAGACTCAGGACATCGAAGGGCCAATGAGGTTGGGTCCAGTTCCAAATTTATGAGCGGGTGGGCAGATACCCCATCCTCATTGTGGGACTTTGATGGATGAACTTCGATGAGGAGAGTCGCTTAGGGCGCAGCACCGGTTGCGTAAGCTTCATCCAAGGCTGCGAATGCGTGGAATAGTTAGCCCAAAGTCGGTCGACTCGTTCCTGTAAGCGTGTGCGGCTCGGCTTCGCACAGAATGGATCAGACTGGACGCCTTGGGAGCATTTACCTGCACAGATGGAGCAATGAGCACATTCTCTAAACACTTTAGGTCTCGCTCGGAAGCGCCGTTGCTTGCCGATGCAAAAAAGTGTGCCTGTTCTTCAACGCAGACCTGCCCGATATGCTCGATAGCGCCGCAGACTGGTCGCGCCCTTTAGAGCTCCGCACGTATGCCCGACTTCTATCAGACGGGGCAATCGAATTCAGTCGCTTCCTGTCCGAGTAGACGGAAGGGGAAGAACCATAGGTGTGCCTGATTCCACGATTCCGTGTTGAAGGTCTAAGCGGACAAAACCTGGTGGTCTAGCTTCGGTTGCACCTTGCAGATGGTACGTGATGACGATGGGGCAAGTCCGTACCCCAGAAAAGGCGTTTGCTCGCCAACCGAGAACGAACTCTATCGCACTTTGGCGGAGCAGGTCGGGTCCTGTTATGACCGTTGCGTTTTCCGCCTCCCCGTTCTTGCCAAACTGTACGAGTAAAACTACCGTGCCCTGCGGTGAGCTGCCCTTGCAATCGCGGGATAGACTGATGGCCCTGCTTCGGACATGGACGTCAGCCCACAAACGGACTTCTGCGCCATGAGGCCTTGATGAGCAAGGAACAACGCGACAACAGTAAGGGGTCGGCGGAGGTTCAAATGGATGGTTCTCCTACTCGAGGCCAGAGTATATGCGACAGGTGCCCGATGACAGCTTAGTCGCGCTAAGCGCACTTGCTGTCACTTAAGAACTCGCGAGTCCCTGCCTCACGGAAAGCCGTCGTGCAGAACCAATCTGGTGAACCTAAGCCGTCGAGCTCGCAAAGCGGCACTGCGCCGCCTTGGGGCAGCTGGCGATTTGCGGGATACCTATGATATGGCCCTCGCCCATCTGACCCGAAACGAGGCAGACACCCCCGGGGCGTACACCAAATGTGTAGCTCAAAACCGACCGGAGGTTACCGTCGTGCCGTAGGCGATCCCACCCGCAACCGGTAGGATCAAACCGTATGCTCCCCCGGTCCCCGAGATCGCACGCCAGCAAGGTCGTCGTCGTCCACGGCGGCGCCCGCGACGCGTACCAGGTCGCCCAGGCGCTCTCTGAAGCAGGCCTCCTTGAAGCGCTAGTCACCGACCTCTTCTTCCCGTCCGACCGCCCATGGGCCCGTGCCCTTGCCGCCAAACTTCCCGCCGGCCTGCAAACCATGCTCCGCGCCCGCAGCGCCCCGGCCCTTCCCTCGGCCAAGGTCCGCAATTGCATCGTCGCCGGCCTCCAAACCCTCGCCCTCGACCGCCTGCCGCGCGTGTCGTTCGATATCCGCCGCCGCGCCATTCGCTCCGCCGACGCCACGCAAGGCCGAACCGCGGGCCGCCTCGCGAACCGCACCCACGCCGGCCTGCTTGCCTACAGCTACTACGCCTACGACGCCTTCCAAGCCTTCGCCGGTTCCGGCGTTCTTTTTCAGGTGCACCCGCACCCGCTTACCATTCGCCGCATCCTGCGCGAAGAGCTCGCCCTGCACCCAGACTGCGCCGCCTCCCTCAACCAGGAGTGGGAGCTCGCTCTGCCCGAAGAAGACTTCCAGCACCTCGTCGCTGAGCCCGCCCTTGCCGCGCGCTTCCTCTGCGCGTCCAGCTTCACCCACCAAAGCCTGATCGAAAACGGTGCTCATCCCGCCACCATCCGCGTGGTCCCCTATGGCGTGGACCTCCAGCGCTTCCGACCCGATCCCACCCGCCGCGCCCCGGCCACCTCCAAGCTTCGCCTCCTCTTTGTCGGTCGCATTAACCAGCGCAAAGGGATCAAATATCTCCTCGAAGCTCTGCACCTGCTCCAAACCGACCAGGTTGAGCTCACCATCTGCGGTCGTGTCGTCGACGGCCTCGAACTCTTCAAGCCCTTCGCCGACCGCGTCATGGTACGCCCGTCGGTCAGCCCCGCCGAGCTCGAAGCTGCCTACCAGACGGCCGACCTCTTCGTCTTTCCCTCGGTCGCCGAAGGCTTCGGCCAGGTCCTTCTCGAAGCCCTCGCCAGCGGCCTCCCTATCCTTTCCACCACGCACACCGCCGCCCCCGACCTCATCACAGACGGGGTCGAAGGCTTTATCGTCCCTCCACGCCGCCCCGACCTCCTTGCCGCCAGAATAGATTGGGCCGCCACGCACCGCTCCGAACTCGCCGAAATGGGTCATCGCGCCCGCCAACGCGCTACCCTCTTCACCGCCGAACGCTTCCGCGCCGGGGTTGCCGCTGCAGTCCAAGACTTCCTTAACGAGCTGCAAGGCAACGAGTTCGACCAGCAATCGCCCACCCTCAATTCCAGCCAACACCCAGCGCCAACCCCAGCAAACGCGCAGCGCTAACCAGCCCCAACATGATCCGCGACCTCCGCCAAGCGACACCACTCCCCGGCCCCCATGCAGACGTCCTCATCGTCGGTGCCGGTGCTGCCGGCATCGCGCTCGCCGTAGAGCTCGCACGCCTGGGCAAAACGGTCTCCCTGCTCGAAGCCGGCGGCAAAACCCTCGACGAATCCACCCAGGATCCCTACACGACCGAGCTCCCCGGCCGCCCGCATCGCGGCGTCCACCAGGGCCGCGTCCGCATGCACGGCGGCACCACCAACAAATGGGGCGGCCAGATCTTGGAACTCACCGAGGCCGACTTCGAGTCTCACCCCTGGATCCCGGGCAGCGGCTGGCCCTTTCCCAAAACGGAACTTGCGCCGCACTACGCCCGCGCGCTCGATGTTGAAGGCGTCGCCAATTCTCTGCTCGATGACCGAACGGTCTGGCAAGCCCTCCATAAGACTCCGCCCCGATTCCCGGAACTGGATCTCTATCTTTCCCGCTGGTGCCCCGAGCCCAACTTCGCCCGCCTCCATCGCCAAGCACTAGAAACCCACCCCCGCATTTCCGTCTGGCTCCATGCCAACGCCGTCGAGCTCCTCTTCGACGACCACCAGACCGCCACCGGCCTCCGCTGCCTTCCCACCTCCGGCCAGGCCGTAACCTTCCATGCCAGCCAATACATCTTCGCTCTTGGCACGGTCGAAACGAATCGCTTCTTTCTTCAACCCTGCTCGGAAGGCAGCCTGCCTTGGAACCAATCCGGTCTCCTCGGCTGTCACTTCCAGGACCACATCGATGCCGACGCCGCCACCCTCCGGCCCAAATCGCCCCAAGCCTTCCACCAAATCTTCGACAGCATTTTCCTTCGCAGCTACAAGTACAGCCCCAAGCTCCGCCTCACCCGCCAAGCCCAGCAGCAGCACGAGACGCTCGCCGTCGGCGGCACCATCTTCTCCGTTTCGAATACGGACGAGGCCCTCACCGAGGTGAAAACCGCCGCCAAACACCTGCTTCGCGGCCGCCTCGGCGAGCTCACCGCTCCACAAATTGCCAATCTGCTCCGGCACAGCCCCCTGGTCGCTTGCCAGACCTTCCGCTACGCCGTCCAGCACCGCAGCTTCCACCCCGCCGATGCCGAAATCAGACTCCGGGTCCACTGCGAGCAACAGCCCGACTCCGCCAGCACCATTACCCTCTCACCCGAACGCGATCAGTTCGGCCTCTTCCGCACCCGCCTTCACTGGAACATCTCTTCCACGGAACTCCACACGATGCGCACCTTCGTCCAAACTACCCAGGCCGCCCTCGCGCCCCATGCCCAGTTAATTCCCCACCCCAATC
>CAXTLD010000035.1:0-38777 GCA_964245045.1 uncultured Acidobacteriaceae bacterium | reverse complement strand
GTTTCTGGGCGGGCTGCTGGGCACGGCGTTTGCGTTCTATCGTGAGCGGACGTTGAATGTCTTCCGCAAACCCGGCGATGTGCAGCGTTACCTCCATATTCATGAGCTGGGCACGATTCCTGCCTTGCGGCAGTTCGTTGCGCCAGCTAAGACGGGGATCACCACGCTTTCGAGCGTGACCACGCAGCCACGCGCCCTTTTGCCGGGGACGACGGACACGACGCCGCTGGCCCACTGGAAGGACGAGTTTTCGCTGGCGGCGGAGGCGTACCGGAACACCACGTTGTCCATTCTGATTTCGGAGGCCAAAAAGGGTTCGCGCACCTATGTGGTCGCCAGCCCAAGCGCGGGCGAGGGCAAGACGACGGTGACCTCGAACCTGGGGGTGGCGCTGAGCAAGTCGAAGATGCGGGTGGTGCTGGTCGATGGCGATCTACGCAAGCCGAACCTCCACAACGCGTTTGCGATGGAGAACAAGATCGGTCTGCGCAATATTCTGCGGGGCGAGTTCGATTTGAAGACCGTGCCGCTGGCGGCGTTTACCAAACCTACCGATCAGCCCAACGTGAGCGTCATTGCTGCAGGCGAGGGCCATGAGGAGTTGATGGAGCTGTTGCACTCGCCGCAGCTGCCGGCGTTGCTGGATCGGCTGTCGGGGAGCTTCGACATGGTGTTGATCGATACGCCGCCGACGCTTCACATGGCCGACACGCGCATCCTGGCACGCGAAGCCGATGGCGTCATCCTGGTCTTCCGGGCGTCGACGACCACGCTGGATGCGGCGGCGATGGCGCGTGATCTGTTTGACCGCGACGGCATTCCGCTGGTGGGCACGATCCTGAACGACTTCAACCCGCAGCGCGAGGGGTGGACGAGCTACTACAAGGGCTACTACCGCTATCAGCGCAAGGGCGCGAGCGGAAAGGCGACGGCGGCAGCATGAGCACGTTAGCCACAGAAAGCGGCGAGGATCTTCTGAACGGGGAGCCTGTGCCGGAGGTTTCGCCGCTGGACGGCGGACCGGAAGGCGACAGTTCGGCGTGGCCGCCTGTAGCAGCGGCGGTGCCGCTCCCCGGGCTGATCGCGGACAACGAGGCGGCGCCGCAGGACGGGTCCGGCCCGGGGCTCAGCCGCGAGGTGACGCGCCATCTGGTCGGCGGCACTTCGGCGCTGGGCATCAGCGTGGCGGTGGAGCGCGGGCTCGGCCTCCTCGCCAACATCCTGGCGGCCCGCCTGGGTGAAAAGACGGTGTTTGGGGCGTACTCGTTTGCAATCGGGACGGCCAACCAGATCTCCATGTACGCCGCCGGCGGCATTGGGGCCACGGCAACGCGCTTCTCGGGCAAGTACCCGCGTGTTTCACCGGGGTACGCCACGCTGCGACGGGCGTTGGTGCTGGTGTCGCTGGTTTCGGCGGCTCTGGCGGCGGTGGGGTTGTGGCTGGGTGCGGCTCCCATTGCGCACCTTGTGGGCAAGGCGAGCATGACCACTCTGCTGCGCTGGGCGGCGATCTCGTCGGTGGGCATCATTTTGCTCGAGTGTGCGCGGGGCTTCTTTGTGGGCCAGCGTCATCTGCTGGCGCTGGTAACGCTGTCGCTGCTGGTGGGGCTGGGCATGGTGACGTTGCTGCCGACAATGGCGTACCGTCACGATCCGCGGAGCATGCTGGTGGCGCAGGGTGCAGTGGCGATTGCGGCGGTGGCGCTGTGCGTCGTGTTTGGCCGCAAGCTTGGGTTGCGCGCCGACGATGGTGGTTCCCCGGCCCTTCCGCTCGGGCCGATGCTGCGCGAGGTGTGGACCTTTGGCGGCATTCAGTTGGGCAGCCTGGTTGCAAGCAATATCTCGGGTTGGTGGCTGACCGCGGTGGTTGCGCGCAACGACGCGACGCTCGTCCAGGTAGGGTTTCTGACCATTGCCAATCAATTACGCAACCTGGTCGCGCTGGCGCCGTCGCTGCTCACCGAGGGAAGCTATGCGGTAATGGCGGACCCGCGGCACGCGCGCAGCCAAACGCCGCAGCGGGTGATGGCTCTTTGCAGCTACGGCTCGATCGGGGTGTCGCTGCTGCTGGCGCTCTCGGGGATGACAGTGGTGCCGTGGCTGCTGACGCTGCTGTATGGGCGGGCGTACGCTGGTGCCGGCGTGACGATCGCCTTAGCGCTGGCCACGGCCGTGGCGCATATGGGCAATGCGCCCGCGGCGGCGCGGCTGACCATCGTCTCGCTGCGCGCCACCGCGGTGATCAACACGATTTGGGCCGTATTTGTGGCGATCGCAGCGACGGTGCTGTTTTTGCGCGGGGGCAACGCCGCCGAGGCCATGGCGGTCTACTTTGCCGGCCACATCGTGTCCGCGTTGCTGGTGTTGCTGACGCTGGGGCGCAAGGACGATCTGCCGGCGGGCATGTGGGGGATGTTCGGTGGCTCGGTGACGGCAGTCGCGATCGGCTCTGGTTTGGCGGTGCTGCGCAGTGCCCGACCGGAGCTCACGCTTCTGACGACCGGGGCGATGGTGGGGATATTTGCCTGCGCCGCGGCGGGCTTGTGGCTGCTCGGCAAGCGGCATGACTGGCTGCCACCACGATCGGCGGTGGAGAGCCTGATCGCCAAGGTACGAGGCATGTTCCGCGGGAGGCTTAGCCATGTTTGAGATTCTGCTGATTGCCACTGGCTTGATCGCTCTGGGTGCGGCCGTTGTTGCGTTCGATGGAAGCCGCGACGTTTTCCACCCGCTGGTGTTTCTAGGTCCCATGATGGCGTTTCTGTACGCCTGGATGCCGCTCCAGCTGGTGCAACACGATGCGCTGTCGCGCTTCTTTGACGACGGGCAACTGCGCCATGTGCAGCTGCTGAACATGCTGGGCGTTCTGGCCTTATGCCTGGGCTGTTTGGCGGCTGGTGTGCGCATACAGAAGACGCGTTTGGCGCAACGCAAGCTGAACGCGCGCGGGGCAAAACGGCTCTTGGTTGCCTCGGCCCTGATAGGAAGTCTGGGGCTGGCGTGCTGGCTGATCACGATCCACAACGTGGGCGGGTTTACGCAGGCGTTCAGCACGTCGTACGCGGGTGGCTGGGACGACAACGGCTATGTGCGCGACGGCAGCCTCCTGCTGCTGGTGGGTGTGATGTTTGCGGTGACGTCGCTGTCCTCCGGTGGACCGAGGCCGGTGGGAGTCGGTCTGGCGCTGGTGTTTGGGTTGCCGTGGAGTGCAAGCGCGTTGTTGATGGGCCGGCGCGGACCGACGTTTGCACTGATCGTGGTGCTGATGATGAGTTGGTACTTCAACCGTGGCAAGCGTCCGCCGCTGGTCACCTTTGGGCTGGGCGGGCTCTGCCTGGGCTGGCTGGTGCTGTTTCTAGTGACCAACCGGCAGAACCTGTACCTCGGCTCGGAGTTCCACATGAAAACAGATGTGGGGACCATTGTGGACAAGGCGGATACCGGCAACGAGTTCATCTACGGCTCGGGGACGGTGCTGAGTACAGAGCAGCGCGACCACTACTTCTGGATGCGGCGCTACCTCGCCCAGATCATGGTGCGGCCGATTCCGAGCGCAGTGTGGCCGACCAAGTACGAGGACTTCGGCGTGCCGGAGTTACTGCACAACGCAGGCACCGGCGAGGGCTTTGCCGACGCGCTGGGCTGGCAGGGCGCGCCGGGCTCGGCCCCTGGGATTGTGGCCGATCTATTTGTAGAGGTGTGGTGGCTCGCGGTCCCGTTGATGGCGCTGTTGGGATGGGCGTACGGCCGTGTGTGGCGGAAAGCGGTGACCCGGGGCGGCGTGTGGACGTGTCAATATACGGTGATCGCCGCACTTTCGCTGTACTTGGTCATGCAGACCATGGAGGCGGTGATCTTCCGCACGCTGCTGCTGTCGATTCCATGCTGGCTGGCGTACGGGTGGGTAGAGAAGCGGGTGCGGCTGCGGGCACGGCGGCGGCTCATCCTGCCGCGGTCTGCCCTGTATGCGCAACGTGTGCGGCCCGTGGTGGCCTTGCGGGAGGCGCCTCATGCCTGAGCTGATGAAGCCTCATCGCGTAGCGCAAAAGCGTTGCCGCGTAGCCGTCATCTGGATTGACTGGTACCCCTACCATGCGGCTCGTTTCCGTGGGCTGGACGCGTCGCCGGCGCTGCGGGGCGCGGTCGTCGGTATCGAGCTGGTGGGCGGTGTGGGCGTACACAAGGGCCTGAAGTTCCGCGAGGATCTGCCTGCGGACCTGCGTGTGGAGACCCTGCTTCCTGACACGAGCTGGGGCGATGCAGACAAGCGGGCGCTGGCACGGCAGCTATGGCGGCGTTTGGACGAGCTCGACCCCGAGGTGGTGCTGGTGCCGGGCTATTACACGCTGCCGGCGATCGCCGCGGCGCTGTGGGCGCGGACGCACGGCCGGGCGAGCGTGCTGATGACGGAGAGTACGGCCGGGGATCACACGCGGACGTGGTGGAAGGAGTTGCCCAAGCGTTTGGCCTTGCGCACGCTCTTCGATTGGGCTGTCACGGGCGGCGCGGCGCATGTGTCCTATTTGCGCCAGCTTGGATTTCCGGCGAACCGCATCGTGGGCTGCTATGACGTGGTGGATAACGCCATGTTCCGCGAGGGTGCCCAAGCTGTGCGTGGGCGTGAACCATCCGTTGCGGCTGTGCCAACGTATTTCTTGTACGTGGGCAGGCTCGCTGAAGAGAAAAACGTCGCTGGTCTTTTGGCCAGCTGGACGGCCTATCGCGCGGGTGGCGGCACATGGCCTTTGGTGCTGTGCGGCGATGGCCCAGAGCGTGCGCGGCTGGTAGCGGGCGTGGCGGCTACACCCTACGCCAACGACGTGCATTTTCCTGGCCTGAAGACCTCGCGTGAACTGTTGCCGATGTACGCCGGTGCGGGCTGTTTCGTGCTGCCGAGCACGCGCGAACCGTGGGGGCTGGTGGTCAATGAGGCGATGGCGGCTGAGCTGCCGGTGCTGGTGTCGACGCGTTGTGGCTGCAGCTCCGACCTGGTGGTGCCGGGCGAGAACGGGTTTACGTTCGAGCCGACCGACGCTGCCGCGCTCACACGCCTGTTGCACCGGATGGAAGGCCTGTCGGCTACCGAACGCGCGACCATGGGGCAGCGTTCCGACGAGATCATCAGCCGCTACACGCCGCAGCATTTCGGGGAAGCGATTGCCACAATTGCCCGCGCGAGCGAACGCAAGGGTAAAGGCGAGCGGCTGCGGGAGGTGACCTCGTGAGTTCGACTCTGTCGTTTGCCGATACCGAGGTCGCCCTTATGCCGAGGCCGCCGAAGCGCCGTTGGCTGCAAGTCGTATCGCACACCGACCCGCGCTACGGTGGGTTAAGTGCCGCGGTGCCGGCGATGGCGGCTTCCCTGGCGGGAGAGGGCGCATTCGAGGTGCCGGTCGCGGGCTTCTGCCATGCGGGCGAGCAGTTTCGGCCCGACGTGCTGCCGGTGGAAGGCATCTCGTTCTGGCCGACCTCGCGGGCTGCCTGGGCGTTTGACCGCGAGTTGAAGGGGCGTTTCGCCGTTGCCGTGCGCGGGGTCGATGGATTGCATGTTCACGGTCTGTGGGAGCAGAGCACGGCGACAGCCTGCAAGGCGGCCCGCGAGCTGGGCAAGCCGTATGTGCTTTCGGCGCACGGGATGCTGGAGCCCTGGGCGCTGAGGACCAAGCGACGCAAGAAGCAGATCTACGCGGCGCTAGTGGAACGGCGCAACGTGGCGGGCGCGACCTGCCTCCATGCGCTGACCACGGCCGAAGCCAAGCAGTACCGAGACTTCGGAGCACGGTGCCCCATCGCGGTCATTCCCAACGCGGTCGCCATCCCGGCGGAGGCGCATGCCGATGAATTTCTTGAGCGATTCTCGGCGCTGCGCGGCAAGCGGCTCGTCTTGTTTTTGTCGAGATTGCATCCCAAAAAGGGCCTCGATCTGCTCCTGAAAAGCTGGGCGCAGGTGTGCCGCCAACACCCGGAGGCGCACCTGGTGATTGCCGGGCCGGACAGCGACGGGATGCAGGCGAGTCTCACAGAGCAGGTCGCGCGGGACGCGATGACCGATGCGGTGACGTTTACGGGCATGCTGGCGGGCTCGCTAAAGTGGAGTGCGCTGGACGCGGCCGAGTGTTATGTGCTGCCCTCGTACTCGGAGGGTCTCAGCATGGCGCTGCTGGAAGCGATGGGCGCGGGTGTGCCGGTCATCGCGACGCGCGCCTGCAATATGCCTGAGGTCACCGCCGTCGATGCCGGTTGGGAGATCGAACCGAACGCGGCGGCGCTAACCGCGTCCCTGCGTGCGTTGCTGGCCCAGCCCGCGGCGGCAAACCGGGCCAAGGGGCGCAACGGTGCGCGCTTGATCGCGTCGCGGTACACGCCCGCTGTGGTCACGCGGGCAATGGCCGAGGTGTACGCCTACGTCCTGGGCGGGCCCACGCCGGCGTGCGTGCAGCCGGAAATCGTGCAGCTAGGAACCGTGCAGCCTGGGAACGGAGCGCAGCGATGAGCCTGGTGCAGCTGGAAGGCTATGACAACGCCTGGTATGACCCGGGCGGATCGGTGGCGAAGCGGGCGTTGTGGATGCTGCTTGTGCAGCCGCTGTTCGCCTCCGCGTGGCTTTCATCCCCGCTCCGCGTGCGGTTGCTGCGATGGTTTGGCGCGCGGGTGGGCCGGGGCGTGGTGATCAAGCCGAATGTGCAGGTGAAGTATCCGTGGTTTCTGGAACTTGGCGACCATTGCTGGATCGGCGAGCGGGTGTGGATCGACAACCTTACGACGGTGCGCATCGGGCCGAACTGCTGTGTTTCGCAGGGAGCGTACTTCTGCACGGGAAACCATGACTGGAGCGAGCCGGGCTTTGGGCTGAAGATTGCCCCGATAGAAATGGGCGAAGGTGCGTGGGCCGGGGCGAAAAGTGTCCTATTGCCGGGCAGTGTCCTAAATTGCTACGCCATAGCCGCCGCCGGATCGGTTATCACTGGAAGTGTGCCTGATTTCGAAATCTACGCGGGCAATCCGGCCCGCTTTGTCAAAACGCGCAAGATCCGCCCGGCAGCAAAGACGGCGGCGGCGCCAATGGAGGTTACTGATGCGCATGCTGTTCATTAATCAATTTTTTTGGCCGGACTCTTCCGCCACCAGCCAGCAGCTGACCGATCTGGTCGTCGGGCTGGCGGCACGCGGGGTAGAGATCGAGGTGCTTTGCGGCGACAGCGGCGGCTATGCCACCGCGGCCGGTTCCGCCGCGCCCAAGGCCACGGTGCATCGGGTCAAAGCCCTGCCGTTTACCCGGGGCAAGCTGGGCCGGGTGTTCTCCTACCTTTCGTTTTATGTGTCGGCGTTTGCGCGTGGGCTGACCTTGCGCAAGCCGGACGTGGTGGTGTCCATGACCACCCCACCATTGATCTCGTTGCTGGGGACGTGCTTGCAACGGCTGCGCGGCGCGCGGCACTTCATCTGGGAACAGGACGTGTACCCAGACATTGCGGTGGACCTCCGGCACATTCGCAAAGGAAGCCTTCTGCACCGCCTCACGGGCGCCCTGGCGGACTGGTCGCGGCGACATGCGGACGGCATCGTGGTGTTGGGCGAGTGCATGCGCGACCGGCTGGTGAGCCGCGGGGTGGCGCCGGACAGGATCCATGTGGCCGAGCACTGGGCCAACAGCGCGAGCATCACACCCATGGTGCGACCTGGCGATCCAAAAGAACTGGTGCTGCTGTACTCCGGCAACCTTGGCTTGGCGCATGACCTCGATACCATACTAGGGACCATTCGCGGGCTGCGCGACGACTCCCGTTTTCGCTTCCTGTTTGTTGGCACGGGTGGTCGAAGGAAGGCACTTACGGATTTTTGCGAGGCCAATCAGATCCGCTCGGTCGAGATGCGGCCGTTTGTGGATCGCGACAAGTTGAGTGAAGGGCTGGCCGCTGGCGACATCGGATTGGTGACGCAGCAGGACAGCGCCTGCGGCTCCGTTGTCCCGAGCAAGGTGTATGGCATCCTTGCGGCCGGTCGTCCGCTTCTCTTTATAGGACCTGCTTCGGCCACGCCCGCCCGCATCATTCGCCGCCACGGTTGCGGTTGGCACTTTGCGTGCGGCGATGTAGAAGGTGTGTCCAGGATGTTGCAGCACCTGGCGGAGCACCGCGACCTTGTCCTTGAGGCCGGTGCGCGCGCCCGTCAGGCGTTGTTGTCGTTTTACGATCTGCCGCAAAGTGTCGACCGGCTGGGCGACATCCTTGGCGCCGCACCCCGCACCGGGCTCAAGACCCGGGAGGATGTGGCGCTACCCCGTATGGAGCGCGTTCGTCCGCTTCCGAACTAACTTACGCGTAAGCCCCGAGAGAGGCGTCATGTACGTTCTTTTAGCTTTGGGAACCATCTCGTTCTTGCTTTGTTTCGCTCTGACTCCTGTTTGCCGTGACCTGTTTCAACACTGGAACATGGTGGACCTGCCCGACGGTGGACGCAAGGCGCACACGCAGGCCGTGCCCCGGGTCGGCGGCCTCCCCATTGTGCTGTCTTGCGCCCTGGCCTTTGTGTTCCTGTACTGGGTACACGGCGGCCGCGTCTACATCCAGCACGACGAAGTGCTGAAAGCGGTGCTGCCGGCTGCGGGCGTCATGTTCCTGGTCGGTTTTCTGGACGACGTGATCCAACTGCGCCCGGTACAGAAGCTGCTTGGGCAGGTGTTGGCGGCCTCGCTTGTTGTGGGCCTGGGCGTACGGCTCAACTTGCACCACCTGCCTCCCGGGATCGGCATGGCGCTGAGCGTGGCATGGCTGATCTGCTGCACCAATGCCGTGAACCTGATCGACGGCATGGACGGCTTGGCGACGGGTGTGAGTCTGCTGGCGACGCTGACCGTGATGGGCGTTGCGCTGCTCTTCGGCCAGTACGGTTTGGCACTGGCGACGGCGCCACTGGCCGGCGCGCTGTTGGCGTTCCTCCGCTACAATTTCAGCCCGGCCTCTGTGTTTCTTGGCGATTGCGGCAGCCTGACGATCGGCTTCCTGCTGGGCTGTTTCGGCCTGGTGTGGTCGCAGCATGCGCACAGCATGGTTGGTGTGGCGGCTCCGCTGATGGCACTGGCCTTGCCGCTGACGGATGTCGGCCTGGCGATCGGTCGGCGCTTTTTGCGCAACGTGCCCATCTTCGAGGGTGACCGTAAACACATCCACCATCGTGTCCTGGACATGGGCTTCTCTACGAGGCATACCGCGCTGATCCTGTACGGCGTTTGCTGCGCCTTCGCCTCGCTCGCGGTGCTGGCTACGGTGAGTAACAAAGCGCTACCTGCTCTTGTACTGCTGTTGATCCTGATTGCGCTGGGAATCAGCCGCCTGGGATACACGGAGTTCATTGCCGTAGCACGCGAGGCCCTCAACATCCGATCGATCCGCAGCGTGATCCGCGGGACAATCTACGTGGAAGATTTTTACTTGGCGCTCAGGTCGGCGCACTCCATTGAAGCGTGCTGGGAGGTGTTGCGCACGGCCTGCCGCGACCTTCATTTCGCTTCCGCTGAGCTGGAAATTCAGGGTGTGCGCTTCTGCGAGACCTTCTTCGAGTGCGACCCCGATACGCCGTCCTTTGGGATCGAACTCCGTTTGGGAGAGGGAAGCACGCTGTATTTAACGCGCGTCTCCGAAGAGCATGCACCACGCATCACGATGAACGTGTTGCACCGCCTGCAGTCCGTAACACGGGTGCGCATTGAGGAGCTGGCCAGCGTGTCACCGGCAATCACGTCGGTAGCGTAACCGCGGAACTGCGAAGCGTGGTCGTCGTAGGTGGCGAGGTGAACTACCTCGTATCGCCTGCGACGGAGACGAGGTGGCCGCGGACGATGAAGCGCTTGGGGGCGGCTCCGATGAAGTCAAACGGATAGCAGGTAATCAACGTCATCTCGGGACGATCGCCGATGTCTAGGACGTCGACGTCGTTAGGCACAACGATCTCTGTGGAGTCGACGACGTAGGCAAAGCTACCATCGCCCGTGACGACGCGCATGACCACGCCCGGGGCAATGTGACGGAGCGGGCGGAAGTAGGTGTCCCGATGGCCCGCGACGGCAAAGTTCCCAAGGCCTCCGGGAACCGCGGTGCCACGAATGCGCCCAACGCCTTGCCGGAGTGAGTCGGGGTCATAGTTGTTGAGGATGGGCACATGGAGCCCAACGGCTGCGATATCCAGACGACCGATGACGCCGTTGAAACTGGAAAGGTCCTTAGGGGACAGCCCCGCTGCCTGGACTAAACCGGGCATGGTTTGCGTCGGCGTGACGTGCCCGAAGCGTTGCGCAGCCTGCGCCGCTCTCCCCGACTCGACTCGGAGGACGAGCAGGGCGGAAAGGCATAGCAGGCCGACAGACCACGCGCCGATCTCTAGATAGGACTTCATACGTGTCTTTGTGGCGATCGAACTGGCGATTGAACAAATAACCTCACACTGCAGGGTTCGCGGTGTGAGGCTGTGCATCAGGGTGTTTCGAACTCGCTCGGCTTAGCTAACGGAGCGAGGTTGGCGGTTGAAAGAACGCTTAGCGTGCGGGAGCGAGACGGCGCAGGGTCAGGAAGCCACCGAGAGAGAGCGAAAGGAGCGCTGCGAGATCGAGCAGCGGCATGTAACTGGCTGTGTGCGGCAATGCCGTCACGTTTGCCGGACGCGTGTGGGTGCGTACCGGCGCGGGCGGGACGTCGTTCTGTGCAAGCTGTACCGGACGCGGCCGACGTACTGGGATCGCCCGAGGGCTGGGCGCGGAACCTGCGACCTGCGCTACGCCCGCAGACGAAGTCGCGGCTGTGGGCGTCGGAGTGGGCTGCGTTTGCGCCGTCTCAACCGGGGCCGAGGCTGCCGCCTGTGGCGCTTGATAACGTGTCGCGGCGATGCCGGCGGGTTTATCGCTTGGGCCGACGCGCGAGGGCTCCAGCATCCACAGCGTGATCATCTGCATGTCATCTTGTTTAAGTTTGGGCGCGGCGACGCGGCCTTCGGAGGCTGGATCAATTGCCATGACGCGGGTGTCGTTGGCCTGCGCGATCGATACAGCGTCATCCTTCGGATAGACGAACTCCACAGCGAGCCCGCCGGGAAACGAGAAGCCCTTCAGTGCCTGCTTGCCTTTGGGGCCGCTGCTGTACGCAATGGGCCCAACAGGGGCGTTGGCCATGGTGGACGCGGGTACGGCGAGGAAGGTGGTCTGGACGTGGGAGCTCTTGCCGGAGACTTGGAGGATCACACGGTCGCGAAGGTGATCGAGGATGCGAATCGAGTAGCTTCCAGGTTGCAACGTGGCGTTGGGCACCTCGGTCTTCGACATGACCTGAAAGGGTTCAGGGTCGGACGAAATGGCCGGGGTTATGGGGTCGGGCGAAGCGAACATCGCCGGAGCAAACAGGCAGGCGCACAGGAAAGCAAACAAGCGAGACTTCATAGATGACTATCTCCACGCCGAGGCGCATTGGGCTGAGCAGCAGCCTGTTTGACGGCAGATGACGACGCTGCAACGAAAGATTCTGGCAATGGCCGACACGCAAGGCTGACAAGGAGCCGGTGCGGGTTGCGCGAGCGCCCTAGATGTCGCGAAGAAGCTCGGACAAGCTCAGATTGAAGCCGAGGGCCAGAACCTCCAACATGGGCAAAGAGATCGATTTGCGCCCGCGCTCTACGTCGGAGATGAAGGTGCGGTCGATGCCGAAATCCAGCGCCAAACGTAGCTGTGTCAGATTGCGTTCGCGGCGAAGTTCGCGAAGGCGAACTCCGAAACGACTGCTGACATCCCTTGGGAGGTAGAAGTTCTCGGGTCGGCGCGACGCGGCGCTGTTCAGCGATCGTTGAACGATAAACGGTGAAGCGACGGGTTGCAGGTGTCCTTGCATGGTGCACTCCTGAAAGCGCGTAGTTCCGGGTGAGGTCTACAACTCCACTGCCCGACTACGGAAGTCCGCGCAAAGCACAGTACTAGTTACGTTCTGGAACGGGCCTTGGATGACCCTGTAAGGAAGTTTTCCCAAGCGCAATCCCTTGCTGATGTACCTGTCCAGTCAAGGTTGTCGTCAATGGCCGTCTCCAAACGCTTGTAGACATCATGAAAGGCGCTTGACAAAATGGCAAGACTAACTCTTGTTTGACCTGAAGTGTTACTTGCGAGTTACCGAAGTTGCTATACGAGGGCCCTTGACGCGCCACGTTAGTATGGAAAGTTCCACTTCACGGCTCTTCGCTATCGAGAAACGACCCATCCGTGCCGTCCAAGACGCCTGCAAGGTGTTAAGAACAAGAACTTTGGCGCTCGGACTAAGCTTTCGCTCTCGAAGTTTGGCTATGCACCGAAGAAAGGTGTTGGCAAAAGTAGAAAGCTTGACTGTAGCCGATTGGGACAGACCTGCAGCTTTTTGGGACAGAGCCCCTCTCAAGGCGGTGTCCCAAAGTGAGAAACAATCTTGCAATACCCGCTGGTCGCGGCAGGGAGGTGGCACTCCGTAAAGTCGTTTAGCGCGAAAGCGCGACGGACATGGCGGCGGAAGCGGGCACGTCAAGCTCGCCGGTCAGCGGAAGGGAAGCTAGCGACTCCCCGATGGAGACAGTAAAGCGACCGGGGTCGACGGTCCACTTATGGGTTTCTGGGTTGTACCAGGCAAAGGCTCGGGCATCGAGGGGAACAGTGACGTGGCGGGTCTGGCCGGGCGCGAGTTCGACGCGCTCAAAGCCCTTAAGTTCGTGGGCGGGGCGAGGCTCTTTGGCGCCGGGTTCAGAGACGTAGACCTGGACGACCGTTGCACCCGCGCGCTGGCCGGTATTGGACACGTCGAACGCGGCCGTGGCGAGCATGGCACCGGAACCGGGTGTGACCTTAAGGTTGGAAAACTTGAAAGAGGTGTAGGCAAGGCCGTAGCCGAAAGGATAGAGCGGCTTTGTTCCCGCTTTCTCGTAACCGCGGTAGCCGACAAAGATGCCTTCCTTGTACTCGACCCGGATACCGTCGTCCTGGGGGTAGTAGTTGTTGTAGGTGGGATTGTCTTCGGCGCGGCGCTCCCAAGTGATGGGGAGGTGACCCGAAGGGTTTGTGATGCCGAAGAGCACTTCGGCGAGCGCTTGGCCGCCGGCCTGCCCGCCGTACCACGCTTCGATCAGGGCGGGGGTTTGGTCGATCCAGCGGGAAGCGTCCACGGCGCCCCCGGAGGTGACGGCGACGACCGTACGAGGGTTGGCGACGGTCATGGCGCCGATGAGCGCGTCCTGGCCAAAGGGCAGATCGAAGGTACGGTCGCCGCCCTCGCTCTCCGTGTTGACGTCGCGATTGTTGTAGGACCCGGCGGCGACGATGACCGCATCGGCGTGTGCGGCGAGATCCTTAGCACGTTGGTTCACGATGCTGTTCTCGGGCACGATAGCGAGGCGGAGCCGACCGCCGATGAGGCCATGCTGCCAGGACTCGACGACGACCTTGTGCATGCCGGGCGCGAGCGGCATGGTGAGGTGGAGCTCAAAGGCGCGGACATACTTCCAGTTATCGATGACGAGATGGCCATCGATGAGGACGCGCTGGCCGTTACCTTCGCCGGCGGCGGCGAGGGCGACGAGATAGTTGCCACCGCTGGATTGGAAGTAGCCGGTGAAGCGATGCGAGGTGGCAGCAGGGGGGTGCTCAAACAGCACCATCAGGTCGTCGAGGCCGCCAAGGGCGTCCCAGCCGACTCCCGTGATGTTGATGTGCATGGGGTTGAACGTTTTGACGGGCGTTCCGGACAGATCCTTGCCGGCGAAAAGCTCATCGGTGAGACCTGGTTTGCCGCCAGTTTCGGCGGTTAGGAACGTGGTGTGCGAGGCGAGCTCGCCGAGCGTGGGTAGGCCGGCGTCGTAGAGCACGGTGGCGCCGGGGGCGACGGCGGAGACGCCTTCGAGCAGGCTGATGTTGTGGAACGGCACGACGCCGGCGCTGCCGCCGCCAACTGGCGTGCCGGGGTAGACGTTGGGGCCGACGAGCAGGATCGTGTGGACTTGCTGGTTGTTGAGAGGAAGCAGGTTTCCAGCGTTTTTGAGCAGCGTGACTGACTCACGGGCTGCCTGGAGGGCGACGGCGTTGTTGCGCGTGTCGTAGAGCGAGATGTTTGGGTCGCGCTGCGGGCGGTCGAGCCAGCCGAACATCTCGGCGGTGGTGAGGATGTGGCGGATCTTGTCGTCAAGGGTGGCCTCCCTCAAGGTACCCGCCTGGACGGCGGGAAGGAGGTTTCTGCGGTTCATGAACTTGCCCGTGGGCATTTCGATGTCGAGACCGCCGTTGGCTGCGCCGACCGCGTCGTAGGTGGCGTCCCAATCGGACATCAGGGTGCCGGGGAAGTGCCAATCGTGGCGGACGATGTCGATGTTGGTGACCGGGTTTTGCGTGGCGTGGAGACCGTTAATGAGGTTGTAGCTGTCCATGATGGCGCCGACTTGGCCCTTTTTGACAGCTACCTCGAAGGGAACGAGGTAGATTTCGTGCAGGGTGCGCTCGTCGATGACCGAATCGGAATCATGCCTCAAGTATTCGGAGTTATTGCCGATATAGTGCTTGACCGTCGCGCTGACACCCTGTTGTTGCATGCCGGTGATGTAGCCGGCGTCCATTTCGCCGGCGAGAAAGGGATCTTCGCCAAAATATTCGAAGTTGCGGCCGTTGCGCGGCGAGCGATAGATGTTGGTGCCCGGGCCGAGCATGTAGTGGACGCCGCGGGCGCGGGCGTCGCGGCCAATGGCGCCGCCCACCTCCGACGCAAGCGTACGATCCCAGCTGGCCGCGAGGCCGATGCCCTCGGCGTAGGTGGTGGAGGGCAGGCCGGTGTTGGAACGGACGCCGAAGGGGCCGTCGGACATTTCGAGGCTGGGGAGCGAGAGGCTGGGCATCGCGCGGACGGCGAAGCCGGTTCCGCCGATGTAGTCGATTTTTTCTTCGAGGGTCATCTTCCGAATGATCCCGTCGATCTGCTGTTGCTGGGCGGGGGTGAGTGGGTGCGGCGCTTGGGCGAGGACGAAGGGGCAAAGGCTAAGGGCGGCGAACGTGAGGGCGGGACCGACGAGCTGCCAGGTGACGCAGCGAGTGTACCTGCGGCGCGAGCGGGAATGGGAGCGTAGGGAGGCACGCATAGAGTTGGGGTCCTGTCAGGTTCGGGATGCGTTCGGCATTCCATCCTGACATGACGGGGGGTTATATGGCGAGCGTAGGTGGCGGGGAGCCGATGCGCCTGGGCGCCGGGTCCTACAAATAAAGCGACGAGAACGCGGCGGCGGTGGGCTGGGCACCCTCCTCGCATGTTCGCGCAAATTATTCAATCCATTTAGTTTAGGTCGAGACCGAACCGTAAAGTAATTGAGTGCACAAACTTTGCGGGATAGAGTCTTGCGTTTGTACAGATAGCGCTGCACCTTGCCAGTCGCCGAGGAAGGATCGAGGTTCAGAGTAGCGTAGGGACGGCAAATGGAGCGCAACGGAACGAGGATGCGCACGTACGACAAAAAGGGAATACCGAAAGATAACGGGGCTTAAGGTGAAGGTTGAAGGCGTGTGGGTGGCGTCCGGAACGGGCCGGTCTAGCCGGGTTCCTGTGTTGGTCTTTTGGCCCTCGGACCAAGCAAAGAAAGGGAGGAGCCAGATGCGGCTCCTCCCACGCCGAAGAGAATCGGTGGCTTACGCCTCGATCCGACGGCTGAAGGTTAAGCCCGCAAGCATTGCCAGTCCGGTGCCGAGCAAGAGCAGGGAGCCGGGTTCGGGCGTTACGTTGACAGAACCGGCGAAGTCCAGACCTTCGGCCACGCCATGCTCCTGCAGGACGCCGAACGATAGGGTGTTCACGCCGGCGACAAACTCATCGCCCGTCAGCGAGTAGGTCGCGGGAACCGTGCAGTTCGGCGTGCTGCTGTCGCATGTGCCTTTGGTGGCGGGACCGGCAGCCGCCGCGACCAGGTGGCCATTCAGGTACAGGCTGGTGGTGTCGTCGGCCATGACGGTGATCATGCCGCTCGAGTACATTGGATTGTTGTCCACGAATGTGCTGATGTAGAAGTAGGCGCCGTTCGGCTCCACATGGCTGCCGCCCGGAGCGTCGTTCGGGTTCTGGGCTACCCAGCTGGAGTTGCCGATAGGGGCTGTCCACACGCCGCCCGTGGAAAGGTCATAGGTCGTGTGTGAGGTGGCGCTGGTAGTGACCCCGTTTACGGTCGATCCCACGTACGAAAGAGCCGAGTTGCCGACCCCGGTTGGCACGGGTGTGCCCGCTGCCGAACCATAGCTGGCGAGGTTAATGGTGGTGGCCGAAGCCGCAACGGCGGAAGCCGCAAACAAGGATGCAGCAAGGAGAGCAGACGAGAACTTCATATGAACCTCTGAGTGATGTGCCACGTTTGCTTGGTGGCCTCTAACAAAACGTAGCAGCGCAAGCCGGTGGTCTCCGTAGTCTCTGGTAACCACAACGCTGATACAGGTAACAACCCGGCCTGAAGTGTCGCGAGTTGCGACAAACGACCCGCGAAAGCATCTATTAAGGTGAGGTTGAACACCATGCCAAGGCTGAATGCATTGCTTGTTTTGCTGTCCCTGGCGACCGTGTGCGCGCCCGCAACCCTTACAGCACAGACCGCGTACGGAGCCGTACCGGGATCGATTCGTTTCTCTCAGGGTCAGGTCAATATCGACGGCCAGCCGATCAACACTCGCGGTGGCGCCGGGGCCGAGGAGCTGCGCGCCGGCCAAACCCTGGCCACGGCCAACGGCAACGCCGACATCCTGCTCGCGCCTGGAGCCCTGCTGCGTATTGGCGACAACTCCACCGTGCGCCTAGTCGCGGCGGAGAATGGCCGTACCGAGGTTCGCCTGGAGCAGGGGATCGCCAACGTCAGCGTCAATGTCGTGCGACGCGACCACCTCCTTCTGGTTGACTTACAGAACGGCCAGACACAGATGTTGTCGCGTGGGCTTTACGCCTTCAACACCGCTACAGACACGCTGCGGGTCTTCCACGGCGAGGCCGATGTGTTTCCCGGCGACGACCTCCTCAGCAACGAAAAGGCGGTAAAGGTTAAAGAAGGCCACGAACTTGAGCTCGCGGAAAGTGACGGTCGGCGCTTAAAGCCTGCCAGTTTCGACCGCGAGCTTGCCGATACGGACTTGCTGCCGTGGGTTGGCCCGCGGGAGAGCGAGGCCGCGCTGGCCGGCGACGGCCAAGCGCAAAGGGCAAGCAGTACCAACTATGCCGGTTATGGCTCGGGCGCCTACGGCTTTTACGGTGACGGCCCGTATGCCTATGGCGGGTACCCCTACGGCTTTGGCTACCCCTATGGCTTTTATGGATACCCGTTCTTCGGCGTGGGTTTCGGCTTCTATGGCGGTGGCGGCTTCTATGGTGGCGCCCCGTTCCGCGGGCCATTGCGGGGACCGCTTCGCGGACCGGTTCCTGTCCGTGGAGGGTCCCTTGGCGGCTTTGCCGGCCGCGGCATCAGCGGTGGCGGACACAGCTTCGGCGGTGGCGGCTTCCACGGCGGCGGGCGTCGCTGACTTCGGTGGTTTTCAAGCAGTAGGCAAGCTGAGGGCACCAGATGAAGCCGGGTGAATCCACCGTAGTTCCATTCAGCATCGACGTCAGCCCGGTCAGGCTGGAGGCGATACGGGAGCGAGTGCGCGCATTCCGCTGGGAGGCGTGGAGCGAGCCGGCGGACGCGAACGACTGGCGGTACGGTCCGCCGGTCGCCACCATGCGCAGGCTCTGCGCGTACTGGGTCGATCACTACGATTGGCGTCGGCATGAGCGCGCGATGAACGAGCGGCAGCGCTTCCGCACGACTCTGGACGATGTCGCGATCCACTTCACCCACGAACCAGGCTCGGGCGCGAACCCAACCCCACTCCTCATCGCGCATGGTTGGCCGTACTCGTTTCACTCCTACGACGGTCTGATTGATCAGCTTGCGCATCCCGAGCGACACGGCGGCAGGGTTGAAGATGCGTTCAGCGTGGTTGTGCCGTCTTACCCGGGTTATGACTTCTCGGACCGCCCGGCGCAACCGATGGGACCCCGCGCCATCGCGTTTGTTTTTGACAAGCTCATGGCGAGGCTTGGGTATGACCGCTACATCGTGCATGGCGGCGATTGGGGAGCGCACATCACAAGCCTGTTAGGGCTCCATCGTCCCGATCAAGTCATCGGTATTCACTCCACAGGTCTGGCCCTGCGTGAGTCAGGTGCCGAGCAGCTTTCCGGTGAGGTGCCGAGCGGCGCCAGCGAGGAAGAGAGGGTTTTCATCACCGCGGAATACGCGATTTGGCAAGGGGAAGGCGCTTACTCACAACTGCAAGCGACCAAGCCCGCCAAGCTCGGCTACGCGATGATGGATAGCCCGGTCGGCCTGGCCGCCTGGATCGTCGAGGCATTCCACGCATGGTCCGACCGCAGAACGCGCAGCTTCGAAGAGCTGTTCACGTTCGACCAGCTTCTGACCGAGGTGATGCTCTACCTTGTGACCGACGCGTTCCCCACCTCAACCTGGATTTATGGCGCGAAGCGGAAGGAAGAGATGACGCTCCCGCCGGGCCGAAAGGTGACTGTGCCAACCGGGCTGGCAGCGTTCCCCGATCCCGTGTTTCCCATGCCGCCGCGCACCGTAGCCGAGCGGTCCCACAACGTTGTGCAATACACCGAGATGCCCTTCGGCGGCCATTACCCGTTCTACGAAGCGCCCGATCTGCTGATAGACGATCTTCGACGGTTTCGCAGGCGTTTGAGAACTTCAGCCTGATCGAGTCACATCGTACAGTCGCGAAGGGGCCTTGCAAGGCCGCGGCGTCCTTGTTTGCTTGATGAAAGGTTCGAGCAGAAGACGCGTTCCGCTGATCGCTCAGGCTTCATCCAAGCTCGATGTGAGCCCTGAACAAAGTACTGCCCCCACGCTGAACGAAGCTCAACGAAAAGACGCCCGCTACGCTCAGCTTGCGGCCGAACTCCAGGCCGACGTTTCCGCTCCAGAGGCGGTTCGTCGACTCGCCGTGGACAAGCGGGTGGCTGTTCGTCGCGCGGGCGCCCCGGACCCGGCGGGCAAGTGCATCGTCTACTGGATGCAGCGCGCCGAGCGTGGTCGCGACAACGACGCGCTCGACAAAGCGATCGATCTGGGCAACGCGCTGGGGCTGCCGGTAGTGGCGTACTTCGCCGGCATCAGCAACTTCCCGCACGCCAACCTGCGCCACTACGCCTTTCTCAACCAGGGGCTGGTGGACGTGGAAGCGGACTGCGCCGAGCGCAATGTCGGCTTTGTGATGCGCCGCGCGCCGCATGAGGACCACCTCCGCTTCTTCGCCGATGTGCAAGCCGCGATGGTCATCGGCGACGAGAACCCCATGCGGGAGCCCGAGCGTTGGCGGGTGCGCATCGCGGATCAACTGACGGTTCCGTTTTGGACCGTGGACGCCGACGTGATCGTGCCTTCCAAGCTACTGGAAAAGGCACAGCACTCCGGTGCCATTGCGCGCCCGCGTATCCGCAAGCTGCTGCCGGAGTTCACGCGACCCTACACCAACGGCAGCGCGGACGTGTCTTGGCGCACACCGGATGGGCTCGAAGCCGACGACGTACACCAGGACATGACGCGCGACTGGCCGCAGCTGGACCGGTCTGTGAGGCCGGTGGAGGCGTGGCCGGGCGGCCGCAAGGAGGCTTGGCGTCGGCTTGACCTGTTCGTCAATCAGAAGCTGGAAGCCTATGCCGACAACCGCATGCACCCGGAGCGCGACGCCACCAGCCGCCTCTCGCCGTACCTCCATTTCGGGCACATCGGCCCGCTTACCATCGCGAACGCTGTGGACGCGGCGGTGGAGCGTAACCCGGCGCTGGCCGCCGCCCGCGACAGCTACTACAACGAGGTGATTACCTGGCGCGAGCTTTCGGTGAATTTCTGTCGCTACCAGGCGGACTACGACAACCCGAACTGCGCGGACAACTGGGCACGCGAGACGATCGCCAAACACGAACGGGACCGGCGCGAGCAGATGTATACGCTGGAACAAATGGAAGGGGCGGCGACCTACGACGAGCTGTGGAATGCGGCGCAGACACAGATGGTGCGCCATGGCTGGATGCCGAACTATCTGCGCATGTACTGGGGCAAGAAGATTGTGGAGTGGACCCCGGACACCCCCACGGCCATGGAGCAGATGATCTATTTGAACGACAAGTATTTTCTCGACGGCCGCGATCCCAATGGCTACGCGTCGATCGCCTGGGCCGTGCTTGGGAAGTTCGACCGCCCCTGGCCCGAGCGGCCCATCTTCGGCAAGCGTCGCTACATGAGCGGCGCCAGCGCGGCACGCAAGTTCGACGCCAAGGCGTATATCCGCGACGCGGGCCAGCTGCCGAAGTAGATCGTCCCGGCTCCGCGCACATGCCTGTACGCGGCTCGGCGGGACTACACTGGGAATATGCAGGCGCAGGCAAAGCCGAACGATGCGATTGTCCGCATCCTGAAGTTTTCGTTGCTGCTGACGTTTTTGTATATCGTGGCCACGTTTGTGTTCGGCGTGCGCGCGCACTCGCTGGCGTTGCTCTCCGAGGCTGGGCATAACGTCTCGGATTTTGCAGCCCTGGGGCTGAGCTTCGTGGCCGTCTGGTTGCAGGCGCGGCCGGCGTCGGATCAGCGCACGTTTGGGTATCAGCGCGCGGGCGTTCTGGCCGGATTTGTGAACGCGCTAAGCCTGCTGGTGCTGGCGGTGTGGCTGGGCGGCGATGCCGTTGCGCGACTGCTGCATCCGGTGGCCGTCGAGCCGCGGTTGATGATCGGCGTGGCGGCGGCCGGTGTGGTCATGAACGGGTTGATTGCGGCGCTGCTATGGCGTTTCTCCGGCGACGTCAACATTCGCAGTGTGTTTGTGCACATGCTAGGCGACACGATCTCTACGGCGGCCGTGATTGTCGGCGGTGTGCTGATTGCGCTGACGCATCTGCTGTGGATCGATGCCCTGCTCAGCTTCGTAATCGCGGGCATGATCCTTTGGAGCTCATGGGGCATTGTGCAGGAGACGCTTCACATTCTGCTGGAAGGCACGCCGCGCACGGTAAACATGGACGAGATCCGCGGGGCTGTGCGGGGCGTTGTGGGCGTGGTCGATGTCCATGACCTGCACGTATGGAGCTTGACCTCACAAAGCCACGCGCTGGCCTGCCACGTGCAGGTGAGCGAGATGCCCGTGAGCGAGAGCGAAGCTCTGCTGCATCGCGTGAACCACCATCTGCGGGACCACTTCGGGATCCGGCATACGACCATTCAGCTCGAAGTTTCAGGCTGCGAGGTGACGGATGGCTGCTCCATGCCGCCAAGGCCCGATGTGATTGATGGTCACTCGCACCACCACCATGGACCGGGTGGGCACAGCCACGATCATGGCCACGTACACGCTCACTGAAGCTGCGAAGAGGGACGCGCCGAAGCGGTCCCTTTTCGCTTAGACGTGACGCTCAGATCAGCTGAGCGTCGAGGGAGATCTCGGCGGCTTTGAGAAGGCGCGAGATTGGGCAGCCTTCTTTGGCTTTGGTCGCCAACTCATCGAATTGCTGCTTCTCGATGCCGGCGACGCGGGCGCGGGTCTTGAGATGAATCTTGGTGACGGTGGGGCCGTCGTCGGTCTTTTCCATGGTGACGGTGGCGGTGGTGTCGAGCTGTTGCGGCGGCTTGTCGACGGAGCTCAGTTGGCCGCTCAGAGCCATGGTGAAGCAACCGGCGTGGGCGGCGGCGATGAGCTCTTCGGGGTTGGTGCCGTTGCCGTTTTCAAAGCGCGTGTTGAAGCTGTACTGGGTCTCGTGAAGCACGCCCGACTGCGTGTTGAGAATGCCCTTGCCGTCCTTGAGGCCGCCTTGCCAAATGGCCTGTGCGCTGCGATCCATGATCATCTCCTTGGCCTGCGAGCTGGGTCGCGGTGCCGCTTGTGTGATGCGCGGCAGCAGGCTGGGGGCGTGAGTTTTGGAGGAAAGGTGAAGGTCAACCTACGCCTGTGCCATAAGCGCCAGACCGTACGCAACGGAGGTGAAGGCCTCGCCGCTCTGCACCTTTTGCTCCCCGAAGCGGGTGGTGAAGACGCGCTGCACAGCCGGCACTAGCGACGTGCCGCCGGTGAGGAACACACGATCGACCTGCTGCGGGTCGACGCCTGTGCGGCGGAGCAGGTCGTCGAGGCTCCACGCCATGCGCGCCAGTTCGGGGGCGATCCAGGCTTCGAAGTCTGACCGTGCCACGGGTGTGCGCAGGTGCAGGTCTTCGGTGTGGAGGTCGAATTCGGCGTGCTGCTGGGCGGAGAGCTCGACCTTCACGCGCTGCACGGCCCCATGGAGGCGATAGCCGAGGTCGTGATCGACCACCGTGCGGAGGGCGTGAATCTTGCCCGGCTCCAGCGCGTTTTTCTCTGCGGCGCGCAGCATGGCCTGCACCTCGCGAGTGCGCAGAAACGAGAGCGTATGCCAGCGCTCCAGGTTGGCGTAAACCCAGGCCGGCAGGGCTGGGAGCAGCTTGCCGAGCGATCGCGCCTGCGACTCCGATCCAAGCGCCGGAGAGATCAACCGGCGCACGATGCGGGCGTCGAAGGCGTCCCCGGCGATGCCCACGCCGGTGGTGCCCAAGACCTCCGGCGGCGGTGCGTCCGCCGCCCGCGGGCCGACGCGCAGCAAAGAAAAGTCGGTGGTGCCGCCGCCAAAATCGCCGATGAGGAGGAGCTCTGTGTCCGCGATGGCCGACTGGTAGGCGCAGGCGGCGGCTACGGGCTCCATGGCGAAGTCAACGTGCTTGAATCCGGCTCGGCGGTAGGCTTCGTGCAGCCGCTCGACGGCGAACGCGTTATCAGCGTCGGTTTGTGCGCCGACAAAGGTGACCGGACGCCCGGAAAGCGCGTGCGTGACCTCAAAGCCGAAGAACGCACTGGCGCGCAGCCGGAGATCGCGCAACAGAGCCGCAACCAGGTCTTCGAACTTGTACTGCCGCCCAAAGATCTCCGTGCCGGTGAGATCGCGTGCGGAGAGGTAGCTCTTCAGGGACTGCAGGAGGCGGCCCTGGACGGCCTCGTCCGTGGCGTCGGCGAGGTAGTGCTCGATGCCCGCAGCGCCCGTCCAGACTGATACCGGCTTGCCCGCCTTCTGCAGCTGCCGCTGGAGGTAGAGCAGCGACCGTGAGGACGTACTAGACCCGGCCGCCGAAGGGAAGGTGACCAGCTCCACCCTGCCGTTGCGCACCAGGCCAACCGAGCTGTTGGTGGTGCCGAAGTCGATGCCGATGCGGGTGTTGCCGGGGCCGAGGGGCACGCCCCCATTGTCGCAAACCCGAGAGTGAGCTTCGAGGCGCTTAAAGCAATTGCCGCTCCGCCGCCGCCGTGGGGCCGCCGGCAAAGGCCAGCGACAGCGTGCGGCTGAGCGCGCGGCTGCGCCCCAAGCGAACAACCTGGATGGCGGCGCGCAAGGGCCAGGGTGCGGCGCCGTGCTCCCACAGCTGGCGCAAGGGGCGCATCACGCCGTCGCGGTCCGGGTGAAAGGCGCGGTCGTCCCAGCGGCGCCAGCCTTCGGTGAAGTCGGGGAAGTCGGTTACGGCGTCGAGCGTGGACTGGAGCAGGCGCTCTTCCCAGGGCTGCTTGTACTGCGGCAGAAACAGGATGTGGCTCTGGCGCACGACGCGAATCTCGTCCGCGAACTCGCGGAAGTTGCGGGCGCGCGAAAGGTTGACGCAGGCGCTGGGCTCGGTGCCATGGCGATCGCCGCCGGAGATGAGCAGATGGCCGGCCGCGCGCGCAAGTTGCGCCACGGCTCGGTTCTCGCGCGCGTGCCGTAACCCGTTCAACTCCAACGCATGAATGCACGCCGTGTGGTCGTCGAGAAAGCGCTCCAGCTCGTGCTGGTGAAGCCCGGCGCCGATCTTGTGCAGATCCCAAAGGGGGTGGTTGAGGACCGTGAGCACGCCCGGCAATTCGTCCAAGTCATGCAAGATCTCGCGCAGCGCCCATTCTGAGGGCGCGGCGGTGAAGGCGTTCAGCCGGGCGCTCCAGGCATAGGCGTCGGCGGAAGGCAGGTTGTGGACGCCGAGGTGCAGCTCCGTCGCGCCAAACGGCACCGTCCACTCCAGCGACACCGGGATGGTGCGGGAGGCGGGCAGGCTGCGGAGCAGTTGCGGAGCGGCGATGGTGTCGTGGTCGGTCAAGGAGACCAGCGCCTCGAGCCCATGCGCCTCGATCTGTTCGGCCTCAAGCCGATACGCCATGGCGGGCACCAGCGGGGGCCGCCAGTGGCCGCGCACAAAGTCGAGCTGAAAGCCCCGACTCCGGCTTTTGCGGTCGTAGTGCGCAAAGATGTGCCCAAGCCCCGGCAGGAGCGCCAGGAACTTGTGCACAAAGGTCATGGCTTCTTCAGACATGCTGGTGTGGCTGTGCAGGGAGACGCCGCTGCGATAGGGGGAGGCGGCCGCAGGATCGTTCCAGAGACTCGTCACTTGCGAGCTGGGGTGGGCGACGGGGCGGTGGATGGCCGGTGAACCAAGCTGCGCGCTGAGCGGCATGGGGAGGCTCCTGGTGCTCTGACTGCTGCGGCCAGTGTGCAACCTCATGTGCAAATCAGCGGTGAAGAGGAAGCCAACAGACAGTGAATGCGGCTCGAGGTTCTACCACATTTGGGGAGGTCAGCTCACCTGGACGTTGTAGAGGCCGTGGGCGCGGATGTAGTCGTATACCGGCGCGGGTAGGAAGTCATCGCAGGGCTGGTGCGCCGCGAGCCGATCGCGCAAGGCGGTGGCGCTGGTTGGGTCGTTGACAGACGGGAGGGGGTGCACCCGGGCTCGTTGCGCGTCGGTCAGCGGCATGGCGGCGATCTGCTCCCAAGGGAAGCCCGGGCGATGGACGACGATCCACTCTGCGAGCTCGAAGAGCAGCTCGGCGCTGCGCCACTGCGGCAGGCTGAGAAAGGCGTCTGCGCCGACGATGGCGTACAGGTCCACCCCGGCCGGCGAGGTTTGCCGCAGCTGCCCGAGGGTGGCTGCCGTGTAGTTGGGGCTGCCGTCCGGGTGTGGCGCGTCGATGGCGGAAGCTTCGAGAGACGTGGCGTTGCCGCACAGCAGGGCCGTCATCGCGAGGCGATCGGCGAACGGCGCGGAGGCTCCATGGGGCTTGAAGGGCTGCCGTCCTGTGGGCGCGAGCAGGACACGGTCGAGGCCGAAGTGGTCGCGCGCGGCTCCGGCGACGGCCAGATGCCCGCGGTGCGGCGGGTCGAAGCTGCCACCGAAATAGCCCAGGCGCACCGGGTTACGCGGCCTCGGCCTGCGCCTTCAGCCGCTCGGCGGTGTCGTGAGCAATCAGGGCATCAACGGTGGGCTGCAGTAGGCCCTCCATGACCATAGCGAGTTGGTGATTGGTGAGGCCGATGCGGTGGTCCGTGAGCCGGTTTTGCGGAAAGTTATAGGTGCGGATCTTCTCCGAGCGGTCGCCGGAGCCGACCTGCGACTTGCGGGCGGCAGCCTGTTGCTGGTGGATGCGCTCCTGCTCGACCTCGTAAAGGCGGGCACGGAGAACGCGCATCGCTTTTTCGCGATTCTTGATCTGCGACTTCTCGTCTTGGCAACTGACTACGGTGTTGGTGGGCAGGTGGGTGATGCGAATGGCGGAGTAGGTCGTGTTCACCGACTGGCCACCGGGTCCGGAGGAGCAGAACGTGTCGATCCGGAGGTCCTTGTTTTCGATTTTGACGTCGACCTCTTCGGCCTCGGGCAGAACGGCAACCGTGATGGCCGAGGTATGGACGCGACCCTGAGTCTCCGTGGCGGGGACGCGCTGGACGCGGTGGACGCCGGACTCGTATTTCATCTGCGAGTAGACCTTGTCGCCTTCGAAGATGGCCGTGACCTCCTTAAGGCCGCCGACCTCGCTGGGCGATTCGGAGAGGACTTCGACCTTCCAGCGGTGCTGCTCGGCAAAGCGAAGGTACATGCGGAAGACTTCCGCGGCAAAGAGCGAGGCCTCGTCGCCACCGGTGCCCGCGCGGACCTCAATCACGATGTTTTTGTCGTCGCTGGGGTCCTTGGGAAGCAGCAGCACCTTCAGCTCTTCTTCGGCTTCGGGCAGGCGTGGCTCCAGCGTGGCGAGCTCTTCGGCGGCCATCGCGCTGATCTCTGGGTCGGGGTCGGCGGCCATGGCGCACGCCTCAGCGATGGACTGCTGGAGCCGACGGTAGCGCCGGAAGACGTCCACAGTTGGCTCGAGGTCGCGATGCTGCTTGGCGACGGCTTGGAACTTCTTCTGATCCCCAAGCAGGGCGGGGTCGGAGAGCTGGCGGCCCAGTTCCTCGTATCTAGCTTCGATCTGGTCTAAACGGTCAAACATGCGGGCTCGGAAAGGCGGGGCGGAACGCCCTGGGTGTTGATGAATGGAGAAAGTGGGTGAAACTCGAGGGGCGCAGCTGGAACGCGAGAGGCGCAGCTAACGGAAGTGCGCACGGCCACTTCCGCGGCGCGCGATGGCCGGTGCGGGCGAGCTGGCGAAGATGGCAGTGTAGGTGAACATGCCGATAGATTGGATGGTACGCGATCCCTGCGGATTCGCGGGAGGTTATAGGATGCCGTGGGCGTCGGGGTCGCCGCCGTGCATGAAGCGGCGGAGAAGGAGTTCGCGGGCGAGGTTGACGCCGGCCTCGCCGACGGTGCCGAGCAGGGCGTTGCGGAGCGCAAGCTTGCCGGCTGAGTCGCTGGCCGGATGGTAAAGCGAGGACAGCGCGCCGGCCGACGCGTTGCCGAAGATGTGGGACAGGTTGGGCTGCTGGTGGCCGTTGTCGCCGCGGGTGAGGAAGCCCGAAAGGACAGCGTGGCGCACGCGCTCCTTGAGCGGGCGGGCAGGGCCCATATAGAAGTAGCGCGGGTCTTGGCGGAGGAGGCTGGGAAAGATGGCTGCACCCAGGAACTTGCCGATGAAGCCGTCCGCATACGCTGCCCCGAAACGCTTGCCGAAGCTGGCGGGGCCGCTGCCAAAGCCGGGAAAGGTGCCGTTGATCTGCTCGGCTGAGCTGACCAGGCCGGCGGTAAGGAAGGCCATGCGGTCGGTGGTGGCGTGAAGGCCGAGTGAGAGCTTCTGCGGGGCGTCGAGGCGCACCGCGTTCCAAGTGAAGCTGGTGTAGAAGTCCGGGAAGCCGGCGATGCGCTGTTGTTCGGCGGTGTGCAGCTCGGTCCCGGCGAGTTCGCGGCGTGTCACGGTAACGGTGGCGTCGGCGTGATGGGCTGGGATGGCGAGCGTGACGGTGGGCAGGGAACGCGTTTCGCTAGCGGATAAAAGAAAGGCGCTGGTCTGAAAGGTTTCAAAGCCTGCGGCGCTGATCGAAACGCTATAATCGCCGGGCTGCAGTGCGGGAAATACGAAGCGTCCGGATGTGTCGGCGGTTGCCTCAATCTCGATAGCCGGGGAAGTGGCGTGCAGCCGGATGCGCGCGCCGGGGATGAGGGCGCCGGTGGGGTCCGCAACCTGGCCATTAAGGGCGGCGAGTGGGGCGGGCTCCGTGGCCGAGAGGACAGGAAGGCTGATCTGCCCGGCGACGGGCGAGGCGCAGAGGATCGCCAGAAGACCGACGAGCGCCGCGGTCAGGCGGCCCAAGTGGCGACGACGGTGAGGCGGCTTGGCCTGCACGGGGCTAACTCCTTCTGCAGATGGCGACGGACTGGGGCGTTGGGCAGCGCTGCGCCCCCAATCCGGCGTACCTCATGTTGGCACGCGGCAAGGCGGCGCATCGATCCCACAAGTAGGCCACGCAACTCCCCTGATCGAGGGATCGCCGCTGCCGCGCCCGGGCGGTATGCTTAGGTCCATGGCCGCAGGCTGCCGAGGATGCACGTGGGGGTAGAGGGCGAAGAACACGCCGGGGACACCGCCGATGCGGGAGCAGCGGTGCCGGCCCTGTTTGCGGAGGTCGCGCTGCTTGCGGAGTCGCTCGCCGCGGAAGGGAGCCGGTTAAAGAAGCGGGCGGCGGTTGCGGCCGTGCTCGACCGACTCGTCGCCGCGCGGCAGCCCGATGCACTCACCGACGCAGGCCGTTTCTGCCTTTTTCTGGCCGGACAGCCCTTTCCGGAGGCCGATGTCCGCAAGCTGAACGCCGGCGGCGCGATACTTTCGCGTGCGCTGAAGGCCGTCTCCGGCGCGGGCGACGCCGCGTTGACGGCGGCGTATCGCCGCCATGGCGACCTGGGCGCGGCTGCCTACGATCTTCTGGTCGCCCCCTACGGGAAAGCGCCTGCCAAGGCGACGATTACCCTCGGCGAGGTCGCGGAAGCCTTCCGCAGCATGGCCACGGCCCGCACCACGGCGGCGCGTTTGGCCACGGTGGAAGGGTTGCTCCGCCGCGCCACGGCGCTCGAGGCCAAGTATCTGCTGAAGCTCATGCTCGGCGACATGCGCATCGGGGTGAAGCAGTCGCTAATTGAAGAGGCGATCGCCGCGGCCGCTGAGGTTACGGTCGAGGCGGTTCGGCAGGCCGTGATGCTGGAAGCCGATCTGCGGCGCGCCGTCGCTCGCGCTTTTGAGGGCACACTCCATGCGGCGCGCATGACCCTGTTTCACCCACTTGGATTCATGCTCGCCTCGCCTGTGGAGACGCCCGCGGAGGCGGTGGAACGCTTCACGGCGAAGCCCGAAAAGCCGGCGGCAACGAAGCCCAAGCGGCGGAAGAAGGGCGAAGAGCCCGACGACCCAGAGGCTGTGCTGCCGGTCGATGCTGCGGCAATTGCCTATTCCCGAGACGTCGAGCTGGAAGCGCCTGCGGAGGGAGCGGCGGTTGCGGGCGCGATTCATGCCTTCCTGGAAGACAAGTTCGACGGTATCCGCGCTCAGGTACATTGCGGCGACCCCGCGCAGCCCGGTCGCGTGGCCATCTACTCGCGTTCTCGCGAGGACATCACCGAGGGCTTTCCGGAGCTCGCCGAGGCCTTTGCGCGTGTCACTGCGGCACCTAGCGGCGTGATTCTGGATGGGGAGATCCTGGGCTGGGAGCTGGCCGCGGACAGGGCGCTTCCGTTTGCGGTACTGGGGCAGCGCATCGGCCGCAAACGCGTCGACGACGCTCTGCGCCAGCAGATCCCGGTAGTGTTTATGGCGTTCGATCTCATGTTTGCCGAGGGCGTGCTCCAGCTGCCACGCCCCTTGCGCGAGCGTCGCCAACGGTTGGAGGAGCTGGTGGCCGAGGTGCAACCGTTGACCCACAGCGGCCTTTCCGCTGCGCCAAAGGCAGGGCAGCACGACCTATTTCCTGCCGCCACCGGAGCCTCGCCGGAGCCGGTCCAGCGTCTTCGCCTGTCGCGCGCCGAGATGGTCGAGTCGGCGGAGGCTGTCGATCGCGGCTACCGCGATGCCCGCGCCCGCGCCAACGAAGGCGTCATGCTCAAGGCCGCCGGTTCAGCTTATCTGCCGGGGCGTCGCGGGCTTGCCTGGCTGAAGCTCAAGCGCGAACTCGCCACCCTGGATGTGGTCATTACCGGGGCGGAGTTCGGCACCGGCAAGCGGGCGCAGCTTCTTTCTGACTACACCTTCGCGGTGCGCGGTCCGGAGGGCGGTTTGCTCAACCTGGGCAAGGCGTACCAGGGGGTCACTGACGCCGAAATAGCCGAGCTTACCGACTGGCTGAAGGCTCACACCCTTCAGGATTTTGGCCACTTCCGCACCGTCGAGTCGATCCGGGTCATCGAGGTCGCCTTTAACAACGTCATGCGTTCGGACCGGCACAACTCCGGCTTTGCACTCCGCTTTCCTCGCATTCTTCGCTTGCGAGACGACAAGCCCCTGGATGAGATTGACACGCTGGCCCGGGTGGAAGAGGTGTACCGCTCCCAGCCCGACAAGCCCGGCGAGGTGTAGGGCGCCCTGCAACAAAAGTGGGAGATCGAGAGCAGGACTTTCCTCGCCGTCTGCGGTAGTATTGCTTTAGACGAATGGCGATTGGCGAAACTCATTTGCCGAGCGCATAACCGAATCCAGACACCTTCCCCCGCCTTCTGGAGTTCCTCCCTTTGAACATCTTTGAGCGTTGCACCCGGGCCCTGTCGTCCTTGTCTTTCGCGTCCCTTAAAACCTCGTTGACCTCCGTTCGGGTACGTCCCGGCGTGCTGCTTGGCGTAGGTGGCACGCTGACGATGGGCGTTGCCCACGCCACCCTTGTCCGTCACACGATCCACCACGTTACGCACCAGACGCACCATCGGCATGTGGCGGTGCACCGCGGTTTGGTTATCGCCAATGCCGCCAGCGCAGGCAGGGCTCCCGGCGAGCTCACACCTCCGGCCTCGAATCTGGACGCCGTGTTGAGCCCCGCGACCTCGATCGCGACGGTTGCCGCTGGAGCGACCCAGGCCGACTCCGCCATGCGGTATGAGATTCGCCTGCATCATCTCCATACCGGCGAAGACATCGATGTGGTGTACCGGATCGGCAACCAGTACATCCCGAGCGCGATTGCGAAGCTGAACTACTTCCTGCGCGACCACCGCACCATGGACGTGAGTCACTACGATCCACGCGAGTTCGACCTGCTGCATACGCTGCTTACCTCGCTGGGCAAGTCGGGCAGCGTCATCGATGTGGTGTGCGGCTACCGTACGCCCTGGTCCAATCACTACCTGCGCACCCGCGCCGCGGTCACCGGTGTAGCGAAAAACTCACAGCACATGCAAGCGAAGGCCATTGACATTCGCGTTCCCGGCGTCGCGACAAGTCGCCTGCGCGATGTGGCGCTCAGCCTGCACGGCGGCGGCGTGGGCTACTACCCGCTGAGCCAGTTCGTGCACGTCGACGTCGGTCCGGTTCGTCAGTGGAGCTTCGGCGGTCGCGGCGAGTAGCGCCTAACGAAAAGAGTTGCTGGAAGGGTGCGAGCCGCGGCTCGCACCCTTTCTTTGCTTCCGGGCACACAAGGCGAGCGCATCTAGCTCTGTTACCCTGCATTCACATGCGCCATCCACATCTCTTGTCCGGCCTCCTCCTGGTGAGCCTCGCCCCCTTTGCAACGGCCCAGGCCTTGCCTGCCACGGCGCCTACCTCGGGTCCTAGCTCGGGTTCCGGAACAGGGGTTCAGGCACGTGTTGCCGCCCAGAATGCCTTGTTTGAAGACTTCTACCAGAACAACCTGAAGAACCATCCGGAGCAGGCCACCTCGGTGGGAGACTACCGGTACAACGACCGGCTCTCAGAGCTTTCGCTGGCCGCGATCGCCCGTGAGCACGCCGAGGGCGATGCCTATCTGGCTCGCCTGCAGGCCATCGCCACGGACGGCATGCCGGAACAGGACCGGTTGAGCCACGAGTTGCTGGAGCGTCAGCTGACGGTGGCCGACGAGAGCTACACGCTCAAGAACTACGAGATGCCCGTCAACCAGCAGAACGGCGTCCACACCGCGCTGGCCGACCTGCCGCAGAGCATGCCGTTCGACTCGGTGAAGCACTATGAGGATTACATCGCGCGGCTGCACCAGATTCCTCGCGTGCTCGCGCAGACGACGGAAGTGATGCGCGCCGGCGAACGCGACAACCTGATGCCGGTAAAGTTCTTGATGGAGAAGATCCCCGGCCAGTGCGAGGGTGTGATCGCCGCCGATCCGTTTTTGCTGCCGACCAAGAAGTATCCCGCATCCATTGCCGCGGGGGACCAGCAATGGCTCACCGCCGCGATCACGCAGGCGGTCAACACCGAGGTCTTCCCGGCGTACCGGACTTTCGCGGATTTCGTTCGTACGGATTACGCGCCGCACGGCCGCACCGCGCTTTCGGTGGAAAGCCTGCCCGACGGCAAGCACCGCTACGCGCTCGCCGTGCGCATGATGACGACGCTGAACGTGACGCCGGCGCAGGTGCATTCGATCGGCTTGTCCGAAGTCGCGCGTATCACCGCGGAGATGACGACGCTGGCCCAGGCCAACGGGTACAAGGACCTCCCCGCTTTTCGCGCGGCGATCAACGCGGACCCGAAGTGGAAGCCCAAGTCGGAACAGCAGATCGTGGACGACTTTGCCCGCTACATTCACGGCATGGAGCCCAGGCTCCCGGAGCTGTTTACCCTGTTGCCGAAGGCGCCGGTGACGGTCGAGCCGATCCCCGATTTCGCCAAGGCGGAGTCGACACACTACGTGCCCGGCACCCCGGACGGCAAGCGCCCGGGCCGCGTCGTGGTCGCGGTGGCCGACCCTGCCAGCCGCACGTTGGTGCTCGATGAGGCGGTGGCGTATCACGAGGGCGTCCCCGGTCACCATGACCAGATCTCCGTGGCGCAACAGTTAAAGGGCCTGCCCCGCTTCCGCCTGCGCGGCTTCTACTCGGCGTACACGGAAGGCTGGGCACTGTATGCTGAGCAACTCGGCAAAGAGATCGGCTTCTACCAAAATCCTGTGTCCGACTACGGCCGGCTCAACTCGGAGCTGTTCCGCGCCGTGCGCCTGGTGGTGGATACCGGCATCCACGATCAAAACTGGACGCGGCAGCAGGTCATTGACTACATGCATGCCAATGACGTGAACAACACGCTGGCGCAGTCGGAGACAGACCGCTACATCGCCTGGCCGGGTCAGGCGCTGGCCTACAAGATGGGCCAGCTCAAGATTCGCGAGCTGCGCGAAAAGGCCAAAGCGCAGCTAGGCCCGCACTTCGACATCCGCGCCTTTCACGACGAGATCCTGGACGGCGGTGCCATGCCCTTGGACCTGCTGGACGCGCGCGTAACGCGGTGGATCGGCGGTCAATCTCCCACCAACGCGGCGCTTACGACGGATCGATAGAGCTCCGTTCAGGCAAGTGGCACGGCTGCCGGTGCGGCAGCTGCGGGCCTTGGCTGGATTGCCTTTCGGCGAGCCATGGGGGCGCCCGTCCCCTTGCCGGTGGACTCGCGCAAGATGAGTTCGGGCTCGATCTTCACGGTGCTTTCGGTGTGCTCGCCGCGGATCTTTCTGAGCAGCATGGTGGCCGCGGTGGCGCCCATCTGTTGCAGCGGCTGGCGGATGGTGGTGAGGCTGGGGACGCAGAAGGCGGCCACGGTAAGGTCGTCGAAGCCGATCACAGACACGTCGCCGGGAACGCTGAGGCCGGCCTCGTGCAGGGCGCGGATGGCGCCGATCGCGGAAATGTCGTTGAAGCAGACCACGGCGGAAAAGTCGCGATGGCGCATCAGCATCTGCTGCATGGGCGGGTAGCCGAGTTCGGGCGTGTTGAGGCCCCGGTCCAGGCGGATAATGTGCGTTTTGGGCATGGGCAGGTCGAGAACGCGGGCCATGCGGACCAGGGAACGCCAGCGGCTGCCGGTATCGGAGCTGATGTCAGGGCCGCGCATGAAGACGAGGTGACGGTGGCCTGCGCGGACCAGGTGCCCAAGGGCGAGCTCGGCGGCGCGGTCATGGTCCAGAACGATGTTGCTCACGCCGGGCAGGGCGTGATGACTGGCCACGGTGACCGTGGGGCTGGAGGGGGCGGCCTCCAGGTGGGTGTCGATCGCGAGGATGCCCTCGACGCCGCGTTGTTGCAGCAGGCGCGGGTACTCGTCCACCAGATCCTGCCGGTGCCGGTGGTGCGCGGTGAAAAAGAAGTAGCCTTCGCGCATCAGGACGTCTGCGGCGCCGGTGAGCACCTGGCCGTGATACCCCTCGCCGATCTCGGGCAGCAGCACGCCGATGGTTTGGGAACGCTTGCCCTGCAGCAGGCGCGCGACCATGGAGGGCTGGTAGTTGAACTCGCGGGCGGCGGCACGCACACGTTCGCGCGTCGCCTCCGGGATGGAGCGATTGGGGGCGTTGTTCAGAACGAAAGAGACCGTAGCCGGGCTAAGGTCCAGGTGCTCGGCAAGCATCTTGAGGCTGACGGGCCGGCCCTGCTTTGGGGCGGAACGGGGCATGTGGGTTGCGGTGAGTATAGAGCAGCTTCACCTCCGGCCAGGCAAACTTCGGTTTCCTGCAAGTGTTTACGGAGGGGAACCGATACGAAGCGGAGGCACGATTCTGATTGCCTTTTCGCGCAGGACGCACCTAATATCGGAATTGTCCACCCAATTTGTGAAATCTGCGGTCGTTGAACCCCGGCGCTGTAAAGACAGCCCAGGGGCAAGGCACATGGCTCTACCTGCGGGCGTTCTGCGCCCGTGGCTGGGGCCGTAGCTCGTTATTTCTGGAGGTCGTTGCCATGGTGAACTTCGGGGTCAGGCGTTTTTTCTTCTTTGGCGGCGTTTCCTCGATGGTCGTGGTGGTGGCGACCGTACCGGGGCTGGCGCAGCAAACGCTGGGCGGCATCACGGGTGCCGTGACGGATGCGACCGGGGCCGTTGTGCCGGAGGTCACGGTGACGGCGGTGGACCAGGGCACGAAGCTGACGCGGACGGTGAAGTCCTCGAATACGGGCAGCTACGCGCTGGTGAACCTGCCGATCGGGACGTATACCGTGACGTTCGCACGCGAAGGCTACACAGCCGAGCGGGTGCCCGGCATCGTGGTGCAGGCGGACCGCACCTTGACGCTGCCGGGAAATCTGCAAGTGGGCGCGGTGAATACGGCGGTGACGGTGGAGGCGGACCCGCTGATGAATGCCGCGGATACGACCAACGGGTATGTGCTGGATCGGGCGCAGATCCAGGCAGTGCCGCTGCCCACGGGCAGCTTCACCGGGCTGGCGATCCTGTCGCCGGGCGTGACCGCGGAGTTGCCGGGGGGCACGGGCGTGAACTCCGGGCTCGGCAACCTGCCGGTGTGGGCCAACGGGCAGCGCGATACGAGCAACGCGTTTCTGCTCAACGGCGTGGACGGCAGCAATCTGTTCAACGGCAAAAGCACGAGTCAGGTGGAAAGCTCACGCGTGGTGAACAACACCGGGGTGGGCAACAGCGGCATCGGCGGCATTGAGCTGAGCGCGTCGTCCGTGTACCTGTCCATCGGCAACGCGATCCCGACGCCGGCACCGGAGACGTTGGAAGAGGTGCGCGTCAACGCGAGCATGTATGACGCGCAGCAGGGGTCCAACTCCGGCGCGCATGTGGACCTCAGCACGCGCTCAGGAACGAACGCGTTGCATGGTTCGCTGTATGGCAATCGTGAGACAAATTGGCTGAATGCGGCGCCGTTCTTCTTCAAGAAGGATTCGGGCATTCCGGCCAGTGCGGTCAACCCAGGCATCCACCGGTACACGGCCGGGGGTACGGTCGGCGGGCCGATCGTGAAGGACAAGCTGTTCCTGTTCCTTGCCTATGAACACCTTCATATTGCGGACGAGGAGACGGGCGACACCGAAATCGCCGTGCCCCCCGGGTTGAGCAATGACCGGAGTCCGGCCGCGCTGGCCGCGCTGGTGAACCACTCCTGGAGCGGGCCGCTGGAGGAAAACGGACTGACGGCGACGGCGGCCGATTGGACCGCAAATCCAGTGGGATTGGCGCTGTTTCAATACAAGCTGCCCAACGGGCAATACCTGATCCCCAACGACAACGGGCATGCGCCGGATTTCTACTCACCGGCGAACGCGTTTGAAAAGGGGACCGCGTACTTTATCGGCGACCGGGTTGTCGCGAATCTGGACTACAACCCAAGCAGTCGAGACCAGCTTTCGCTGAAGTACTTCTACCAGCACGATCCCAACTCGACGCCGTACGCGTTGTCCAGCGTGCCCGGATTTGCGGAGCATTTGGACGCGGGCGCGCAGGTGTTTTCGATCAACAACGTGCAGTCGCTGCGCCCCAACTTGAGCGTGACGGAGACGCTGGGATTCCTGCGCGAGAAGGCATATAGCAGCAACGACCAGCTGTGGTCGCCCGGGCAGGCGGGGACGCCCGTCGCTGCCATGTCGCCGGCGTTTGGAAGCTATTTCCCGGGGTTCACGATTGTGGATGCGCTGGGGTCCGCAACCCCGGACGGTCTCGGCTCGCAGGCACTGAACATTGGGCCGAGCGCGGCGTCGCAGAGCGCGTACACGGGCGTCTTTCAGAACCGGCTGATGCCGTCCGCGACGGCGACGCTCACCATGGGCAAGCACACGCTGAACTTCGGCGGGAGCTTCGCCTACACGCAGCTGAACATCCGCGACCAGCGCACCGGCAAGGGCAACGTGGCGACGCCGGACCTCCTGACCTTCGCCAAGAACTGGGTGACGCCGTACAGCACCAACGGTTTTGTCGCGACCACGTACCTGCAGGGCGATGCAAACCGCTACTACCGCGCAAATCAGGACGGGCTCTTTGTCCAAGACAAGTTTCAAGTGCTGCCCAACCTGACGCTAACGGCCGGTCTGCGCTGGGACTGGAACGGGGCGTTGTCCGAGAAGTATGGGCGCATCTTCAACTTCGACCCATCGCTCTACCAGTACAGCGCCTCGGCGGACCAGATTGTGAACTCCGGGCTGACGATCGCCGGCAACAATGCAAACGGCACCCAGGGCGTGAGCGACACGACGCTGACAGGGCGGCAATGGGGCCTGGGGCCTCGGCTGGGCGCTGCGTGGCTACCCTTGTGGGCAAATCAGAAGATGGTCGTGCGCGCGGGCACGGGTCTCTACTACGATCGCGGCGAGCTGTACACGTATCTGTCGCCGGGGTACGCGGCGGGCGAGGTCTCGGGTGGACCATTTGGGGTCAGCCAGACGCCGCCGTTTGTGACGCAGCAGCACTGTCCGTATAGCGCGTCGCCCTATGGGCAGACGAGCTACCTATACGACTTCTACATCCCCATCTGCGACCCCACGGGCGCGACCTACAACCTGCAAACGCCGTGGGGTAACACGCCCGTGCCCGCGCCCGTGAACCCGAGCGCAGCGAGCCTGAACAGCTATCTGCCCAACGCGGCAGCCATCATCGGGGGTGCGCAGCCGTACACGCTCGGCGCGTATAACCCGGCGAACAAGCTGCCCTACAGCATCAATTTCACGCTGGATGTGCAGTGGCAGCCGCGCAATGACCTGCTCCTGGAACTCGGCTATGTGGGCAATCTAGGGCGGCACCAGGTGATCCCGTTGCCGATCAACCAGGCGCGGATCGCGACGCAGGGTTCGCCGACGCTTGCCGGCGGACCGAACGCGCAGTACTTCAGCTACGGCTATACGGTGCTCAACCCGGACACCTTCGCGCCCATCTGCGTGAACGATCCGACGGGCGCGAACTGCCAATACGGGCAAATGCAGCAGAACTACGAGGGCGGCAACGTCGATCTGCGCGTGCCGTATACGGGCTACTCGTCGGAATCGGAAAGCTACACGGCGGCGGGCATCTCGGCCTACCACGCGCTGCAGGCGCACCTGGAGAAACGGCTGAGCCATGGGTTGCAGGCTGGGCTGTCGTACACGTACTCGCACGCGACCGATGAGCAGAGCGCGCTGGGGCTGTTTTACAACGGCAACAACCCCAACGTGCTGCGCAGCGGCTATGGGTCGGCAGACTTCGATCGGACGCATGTGCTGACGTTCACCTACAGCTACACGCTGCCAAACACCTTCGGCGAGGGTTCGCTCGCGGGCAAGCTGGCCAACCACTGGAGCCTGAACGGGCTGGGCATCTTCCAGAGCGGCCAGCCCTACAGCGTGATCGACTACTCGGGCGCAGTCGGGTCTATCTTTTACTCGACGTTTAACGGCATCACGAACCCGATTGTGCCGCTGGCGCCTGGCTGCGACGCAAAGAGCGCAAGGACGGGCGACAGCGGGGCGTTTTACAACCCGGCTACCGGTGCGGGGGCGGCGCTGAAGTCCTCCTGCTTCTCGATTCCGCTGATCCCGGCGGGGCAGATGGGCGTGCCGCAGGGCGATGTGTTCGAAACGAACTTCACGTCAGGGCAGCGCAACATCTTTCGGCAGACCTGGCAACGGCGACTGGATGCGTCGCTTGTGAAAACCCTGCAGCTCCGCGATCGCTATGCCCTGCGCTACACGCTCGATGTCTTCAACGTGAGTAACACCAGCAGCTTCGATATCCCGACCGACAACGTGTCGCAGAATGAGGCATACAATAACGCGCCGGTGCTAAGCGCGGATCCGTACGCGACCGGCGGCGGGCTGTACACGGCGGCGCCGGGTGGGTTGGGCGTGACGCGGCATACGATCGGGTCGCCGCGGCAGGTGCAGATGTCGCTGCGGCTGCAGTTCTAAGGGCGGGCCGCAGCGGTCTCAGGCCGCCCAATTCAGTACTCCGGTCCGACTTAATCCGCCTACGCCACGGACCCCGCCACCGCGAGCTCCACGGCCTTTCGCGAGCCCACCCGCCCCACACTCGCCCGCGCAACCCGCCAGCACAACACCCCAAATAAGCCCACGGCCGGCACCACGCGATCCAGCCGCGTCATGCTCATCACGCCCGCGGTCGGCGTCGCACTTCCGCTCAAGGCATACAACGAAGGCAGGAACGCACAACAGGCCAAGCCCACCGCCCACGGCCACAGCCGCCCCAGCACCGTCCCCCGCCCCATGACCAGTAGCGCGGCGGCCACCGGCAGCACGGCCGTGTACTGGTACTCCCAAACCGTCGGGTACGCCAAAAAGAAGTCCAACGAGCCCGCCATCACCAGGAGCAACGCCGCTTCCCGCCGCACCGCTGCGTCGCGCATCCGAGCTACCGCAACCGACAGCCCCAGCACCAACAGCGTCGGCACCGCATACAGCCACCCCGGCGTCCGCGCCCCGAGCACCCCGTCCAGAAACACGGGCAGTGAAAACACGTCCACATGCTGCAGCCGAACCCCGGACTGCGCCACCAGGTTCAACCAATGCACGCTGTTGTCCCGCATATCCGGCGTCAACTGCAACCCGTTCGCATACACATTCATGGCCGCCCGCACATACGC
>CAXTLD010000034.1:0-39087 GCA_964245045.1 uncultured Acidobacteriaceae bacterium | reverse complement strand
CCGCGGCAGCCGAGCTCGCAACCGACGCCGAGCCTGCCGAAGAGCCCACCCTGCGCGTCTTCGACGACTTTGGCCGCGAAGTCTTGATCCCCGTAAGCCAGTGGCGCGAGGAGCTTCTGCCGCAGGCGTTGCAACAGGCCCACAACAACCCCGACGCGCTTTCGGCCATCATCGTGGACGCCTTGCAAACCGGCGCCGTCGTGGAAGTGCTGCCCGCGGCCGCGCATCTGCAGAGCATCGACACCGTCCCGGAGCGCGGCGCTGCCGTCCATGGCATGGTGCTGCTCGCCGCCAACCAGCCCGCGGAAGCCGAAGATGTGCTCATCACGTACCTCGGGCAGTTCGGCCCATCCGCTCCCGTGCTTACGCACCTGGCCCGGGCCCAGGCGGTCCAAAATCGCTTTGACGAGGCAGATGCCACGCTTTGGCGCGCGCTGGAAGCCAACCCCAACGACGACGGCGCGGTCGGTCTTTACGCCGCGCGTAGCCGCGAGCGCGAAGGCGACTTCGGCTGGCAGTCCGCCCTGGAGCGCGCCGCGACTCTCCCAGGCGCGTGGCTGCCGCTGCTGTGGCTTGGCCGCAGCGCGCTCGACGCCCGCAACCGCACCTTGGCCGTCGGCTTGTACAAGCAGGCCATCGAGCGCGCCGGCCGCCCCGTCCCCACCCTGCTCTTGCAGGGCGTCAGCGGCGACCTCGGTCAGTTCGGTCTGCTGGACGATGCCCTTCGTCTCACCCGGCCCGTTTTTGAGCCCGAACTCCACGGCCTCACCGTCGGCAACAACCTGTTGCGCGCCCTCATCGACAGCGGCCAGACTGCCGACGCCCTGGCCCTCGTGCGCGATCTCGCCAACCAACAGCCCGAGTTCGCCGAGCCCCTGCGCGCCTGGGAAGTCGAGATCCGGCGTCGTGACCTGCTCGCGCAGGCGTCGGCGAACCCGCCCCAGCCGCAGCTCCTCCGCATCGACGGCCCTGTCTGGCTGCCGCCCAACACGCCCAGCCGCAACCTCTACGCCGGCAACACGCCGCGCCGCGCCAACGTGCTCTTTCTTGGCAGCTCGGTCACCCTGCCGGAGCCGCTCGCCGCTGAGTTGCAAGGGAACACCGCCGGCGCCCTGCCCGACACCGCCGGCCGCCTCAGCCGCGCGCTGCCGCTGTTTCTCGCCGAAAACGCCTTCGCTCTGCTCGCCCTGGACACCCGCTCCCTGGTTCCCTGGGCCGAGATCGCGGGCTTCGCCATGCTAAACCAGCCGTGGCCCGACGACGCCGCGGTCGCCTACGCGCGCGACGCTGAGGCCGGAGCCGCCGTTACCACCCACATCCAGGCCACCGCGGAAGGCGCCACCGTCACCCTGCGCCTCATCCCGGTCCCAAACGCGCCCACCGAAGCGGACCCGGGCCCATCCGCCGAAACAGACGCCCCCGCGCCCGAAGCAACAGACACCATCGCTATACCCGAAATGTCCGCCAGCCCGATCCCCCCGGCCCCGGAACCCATCACCGCCACCTTCACCTGGGCCGAGGTCCACAACGGCGCGCAGTCGCTCTGGCCACAGCTCGCGATCCAACTCGTAACGCTTTTCGGCGACACCCCAACGCCGCCGCAAGCTGGCCGCTATGCTCCACCCCGCGGCGCCGACCTCAACGTCTACCTGCGGCTGCTGGAACAACTGCTCGCCATCAACTGCGCCATGAGCTCGCGGCATGCGCCCCTGCTCGTCAACGGCGAGCGCGATACGCTTCGCGCCATGCTAGATCTCGCCCTGCGCTACCCGGCCAGTCTCCCCGTTCGTCTGCTGCTCGGCGAAGCGCTGCTGCGTGTGCGCGCCCTGCATCCGGAGGTTCTGGTCGAGTTCCTGCAACCGCTGCGCCTCCTCAACGAGCGCCACCCCTTCCCCGACCCCGAGGCTGCGGAACTCCTCCGCGCCCAACAGGCCGCCGCGCTCAATACGAACCCCGCGCCCCAACCCACGGCCTAGCCTCAACCGCCAACCCCGCAACGCGAGATTCAGCCTAGCCATGTCCGAAGCAACGCCCCTAGAAGCAACGCTCCCAAAACCGCAGACCCAAGCCCCCGTCACCACCATCGCCGAGCTCAAGCACCACGTCGGCGAGGCCGTCACCCTGCGTGGCTGGCTGTACAACCTCCGCAGCTCCGGCAAACTGCTCTTTCCCACCTTCCGCGACGGCTCCGGAACGGTGCAGGGCATCGTCCCTAAGGCGCAGGTGCCAGAGGAGGTCTTCACCACCCTCAAAGGCCTGACGCTGGAGTCCTCCCTGGTCGTCACCGGCACCGTGCGCGAAGACGGGCGCGCGCCCTCCGGCGTCGAGCTCGACGTCACCGGCGTTTCCGTCACGCAGCGCATCGCCGACGACACACCCTACCCCATCTCGCGCAAGGAGCACGGCGTCGACTTCCTTATGGAGCACCGCCACTTGTGGCTCCGCACCCCCCGCCAGGCTGCCATCCTTCGCGTACGCGCCGCCATCATGCGCGCGGCGGCAGAGTTCTTCGACACCCACGGCTTCACGCGCACCGATCCACCCATCCTGACCCCCAACGCCTGCGAAGGCACCTCCGAACTCTTTGAAATGAAGTACTTCGACGAGGAGATGGCCTACCTGACGCAGTCCGGCCAGCTCTACATCGAGGCCACCGCGCTTGCGCTCGGCAAGGTCTACAGCTTTGGGCCAACCTTTCGCGCCGAAAAGTCCAAGACGCGTCGCCACCTCACCGAGTTCTGGATGATCGAACCCGAGGTCGCCTACCTCGACCTCGACGGCTTGATGGGCCTGGCCGAAGGCTTCCTCACCCACATCGTGAAACGCGTCCTGGAAGCACACCGCGCCGAACTCACCGTCATCGGCCGCGACCTCACCAAACTCGAAGCCGTCCTCGCGCCGGGTGCCCCATCTTCGCGTCCGGCTTCATCGGACGTTAAGGTGGGTGCCCCAACGGACAACGGACATCCGGCAACGGACAACGCCTCCCACCACTCCCACACCAGCGCCCCCTTCCCACGCCTCACCTACGACGAGGCGCACGCCATGCTGGAAGACGCCTACAAGGCCGGCCAAATCGAGCACCCCCACACCTACGGCGACGACTTTGGATCGCCCGACGAAACCTACATCAGCTCGCAGTTCAACAAGCCCGTTATGGTCCATCGTTACCCCGCCGCGGTCAAGGCCTTTTACATGCAGCCCGACCCGCTCGACGCCACCAAGGCCCTCTGCGTCGACGTGCTCGCGCCCGAGGGCTACGGCGAGATCATCGGCGGCTCGCAGCGTGTGGACGACTACGATCTGCTGAAATCGCGCATCGAGGCCCACAACCTGCCGCTCGCGGCCTTCCAGTGGTACCTAGATTTGCGCAAGTACGGCAGCGTGCCGCACAGCGGCTTCGGCATGGGCATCGAGCGCTGCGTGGCCTGGATCTGCGGCCTGGAGCATGTGCGCGAAACCATCCCCTTCGCCCGCACGCTGAATCGCCTCTATCCCTAAGCCTCGCTTACGATCACCGCCTCCGGTCGCTGCGCATACTCGGTCCACGAGCCGTCGTACAGGCTCACGTCCGCGGCGTTGCAGCGTTCCAACGCAAGTGCCAGCACGGCCGCGGTGATGCCCGACCCACAGCTCGTCGTGATGGGCCTCGTCACATCGACGCCGCAGTTTTTGAACCCGTTCAAAAGCGCATCGGCGTCCCGCAGCCTTCCGTCCTTCACAACCTCGGTGTACGGCACGTTCACCGCTCCCGGCATGTGCCCGGACCGCAACCCGGCGCGTGGCTCCGGTGCCGTCCCTGCGAAACGCCCGGACGAGCGCGCGTCCAGAATCTGCTGCCCGGCCTTACCGAGCATCTCCTGCACCTGCACGAAGCTGCGCACAGCCGCTTCGTCCAACACGGCATGAAAGCTCGCTTGCGGTCTCGTCACGGTGCCCGCTTCGACCGGCAGACCAGCCTCCATCCACGCCCGCAAACCGCCGTCCAGCACATATACGCGCCTCATGCCCATCGCCCGCAACATCCACCACGCGCGCGGCGCGGAGAACACGCCCTCCTGCTCATACACCACAGCGCACATGGCGTCGCCGACGCCGAGCGCCTCCATGCTGCGCGCAAAGACCTCTGCCGGCGGCAGCATATGCGGCAACGTCGTCGTTTGGTCGGACACAGCCTCGATGTCGAAAAACACCGCACCCGGGATGTGCCGCTCCCGGTAACGCGCCTTCGTATCCACGACCGGCACCACGCCCACCACAGGCATTGTGGCGTCGAGCACCACCACCTCAGGGTCATGCAGATGAGCGCTCAGCCAAGACATAGAGACAAGAGGATCCATACCCAACAGCGTACGCGTGCTCACAGCACCGGTCCCAATAGATCGTCATCACGCGTCTCGCGAATCATCAGCAGACCGACTAGCGTCAGCACCGCAGAGCCCGTCAGGTAGTAGCCCACAAATCGCAGCCCATAGTTCCGCGCCAGCCATGTAGCCACGTACGGTGCGATTGAAGCCCCCAGAATGCCCGCCGTGCTGAACGCGAGCGAGCTGCCCGTGTACCGCACCGGCGTGGGGAACAGCTCCGACACCACGGTTCCGAGCGGCCCATAGGTGAAGCCCATCAGCCCCAGCCCCACCACCATCATCGTCACCACGCCCCCCGTGCCCGCCGTGAACAGGGGCGCAAGCGCAAAGCCAAACAGCCCGATCAGCACCGTAGCGCCGAGCATCACGGGACGCCGTCCGCGCTCGGCCAGCAACGCCGCTAACGGAATGGTGAGCGCAAACAACAGAACGCCCAACAACTGGATCAGCAGAAACTGACTGCGGCCGTAGTGCAGCGCAGTGGTGCCCCAGGAGAGCGCAAACACGATCATCAGGTAGAAGATGACAAACGTCGCCAGGCACACAAGGATGCCCGCAATCAACGCGCGGCCATGCCGCCGAAACACCTCCATCATGGGCGCTGCCACGCGCTCTTCGCGTTGCATCGCCGCGCGGAACACCGGGGTCTCCGTCAACGTCAGCCGCACATACAAACCCAGCAGCACCAGCACCGCGCTGGCCAGAAATGGCAACCGCCAGCCAAAGCGAAAAAATTGCTCGTCGGTAAGCCAGCGCGAGAGGAGCAAAAACACCGCAGAGGACAGCAAGAAGCCCAACGGAGCGCCGAGCTGTGGAAACATGCCGTACAGCGCGCGCTTGCCCGCGGGCGCGTTCTCCACGGCCAGCAGCACCGCACCGCCCCACTCCCCGCCGAGCCCGATCCCTTGCCCGAACCGGCACAGCGCCAACAGCAGCGGGGCGGCCATGCCAAGGCTTCTGTACGTGGGCAGAACACCGATGGCAAAGGTCGATACACCCATCGCCAGCAACGCGAGCACCAGCGTCCGCTTGCGCCCGATCCGGTCGCCGAAGTGCCCAAACAGCGCCGAGCCAATCGGCCGCGCCAGAAACGCAATCGCAAACGTCGCCAGCGAGGCCAGCGTCGACGCGGCCGGGTCGGTCGCCGGAAAAAACAGCCGCGGAAACACCAGCACCGCCGCCGTCGCGTAGATGTAGAAGTCGAAAAACTCTACCGTCGTGCCGACCAGGCTGGCAAACAGGACCTGCCGCGGCGTGTTGATGGCCGGCGATGTCTGCGTCGTTTGGTTTTGCTGCCTCATCCTCGCCACTCTACTTCACGCGGCAGCCCCGAGTCGCTCCGCACGTGTGCGGTCCTCCGTGCACCACAGGAGGTGTACCAAAGGAGGTTAGCCTTGCACCGAAGGAGCCATCCCCGGGGTATGCTGAGCGGCAGGGAGAACGGCATGGCCACCAAGAAGTCCCCCAGCAAAAAGACAGCCCCGAACGAGCCCGCGGGTAAGACAGCCGCCAAGAAAACTGCAGAGAAGAAGATCGCGGCAAGCACCGTGGATGTTCAAGCATCGGCCGCAGCGGAAACTCAACCGAAGGCGGCCGCGAAGGCCACGGCCAAGCCGCAACCCACGCACCACGAAATCTCCGTGCAGGCCTACCTCCTGTGGGAGCGGGGCGGCAAACAGCACGGGCAGCACGCGGCCCATTGGCAACAGGCCGAACGCGATCTCGCAGGCTCCTAGGTCTCCGCCCCGGGCTCTGTCGGACCCCTGAACACCGCCCATCCGCTACACTGAACCGTGCGCACCTTTGCGCGGTAAGTGGGCTCCTATGTTGTGTATCTCCCAGTGTTTCCGGTCCCCAAGCAGGCGAAGTTTCCTCACAGGCACCACGTTGCTCGCACTTGGTCTGGGGCCGCTGCCTTCCGGGGCACAGGTCCAGCGTCCCGTCTCAGCCTCGCACACCGCAGCCGCTGATCCGGTGTTGATCGACGCCATGGAAAGCGAGTTGCATCGCGCCCTCCGTGCGCTTGGCTCGGCGATCACGCCCACACCCAGCCCGCAGCCCGTGGCCGCCAAAGCTGCCAGCGCCGCCGCAGAACAGCCCAAGCCGTACTTCCTCAGCTACGAGGTCGCGGACGCCGAAACCGTCAACATCACGGCACAGTTTGGTGCGGTGACGCAGTCCACCAGCAACCACACACGCGTTGCGGACGTGCAGGTCCGGCTCGGCTCGCCCACGCTGGACAACACGCACGGCGCGCACCGCACCAGCGCGCTCACCACCCTGCCGCTGCCGCTCACCGACGATCGCGCCGCCATCGAGCACTCGCTCTGGTACGCCACCAATCGCGGCTACGGCAAAGCCCTGGACGCGCTCGAGAAGGTGAAAACCGAGCAGCAGGTGCGCGCCAAGGAAGAAGACACCTCGGCAGACTTTTCGACCGAAAAGCCGCAAACGGAGGTCCTACACGCAGAGGGACCGCTCACGCTCGACAAGGCGGCGTGGGAGCAGCGCCTGCGTGAGGTGACCGCGCTCTTTCGTACCCACGAGCACATCACCTACGACATGGCCATCCTGCAGGCCTCGCACGTGACCGACTACTTCGTCTCCAGCGAAGGCGCCAAAGTCGCCGCGCCCAACCAGGTAGCGCGGCTGGTCGTGGTCGCGCGCACCCGTGCGGCCGACGGCATGGACCTGTTTCGCGCGGAAACCTTTGAAGCCGACGCCACCGGCCACCTGCCCGACCAGGCCGACGTGCTGGCCAAGACCGAGGCTATGGCCAAAAACCTCGACGACCTGCGCGTGGCACCCATCACCGAGCCCTTCAACGGGCCGGCCATCCTGAGCGGGCGCGCCGCGGCGGTGTTCTTCCACGAGGTCCTCGGCCATCGGCTGGAAGGCCAACGGCAGCGCGGCGACGAGGAAGGCCAGACCTTCACCAAGCTGCTCGGCAAGCAGATCCTGCCGCCCTTCATGAGCGTGGTCGACGACCCCACGCTGCGCGACTGGAAAGGCCAGCCCTTAAGCGGTCACTATCTCTTCGACGACGAGGGTGAGCCCGCGCAACGCGTGCAGCTGGTAGACAACGGCGTGCTCAAGACGTTTCTAATGTCGCGTCTGCCAGTCGCTAGCTTTGCGAGCTCCAACGGCCATGGCCGCGCGGAGTCCGGCAAGATGCCGACCGGTCGCCAGGGCAACCTCATCGTGACCTCAACTAAGTCCGTCAGCGACGCGGAGCTGCGCGACATGCTCAAGGCCGAAGCCAAAAAGCAGGGCAAAGCGTATGGCCTCTACTTCGAAGACATCAGCTCAGGCTTTGCCGTGACCACGCGCAACTCGCCCCAGGCGTTTCAGGTAATCCCGCTGGTCGTCTACCGGGTCTACGTGGATGGCCGCCCCGACGAACTGGTGCGCGGCGTCAGCATCGTGGGCACGCCCCAGGCCGCACTCAGCCGCATCGTGGCCACCAACGACCACCCGGACGTGTTTAACGGCGAGTGCGGCGCGGAAAGCGGTACGGTCCCCGTCAGCGCCGTGGCACCGGCCATGCTGGTCAGCGAAATCGAAACGCAGCGCCAGGCGCAAGGGACGGCCCGGCCGCCGATCCTGCCGCCGCCGGCCGTAATGAAGCGCGCCGCGGTGGGTGCGGCGCCGGTCATGAAAGGTAGTGAGTAGTGGGTCTGGATCTTTGTCGGGTTCTGAAGACGGGAGCGAGCGTGGGTGTGGCTGTAGCGACGATGGCGGCTAAAGCCCCCGCCGCAACGGCAGGCACTGCGGCAAAACAGGAAGCGGGCTCCACGGCTCTCGCCACCGCCGGTGATCCGCTCCTCCAAGCCATGCAGGAGGAGCTCGACCGCGAGCGCGAACAGCTCCTGCTGCCCGGCATGCAGCGGCCCTACTTCATCGAGTACCGCCTCGAGGACATCCACAGCTACGAGGCCGTCGCCAACTACGGCGCGCTCACCAGCGAGACCGAGAACCGGCAGCGCGTGGTGCGGGTCGAGGTGCGCATCGGCGACTACAAGGTGGACTCAAGCTCCGCGCGTGGCAACGGGTCTCTCGCGCTCGCGCCCGGCGACAACGACCCCGATGCCCTCCGCGAGGCACTGTGGACCGCCACCGACGAGGCCTACAAGGCGGCGCTGCGCAACTTCGCCGCCAAGCAGGCGGCCCTGAAGCAGTTCCAAAACCCGCCCACCGCTAACGACTTCACGCCGGCCAAACCCGTGCAGTTGCTCGATCCTGTGCAGGAGCTGCAGGTGGACCGCGCCGAGTGGAAGCGGCGTCTGGTGGAGGCGAGCGGCCTGTACGCAAACGAGCCGAGCGTCCGCAGCTTCGCGCCGGATGTGCAGTACTCCACCGCCACTCTCAACGCGCTCGCCGTCAATCGCTACACCGTGAGCACGGACGGCACGGCGGTGCGGCATGGGTTTGCGGGCTACGGCGACACGATCTCCGTGGGCGGGCAGGCCGCGGACGGCATGCAGCTTGGCCGCAACAACGGCTCCACCGCCACCACCGCCGCGGAGCTGGAAAGCTGGGAGGCGCTGCGCAAGCGCACCCTGGACGACCTCCACAGCTTTGAAGCTCTGCGGCAGGCCCCGCTGGTCGACGCCGAGGACTACCACGGCCCCGTGCTCTTCTCCGGCGACGCCGCCGCGGACGTCGTCAATCGTCTGTTCACGCCCAACATCGAGGCGGATCGGCCCGAGTTGGGCACACTGGCCAGAACCGTAGGCGCGTACCAGTCCAGCCTCCGCAGCCCGGTGCTGCCGCCTTTTCTCACCGTGGTCGACGACCCCACGCTCCGGGAGTTCGAGGGCAAGGCGCTGCTCGGCGCCTACCGCGTGGACGACCAGGGCGAGCCCGCCGCGCCGGTCACGCTGGTGGACCGCGGCAAGCTGGTCAACTACCTGATCGGCCGCGAGCCGATCAAGGACTTCCCGGAGTCCAACGGGCACGGACGCGCCACGCTGGGCGGCCCGGCGCGCTCACACGCGGGCGTGCTCGTGGTGAAGAGCGACCAGCGGCTGAGCGACGAGGCCATGCGCGCCAAGCTGCTGGCGCTGGCCAAGGACCAGGGCCGCGACGTATACGAGGTGCAAACGCTGGGCGGCGAGCTCGCGCCACGCCTGCTTTACCGCATCTCGCCGGACGGCAAACGCACCTTGGTGCGCGGCGCCGTCTTCGACGAACTAGACCAACGCAGTTTGCGCTCGGAGATCGTCGCCGCCGGCGGCGAGCCCTACCTCGCCCAGCAGTTCAGCCCGCTCCCCCAAAGCACGATCACCCCCGCGCTGCTGTTTGCCGACATCGCCGTGAAGCGAGGCACGCAACAACAAGAGAAGCTGCCCTACTACCCACCGCCGGCCACGGCGTCGAGGTAGCCCCCTCCCCCCGACTTTCTTGCAAAGTCTTCAAGGGAGGGACTTTAGCTCCGGACTTCAACGTTGACCGCAGACTGCAGCCCGGTGCTGCCTTGCCGGGACGTGCAGAAACGGTAACATCCGTGTCAAGGCCCCGGTAGGTTTGCGAGGCACCCAGCCGAGCGGGCTTTTACCGAGATGCCGCAGCGATTCCGAGCAACACGACGAGTCCTGCAACGATGGCCGTTGCGACTATGAGGTTCTTTTCCCGGTCCACATGCTTATGGGCCAGGTAGTTATAGCCACCGTGCCCTTTCTTAATCTTCTTCAAGGTCTCATACGGCAGCGTTACAGATATCTTGCGATCGATGTCGTAGAACGTAACCGTTGTCGCATCGTTTGCAACGAAATTGCCGAACTCTTCTTCTCCATGAAGCGGAACGACGCTGACCTTCGACTTGGGTTTTAGTCGGTCTGCTTGTTCCTTCACGGCAAGCGCATGTGGGGACAGCTGAGGCGTGGTTTGTTGCGCGCTGCTTGTAGATACTACGGCCAGCGCGAGGGCGAGCGTAAAAGTACGGCGGAAATGTTTTGGGCCGACTTGGGGCTGTTCAGCACTTATTTGCATAGGGCAAAGCTCAATGTTTGAGCCTGTTCCACGGCTCCCGGAGACCCTGTGAGTAGGGTTCCACCCGCGGTGGCGGACACCTGCTCTACTGAGAGGCCACAAGAAGATGAAGGTGCCAGATCGGCTGCGACCGAGTAGAGAGGAACGCCTTCCGTCTGTGTTGCTCGCCCACTCACGATAGTCACCGGGTTCTGCGACGGGAGCTGAAACGAGTAGGACGTGCAAGGAGTGATCGTACTGCTGCACCCAGTTGCGACAGTTGCAAAGTGAGGCATGCTGGCGGAGCCTGGAACAGGAATTGCAATGTTCCATAAGCCGCCCGACCCGTCCAGGGCAAATGTCGTGTACTGGGGGAAAATCGAGCCTGTTACCGCGGTGGGCGTGCTCACCACCTTCCCCGTAATTGTTACTGGCAAGGACGTTTCTACTTGATTATCGAAGCCGCACACCAAGCGACATACACCCATGGGGACTGCCCCAAGCGTTGTGCTGCCTGAAACAGGCTCGATTAATGCAGGGTAAGCTTTGCCCAGGTTATCCTGACCAACCGCAACAAAAAGAAGCGGCAGGGCTGACGTCGTCGAACACAGGGAGAAGTGCCCCTGACTGTCACTGATCGTCTGTTCCACGATGGAGAAGGAAAGGGGGCGCGGTTGGCTGCCCGGCGAAACTGTTTCCAAGGCAGCCAAGCCTTGAGCGACGGGAGCGCCCGTTAGGGAATCTTGCAGCGTGCCGGTAATGTTGAGGCCGCTGCAGCCCGCCATGGTCGGCGCGGGAATTGAGGTCTTTTCCGAACACCCGATGCCTAGCGGTAGCACCGAGGCAAGCAAGACCGTACGCCATTGATAAGTTCTCATGGAGGCACCTGAACGAAAGCAGCCTGCCGCAAACGGTGACCGAAGCCTGGCTCCGTTCGTCTTCCCCGTGGCTCACTTGATGTAAACGACCTTGCCGAGGTTGTCCGGCCCTTATCTGGGCTCCGCACGCACCCGACCGACCGCCGTATACCATTGAGGGCACAAGGGGAGGCAGGATGCGTCCGTACGATGTGCGCTGGGTGGCTGGGCTGGTTGTGGGGTTGAGTGTTGGGGTTGGCTTGGGGGCGGGGGCACAGCAGCCGGTAGCTGTACCGGTACCATCCGTGCAGCCGTTGGAGAAGATGCCGTACTCGCCGTCGCTGGACCTCCTGAGCATGGACCGGACCGCGGACCCGTGTGTGAACTTCTACCAGTACGTGTGCGGTGGATGGACCAAGCGCAACCCCATTCCGGCCGATCAGTCGGCCTGGAGCGTCTACGCGAAGCTCGAGAACGACAACCAGCAGTTCCTGTGGGGCATCCTCGCCGACGACGCCAAAGCCAGCGAGCGTACGGCAGTGCAACAAAAGGTCGGCGACTACTACGAAAGTTGCATGAACACCGCCGCGATCGATGCGTCCGGGCTGAAGCCGATCGCGGGCGACCTGGCGTTTATGGACGGCTTGCGCTCCCATGAGGACGTGGTCGCGGCGCTCGCCTCGCTGCAGCGCCGGACTCCCGGCAACTATTTCTTCCGCACCGGAACGGGGCAGGACGGCCTCGACGCCTCACTGGTGGTGGTGGAGGTGCGGGCCGGTGGCCTGGGGTTGCCGGATCGCGACTACTACCTGAAGACCGACGCGCAGAGCATAAAGCTACGCGAGCAGTACACCGCCTACGTGCAGCAGATGTTCACGCTTGCCGGCGAACCCCCGGCGCAAGCCAAGGCCGATGCAGCAGAGGTGCTCCGTATCGAGGGCACGTTGGCCGCCGGGCAACTGACCCGGGTGCAGCGCCGCGATCCGCACCTGGTGTACCACCCGATGCCCGTGACGGGGCTGCAGGAGCTCACGCCCTCGGTCCAATGGGCGAGCTTCCTTACCACCCAGGGCGCGACCAAGCTCGACAAGCTGAACGTGACCGAGCCGGGCTTCATGAAGGTGCTGCAAACGGAGCTGACGACGGAGCCTGTCCCGGCGCTCAAGGCGTATCTGCGCTTCCATCTGCTGTCGGACGCCGCGCCCTTCCTGGCGCAGCCGTTCCGGACGGCGAACTTCGGCTTCTACGCGACCACGCTGCGCGGCGTACAGCAGGAGCCGCCGCGCTGGAAGACGTGCGTCCGGGCGGTGGATCGCAACCTCGGCGAGGCGCTTGGGCAGGAGTTTGTGGCGCGCACCTTCACCGCCGACATGAAGGCCAAGACCGAGCGGATGACCGCGCAGATCGAGACCGAGATGAGGCACGAGATCGACGGTCTGGACTGGATGAGCGCCCCCACCAAGGCCGAGGCGCTGCGCAAGCTCGGGGCCATTCGCAACAAGATCGGCTACCCGGCGCACTGGCGCGACTACACCGCGCTGGACGTGAAGCGGGACGACTACATGGGCAACGCCTTGCGGGCGTACACCTTTGAGGAGGCGCGGGACTGGGCCAAGCTAGGCAAGCCCGTGGACCTGAACGAGTGGGGCATGACCCCGCCCACCGTGAACGCCTACTTCAACCCGCAGATGAACGACATCAACTTCCCGGCCGGTGTGCTGCAACCGCCGTTGTACGATCCGTCGCTGGATGACGCGCCGAACTATGGCAACACCGGCGCGACGATCGGCCACGAGCTCACGCACGCCTTTGACGACGAAGGTCGGCAGTTTGACGCCAAGGGCAACCTGCGCGACTGGTGGACGCCCGCGGACGCGAAGGGCTTTGAAGACCGCATCAACTGCGTGCGCGACCAGTACGCGGGCTACGTGGTGGTCGACGACATCCACATCAACTCCAAGCTGACCAGCGGCGAAGATGTGGCCGACCTGGGCGGCACGCTGCTGGCCTACCTGGCCTGGCGGCTGGAGGAGGAAGGCAAGACGCTCCAGACCGTCGACGGCTTCACGCCGGACCAGCGCTTCTTTATCGGCATGGGCCAGTGGGCGTGCGAGAACCAACGGCCCGAGCAGCTCCGCGTCAACGCGCTCACCGACCCGCACTCGCCAGGCTTTGCGCGCATCAACGGCGTGGTGAGCAACCTACCGCAGTTTGAAAAGGCCTTCGGCTGCAAGGCCGGCCAACCGATGGTGCACACGCCGACGTGCAAGGTGTGGTGAACGGAGGCGGGGTGCGTACCAAAACGGGAATCGATTGTGTTTTCCGCAGACAAGGAACAAGCCGGAGGGTCGAGTAGCGAATATTATACGAAGATGCTGATCGAACCGACTCATCCAACCGACGTTTCTGAAGACCTTCGCACGTTTGTGGGTACACGGCGGTTCGGGACTATTCTGGCGGACCCGCCGTGGCAGTTTCAGAACCGAACGGGAAAGGTCGCCCCTGAGCATGCTCGGCTCACGCGGTACAGTACTCTCTCCCTGAGCGAGATCAAAGCCCTGCCCGTTGTGCATGCAGCGGCCCCAGTCTCCCACCTGTACCTTTGGGTGCCGAATGCCCTCTTGCCGGAGGGCTTGGACGTCATGAAGTCTTGGGGGTTTCAGTACAAGAGCAATATCATTTGGCATAAAATCCGGAAAGACGGCGGACCCGATGGGCGCGGAGTCGGCTTCTACTTCCGGAACGTTACAGAACTGCTCCTTTTTGGTATCAGAGGAAAGCACGCGCGAACACTGGATCCAGGACGCAGGCAGGTAAACTTTCTTGCGACAAGAAAGCGTGAGCACTCGCGCAAGCCTGACGAGCAATATCAGCTCATGGAATCCTGTAGCCCTGGTCCACATCTTGAACTGTTCGCGCGAGGCAATCGGGACCGATGGGTTTCTTGGGGAAACCAGGCGGAAATGTATGTTCCGGATTGGCCGACTTACCCGAATCATTCTGGCCAAGAACCCAGGTTATTCTCAGAGGTTATTCAGTAATGGGTTTGAGCTTGCTCCCGGCACGTATAGCTGAGAAGTTCGAGGTCGCTGAGACACACCACGCAGCCTCAATCCTTCACACTGATTTTCCTGCCGAGTGGGAAGACGTTATGGGCATGCTCTCCGACTTCGTCTTGAGGAGGAGCGACATCCTGATTCCGGGAGGTGGGAAGTCTCCTATCTCGAGAAGTATAGATCGCTACTTTTACAACAGAAGCTGGATCGAGCACGACTTTAAGATAGAAGTATCCGCCGACTCCGAGACAACTCTTGCCCCTACTCATTCTGTGGACTACTTTCGAAACAGGGTCGCCGTTGAAACGGAGTGGAATAACAAAGATCCTTTCTATGACCGGGATCTCACGACATTTCGATTGCTCTTCGAGTTGAATGTGCTTAGCGTCGGCATCATTGTGACGCGTGCTAGCGAGTTGCAAGACATCTTCAACGAGCTTGGGCGAGGGCAGTCCTACGGCAACTCAACTACGCACATGGGGAAGCTGGTACCTAAACTCAACAATCGCGCTTCAGGCGGGTGTCCCGTTTTGGCGTTTGGAATCAAGAAGTCCGCTTACGACGCGGCCTCATGAAGTTTCTGAGCGGTTCCTGAATAGCTTTCGCGTTCAAACGCTGGTAAGCAATGGACAGGGGCGTACCGCTTAAAGGAGAGCACATCTTCTTGGTCGGAAGGCTTATGCGAAGAACGAATACTTGGCCAGGCAGCCGCTAAATGACGGAACCCTCCTCATCCTTCGAGCCCGTACACCTGCCCGCGCCGGCCGCGCGGTTGGGGCACTTCCGGCTGCGCTGGGTGGCAGCGGCTCTGCTGCTCGGCGCGATGGGGGCGTTGGCGGGCGTGGCGGTCCGCTTTCTGTTCGTGGCAATGGAGTGGCTGCTGACCGGACACACCGCAGCGCCGCCGGTGACGGGTGCCGCGCTGCCCGCGTGGCGCCGTGTGCTGACCCCGTTTGCAGGCGGCTTGCTGGCCGTTGCGGTCACGGCGGCGCGGCGCTGGCGGGCGCGCCAGTTGGGCCGGCTGCCGCGGTCCGAGGTCGACTATGTGCAAGCGGTGCGGCATAGGAGCGGCGTCATTCCGCTGGTGCCCAACTGCTGGCGAACGGCCTCCGCGACGTGTTCCGTGGGCAGCGGCGCGACCATTGGGCGCGAAGGCTCAATGATCCAGTTCGCCGCGGCCGTTACCTCGCTTGCCGGGCGCTGGATGGGGCGGTGGTTCCCGGAGATCGGCGACCCAAACAACGCCAGCCGCAGTCTGCTGGTCTGCTTCGGGATCGCCGGCGGTGTGGTGGCGGCATACAACGCGCCGGTCGCCGCGGTGTTCTTTACGGCGGAGATTGTGCTGGGCGCGCTGGACTGGCGCGAGCTGCCGTTGCTGGCGCTGGCCTCCGGCGCGGGCTGGCTGGTGAGCGGGGCGCTGCAGGGCTTCCACCGGCTCTACCCCGCGCACACCTTAGCGCTGGCGGCGCACCGCTGGGCATGGCTACTGTTGCCGTTGCTGGCCGTGCTCTTCGGGCTGCTGGGGCCGGTGTACCAGAGGCTGATCCGCAGTTTAGGGCTGGTCAGGAAGATTCCGTTATCGCTGGCCTGGAGCGGACTCCTGGTGGGCCTGCTTTCCTTGCGCGACCCCCGCGTGTGGGGCAATGGCGACCTGGGGCTGAACGCGGCGCTGGGCCGGGCTGAGCTTGGGTTGTCGATCGCAGCGCCCGCCCTTGCGCTGCTGCTGGCCCTGCGGCTGCTGGCCGTCAGCGCCTGCGTGAGCACCGGCACCATCGGCGGTGTGTTTACGCCGACCCTGTATGTAGGCGGCACCCTCGGCGCCCTGTGCGCGCATGCGCTGCCGGGGGCCGATCCGACACTTTGGGCCATCGCCGGCATGAGCTTCATCATGGCCGCGGTGACGCACGCGCCGCTCATGGCGGCGTGTATGGCCGTGGAGCTCACGGGCGACTGGGCGTTGCTGCCCGTGTTGCTGGTGCTGAACGTCGTCTCCTGGCAGCTAGCGAGGCGGCTTTCCCCGCAGGCACTGTACGCCATCGCCAGCCAGGCGCCCGGCGACCCCCATCAACCGCAACAAGGGGCGGCCTGAGTGCGAGTCGGAGATCCGCAGCACGACATAGCCAACTGGATGGTCGCGCCTCTGAACGCCTGGGCGCGCCGCACGCGCTGGGCCGTCGTGCTCCCCGCGACGGTGGTGACGGCAGGCTGGTGCGCCCTGCTGAAGGGTCCCCGACTGATGGAGGCCTGGGGGCAGCCGGACGTGTACTTCTACATGCGCATCGCCCTCGGCCGGTACGGCGAGGTGCCGCAGCCGTTCAGCGCCCGGCCCCTGGCCCCGTTACTGGCCCGGGGCATCGCCGCCGCAGGGCACTGGCCGTTGGAGACCGGTTTCGCCGTGCTGGCGTACGGCTGCTTGGTCTGGACGCTGTTGGTGGTGTTCTCTCTGCTCGTGCGGAGCCAGGCCCCGCGCTGGACGCTGGTTGCCGTGGCCACGGTGCCGTTCTGGCCGCAGTTACTGCTCACGGCGGGGCTGCCGGACCCACTCTACGCGGCGCTGTTGGCCGCGTTGCTGGTGGCGCTGGAGCGAGCGTGGGTCGTGTCCGCCGCGCTCCTGATGGCCCCGCTGATGCTGGCGCGAGAGTCCACCACGCTGACGCTGCTGTGCCTGCTCCTCGTGGGCTGGCGGCAGCTGCGGTGGTGCGGTTCGGTGCTGGCGGTGGCGAGCGCGGCGGTGGGCGCGGCGGCGGTGCGGCATCTGAGCGCGGGCAGCCTGCCCAACCCGGAACATCTCTCCGGTGGTCTGTACATGGCGGGCAAGGTGGTGTCGAACGGCTTGCGCAGCCTGGGCGTGGTGCCCTGGAGCAATGTGTACCCCGTGTTGTGCGACGCCCCGCGCTGGCAGGTCGCCCTCTATCTGGGGCGGGTTCAGAGCGTGGGGGTGTGCGCCTGGTCGCCGGTAGCGCCGATGCAGGCCCTGTTTGCCCTGCTCGCGACCTTTGGCGTGCTGCCGGTTGCGCTGCTGCTGGCAAGGGATAAGCTGCGGGCTGCGCTGTTTGCCCCGTCACTGCTTGTACAGTTCTGTCTGCTGTACGGTGGGCTTTCGCTGCTGTTGGCCCCGGCGCTGGGCACCTGGTATGCGCGGCTGTTTGGGTATGGATGGCCGTTGCTGCTGGTGGCGGTGCCGCGGCTGCTCGGGCTAGCGGGCGCGGGTTCACGCCGGCTGTGGGCGGGGCTCCTGTTGCTGCACCTGGGGGTGTGCGCGTTGGGCAATCGCCCGTTGCATGCGCCGGAGATGGCGGCGATCGCCGGGCTGCAAGCAGCCGCGTTTGCACTGATTTTGGTGCATCGGCGAGGGCTCGGCAAGCTGCACGAAAGCCCCGGAACCTAACCCTCTGCATGGTAGAATCGAGGTTGGGAATACACAAACCACTGCGGCGTTTCCCTTTGATTCTTTGCGTTTCAGGCACTTCCTTTGGGCCTGGGCAGAACCTGTTCCGCGCCGCTGTTTGGAGTTCGATTGGCCACGCAGACCCCGCTTCCCGATCCACAACAGCCCCTTCCCGCCGCCGCCAATAGCTATAGCGGCGAGAACATCACGATCCTGGAAGGGCTGGCGGCGGTTCGTCTGCGTCCGGCAATGTATATCGGCTCCACTGGCGACCAGGGCCTGCACCACCTGGTCTATGAGGTGGTCGACAACTCAGTCGACGAGGCCCTGGCCGGCTATGCCACGCGCATCGACGTGACGGTGCACGTGGACAACTCGGTCACGGTGGTCGACGACGGGCGCGGCATCCCGGTCGACAACAAGACCCTGCCCACCGGCGAGGTGATGCCCGCGGTGCAGGTGGTGCTGACCATGTTGCATGCGGGCGGCAAGTTCGACGCCTCCAATTACAAAGTCTCGGGCGGTCTACACGGCGTGGGCGTGAGCTGCGTGAACGCGCTCTCGGAAGAGTTCGACGTGGAGATCTGGCGCGACGGTTTCGCGTGGGAGATGGACTACTCGAAGGGCGATCCGATCAGCGAGCTGCGCAAGATGGGCCCCTCCAAGCGGCGCGGCACCAAGGTCCACTTCCTGCCCGACAAGTCCATCTTCACCGTTACCGAGTACAACTTCGACACGCTGCAAAGCCGTCTACGGCAGCTGGCGTTTTTGAACAAGGGCATCGAGATCACGCTGACCGACGAACGCGTGACCGACAGCAAGACCGGTGAAGCCAAAACGCAACTGTTCAAGTTCAACGACGGCATCGCGGGCTTCATCAAGCACCTCAACAAGGGCAAGCAGGTGTTGCACGAAAAGCCGATCTACATGGAAGCCGAGACCGGTTCCCTGGTCATGGAGATCTCGCTGCAGTACAACGACAGCTACACCGACACAATCTTCAGCTTTGCCAACAACATCAACACCGTCGACGGCGGAACGCATCTGTCGGGCTTTCGCTCCGCGCTGACCCGCACCGTCAACTCCATTGGCCAGAAGATGGGGCTCTTCAAGGACATGAAAGAGGCTCTGGAAGGCAAGGACGTGCAGGAGGGCCTTGTTGCGGTCATCAGCGTGAAGCTGCCGCAGCCGCAGTTTGAGGGCCAAACCAAGGGCAAGCTGAACTCCGATGTCGCCGGCCAGGTGCAACAGTTTGTGAACGATCGGCTGGGTGCATTTCTGGAACAAAACCCGCAGGTCGCCAAGAAGATCATCGGTAAAGCGATTGACGCGGCCCGCGCTCGTGAGGCTGCACGCAAGGCCCGCGATCTGACCCGGCGCAAAGGTGCGTTGGACGGCGGCGGCCTCCCCGGCAAACTCGCCGACTGCTCCGAACGCCGCCCGGAGATGTGCGAGCTCTACCTGGTCGAGGGTGAGTCCGCCGGCGGCACGGCCAAGCAGGGCCGCGACCGCAAGTTCCAGGCGATCCTCCCACTCAAGGGCAAGATCCTCAACGTTGAAAAGGCGCGCTACGACAAGATGCTCGGCCACGAGGAGATCCGCGCCATGATCACGGCGCTGGGCACCGGCATCGGCAAGGACGACTTCGACATCGCTAAGCTGCGCTACGGCAAGCTCATCCTGATGACCGATGCCGACGTTGACGGATCGCACATCCGCACGCTGCTGCTCACGTTCTTCTTCCGTCACATGGGCGAGCTCATCAAGCGCGGCAACGTGTACATCGCGCAGCCGCCGCTCTACCGCATCAAGAAGGGCAAGTTCGAACAGTACATCAAGGACGACCGCGAGTACGTGCAGGTGATGGTAAAGCGCGCGTCCGACGGCATGGTGCTGCGCCACGGCGAAGGCGGGCTGCGGCTGGAGGGCAAGGAGCTGGCCAGGTTTATGGGGCAGCTCGACGACTACCTCGGCCACTTCGATAAGGTAAACAAGCGCCTGCGCAACGACGAGGTCGTGCGCGCCTTTGCCGAGATCTTCGCCAACGAGGGCAAGGAACCGGCCAAGCGGGCTGACTTCGAGTCGCCCGCCAAGTTGGAAGCCATGCGCAAGCGTCTGCAAGACCTGGCCCGCCATTGGCAGTTCAAAGCAGTGAGCGAAGTCGCATACGACGAAGAGCACAAGATGTACTCGGTCACGTTCACGGACGCGCAGGGCGCACCGCGCAAGATCGACTGGGCCCTGGCCGGCTCGCCGGAGTCGCGTCAACTGCTGGCCAAACAGGCGCTGCTGGGCGACGCGCTGCAGGGACCGTTTCACATCGAGTACGCCGCCAAGGGCGATGCGAAAAAGGCCGACACCGTGGTCAACGCCACGCCCACGCAGGAAGAGCTGGACGAGGCCGACGAGATCGCGCAGGAAGAGGGCGTGAACGACACGATCGCCGCCGCGCCCGGCACCATGGCCGAGGCCAAACCCGGCAAGCGGCCCGCCAAGGGAACGCAGGACCCGGTGGAGAAGGCCACCGTGCGCGAGGTTTTCGACTACGTCATCGAACAGGGCCGCAAGGAGTACCAGGTGCAGCGCTATAAGGGCCTCGGCGAGATGACCGCTTCCCAGCTGTGGGAGACCACCATGGACCCCGCCAAACGCACGCTGCTGCAGGTACGGCTCGAGGACATCGCCGCCACCGAAGAGATCTTCACCACGCTGATGGGCGAGGACGTGGAGTCACGGCGCAAGTTCATCGAAGAGAACGCGCTGGACGTGAAGAACCTGGACATTTAGGCTGCTGCTACCCTCAATTAAGACCAGGCTGCGCTCAGCGCAGCCTCGGTTCATTTTGCGGTCCGTTCTTGCAGCGTGCACGTGCGAACGCATCATCTAGCTTCACCATATCTAGATTCACCTGGTCCGCACCTTCGGTCGCCCGAAAGGCGAGCCCTGCGCTTCCACCGGAGGGCACAGTGAAGCAGTATGGATCTTTGTAGATCAGATCATTTGCTAAAACCTGTACGCCGCTCGCCATCATGCGAGCTCTGTAGTTTCCGGGTAAGACATTCGTACGGAAGGAACAATCGTTCCGGACGGGAACTCTGTAATCGGAAGGTCCGAAGAGTTCCAGTGTCATATTCGTACAGGGCTTCGCATTTGGCCACCAATGGTAGACATCACCATAGACAAAGCTATGCGCGAGCGGAAGTGATAGCAGGGCATGCATCACGCCTGCACTCTTGCTCACGACACCGGAGTTCCCACAATTGTCGACTGTCCAGTTTCCCTGAGAATCACGAGTAAGGAAGAGCACATAGTTCTGATTTAAGTCCATTGAAAACCGAGCGGTTGTGTTTTCGGAAAAGACGTTTAGCTCGCGGTTAGGAGTGCCCCGGTAGGCGTGATCCACGCGCAAACGGTAAAACGTGCCTTCGATACTTTCACGATCTTGTGAATCGTATCTATCTTTGCTTGAGATTACCTCTGCCACAACAACCAAGGAACTCGTAAAGTACTCATCGCTAACCTTAAGTTGAGGAGCGAAACAGAATGCTCGAGCAGCGACGCCCCAGCTCGCAATTGTTACAAAGACAGCAACTTTTACAATGATCATCCGGTGGGCGTGCATGTTTAGATGGTTAACAATAGCAGAGTGCACGAAATGAGATCTGCGTACTAGCCCGGCGGTGGCAGGCGTTGCGCTCAGGATGACGGTCGGTGGCTGAGGACGGCTTACAGGCTCACGACGACGTTGTCCGGCAGGGTGATGAGCTTGGCCGAGTAGCGAAAGGTGTCCACAGGTCCGGGGTCTTTGTAGATGCCCTTGGCACTGCCCAGCAGGATGACCTTTGCGGTGATGGCCTCGGCATCGATGGTGAGCAGCATGTAGCCGTGGTGCTGATGCTCCTCAAAGAGCAGCTTGGCCCCGGTCTGCTCGTCGGTCGCGGGGGCGGTCGCGTTCATGCCATGGAGAGGTAATAGCCGCCATTGCCGCAGACGATGAACGGCGTTGAGGTGCCGGCAACGATCTCGCGCTCGATCCGCTGGTAGTTGTGCACGTGGGCGGCAAGCACCAGGTTGGGTACGCGGCGGGAGTCGTTGATGGCGTGCTGCACGTGGTCGGCCATGGCCGCCGAGCCGCTATGGTGGTCATCGAAGGAGTACACCGGGTGGTGCAGCGCGAGCACGAGCGCCTTGCTCTTGTCCGCCGTCGCGAACTCGTTGGTGAGCCACTGCTGTTGCACCGAGTCGATGGAGCCGCCCTCGGGCACGTTGGTGTACATGCCGACAACCGTGGCAAACGGTGTGGTGAGCGTCCAGTAGGGATTGGGCAGCGACAGCGTCACCCGTGGCGCATCCTTGCTCTCATCGAGCACCTGCGGCGAGGGTGACATGAAGTAGCGCGCCCAGCCGTCCAGCGAGGTCTGCGTGGGATCGGTGGTGTTGGGATCGCCGTCGTGATTGCCGGGAATGCCCAGGATCGGCGGCCGGTAGTGATCGTAGGGCTCGTAGAACTGGTCGTAGTAGTCCGCGATCTCGCCGTTGTAGTAGACCACGTCGCCGAGATGGTAGAAGAAGCGCGGGCGCTCCGCCTCCGGCAGCAGGAGGTCGCCCTTCATCGCCGCGGCTACATCGGCCTGAAACGACGCATCCTTGATGGCGCCGGTGTCGCCCACGCAGTGCAAGACCATCTTGCCGAGCTCGCGGGCAGTCTGGCCGAAGCCGGGCAGCACGGTCTCCAGATCGAAGTGGTACGGCGGCTCCCCCAGCGGCGGTGGCAACGGCTGAAAGCGCTGCGTCCGGTGCGTGAGCGCAGGCAGCGGATGCACGCCGGGGGTGGCCTGTGAGCGGTTGCGCGGCGGCCGCGGGCGAACCGATCCCTGCAACGCGGAGGTCTGCTCCGGAACAAAGGGGGTGGGCAGGGTCATCGGGGCGGCTTGCTTTCTGCGCGACGTAGGCATAGCCGCATTGGAGACCGCAAAGATTACGTCGGTGTGAACCTCGCCTCCCACCGCAAGGAACAATCGCCGGGCGCGAGGAGTCTAAGGCAGTGTTGTTGCCAGGAGATTGTCCTATGCGTGCATGCGTTGTCACCGCTGTCCTGTTGTGCTTGCCGCGAATGTCTTCGCCTGGTCAGAGCTTGCCGCCGCGGTCGCGTGCGCTACCCCGCACAGCCGCTATGGCAAAGCGAAGCGATCCGGGTGCGCTGCGGGTCACGCATGTGTCGCTGTACAAGAACGGCGTCGGCTTCTTTGAGCATGAGGGCCGCGTGTCGGGCGACGCCGCCGTGAGTCTGGAACTGACCTCGGCGCAGCTGAACGACGTGCTGCAGAGCCTGACGGCGGTGGATGGCGGAGGCGGCCACGTTACCGGGGCGAACTACAACTCGACGACCCCGCTCGATCAGCAGCTGCGCACCCTGCCGTTGAACCTCGGCGAGCAGCCGACCGAGGAAGACCTGTTTGCAGCGCTACGTGGCGCGCGGGTGGAGGTGTCGGGGTCAGGCGCAACGTTCACGGGGCGGCTGCTGTCGATGGAGGTGCGGAACAGCGTGCCGGCAGCGGCGGACGCAGTACGAACCGTGCCGGAGCGGCGCTTCCTCACCGTGGTGGCCGACACCGGCGCGACGCGCACCCTGGAGCTGACGTCGGCGACGGTGGTGCATCTGCTCGACGGCGGCCTGCGCGCCGATCTGAACACCTACCTCGAGCTCCTGGACCGCAACCGGACCGAGGGCGTGCGGCATCTACTGCTGACCGATCGCGGCGTGGGCGAGCGCACGCTGCGGGTCTCGTTCCTGTCGGAGGTGCCGGTGTGGAAGTCGACCTACCGCGTTCTGCTGACCCCGGGCGCGACCGGCGTAGGCGGCGCGGATGGGACGGGGACGCTGCAAGGGTTTTCGGTCGTGGACAACACCACCGGCGAGGACTGGACCGACGTGCGGCTGAGCTTGATTGCAGGGAGCCCGCAGAGCTTTCTCCAGCCGATCTCGCAGCCCATCTACGACCGGCGACCGGAGGTGCCGATCGCGGAGAACGCGCAAACGACGCCGCAGACACATGAGTCCGCGGAGGGTGCCATTCCGCCGCCGCCGGGCAGTGCGTCGGCGGAGTTGACCAGCGGCGTGGGCTACGGCATCGGAAGCGGCACAGGGACCGGCATCGGGCCAGGTTCAAGCGCCAGCTCCGGCGGGGGTGTCATGCACATCGGCAGGGCAACCCAAAGCGTGAACGTAATGAAGGACACGGGCCGGCCCACACCACCACCGACGCCGATGGCCATGGGCGGACCCGTGCCACTTGCTCCCTACGAGCAGGCCGCTCGTGAGTCCACCGAGGCCAAGGCGACCACCGCCGCGTTTGACGACTTCTTCGCCTATAACCTGACTGACCCGGTGACGATCCCGCGCAATGGGTCGGCGCTGGTGCCCATCCTGCAGGAGCGGCTGCCGATAGAAAGCGTGACCTTGTGGTCGCGTGGCGAGGCGCGGCCTTTGCGCGCGCTTTGGATCACCAACACCTCGGCGCTCACGCTCGACCGCGGGTCGTTCTCGGTGGTGGAGAACGGGGCCTTCGCGGGCGAGGGGCTGGTGGACCCGGTGCACCCGGGCGAGCGGCGGCTGTTGTCCTATGCCGTGGACCAGGCCGTGCGCGTCACGCCGGGAGCCGGCAAAGAGACGCGGCGGATCACTCGTGTTTCCGTCAGCAAGGGCGTGTTGCGGGCCGCGGACACGGAGGTAAGCGAGTCAGCGTACACCGTGTCCAACGCCGCGCCCGACAGCCGCACCGTGGTGTTGGAAGAGCCGCGCCGGGTTGGGTGGACGCTCGATCCGGAGGCGAAGCCGACCGAGACGACGCCGGGCACGTACCGCTTCGAGCTGAAGGTCGCAGCGCATGGGTCGGCACCGTTGACCGTCACGCAACGCCGCGTGGTGGATCAATACTTCCGGCTGGCCGACAACACCGAGGAGCAGCTTACGGTCTACCTGCGCAACAACGGCGCAGACCCCGGCGTGCTCGCGGCGTTGGGGCCGGTGTTTGCGGCCAAACGCGCCCTGGCGGACCTCGATATGGGAGTCGCGGCGGTGGATGCAAAGATTGCGGCGGTCGGCGAGGATCAGGACCGGCTGCGCAAGAACCTGGCCGCGCTGAAGGGGTCGGCCGAAGAGCGCGCGCTGGCGCGGCGGTATACCGGTGAGCTGAACGCGCAGGAGGACGCGCTGGGTGCGATGAAGCGTGAGCGTGAAGGCCTGGAAGCGCAGCGCACGGCCGCGGCGGCGACGCTAGAAGACCGGATCGCACAGGTGCAGATCGGCTAGTTTGGCGCGGTCTGTCCGAAAGTGACACGGTTTGGGCCCACCGCGACCTGAAAGTTGCAGGTCCGACGCCGAAATCAATCGCAGCCGGGGGCGTTCCCGGGCGTCTTAGAAGAGGTGAGTCTAGGTTTCTTGAAGGACGTTGCAGCATTGATAGTAAGGAGCAAGAGGCGGCGATACGCGCGCCTTCGATGGACGATCGTCCTCCTGAGCGGATGGTTGCTGGCGCCGGGCAGCGCGCGCACATGGGCAGCCGAGAGCAAGCAAACGCCTGCACCGGCGACCGCGGCAATCCCCGCACCTAGCGGGGTCGCGGGCGTGAGCGGAGCACCGGCTGCAAGCGGAGCTGCGGGCGCGGCTGAGGCGCCACGCGCAGCAGGCTCCCTCGATACTCCTGAGAGCCGGCGAGCTGCGGCTTTGGCTGCCGTTGAAGGCGCGAAGCCTGGGGGCGTGGGAGTCGACAACGCCTCGGCGTCGCTAAAAAGCGCAGAGGCGGCAACCGCACTGCAAGCGCAGATTGCGCACCTGCCCCTCTTGGCGGGCACAGACATCAACGTGAGCAAACGCAACGCCGAGGTACTGGCGCACCTGAATGCGATGTTGCGGTTTTACCGCACAGCCATGGTGCCGGTTCAAAAGGTCGGCGAACCGAGCGACGTCCTTTACGCGGAGCAAAGCCAAAACGAAGCCACCCAGATCACTATCCTCGCGTTTCAGGCTGCAAGAAACGAAGCGGCGCTTCTAAATCGGGTATCGGGCGCGACCAATGCCGCAGACCCCGGTCCATCGCAGGGCGCTGGCGGTGCACAGGCGCAAGGTGGCAACGCGCAACGGCTGAGTGCCACCCGCGCCGACGCACAGCAGCAACTGGCGACGATGCAGGCACAGGCCGCGGCAGTACAAGCGCAGCTCGCGCATGCTCGTGGCGCGCAAAGGGCTTCGTTGCTGCAACAGGAGCAGCAACTGCAGGGTGGGATCGGGCTCGAGCAGGCGATCGTGGAAGCGCTCGATCGCGTGATCGGCTTCTCCAAACAGGGGACGGAAACGGGCCTGGCCGGAGACATTGATCGCCTGGAGCACTCGGCGCCCGAGTTGCTAAGCAAACCCGTAAAAACGCCTGCGCCGCCCGTGCTGCAAAATCTGGCCACGGCGCGCGACGCCGGGGTGACCACGCAAGCAGGCGCGCTGTTCCAGTTGTTGAGCACGGTGCACACCATCGACCAGCAGATTAAGCAGATCGACGCGCTCAGTCAGCAGGCAACCGATCTGCGCACACCCTTTGTGAAGCTGCTGCGCGCGACGATCGCGCGGGGCCAGACGCTAACGCGGCAAACCATCGACCTCCAATCCACGCCGACCACCGACGCGCAGGATCTCGCGAACACCCGGCAGCAGTTCAGCCAGCTCACCACAACCTTCCAAGTGCTCGCCAACGCGACCATGCCCCTGAGCCAGGAGGGGCTGCTGCTGGACAACGCTCGCGGTACGCTCACCACCTGGCGAGCGACCGTAAACGCCGAGTACAAGGACCTCCTGCGGCAGCTGCTCCTGCGTGTGGCGCTGATCGCAATCGCGCTCGGTGTGCTCGGCTTTGCGAACCGGATGCTAAACCGCGCGGCCATGAAGTACGTGAGCGATCTGCGACGACGGCGGCAGCTCCTCTTGCTACGACGCATCGTGATCGGCTTCCTTACCGGCCTGGTGCTGATCTTCGGCTTCGTAACCCAGTTCAGTTCGCTGGCCACGTTTGCCGGGTTCATCTCGGCCGGCATCGCCGTGGGTCTGCAGAGCATTCTGCTCAGCGTGGCGGCCTACTTCTTCATTGTGGGACGCTATGGCATTCGCGTCGGCGATCGCATCACCGTCGCGGGCGTGACCGGCGAGGTCATCGAGGTCGGGCTGGCGCGCTTCTACATGAGCGAGCTGGTGGGTACGGGAACCGAGCTGCACTCGACCGGGCGCGTGGCCGTATTTGCGAATTCGGTTCTGTTTCAAACGGGCACGCCGATCTACAAGCAGATGCCCGGCACCGAGTACGCCTGGCACGAGCTCACAGCCAAGCTGAACAGCGGCGCCGATGTAAAGGCAGCCTCGGATGCCGTGCTCAAGATTGTGAACGACGTCTACGCCACCTACCGAGGAACAATCGAGGCACAGCACCGGCAGGTAGAGTCCTGGATGGGCACCGCCCTGACCGTGCCGCAGGTGGAATCGCGCCTGCAACTGGTCGATGGCGGTTTGCAGTTTGCGGTGCTGTTCCCCGTCGGCATCAACGAGGCGGCTCAGGTGGACCAGCGGATCGCGGAGGCCCTCGTGCAGGCCCGACAGCAGGATGGTCCGCTGAAAGCGGACTTGACGGATCTGCCGGTGATCAAAGCGGCGGTAAAGAGTTGAGATAGATACCACCGCGAACGCTTACGAGCAGGTGTCTATGACATAACAAGGTGTCACTGACGCGACGCAGTGCAATAATCCGATATGCCTTCAGGACAGATCTCCTTCCGTGTGGGTGCGGCAACGCGCCGCCGTTTTCTAACAGCCTCCGCCGCGGCCGGGCTCGGCTCCACGCTATTTCCAGGCGCGTTGCTTGGATTAGTCTCGGCGCAAGCCTCGGCCCAGGGTGCGGCACCTCCCAGCGACGGCGAGGCCGCGCTGCCCAAGATCACAGATGAGATGGTCGAAGCCGCGGCTACCATAGCCGGCGTCCGTTTCACTCCGGAGCAGCGCAAAATGATGCTCGATGGCCTGAACAGCCAGCGGGACGACATGGTTCAGGTTCGCAAATTGTCGCTGAGTAACAGTGTGGCGCCGTCGCTGGTACAGAACCCGGTCCTGCCCGGATCGAAGCTGGAGACGACGCGAAAACCCGCGAGGCTGGGCCCCGTGCCGTCGGTTGCGGGCTTGTCCGCCAGCCAGGAGGAGCAGGTTGCGTTTGCGACCGTGCGGCAGCTGAGTGCCCTTCTGCAAGCGAGGAAGCTGAGCTCGGTCGAGCTGACCAAGCTGTACCTCCGACGCCTGCAGCGCTACGATCCGACGCTGCACTTTGTGATCACCCTGACCGAACAGCGCGCACTGGATCAGGCCGCGGCGGCGGATCGCGAGATGGCCGCCGGCAAGGTGCGTGGGCCGCTGCACGGCATCCCGTGGGGTGCCAAGGATCTGCTTGCGGTAAAGGGTTACCCAACAACCTGGGGCGCGGGACCCTATATGACGCAGAGCTTCGACTACGACGCCGAAGTCGTCAAGCGCCTGGATGCAGCCGGCGCGGTGCTGGTTGCGAAGCTGTCCCTGGGTGCGTTGGCGCAGGGTGACCTTTGGGGGCCGAAGCCGGGCGTTCGCACACGCAACCCCTGGAACGTGAACCAAGGCTCAAGCGGGTCCAGTGCGGGCGTGGCGAGCGCGGTGGCGGCAGGCTGTGTGGGGTTCGGCATCGGCACGGAGACGTTGGGGTCGATCTCTTCGCCGAGCACACGGTGCGGCGCCACGGGCTTGCGGCCCAGCTTCGGCCTGGTGCCGCGCACCGGCGCCATGGCGCTCAGCTGGTCAATGGACAAGATCGGGCCGATCGCGCGCAGCGTGGAGGATGCAGCGCTGGTGCTGGAGGCCATCTATGGACCCGATGGACACGACCCAAGCGTGCAGCCGGCGGCTTTCAATGTGGACTTCACCATCGACGTTCGTCAGCTACGCGTGGGCTACCTGAAAGCTGCGTTCGACCATCCGACCCTGGAGCCGATCAAGCCCCCGAGCGAGACGCTGGCGGGCAAGGAGCTTGAGGCCTATAACCGGCGCGTCGCCTCGCGCAAAGCGGTGTTCGCGCAGCAGGTATACGACGCCCAGTTGGCGCAGAAGGCGCTGGCGGCCTTGCGTGGTATGGGCGTAAACCTACAGGCGGTCGACTTCCCAAAGTTCAACTACGGCGCGCTTGTGCCCATGCTGGAAGCCGAAGCCGCGGCAGCCTTCGACGACCTCACGCGTACGGGCCGCGATGCTCTGCTAGCCGGGCAGGAGCCCTACGATTGGCCGAATAGCTTCCGCACCGCGCGCCTGTACCCGGCCGTCGATTACATCAACGCGTCGCGCGCCCGGCGCTTGGCCATGGAGCAGGTGGCGGCGTTCTTTGCGCCGTTTGACGTGATCGTGACGACCAGCGGGGGGCCGCAGCTGACCGCGACCAACCTGTGCGGGCAGCCGGCCGTGATTGTGCCCAACGGGCTGCGGGGCCCGGACGCGCCGCCACCGCCCACCACGGACCTCAACAACTACGCCAACAACGGCGGTCCGGGTACACCGGTGTCTCTCACGTTTCTGGCGCCGCTCTATGGTGAGGCGAAGGCGTGCGCGTTGGCGGACGCGTACCAGCGCAAGACTGGCTTCCAGTTGCAGCATCCCAAGCTGGCCTAGTGCTGCGGGCCGCGCCAGCTCTGGGCGATACTGCAAAGGAGGGGAAGGCCTATCGCAGCCATTGCGCTAATCCGTTTCGGGGCCGCGCGCGCGCCACTGTTGCCCCTGGACGTCTCCATGGAGCGACTGGAGCGGATCACTGTCTGCACGCGGCCGTTTCGCGCCGCTGGGCCGCGCATCGAGCCGGAGCGCTTCGGCGACAAGCTGCTGATACACAACTATGGGCATGGCGGTTCGGGTTGGTCGCTGAGTTGGGGATCGGCCTCGCTGGTCAGAGCACTGGCGCTGGCCGGGGGCGTGCGCGAGGTCGGTGTCATCGGCTGCGGGGCGCTGGGGCTTACCTCGGCCATCCTCCTGCAGCGTGCGGGCGCGCGGGTCACGATCTATGCTCGCGATCTGCCGGCCGACTCGCGGTCGGCGCGCGCCACGGGCACATGGACGCCGGATGCGCGGATCGCGTTGCGCGGCAACGCGGATGCGGCCTTTCAGGCGCGTTGGGAGGCGATGGCGCGGTTCTCCTTCGCCACGTACCAGCACATCCAGGCGCCGGGCAGTGCCGTGGAGTTCCACGACCGCTATACGCTCTCGGACCTGCCGCCGGCAGAAGCCGCGGCCAAGCGGGCGCGCGAGGATGCGATCGGGTTCGCGCATCTGGAGACCCGGCTCGCCGACGTGCTTCCGGCACCGGAGGACCTCGGGCCCGGCGAGCACAATTTTCCGTCGCTCTATGCCCGGCGGGCGCCTGTGCTGCGGTTTCATGTTGCCCCCTACTTCGAGTATCTGGAGTCGGAGTTTCGCGAGCGCGGTGGACGCATCGTGCGCGGGGAGTTTCGCACCCCGGGCGATCTCCTGCGCCTACCCGAGCCGGTGCTGGTGCACTGCACGGGCTATGGCGCACGTGCCCTGTTCGGCGATGACTCCGTGATTCCGGTGCGTGGGCAGATCGCCTGGTTGCCACCCGCGCCGGAGCTGGGCTACAGCCTGGTTTGGCGGGATCTGAACGTGGTGCCGCGGCGCGATGGCACGGTGATCCAACTCGGCGCGCAAGGCGACGCGCTGGGCTGGCAGGACCCCGACGAAACACCCAACCTGGCCGAAGCCGAGCGTGCCGTAGGCATAGCGGCCGACCTGTACCAGCGCATGGCGGCGCACGATCGTCCATGGCCGGGCTTGACTGGGAGCTGACGCTCTCGGGTGGGAGTGCGAGAACCCCAGCGCGTGGCCGCATCCCCGATGCAGAGACGCCATCACACGCGCACGCATCTCAGCATGTATTAAGCTCGGGCCGATAGGGGCCTGAGCGAGAGGATTTCGCTATGGCAAACAAATTCGCAGTGGTCACGGGTGCCTCGGACGGCATCGGCTATAACCTCGCCAAGGTCTTCGCCGAGAACGGGTATGACCTGGTCATCACCGCCGAAGACAGCCGCATTCAAAGTGCCGCGACCGATCTGAAGGCGCTCGGTGTTTCCGTGGTTCCCGTGCAGGCCGATCTGGCCACATTCGAGGGATGCCAACAGTTCTGGCAGCAGGTTGAATCCACCGGTCGTCCCCTGGATGCCATCGCCATCAACGCGGGCGTTGGCGTCGGTGGCCTTTTTGCGGAGACCGAGCTGCAAAAAGAGATCAACCTCGTTCGCCTCAACGTCGAAAGTACGGTGCACATCGCCAAATACGCCGTCCAGAAGATGGTGGCGCAGGGCTCCGGCAAAATCCTCATCACGTCGTCAATCGCTGGCGAGATGGTGGCGCCCAAGGAGGCCGTCTACGCCGCATCCAAGGCCTTCGATCTTTCCTTTGCCAAGAGCCTTCGCTTCGAGCTTAAGGAGACCGGCGTGACGGTAACCGCGCTTCAACCCGGCCCCACAGACACCAACTTCTTCAACCGCGCCGACCTCGGCGAAACAAAGGCCGGCACCGAGGGCAAAAAGGAATCCGAGCCCTACGACGTTGCCAAGCAGGGCTTCCAAGCTCTGATGAACAACGAAGAGCACGTCTATGCCGCGAACTGGACGACCAAGCTCCAAGGCGCGATGCTGGGCCTGGTTCCGGATGCGCTTATGGCCAAGATGCACGAAAAGATGACTGAGCCGGCCAGCAAGTAACTAAGCACAGACCTGGAGATGAGGACCCCGACGCCACCCGGCTCGGGGTTTCTCTTTCTCGGCGACGCCGGTGCCGCTACTCCGTTTCCCCCGCCGTCAGCTTTGGGTTGATCTTCACCGTCTTACGGTCGTATGGCCGTGGCTGCGCCAACGCATCATCGAGCAGCTTGTCGTACCCATAGATGTCGTTGAAAAAGTGCATGGTGCCATCCTCGTCGGCGTTGGCCGTCAGGTAGGTGATGACCACGGGCAGCTGTGTCTTCAGGTTGACCTGTTTGTTGTCTTTTACCTCGGCGCTGGTTGAGGTCTGCCCCGAGTCGGCATCGCCGCCCTGTGGCTGCTTGGCTTCTTTGCTTGCGTCCGCGTCGTCGCCCTGCAATGGCTGACCAAACATGGCCTCGTGGATCTTGTTGGCATCCCAGTCGCCTTGCCCGTCGAGCACCCAGTTGGCCATTTTCTCTGCGTCATTCAGCCGTACGCACCCGTGCGAGCGATCGCGCCGCGCCAGGTTGAAGAGGTTCATCTCCGGCGTTGAGTGCAGGTAGATGTCGTACTCATTGGGGAACATGAACTTCACCAAGCCCAGCGAATTCTTCGGTCCCGGCTTCTGCCGCACCAGGTACCGCGAGTGCTCCAGATCCGCCGCGCTCCACCCGCTAACGGGCTCCCCGCCGCTACTCACCACCTCGTACCCATGCGCTTCCAGGTAGCCGTTTCCGCCGCTGGTGAGATGACGCATCAACTCCTTTTTCACAATCGACACCGGCAGATTCCAGAACGGTCGAAAGATCATGTACTTCATTTCGCGCACAAACACCGGCGTGTCGTGGTTGCCCTTGGCTTCGCCGTCCACCACCTTCATCTTGAAGGCCAGGTCGCCGCCCGGGTTGTAGGCCCGCACATAGAACTCGGGCAGGTTTACCAGCAGGCGCGGCTTCACGTACAGGTCCGGCAGCCAGCGCCATTTTTCCAGCGCGTCGTCAATCTGCTGCACGCGCACGCTCATGGGCACGTTCAGCGCGTCCACGGTGCCCTGCGACAGCTTGCCATCCGGGGTCAAGCCTACACGCGCTTGGAAGTGCTGCACGGCCTCGGCCATCTCCGGCGTGTACTGCGCGCCGTTGGCCTGCAGGCTTCCGTCGCCTTCCAGCGCCAGCCGCTGCGCCAGCTGTGGGATTGCCGGATAGCTCCCGCCGGGACCCACCGGTTTGCCCACCGCCGGCAACGCCGCCTGCGGCTGCCCGCCCACCTTCTCGGCAAGCTCCAGGTAGTGCGGCAACGCGTCCTCGGTTTTCTTGTACATCGGGTTTTGCGGTTCCACGCCCGCCACCACACCGGGCACATCGTCCGCGTCCACCATCTGCTCGTTCAGCAGCTCCGGGAGATTAAAGGCCGCGCGCTTTGCCGGCACGTCGATATCGAAGTTCAACGACTGCGGGTTGATGCGCCCCAGATGCAGGTCGCTCAGGTAGCGGATCGCCGTGACAGTGACGGCCACATCGAACTGCGCGACGGTATTCTGATCAGTCTTCGCGCCGCTCAAGGTGTGCAAATGCTCTTGCCAGCGCTGCCCGTCGTAGTCGTCCGGTCGCAAACCCTTCTTATCGGAATCCGTAAACAGCTGCAGCAGCGCGGTAGCTGCGGAGGTCGGCTTGCCATCCCGCGTCCAAGCTAGCTCCCAGTTGCGATCCTGGTAAAACTGCTGCACGGTTGGCTGATCCTCGGCGAAGCTGCTCCACTTCAGCACAGGCAGCTGTGGCGCCCCAGCTACCTGCTGCAGGTTGTCGCTGAACTCGGTCGTATTTGGCTTGGACTTCGACTTGCGCTGATGAAGCATGCCGGACAGGCCCACGGAGTGGCCCTTGCATCCAGCCATCGGCAGGAGTATGCCGGTGCTGAGCAGAACAGCGAAGGTGCGGCGGCGGAAACTGGCGGCGGGCGTGTGGCGCGAAAAGGGGTGCAGCAGCGTTACAGCGTTCTGAATCACGGAATTCCTAGGCCTCGGTTGCTCGGACGGCGAGCGGGTCTTTCCTATATTGGATGCACATAGAATCCCATGCGCATGGGCAACGCGCTTCCTCAAAAGTTGCAGAAATCGCTTTCTGTGCCCCGATTTGGGACACTATCCTGCCGCGAGACCCGCCAGAGCCTTCCAGCACAGCGCCGCCTGCGCCAGCACCGTCGCCCCAGACAGCAGCAGAAACACGCGCCGCTGCCGCGACTCGAGCACATCGGCAAAGACTCCACCGACGAAGGTAAACAAGAACGGCAGCGCCCACAGCCAGGGCGCCGTGACCACCTGCGTCGTATACAGCGGCACGAGCGCAAGCACCATCAGCAACGGCGTGGTGTTGCCGAAGTACCGCGACCGGCGCGCCGAAAGGTACACCACCAGAGCCACGCCCGTTGCGACGACCAGCGGTGCGTTCCACAGGTCGTAAATGAAGCGGCGGACCTCATCGAGCGAAAACCAGAAGCGCGCCGCCCCGCCTGTGAACACGTAGCTGAAGGCCGCCAAGCGAAACGAAAAGCACGCAAACAGAAGGACGCCCGCGCCCAGGGCCGAAAAGATCATGATCTGCGCCACATACGACCGCCGCCGGTCCGCGAGGTAATAGAAGAACAGCGCTCCCGCCGCAAAGCCGACCATCGCGGCCAAGAGGTGCGCCGCCGCTGTGAGCCCCAGCGCCACCGTCAGCAGGACAATGCGTGGCTTCCACTTGCGCCGCGGCCCGTGCAGCGCATGGGCCACGCCAATGGCCGTATACAGCAGGCCGTACAGCCCCCACAGCGCCAGGATCTCGTTGTTCGGCACCGTCGCGTAGCGCACAACCGCTGGGCAGAAGACATACAGGGCCAGCGCCAGGGCACCGCCTTCGTTGCCATAGAGCCGCCTGGCGACCCACCACAAACCTCCGCCCAGCCAGACGGCAAACAGCACAAAGGGTACTCGGATCAACCACTTCACATAGGCCAGCTCGTGGCGCGCCTCCCATGTGCTGCCGTTTAAGGAGCTGTCGCCGTAGAGCCGGTCCGCCGGTTTGCGGAGGTGGTCCACCCCCAGCAGCACGTACCGCTGCAGGGTCAAGGGCAGCCCGGCCACGCGGTAGGCCAGCGTGCCGTCCCCGTTCAGGTTGCCGCAGGTGGTGAAGTAGCCCTGCAACGGCGAGGGCCGCTCCCACATCTCGCGCCCGCAACGGGCGTAGCGGTAGTCGTCTGCGTTGAGCGGCTGGTGCGCGATCACCCAAACACACTCCCCCAATAAGATCAGCAGGAGCGCGGCAGCGACCCTTTGGGCCCGGCCGATAAAGAAGCCATTCCAACGCATCTAAACAGGGTACCGGAATGCCATCGCCAACAGGGTACGGGACGCAGCCGCCCGCGCGCGGCTACCGGGCAGCAGAGCTGTAACTTGGGGGCCTGTGGCGTGTCAAAGCTTCGGGACCGCAATCGCCAAGGTGAAACGCCCCGTCGTGCACGCGAATGTTGACCAACGCACCAGCTCGAGATGAAGGCGCCATGATCCAGGCCATCCTGGAAGGGCAAACGCATCTCTACCACGATCTGATTCGGCCGTACGAGAAACGTGTGTATATGATGGCGCTTTCTTTTATGAAGAACGAGGCAGATGCGGAGGACGTGGTCCAGGAGGCCTTCTTGAAGGCCTTCCGCAATCTTGCCGGCTTTCGGGCGGAGGCCAAGTTCAGCACGTGGCTGATCACCATCACACTGAACGAGGCACGCGGTCGTTTGCGGCACAGCACGTCCGTTCGGATGGAGTCCCTCGACAGCGCACCCGACGAGGAAGGCGTTTCCCCCGCGCCCCTGCGCGACTGGCGCGAGATCCCTTCCGAAACGCTGGAACGGAGTGAGATCCGCCTCATGCTGCAGCGGGCGATCGAACATCTGCCGCCCCCTTACCGCGCCGTGTATGTCCTGCGTGATGTACAGGAGATGGACGGCGCTGAAACCGCGCAAGCGCTCGGCCTGAGCCTTGCCAATGTGAAGGTGCGCCTGCATCGGGCCCGTACCATGTTGCAAAAGGAGCTCGCGCCGCAACTGAAGAGCGCCATCCCCAAGCAAAGGAGGTTGTGGCCATGGTCATAGCCTGCAAACATGTGTGGGCCTATCTGTCCGACTTCATTGACGACAGCCTGCCGCCGGAGACGCGCGCCCTGGTGCAGCGTCACCTGGAGCACTGCGAGATCTGCTCGGCGATTCTGGACTCCACGCGCAACATCATCGTGCTGACCGCCGACGCACGCGTCTTCGAGCTCCCGCTGGGCTTCAGTGACCGGCTGCACCACCGGCTGGAGCAGGAACTCAACCGCAAAGACGAAGACGACCGCTAGGGCACGTTGTGCACGATGTGATGCGTGACCCACTCCGCCACCACCAGCAAGAGGGTGACGACCGCCAAGGCGATCTGCACATTTTCCGAGCGAATCCGCTTTGGGGAAATCTCGCCCATGCGCCACTGCGCCGACGGCCTCCCCCGCAACGAGCGGATACGCCAGACCACGTACAGGTTTACGAGCGAGCCGCCCACCGCGACGATCATCATCGGAATCCGAATCGCGTCCGCGTGAAAGCCCGTTGCCGGCCTGCCCAGACCACCAGCGGCCGCCAGCGCCCCCAGGCCGATGACGACACGCACGCCGCTGATCGCCATCACGGCAGTGCATATGCTTTGCAACACGATGAAGAGCAGGCTTCCCGCCGACAAGATCCAGGAGCGCGCGGGAAGACTGCCCTTGGACGCCTCGCTTTGTTCCGGAACGGCTTGCGGCAGCGGCGAAACTTGTTTCTCGGAAATCTTTGCTTGCACTGTAACCTCGCGCCGCGCCTCGGTCTCTACACGCGTTCTCAGTATCACCTACCGGAACGGAGCCGCTCGCCCATCGAGAGCGGGGGAGCTTCCTCGTGTGAAGGCGACGCTAGTACGCGTCCCCGCCCGCGAACTCATCGCCGTGCGCCAGGTTCTCAAAGCGCGTGAAGTCGCTCAGGTAGGCCATCTGCAACGACCCTGTGGGACCGTTGCGTTGCTTCGCGATGATGATCTCGGCCTTGCCCTTCAGGTCTTCGTTTTCGCGATCGTAGTACTCTTCGCGGTGGATGAACGCCACCACGTCGGCGTCCTGCTCGATCGAGCCCGACTCGCGCAGATCGCTGAGCAACGGCTTCTTGTCGCCGGTGCGCTGCTCCGAGCCGCGCGAGAGCTGCGACAGCGCCACCACCGGGATGCTCAGCTCTTTCGCCAGTGCCTTCAGTCCGCGGGAGATGGAGCTGACCTCCTGCGTGCGGTTCTCGAACTTCTTCTGCGAGCCGGTCGTCGATCCGGTCATGAGCTGCAAGTAATCGATCACGATCAGGTCCAGGCCGCCTTCTTGCTGCTTCAACCGCCGGGCCTTGGCGCGCATCTCGGCCAGCGTGATGCCGGGGGTGTCGTCCACGAACATTTTGGAGTTCATCAGGCGATCGAGCGCGGCGATCAGTTTGCCCTTGTCCTCGCGCGGAATGAAGCCGGTCTGCAGCTTCCGGCTGCCGACCATGGCCTCGCTCGCGAGCATGCGGCGCAGCAGGCTTTCCTTGCTCATTTCCAGCGAAAATACCGCGACCACCTTCGCATCGCGCACCGCACAGTTCTGCGCAATGTTGATCGCCCACGCCGTCTTGCCCATCGAAGGCCGCGCGGCAATGATGATCAGCTCGCCGTTCTGCAACCCCGAGGTCATCTTGTCGAACTCGATGTAGTGCGTCGCGAGCCCGGTGACCTCGCGTCCCTGCTCATACAGCGCGTCGATAGAACCGAAGGAGTTGGCGACAATGTCGGGGATGCCGGAAAAGCCGCGCTGGATGGCGGAGTCGGCCACCTCGGCCAGCTTTACTTCCACGTTGTTCAGCACCTGCGTCGCGTCTTCGCTCTGATCGGAGGCGAGCGCCATGCCTTCGTTAAAGATCCCGAGCAACTGCCGCAGCAGGCTCTTGTCTTTCACGATGCGGACGTAGCTTTCAATGTTCGGATTGCGCGGAATGCCCTCGGTCAGGTACGCGAGATACGCCGCGCCGCCGATCGCGTCCAGCTCTTTGCGACGGCTCAGCGCCTCCATCACCGTGATCAGATCGATGGCCTGCCCCAGCGCCAAAAGATCCGTCATGACGCGATAGATCCGCTGGTGTGAGTCGAGCGCAAAGTCTTCAGACCGCAGCTTCGCCGTCGCGTCCGTGATCGAAACCGCGTCCAGCAGCATCGCGCCCAACACGGTCACTTCGGTTTGAATGGAGGAGGGTAGCCCGTCTCCCGACGGGCTCGGCATTGCAAGAACGGCCATGGATCTCAGTCTAGGTTTCGCCTCTGTGCGGCGATGTGGGAATACGGGAAAACGGGCATCCGTTACTTCGCCGCCGAGCTCACCAACGCACAGCAACTCTCCGCGCGCCCACAAAAGCACGCCCGGCTCTCAGCTGCGTTGGACGGGCGCTCCGCGTACACCTGCTGCGCCGCGATCAAGCCATCGCCGAACTTCACGCCCAGCTGCGGCAGCGACTTCACCACGACCTGCTCCAGCGCCGCGATCAACGCAATCGTGTCCATGTAGTCGAAGAAGCCCAGGTGCGCGATGCGAAAGATCTGCCCTTTCATCTCGCCCTGGCCGTTGGTGATGATGGCCCCGAAGCGGCTTTTCAGCTCCTTCACAAACACACCCGAGTCGGCGCCTTCGGGTGCCAGCACCGCGGTCGCCGCCGTGCCCGGAGCGTCGGGCGCGAAGAGCTTCAGCCCCATCGCCACCACGGCCGCGCGCGTCATGGCGGCGATGGTCTCGGCGTTCTCCACCAGCCGCTTGCGGCCCTCGACGAGGCTGCCGGCCGGGTTCTCCGGCGTCGCGGTTTGCGCGGCGATCCAGTCCAGCGCCGCGCCCAGGCCTGCGATCAGCGCCACAGCGGGCGTGTAGGCGCTTTCGCCGGCCTTGGCGTTCTTGCGCTCCTTGCGCAGGTCGAAGTAGTAGCGCGGGTTGTAGGTAGCTTCCATGCGATTCCACGCGCGCTCACTCACTGCCAGGTAGCTCAGCCCGGGCGGAATCATCACCGCCTTTTGCGAGCCCCCGATCATCACGTCTACTCCCCACCCGTCCATGTCCAGCGGCGACGTGCCCAGGCCCGTGATGGCGTCCACCACCAGCAGCGCCTCGCTCTGCTCGTCGCGCAGCAGCTTGGCCACGCCGGGCACGCAGTGCCGCACGCCGGTGGAGGTTTCGGTCGCCTGCATGAACACGGCGCGCGTTTCCAGCTTCAGCGCGGCCTTCACCTCGTCCACCGAAAACGTCTGGCCGTAGGGCGCGCTCACCACGTCCACTGGGCACCCGAACGCCTTGGCCAGCGCCACCCAGCGCTCGCCGAACTTGCCGGCCGAGAGCACCAGCACGCGGTCGCCCGGCGAGGTCAGGTTGGACATCGCCGCCTCCATCGCGCCCGTGCCGGAGCTCGAGAGAATGACCACGTCGTTCGCCGTGCCGACGAACGCCTTCAGCTGCTCCAACACGCGCTTGAATAGGGCCCGGAACTCCGGCGTGCGGTGGTGGATGTCGGCCGCCGCCATGGCGAACTGCGCGGCGGGGAGCAGGGGCGTGGGG
>CAXTLD010000033.1:0-39322 GCA_964245045.1 uncultured Acidobacteriaceae bacterium | reverse complement strand
GCGGCGAGTGGGGCGGGCGAGCACGCTGATCTGGAGCGTGGCCTCATTTGCGGCGGCGGCGGCGACGGGGCTGGGTGGGCTGTTTGGCGCGCGGCTGCTGCTGGGCGTGGGCGAGGCGCCGACGTTTCCGGCCAATGCCAAGGCGATCGCGAATTGGTTCCCGGAAAAGGAGCGCAGTTTGCCGACAGCGGTGTTCGACGCCGCGGCTAAATTCGCTTCGGCGATCGGCGTGCCAGTGTTAGGGATTGTGCTGCTGAAGCTAGGCTGGCGGTGGAGCTTTGCGCTTACTGGGGTACTGAGCCTGCTTTACTTTGGGCTGTTTTCCGTGGTGTATCGGGAGCCGGAAGAGGATGCGGGGGTAAGTGCGGCGGAGTTAGGCCATATCCGTGGCGGGTTGGGCAACGCATCGACAGAAGCTTCTTTGCCGTTGAGCCTCTTAGTGCGGCAGCCCAAAGTGCTGGGCATGGCGCTGGGGTTTGGGTCGTATAACTATGTGTTCTATCTTCTGCTAACTTGGCTGCCTAAGTATCTGTCGTCGGCCTTGGGTGTGGATCTGTTGCACTCGTTCTTGTATACGGGTGTGCCCTGGTTGTTTGCTACAGCCACCGATCTGATTGTGGGTGGATGGTTGGTGGATTGGTTGATTGCGCGTGGGTGGGATGCGGCGCGGGTGCGTAAAGTCATTCTGGTGATAGGAACGGCGTGCGGGCTGGGCATTTTGGGGACAGTGCGGGCGCACACGCCGGTAAGCGCGTTGTTGTGGATCAGCCTGTCCATAGGCGGGTTAGCGGCGGCGGCGCCGGTGGGGTGGTCGATTCCGGCGATTATTGCGCCGCGTGGGTCCGTGGGGACGGTGGGCGGGATTGTAAACTTCTCGAACCAGTTGTCCGGTATCGCCGCGCCCATTGTTACAGGGTACTTGGTGACGGCCACCGGTAGCTTTGGGTGGGCCTTTGGCGTCTCCGGCGCCTATCTGGCCGTGGGCATTGCGAGTTACCTGGTGTTACTGGGACGGATTGAGCCTATGCGGTTGAGCGCTTGAAACGCGATAAGTTGGGCCGTTAGCCTTGACCAGCTAAACAAGGCAGACGCGGTTACTTCGTGGGTGCGTAATGCGTGGAACTTTGAGTGCGGACGTTGCGGACATCGAAGCTGCCGTCGGGGCTGGCCGTAAGTTCGAGCGGGTAGCCAGCATCGGTGCCTAGTGGGTTAGCGATGTTGGCGCTGGGGGCGTTGTGAGAGCCTGCCTCGGCGGAGGCGTGCAGTTGGTAGAGCGCTTGGAGGCCGGGGGCCTTTTCCAGCGTTTGGAAGGTAGGCGTGGAGCCGCCCTTGGTCTCGCCGTTATCCATCACGGCGACGCGCGCATGGAGGGCGTCGACCAGCGCGGGGCTGGAGCTTTGGTTCCAGCCGTGGTGGGAGACGATGAGGATGTCGGCCGGGCCGAGCTTGTTTGCGGGGCAGACCAGCGGGCGTTCCTTGTCCCAGGTGAGGTCGCCGAGGTCGACGACCCGGAGCTTGCCGAAGGTGATTTGCACGCCGAGAGAGCGGGCGTTTTCGGTTGTATCGGTGGGGCGCATTGGTGAGGCAGCGCAAAAGGGGTTCGCCTGCCCGCCGCCGGGGAGCGGTTGCGCCAGCACGTCGCCGTCGCCGCTGACCACGGTGACGTGCATGCCGTGAATGGGTAGAACGTCGCCCGGGTGGACCGTGATGTGGTGGTAGTGGCCGTCGGCAAGGACACTCTGGTAGGCGGCGAAGCCCTGTTCGGTGATGCCGCGATCGAGCTCGCGGTTAGGGCCGTGGTCGATAAAGGTCCCGATGGGAAAGCGGGCGACCAGTTGCGAGACACCACCGACGTGATCAGTGTGGAAGTGGGTGATCAGGACGAAGTCGATGCGGTGGAGGCCGGCGGCGTTCGCCGCGGCGACAATACGGTCGGCGTCGCGGGCGTTGTTGCCGGGCCAGCCGGTGTCGATCAGGAGCGATTCGTTTTGCGGGGTGACAAAGAGCGTGGCCTGGCCGCCTTCCACGTCGATGAAGCTGATCTTCAGCTGGTTTTCTGAGGGCGTTTGCGCGGCGGCGGACAGAGGAAGGCCGAGGCTGGCGGCGAGAACGAATCGGGTGGCTAGGCGCATGCGTGGACTCACTTGGGGGTAGATGGGGGCGTTGCAACGGTGGCGCGGGTGGACCCGGTGGAGATGCCGCCATCGACGAGAAGGGTTTGACCGGTGATGTAGCGGCTCGCTTCGGAGGCGAGGAAAAGGATCGGGCCGTCGAGGTCGCCGGGTTGGCCGGGGCGTTTGAGCGGGATGCGATCGGTGAGGTAGTCGACCCAGGCCTGGTCTTCGTAGAGCACTTTGTTTTGTTCGGTGCGGAACCAGCCCGGGGCGAGGCAGTTGACCGAGATCCCGTAGCGCCCCCAATCGTCGGCGAGGCTCATGGTCAGCTGGCGAATGCCGCCGCGGCTGGCCGTGTAGGGCCCGAGGCCGGCGTAGCCGAAGACGCTGGTGACCGAGCCGATGTTTACGATGCGACCGTAGCCGTGCGGGACCATGAGGCGCGCGATGGCCTGCGCGACGAAGAAGCTGCCGCGGAGGTTGGTGTCGAGGACGAGGTTCCAGTCGTCCCAAGTGATGTCGAGCGCGGGCTTGCGGACGTTGCAGCCGGCGTTGTTGACGAGGATGTGGATCTGCGGGACGACGGCCTGGGCGGCGGTGGCCATGCGCTCGATGCTGTCGTGGTCGCGGACGTCGAGCGGAAGAGGGTAGGCGCAGCGGCCCAGGGCTTCGATCTCGGCGACAAAGGGCTGGAGGTCCTCCGCGCGGCGGCTGGTGACGATGAGGTCCGCGCCGGCACGGGCGAGCGCGCGGCCAAACTGCTGGCCGAGACCGCGACTGGCGCCGGTGATGAGGGCGGTTTGGCCGGTGAGATCGAATGGCTGCATGCTCATGGGTGTGGGGTGAGGACGACCTTCATGAGGTTGGGCTCGCGGGCGTGCAGGCGAGCGAACCAGTTGGGGCCTTCGCTGAACGGCGCGACGGCGGTGATGAGTGGGGCGACGTCCATCTGGCCCGAGGCGAGTAGGTCGATGGCTTGGGGGTACTCGCCGGCTGAGGCACAGGAGCCCTGCAAACGGATCTGGCGCGTAACGACGGCCTGGAGCGGGAGGTTGACCTCGCGGGCGATGTTGCCGATCAGGGTGACGGTGCCGCCCTTGCGGACGGCACTGATGGCGGCTGTGACGGTTTCGTTGCGCCCGACTGCTTCGAACACGGTATCGATGTTTGTGGGCAGGTCGGCGAGCGAGCTGAAGGTCCCGTCCGCGCCGAGTTGCTGGGCGAGATGGAGGCGGGTGGGGTCAACGTCGGCCACGAGGACACGGCTGCAACCGGCGACGCGGGCGGCCTGCAGCAGCAGAAGACCGATCATGCCGGCGCCAAGGACGAGGGCCGTTTCCCCGCCCCGGAGCTCGGCCAGGCGCACCGCGTGGAGGGCGACGGCGACGGCTTCCAGCATGGCCGCGTGCGCAAACGGGAGGGCCTCGGGCAGGCGATAGAGGATGCGGGCGGGGACGGTGACGAACTCGGCGAACGCGCCGGGGCGGCGGAAGTCGGGGCAAGAGACTCCGAGGATCTCGCGGTTGTCACACAGGTTTACGTCGCCTCTCGCGCAGAACCGGCAGGTGCCGCAGTAGACGGTGGAATCGAAGGTGACGCGGTCGCCGGGAGCAAAGCCGGTGACGTCCGGGCCGAGCGCGACGATGGTCCCGGCGGCCTCGTGGCCCATCACGATAGGCGGGATGCGGCGACCGGAGGCGCCGTCGTAGCCATGAACATCGCTGCCGCAGATACCGCAGGCGGCAACCTGGACGAGCACCTCGCCGGGCCCGGGCTCGGGGCGTGGGAGGTCGGTGAGCTCAAGGTGCGAGTACGCGGAAAGGAGCAAGGCCTGCACGGAGACAGGCTACAGCTTTGGCGCGAAAACGTCATCGGGGTAGGATGGACGCGCAGTGGCAGGAAGTAGGAAGTAGCAAGTAGGAAGTCGGGGGCGATCGAGATGAATCGACGGGAGTTTCACGGCATGATGGGGGGTGGGTTGCTGGGATTGGCGGCCGGGCCGGCCCTTGCCGCGTTTGGACCTCCGGTTGCAAAGCCGCGGTTTTCCGTGATGCTGTGGACACTGGAGGGCAAGGCGCCATTCGATCGCTGCCTGGAGACCGTGGCCGCGGCCGGGTACCAAGGCGTGGAGCTGGTGGGGGAGTTTCAGCGCTGGACACCCGAGGAGACAGGGCGTGTGCTCACGCGCATGCGGGCTTTGGGGTTGGTCTTCGACGCGATGAGCGGGCTGAAGGCTGGGTTCGCTGTGGCCGCCGACACTGATGCGTTTTTGGCGCAGTTTCGGGCGCAGCTCGTATCGGCGCAGGCCCTGGGCTGCCCCCAGGTCATCCTGCTCTCCGGGGCGAAGGCGGGTTCGGAGGCAGACCAGCGGCGCGTGGCCATAGAGAACCTTACCCGGGCGGCGGAGCTTGCGGCTGAGGCAAAGGTGGAGATCGTGATCGAACCGATCGACCCGCTGGAACAGCCGACCATCTATCTGCAAACGGTGACGGCGGCCTTTGACCTTGTGCGGGCGGTGAACCGGCCCAATGTGAAGGTGCTCTATGACCTGTACCATGAGCAGCGCGCGTTCGGGAACTTGACGGAAAAGCTCCGGGCGAACATTGATCTCGTAGGGCTGATTCACGTGGCCGATGTGCCGGGGCGGCATGAGCCGGGGACGGGCGAGATCGAGTACGCGAACGTGTTTCGGACGCTGGCGGCCTTGCAGTACCAGCGGTGGATGGCCATGGAGTTTTACCCGACGGGGGATCCGGTGGCGACGCTGCGGACGGCGCGCGAGGCGGCGTTGCAGGCATTCGCTTAGTCCCCTGCGGCTTTGCCGAAGGTGTGCCGTTTGTCCTGGCCGGCGGAGAGTCCGCCGGGCTTTTTGCCCTTGGGTGGGTCCACGGCGATAAGTTCGCTGTCGCCCCAGGTGGTGGGGGCGTTCTCGTCGCGCGCGCCGGCGTGGCGGACGGGGTAGCCCATGGTTTGCATGGCGTCCACGGTGGTTTGCGGAAAGCGCGCTTCGAACTCAAGCACGTCCGGCAAGTACTGATGGTGGAAGCGGGGCGCGTCGGCGGCGGCCTGGATGTTGAGGCCGTTGTCGACGACGGAGATGAGATCGTTGGCCACCGTGGTGATGATGGTGGAGCCGCCCGGGGAGCCGAGCACAAGGCGCAGCGCACCGATGCGGCAGACCGGCCCATGCCCCATGGGGATCGGTTTGCCGTTGGCCTTGGGCTGCGGCATACGCGGACAGATGCTGGGCTCGGCGACGATGGTGGGCGTCATGGAGCTTAAGGGGCGATGGCCCGGCGCGATGGCGTTGGCTGGCCCCTGAATGAGGCCGAAGCCGTTGGGCACGCCTTGTTTGCTGGCAAAGTCGTCCATCTCGTCATTCAGCAGAAACCCGAGCGGCTCGACGGTGACGCCGGAGCCAAAGCCAAAGTTCAGCGTGTAGGTCACCGCGACGGCATTGCCGTCCTTGTCGACGATGGAGAAGTGGGTGGTCTGGTGCGACTCGTGCGGCGCGGGCGTGGCGGTGGGCGGTGGAGGCAAGAAACCAGCGGGGCGGACGAGGTCTTTGGAGGGTGTCGGCCGGGTGGGGTCGACGGTGGCGCGCCACGCGTCCGTGTACGGCTCGGCGGCCATTTGCTGGATGGGCATGGCGTTGAAGTCGGGGTCGCCCAGGTACTCCGCGCGGTCCATGTAGGCGCGGCGAAACGCCTCGGTGATGAGGTGTATTTGCGCGGGCGAGCGGTCCGGGCCGGCCTTGGCGAGGTCGTACCCACTGAGGATGTTCAGCGCTTCAATAAGGGCAATGCCGCCGGAGCTGGGCGGGGGTGAGGTGATCACGTCCAGGCCGCGATAGTGGCCGATGAGCGGTTCGCGGTCCTTCACTTCGTAGGCGGCGAGGTCTTGGGCGGTGATGAGGCCGCCGTTGGCGCGCTCAAAGGAGTCGATCTGCTGGGCCATCACGCCGCGGTAGAAGTCGTCGGGGTTGGCGGCGATGTGGTCCAGGGTGCGCGCGAGCTCCGGCTGTTTGAAGGTATCGCCAGCCTGGTAGAAGTTGCCGTCGCGCTGGAAGATACGACGGGACGCGGGAAATTGCGTGAGGTTGGGGCTGTGGAGCGTGCGGGCCTCCTCGGCGGAGAGCACGTAGCCCTCCGACGCGAGGCGAATCGCGGGCTGCATGACGCGCTGGAGGGTGAGCGCGCCGAAGTGGGTCTCGGCGTACACCAGGCCGGCAACCGTGCCCGGGACGCCCGAGGCCTTAGCGCCGACGGTGCTCAGCTTCGGAACGACGTTGCCCTGCGGATCGAGGTACATGTCACGCGTGGCGGCGGCCGGGGCCTTCTCGCGAAAGTCGAGGAAGTGCGGGCGGCCGCCGTCGGCGGTGTGACCCATGGCGCGCGGGCTGGCAGGTCGCACGAGCAGAAAGCCCCCACCGCCGATGTTGCCCGCCGCGGGCAGAACAACCGCCAGCGCGAAGCCCACGGCGACGGCCGCGTCCACAGCGTTGCCGCCCGCGCGCAGGATCTCCAGACCGGCATCGGTCGCGTCATGGTGAATGGTGACAACCATGCTGTGCTGGGCCGTGACGGGCGCGACAGCCGGCAAGGGCTGCGTCGATTGCTGGGCGGCCAAACTGTAACGCGGCAGTAGCAGAAGGACTGCGGATGCGGAAAGGCGGCGAGCTACGCGCGTCATGCCTGACTCCTGAAGCGTGGGGATGAGGCTGATACTACAGCCTGCGGGCGGCCTTCCGGCTCAGCTTCCTTTCGCTTCAAGGCTCTTGTAGGCGATGGTTACAAAAACATCCGGGGTGAGCGGGCCTTTGCCCCAGGCAGCGTCCAGATCGGCGGTCGGCTTCGCGGCGACGATCTCCGCCTGCGTCCGACCCGCGGCTTTGAGCTTGGAAAGGCGATCCTGCACGACGGCGAGCATGTCACGATAACGCTCGAGGGCGGCGCGGTCGCCAAGCGGACCGTGGCCTGGGATGATCTTGGTATCGGGCTTGGCCAGCTGTAATGCGACGTCCGCCGCGCTCACCATGCCGGGCAGGCTTCCGCCGGAGCTGTAGTCGATCAGCGGGTAAAAGCCGTTGAACCAGATATCGCCGACGTGGAGCACATTGGCTTCCGGGAAGAAGACGTAGATATCGGAGTCGGTGTGGGCGGGCGCAAAGTGCTGCAATTTTATGGACTGGCCGTTGCCGTTGAGGGTATTGCTTTCGGCAAAGGTGCGGGTGGGGCGACCCGCCACCGGCGCGGCGGCGAAGTGCACATTCAGCGCTTCCATATATTGCGGCGCGGAAAGGCGCTTCAAGGTGTTCTCGTGCGCGATGATGTCGCGGGCGCCGGCGGTGTGCAGCGGGGCGTTGCCGTCCGTGTGGTCGAAATGCCAGTGCGTGTTGATGAGCATTGCCAGGGGCGCGGCCTTCACCGACGTAAGCGCCTGCGCGATCAGGGGAGCGGCGGTTTGCACCGAGGTATCCACGAGCACGGTGCCGTCCTTGCCGGTACAGGCGACCATGTTTCCGCCCACGCCCTGAAGCAGGTAGAGACTCGGCGCCAGCGGCGTAACATTGACCGGCGTCTTGGCGCCGAGCGTGCGGTACGTGGTTACAATGCCCGCCATGTCGCCCTGTTGGGCACGCAACCAGCTTGGGGCAAGCGCGGCGGCGGCCAACGCTGTGGAGGACCGCAGGAAGTCGCGACGTGAGGACAGGGTCATGGGCTGGAGATCTCCTGGGTGCCGGAAGCAACGACGCGCTCCGCGGGGAAACGCTGGTTGAAAGTCTCGCACATCGGTGCTGGAACCTTCGCGGAAACTGCTGGGGCGGCCGCGTACGCAGGTGCTCCTGAGGGCAACGAATATGCTCGATGCTATGGCTGAGGACGAGACGGCGGCGCTGCTGCGGATCGAAAACCTGCGCGTGCGCTTTGGCGAGCGCGAGGCGGTGAAGGGCATCTCGTTCGCCGTGGGTGCGGGCGAAACGCTGGGGCTGGTGGGCGAGTCGGGCTCGGGCAAGTCCGTCACGTCGCTGGCGATCATGCGGCTGCTTGCGCCAAGTGCGGACGTGAGCGGGAACATCTGGCTGCAGACTGAGGTTGTCGGCAACGAAGCGGCTGCCAAGTCCAACGCGGCGCAGCGCGGAAATGCGCAACGGCCTTGGTGGAACTTCGTTCCTGGACTAGCGAGGCCTTCGGTACCCGACAAGGCCGCGCCTCTACGTTCGAGTGAGGTGAACTTGTTGCGCTTGCCGGAAGAATTCATGCGACGGCATCGCGGGCGCAGTCTGGCCATGATCTTTCAAGAGCCGATGACGGCGTTGAATCCGGTGATGCCCATCGGCCGGCAGGTCGGCGAGGCCGTGCTGGCGCACGCGCCGCGAACCGGCATGCAGGAGGTGCGCGCCCGCGTGCTGGAGGCACTCCATGCCGTGGCCCTGCCGGATCCGGAGCGCCGCTTGCGGGATTACCCACATCAGTTCTCCGGCGGCCAACGGCAACGGATTGTGATCGCGATGGCGCTGGTGAACCGGCCGCGGCTGGTCATCGCCGATGAACCTACCACCGCGCTGGACGTAACGGTGCAGGCGCAGATCTTGGCTCTGCTGAAGCAGCTGCGCGCGGAGTACGGCCTAAGCTTGCTGTTCATCTCCCATGACCTTGCCGTGGTGGGCCAGGTGGCGGACAGGATCGCGGTGATGCGGCATGGCGAGATCGTGGAAACTGGACCAGCCCACCGTGTGCTCACGCAGCCGCAACACCCTTACACGCAGGCGTTGCTCCGGGCCGCGCCGACCATGCGAACGCCCCGCGATCAGCCCCTGCCAGTAAGCACGAAGACCTAGGCTTGGTTCGCCTTTCGCTCTGCCTTCTGCTCCGGCAGGAGTAGACTGGCCTTCGCCGATGCGCGCGCTTGTAGTTTCGGACATCCACGGCAACCTGCAAGCCCTCCAGGCGGTGCTGGCCTCGGCTGGTGCGTACGATGAGCTTTGGAACCTGGGCGATGCTGTCGGTTACGGAGCCAATCCCAACGAGGTGATCGACCTGCTGCGTGCGGGTGCCGTGGTCAACGTGCGCGGCAACCATGACCGCGTGTGTGCCGGGCTGACGAGTTCCCACGGCTTCAACCCGGTGGCGGCGCAGGCAGCCGCCTGGACCCAGGCTCAACTTGCGCCGGACCATTTGGAATGGTTGCGCGCCGTGCCCAAAGGCCCCGTGCAAGCGGCCGCGCACGCAACCTGTGTGCACGGATCGCCCCTCGATGAGGATCACTACATCCTGTCCATGCGCGACGCGTGGACGCCGTTGCAACGTATGCGCACACCGCTAACCTTCTTCGGTCACACGCATATGCAAGGTGCGTTTCTGCAGGACGGAGCCGATTGGGAGGAATTCCAGCCAAGCTTCATTGAGGACGTCAGTGCTGGGATAGAACTCACCGCGGGCCTGCGCCTGCTGGTAAATCCGGGCAGCGTAGGCCAACCACGCGACCGGAACCCGCGCGCCGCCTTCGCCCTGTACGACACTGACGCAAACACGATCGTGTTCCGGCGCGTCCTGTATGACATCTCGGCAGCGCAGGCCGCGATCAGGACGGCAGGTCTGCCGCAGCGGCTCGCCGACCGGCTCAGCACAGGAAGCTAGCTGCAGAAGCCGACACTGCTCCCAAACGCAGGAAAGCCTCAAGCGAGAGCGAACGCTTGAGGCTTTTGCTTCGGCGATTCGCAAACCGCAACCGTGCGCTACGGGCAGCTGAGGTTGATAAGACCACCAAGCATGGTGGATGAGGACGACGGTACAGCGTCATTGGCGCTGCACAACCACTTGGGAAAGTACGGGTCGGGCACTATCACCGAACTGACCGCCTGGTAGCCGTACGTACTGGCGGCGGCGAGTTTCGGAGTAAAGCCGGCGATCATCCCGGCCATGCAATCGGGGACACTGGCCGAACTGCTGCAATTCGGTGCTCCCGGGACATGCGGGCTGGCATACTGCGGATCGACGCCGAAGGTGTTGCGCGGGCCGAAGGTGAAGATGGGCGAGAACGGAACGAGGCTAGTCGCGCCGGTGCTGCTGATCGCCAAGCTGTTGTACCCGTTGGCGCTGTAACCCCAGTTCTGCATCACAACGTCGCTCGCGCTGGGTGCTTTCACCGTGTACGCCGCGAGCGGGTTCCACGACGCGTTGTAGCAACCTTGCTGGTTGGTTACGGCCAGATTGAACATCACGGTCGTGTTCTCGGTCCGGAACTGCTGATACTCACCGCAATCCGGGCTGCCGAACTGGTTCCAACTGTTGCTATTGCCCCACATGGTGTTCTGCAGCACATAAATATGAGCGAAATTGGTTCCATTGCCGGCCTCGTTGTATTGCACACGAACCCCGACCCCTTGATTGCCCACACTGATATTGTTCTCGATGACCGCCTGCTGACTATACGTCGAAGGCATGTAGTACCGTCCGTCAAAGGAGTCAAACGAAATCCCGTTCGCATCCCAGCACGACTGCGGACCTATGTTCGCAAACGAGAAATTGCCTGCGACGTAGATGTGCGTCCCCGGGAGGTTGTCACTGGCGGCTGGCGTTAGGATGTCAATGCCGCTGCCACAACCTGCGTTGCTCGTGCCTGTGTTGTACGCAATGCTGCCGACGACCACAAGGTAATCGATGCTGGACGTTGCGTTAGGCGTGTTGCCGCCGCCAAAGCCCGCAAGGGCACACGTATTTGCAATGTCATTGGCAAAGATGATGTGGTGAATACTGGCACTGTTGTCGGCGGGCTGCGCCGTAAAGCAGCTCAGGCCATTTGGATCGGACTCAAGGTTGCTCACCTCCCAACCCTGCACACCCCAGTAGCTCGCGCTAATAGCCATGCCGTAATCATGTGTTCCGTCCGGGACAGTAATCTTGCAGGCGTCGAAGACGGCGCACTTGAGCCAGGCGACATTGTTGCCCGACGCGCACGTAACCGGCCCCCACTTGCCCAGCCTAAAATTCGTATGCACGTATGCCGTACTGGCCGCGGCCACGACAACATCGCCGCAGTTCAATGCGTGACTCGGGGTGAGCCAAGCGGAAGCCGCGTTGACTCCGCTGTTGCCGTCATTGCCGGTCGGGGACAGGTAGTAGGTCGTGGCGCATGCAGGGACAATGCATGCGCACACGAAGAGAACTGCGCAGAGTAGGGTTTTCATGAGTTTGCCTTTAGCTGACCAGAGTCATTCTGCATGAAAGGTTGCCCTTTCCATTGACTCCTGCTATTTTTCTTTGGTAACGTTACTAAAGAAGCGTTTTGAACCTATAGTAAAGATGTCTGAGCGAAGAACGCCGTCGGTTTATCACAGGGGCGCACCTGAGGGGTAACATCGTCGTCGACGGAGCTTTTTGCATTTACCTGCTATTGAACGGACTGTCGTCGACGGTCAGCGTACTGACCTAACCGTCTTGCAGGTTACCCCTATTCGGGGATTCGACGTTCGCTTGGTTTCCTTTACTGTACGTGTGTGTACAGACGATGACCGCAGTTAGACGGGGCGTCTCAAAGTAAGGAACCCTCAGTGAAGCGAATGTGTTGTTTGTTGTTCCTATTGTGGCGTATGGCATCGCTCTGCCATGCGACAACTTATTATCTCTCACCTAACGGGAGCGACGTGCGGGATGGGCTATCAACCGGGGCAGCCTGGCTAACACCCAATCACGCGGTGAACTGCGGAGACGTCATCATGGCCAGTCCCAGCACGGCGTACATAAATACGAATTTCCAGGCTTGGGGACTCGTCAATTGTCCGAGCGGGAACAACGTCGCATGGCTCCAATGCGTCACATTTGACGGATGCAAGGTACAGGTCGCGGTCAACAGCAGCGACACCGCCGGAATGATAGTCACAAACAGTTACTGGGGAATCCAGGGGTGGGAAGTCGATGATTTCGCGCAGGGCGACAACGCGCTTAGTTGCTTCGGCACCTACCCCGGCGCGGCCAACGTGCATCATGTGATCTTCGCCAACAATATCGCGAATACATGTCCCCTCGCCGGGTTCGGCGGTGGTTCCGCCGGAAGAAATGGTACCGATTACCTTGTGATCGTGGGCAATATTGCTTACAACGCGGGTACCTCCAACAAGGGCTGCGGTAGTAACATCGACGTCTTCAGCCCCGTAGCCTCGGACCATCTGCCAGGTACTCATATCTTTGTCGCGGGCAATTTTTCATGGCATTCCGTCAACCCTGCCAATGCCAACTGTTACGACGGCGAGGGAATTATCTTTGACACCTTCGATGGGGGCTCCACGTACGGTTTGATCCCTTACACGCCGCAGGCCGTGATCGAAAACAATTTTTCTCTGTTGAACGGCGGCCCGGGCATCCTCATCGAATACAACTCACCGCTTGATTATTGGAACGGAACTGTACCCGCGGGCGTTGGGCAAAGCGCCATCTATGTGTTGCACAATACGATGTGGGGCAACAGCACGGGCGTCGGCTCCGATGGCACCTACGCCGTCGGCTCGCCTGACTGCGGTGAGTACCGCGCCTACCAGATCCAGAACACCCACGCCTCCGGCAATCTCGCCGTAACAAATTCACCGCAGTGTTATGGAAACACATGGGTCGATCATGGAATCTATGACAAGCCGAACTATGCTATGGTCTTCAAACACATCGACGACACAAGCAGTGTGGCCTCGAACTGGATGTTCAGTCCGTTCGGTCTTGGCGAGACCGTGACAAGTTCGAACGGCTTCGGGCTCGGCTCCAATGTCATCGGGGCCGACCCCCTGCTGTACGCTCCGGTCGCACCAGGAGTGCCAAACTGCAACAGCTTTCGAGATGTTCCGCACTGTATGGCCTTGGTCATTTCTAATTTCACACCTACCAATCCCACCGCACGCGTCTACGGATATCAGGTACCCCAGCCGAGTGCGCCCTATGATCCGATGTTTCCGCAGTGGCTTTGCAATGTGAACCTCCCTCGCGGCCTCGTGACAATGGCCTGCGGTGTGGCCACTACGCAGCTACAAGCCAAGCTCCTCTTCGGTACCTCCCGGCATTGAACAGCGCCTTGCGGCTACACTCGAAAAAAAGAAAGGAATTCATGAAGAACTCTCTCCTCCTTCTGTGCCTGCTCCTGCCCTGTTACCAGAACGGGACCACTCAGCAACTGTCCGCAACATCTCTCGTCTTAACCGGACCGCAGAACTCCCAGGAGATCGGTGGAGTCGGCTCAGCCGGCGACAGCTCGTGCCCCAGCCTTTCCGGCTTGCCGACCGGCCAATACGCCATTTGCTATCTGCAGTCGGATAGCGCCCTTGAGCTAGGGTATCCAAGCGGAAGCTACTCTCCTATCGCTAGAATGTCCGATTTGCAGGCCACCCAGGCGAGCCTGGCCACACAGATTGCGACACTTTCGCAGCAGGTCGCAGCTTTGCAATCGCAGCTCACCACCGCAACCACCAACCCAGGCACACAAACATTGACTTCCGGTACGGCGGTGCTGGACGTAGTTATGTACGGATCCAGCCTCTCGACCAGTTCGTTCACGCCCGTGCCTCTGGTGACAGTGAACGTGGATACGGCATCAGCGTTCAGTCGCGCGTATTCCACTTACGTGGTTCCCTCGAGTGGGTACTACTTAGTGATTACCAAAATGCGCCTGCTAGACGGGATTCCCGCAGGTATCAGTTACGGCCAGGGTGTTGGAACTCAGCTCGCTGATCAGACGGGCTTTCTGTGGTCGTCCACTAGCGGCAACGGGCGTCCGACATCGCCGAGCAGAAATAGCTCGGTCAACACGAGCGTGATTCATTATAACCAGGGCGACCACGTAATGATGTATACCTACCTTGATTATCAGACTCTTCTTCCTGTTGACTGGGCAGAAATGACTTTAATCAAGATTGGGAACTAAGCAACGTCTTAACTCCAGACGGCCTACAACGTGATAGGCGCAACCTGGAATTCGCTAGAAGCGGGTTCCAGGTTGCGCGCCGTGGTACGCGCTTATTGATGGTGAGTTGACTATTCACAAACAGCACGTACTCCCTCCGCCATGCGTTCCGCCATGGCTTTGGGAGTCCATCGCGCGACCGAGGCGCGGGCCTGCCGCGACATAATCGCGAGGGTCGCCCTGTCCGTGCTCAGGGCTCTGTCGATGCCATCTGCTAGGCTCTTCGGGTCACTAGGATCGAAAATCCAGCCGTTAATACCTTCCTTTACAAGCTCAAGGGAAGATTGAGCGTGCTCGCTGGCAAGAATCGGAACCCCAGCGCTAAGGGCTTCGTTAACGACCATACCCCACTCGTCGCCTAAAGTGGGGAACACGTAAACAGACGCGTTTCGGTATGCGAGAACTATCGCCTGCAAGTCTAGATGGCCGACAAGTTGCATGTCCAAATTGTCGGGACGGTCGAGCGCCTCCAAGCGACTTTTTTCAGGCCCATCCCCGCCTACTGTGAACCGGACTCGCCTCTCCGGATGCTGCCGACACCACGCACACAGGGCTTCTGTGAACGGATAAATGGCCTTCCGTTCAATCAGTTGACCTGTGTATAAGACACGCACGACCTCGTCATCGGGAACCGTGGATTTGCCCTCGTAGATACCACTCTCGATCACGTAGGGTGTGAAGAAAACAGGCCCAGTGAAGCCGAGGTTGCGAAGATAGATCTCCCCGTCCACACCGTGCGTGAAACAAGCGTCGGCCTTCCTCAAAATCCATCGTCGAACGCGTCTACGAAGCCCACCTCGCGTTGCTTCCGTTCGCTGCGACAGCGTCGCCCAAATAATAAGTTTTGTGTGCGGGCGCAAGATCTTATACAAGGCCGCAAACATGGACCTTCCCCCGAACTGCCCCGAGATCAAAACGTCCGGCTTGTACGACCAGAGCTGGGAGAGCGTGTCATACGGCACTTGTATGTGACTGACGTCCTTGTAGCCGTACACGTTGTCGAACTTCTGGCTCCACCGGATCGACTTTTGCAAGACCACATCGAGATTTCCCCAATGCACGGGCATCTTTCGGTCTGGCTCGTTCTGCGCGGACAGAAAGACGCGAAATTCGCGTAAGTGAGGCTTGAGAGCTTCCAGTACGGCGACGTTGTGTCGCAATAGAATGTTGGTGAGCAGGGCCACACGCTTCGGCACGACCGTGTAAGTAGCTGCAACTTCCTCGTTCACCCCAGGCGTAAACACCAATCTTTCTCCTTTGCGCCACACGCGCAAGCTTGCGCTAGGGTAACAAAAACCACATTGTCCGTCGCTTTATCCAGTTAACGGCTACTCGTCGATACGGCGCCCTCCAGCAGTGCCGCACTCCCACTCGCACTCTTGAGCGTCTCTCTGGCGACACGCACGACGTCGGCGGGATCATGCGAGCTCATACATACGAGCGCGTTATGGCAATCGGCAACTTCGCTTACCCCGCATCCGAAGCACGGAGGTTGCTGGTAGAAGAAGTGATCCCCCGGGCGATCGGTATACCAGAGACCAGGAGCGTCACGGGCGCAGAAAAGTCCAAGAACGCGCGTATCGACCGCGGCCGCTAAGTGCATGGTACCGGTGTCATGGCCCAAAAATACGTCGGCTTTCTCAATGATGGCGGCAGTTTCGCGCGGAGTTAAATGACCACACGAATTCAGCGTAGGTCCGCACCAAGAGGCAGCTAACTTTTCACAACGTAAGAACTCGTCCTTGGAACCGACAAAGACAATGCCGGTATCCGGCGCTGCCGCACTCAAGTCTCGTAGAACCGCAGACCAGTTGTCGTCACCCCAGTCCTTCACGGGAATCCGTCCCCCAATGGAGAATGCAATGAAACGTGCCCCCAATGATCCTTCCGACAACAAAGAGTCAGCTTTGTTGCGTTCGGCAGCAGTTAAGCCCAAGGTGCGATCGTAGACGCTGGGCGCACCCGGAGCGCGTCCTGGAACGATGGTGCGCAACAGCCGTGAGCCCTCCGTTTCCCACAATCTGCCTGGTATAAGTTCCTCATGCCGCCTCAGAGCTTTGCTCCAAGGCAGGCCGCGTACTTCTCTCACCCCGCAAAGCTTCAAGAAAATGAAGTGTCTTAGAACGTTGATCCACTTCTTCTCGGGCATCAGGTAATACAAGGTATCTATACGTAGCGCGCGCAGCCTGCGAAGGAGCGCCACGATGTTTCTCCAGCCGCGTAGAGGCATAGGGTATTCGACCGTACCCTTGATGAGGTTGGAGGGTCGAAGGAGAGACTCCGCCTGCACCATCTTACTCCCCACTGCGAAGTTGGTCAGCAGCAGGCGTTCGGCTTCCGGATGTCGTCGAGCAATCTCGCGGTAACACGGCATCGCGATCACTGTGTCGCCAAGGCTGCCAATCTGAAATACCAACACCCTCTTCGTGGACAACATCTGAGTTACACCTCAAGCGAAGCTTTTCGCGAAACCATCTTGGCCTGGGGCTAGGCGCCTCTGCATACGCTTCGCAAGTTCGCTCGGCGCACCGGAAAAGAGAGGCTGAAAACAGAGGCTCGCCATAAGCAGAGTCAGACTGAAGTGATAAGGACCGGTTGAAATCAAGACGGCGGATTCTAGCATACCGACCGTGAGTAGAGCCGCAAACATTGCAGAAGCCAGTGCATAAAGGGGAACGCGCGTCTTCCGGTAATAGAAGCCACCCATGATGCAGCCAACAGCAAGAACTGCAACATGCAAGAGCATGCCGCCGTAGCCAAGCGCCAGAATCATGTCAAGGTAGCTGTTATGCGCAGAGCTGATCTGCCAGCCGAACTCCGACGAGAAGTAATCGATGTGCGGTCCTGTCCAGAACGACTGGTACCCGTAGCCGGTAAGTGGCCTCTTGCTAATGAAGATGTCGGCCAGCTCCCACAACGGCGCTCTACCGGTCAGATCCTCCATACCTTCGCCGTTACGAGATACAAAGCCCAGCAAGGGGGTAAGGACATCCGTCATATACAGACATACACCAACTGTAACCAAAGTGGCCGAAACCCAGATTTTTGTCACGAGCGAGCGGGTTAGCAGTACATAAATCAGAAGCGCCACCCCGAGCCCAAGGAGGCAGGATCGGCACTTGGTTAGGAGCATAAAGACGGCTCCGTACACGGACAAGCAACGAAAGAAGAGCTTGTGGCGGCTGTCGGCGTCCGATACGGCTAATGACGACATAGCCAAGAGCATGCAACAGAACCCCTGCACGTTCTCATGCTGGGTTCCAGAGAAGCGCCAATCGGGCCACCAAGGTTGAAACCTGTGCTGCAAAACCTCGACAGCCAGTCCAAGGGTCACACCTGTAGCGCCGAACAGACTGACAAATTGTGTGATCTGTTTGCGCGACCACAGGAGGGTGCAACCGGCTGCTCCTGTGACCATGAAGAGGTATGCAAGCAGGCGCTTCACGGAAGCGTACGGATCCTCGGCCCAAAGCAAGCTCAAGGTACACCAACCCAAAAGGGTGCCGCAGAGGGGTGCAAGAGGATAGCGCCACTCGATCCTGTACCTCTTCAGGCGCGTAAAGCAGGCAACCCCGACCAAGAGAACAACGATGTAACAGGCTTGACGGAGCGCATTGCCCTGCATTTGCGTCACTTGATCGTCCACCGCAGAACTGAGGGTGCCACTAGCGGTGCTGGGTATTGCACTCTCCGCAAACTGGAGGACGATAGTGAGAAGCAGAACGGATTGCCAGAAAAGCCGATCGGGGGCACCATTCTGGTTAACCGCCCGCAGCATCGCTGCGATACTGTCAGCTTTAGGCAGGAATGCGTTTCTACTTTTTTCGTGCAATCTTTTCGGCTTCACGTTAGACGACGGCATCGGAGAAAGAAGGGTTACTAGAGCGGAAAATACGAGCCAACGCCGAAATTCACGAGGCGAACGTAGCGTTCCACCTTAGCAAGCTTGGTGATGGGAACTACAACGATATCGCCCGGCTGCAGGGCGAGCAACTCTGTGCCCGGCTTCGCTTTCCGCTCTAATGCCCGTAGATCTACCAGCTGCGTTTGCCCAACCGTGTTATCGATCCTGTGAATGAGCAGTATGTTTGTTCGTTTTCCGTTGGGCTTGATGCCGCCAGCCATCGCCAGTGCATCTTCCACACTCAAAGGGCCGCGGAGCTCGAATCGTCCCGGCAGTCCCACTTCACCTAATACGGTGAAGTGTGGCTTTTCCCAATCTTTAACTTCGACCGATACTTCGGGGTCGCGAAGGCGTTTCGCGGCGGCATCATGTATTAAAAACCGCGCCTCATCCACAGTCAACCCCTGCACCTTGAGAGGTCCCAGCAACTGGAGTGTTACCGTCCCGTCAGGTTGCACGCTGACTGTTTGGTTGTACTCCGGGGTAAGTCGATAAACCACCCCGATTGAATCACCTGCTTGCAGCTGGTAAGTCGCCGGTACCGTAAGCGGAACACTTTGCGCTCGCGCAGACACCGAAGGGATTAGAACAAAAAGAGAGCCTAGCAGCATGGCACAACATCTACGAAGCATTGCACATCCTTCCGTGACAGGGATGCAGGTGTACCTACTTCCCTTCGATTTCACTGTAGCGCCCCATCAGGTGGCAGATCAGCTTACTGCCGCCCGCTCAAACAACGGGTATTCCGCATCAGCAATAGCATCATCAAATTCATCCCTGGCCTTCCACTCGTATGCCAAGCCGATACCAAAGCTCAGCAGGATAGACAAGAGAAGAGCAGACCGCACGTTGAAGCGAGACGCGACGGGCAGCACGGGGACCGTAGGATGACTCGCCTCTACCACGTTGCTGAACTTCTCGGGATCCATCTGCTCTGCCGCCGCTGCAGCCAAGGCTCGTCCACTGTACAAATCGACGCTGTCTTGCAGTACTTTGATGTTGCGACTGAGCTCGTCTACCCGAATGCGGCCCTGCTCCAGTTGGCTAATCTCGCCACGCTGCTGCGCTAGCTGCCGGTCAAGCTCCCTTGCTCGACTGTTCAGACCGGCGACCGACTGATTCAACTGATTTGCTTCACCGTCCAGCGTTTGCCGTAATGGATTCACGTCCGTAGTCACGTCCTCAGAATGAAGGCCCTGAGCCGAGTCCAGCGCCGCTTTTGTATCTGCCATCTGCTGCTTCACTTGGCGCACAAAAGGGTCGCTCTCCACGAATTTAGAGCGAAGCTCCGTTAGCCGGATTTGCAGGTCCGCCAATTTCGCACTCAGTTCGGAGACGAGATTCGCATTTGCAGCGATTCGACGCTGCGTCGTGACGCGATCCGGGCTTGCCCCTTGTTGAGCCCGCACTCTCTCAAGGCGGCTCTGGTTTTCCATCAGCGTGGCTTGCAAGTCTGACCGCGACTTTTCCAATTCCACAATGCGGTCAAAGCTGGACTTTTGCGCCTCGGGCAAGAGCTTGTATCCGCTCTCAGCTAGCAGCTTCGCTCGTTCGTCCTGCTGCTTCAACAGGTTCGCCTCAAGCGCATCACTTTCAGCCTTGTAGAAGGCCGCCGCTCCGCCAGCTTCGTGCAACCTCGAGTACTGCGTGAGGTACTCCTTGGACAGGGCATCCAGGACCGCTTTTGCCCGGTCGCGATCTACCGAGGTATAAGACACGTCAATCAGCGCGGATCGCCGAACGCCACCAATTACCAAATTGCGACTAAGGTCGCGCGTGGCTACCTCTACCGCAACGGCACGGTTGCTGCCCGCCGCGTTCAGGTAATCCTTTTCTAGATTCAGATCCAGTACAACTGCCTTCAGGAGTTCGGCGCTTCCCAGCAGCGCGACTTCCGAATTGACTCTCTCCTCCGTCTCTGTCTCCTGCTGCAACATTTTCTGTGCAGGATCAGCACTCACCAGATCCTCTGCTCGCTCGCTTCGGATCAGGAAGGTCATATGGGCGTCGTACTTGTCCTTCTTGAAGGCAAGCAGGACAAGCAACGCCGTAAATATGACTACGAAGCTGAGAAGGATCACCTTCCAAGCGCGGAGCAGCATGTCGAGTAAGTTTGCCATATGCACCTATCCATTGCAGGTTCGGCCATCCGACCGGAGTAGCAGGTTCAGGTCAGGGAGTTTGTATACTGTTTGACTGCGGACGCTTCACCGTTCTAATGTTGTTCTTTTTCAGCTGGATGTAGTGTAGCACTCCGGGCATCAGGCCAATCGTCAAAATTTCGCGCACTGTTGCACTTCGGGAAAGCGTCACGTGGATTCCCGTTATGGAACTGCCACCGAGCGCTTCTGTCATTTTATGGCGCAAAATTCACGTTTTGAAGGTACACTCGTGTTTCCTCGTTGACTTGCGGCCGACGTCAGGGAGTTTGGTGGCCCTCGTCGACCGGAGTACCCCACGCCATGACTGAAGCAAGCCCCGCCCGCAGCCTCGTGCGATTCCTCTGCCTGGCGAGGAACTGCGAAAGCACCATACCGCTCTTCCTCAATTACCTCCGCCGCTTGGACGCCGAGGGGATCGCTTGCCTCGCGCTCATCGGCGAAAACGGCTCCACTGACCGGACACGCTCCTTACTTGAAGCCGCGGTCGGCGACTGTCTCCAAGTGCTGGATACGGGATTCATGAAGGACGTTCCCGGCCGGCTTACGCGCATGGCAATGGGACGTCAAGCCCTCCTTGAGAGCGCTCTCTCTCTCCACGGCCCGGAAGGATTCGTTTGCGTCGCGGATCTGGACAACGTGATGCTTTCGCCGCCCGCACCGGCGGCGGTACGAGACGCCCTCCGCTATTTGGGCCCAGAAAGCACCTTCTTCGCGGTCGGCGCCACGTCGGAGCCCTTTTACTACGACCTGCTCTCACTCCAAACCGAGGGTCACGACTACAGCACGCTTCACGCTGAAATCGCCGCAGCCAAGCGGAAACCGTTCAGCTACTTTCGCTTTCACAAAGGGCGGATCTACGCCAACCAGATCCGGGCCACCTCGCAAGAGGCTACGGTTTGTAGCTCTTCGTTCAACGGGTTTTGCCTCTACAAGGCCCCCGGGTATTACCTTGGCACCTATCGCTCGCCAGACGAAGCAAACGTGTGTGAGCACGTCAACTTCAATCGATCGCTGATGCAGATCACTGGGCAGAAAATGGTGGTTCTGCCCAGCTTGAAGATCACGATGCCCGCCGACCATGCACCGGTTGGTTTTTTGCGGTTCTGGGCGGACCGTCTCCGCAAGTTGAGCTGAATGGCGCATGATCTCCGGTACTTCTTGTACATTCCCGAGCTCATCAGGCAGAACGCATAGTACGCTTGGCAAGAGCCGCAAAGCTCGAAGGATTTACATGATTCGCGTACTGATGAGCGCTTACGCCTGCTCGCCCAACGCCGGCTCCGAACTAGGCATTGGTTGGAACTGGGTAACGCATGTGGCCGCCCGTGGGTTGGACGTCACGGTGCTCACCACGGAAGAGAACCGGCAACGCATTGAGGACGAGTTGCGGCAGCATCCTCTACCAAACCTCATGTTCCGCTACGTAAAAATGCCCACATCGCGTTTTCGTGAGGCCACGGGGATGCACTATTTCGTGTGGCAGTGGATGGCACTGCGCGACGCGCGCAAGCTCGCGAAAGATCGGCCATTCGATATCGCGCACCACGTCTCGTACGGCAGCGTTCATGTGCCCACGCAGCTCTGGCGCCTCGGTATTCCGGTAGTGTTTGGTCCGGTAGGCGGCGCGCAAACCGCACCGCCAGCCATGTTGCAGTACTTTGGGACGGCCGCAAGAAACGAGAGAATTCGCACGCTATTCACGCGCGTTGTGCGCCATTCACCGGTACATCGGCTGTGGCTGCGCAAAATGGCGGCGGTCCTGGTCGCAAACACCGCCACCTTGGACATGGTCAGAGCGCTTGGTTGCAAGGGTGCAGAGATCCTGTTCGACACCGGCGTTTCAGCCCGGGCCTTCGCCAGTGAGCCCCGAAAGTTCCAAAACACCGGAGGACCGCTCCGCGTTCTTTGGGTAGGCCGCATGATGCCGCGGAAAGCAATCGGGCTCACGCTGGACATCTTTGCACGCGTGCAGACGCCGGCAACGCTGACCATCGTAGGTGATGGTCTTCCTCGTGACCACGTGTGGAAGATGGTTGAGGAGCGCGGCCTGACCGGACGCGTCCTTTGGGCCGGGCAACGCCTCCCCTGGAACGAGGTACACAGTGCATACTTGCAACACGATCTGTTGCTCTTCAACAGCCTTCGAGAGTCAGGGGGATCGCAACTGATCGAAGCCATGGCTCTTGGTCTTCCGATTGTCACCCTGAACCTGCACGGGCCTGGCGATCTGGTTCCAGAAGCAGCCGGCATAAAGGTAGACGTGGTAAGCCCCGATCAAGTGACTGCGGACATGGCCGCCGCTATTGATCGTTACGCCACCTACAACACCGAAAAACGATCTGCCATGTCCGCAGCCGGCTGGGCATTCACCCATACTCTGACGCATGAACTCCGGGCACTGCAGGCCGAGCAAATCTACAGGCGGCTGCTCGGGTTGCCACCCGCCACGGCCACGAACTCCGTCTAAGCTGCTGCGAGTACGCTAAACGTTCTCCTAGGCGATAAGGTTGAAAGGGACTTCGACTTCTGAGCACCCGGAATGCAGCCACACGCAAAACTGCATTTCTGGATACTGAAGCAGCCCATGTTCAGAGGCAGCCCATTGTAATGAGACCGGCGGGCAGGTTGACGTTGCAGACCCACTTCGGAAACAGCGCGTCCAAAACGGGCGTGCCACTCGGCCTCTGGTAGCCATACCCTGTAGTCAACTGGTTGGTGGGTTGAAAGTTCGCAACCAACTTTGCCATGCAATTAGGCGCGCTCGAAAAGCTGCCGCAGTTTGGTGCACTCGGCGTTGCCGGACCCGTGTAGAAGGGATTTGTCCCGAACAGATTATTCGCACTGAAGTTGAATCCAGACGCGCTGATGATCTGACTGAAATAGCCATAATCACTCCAGCCCACATTATCCGCGACAGTATTCGTTCCATCGCTCTCGTTTACGGAGTATGCGCTGTTTGGGTTCCAGAAAGCTCCGTAGCATCCTGGCTGGGCCGTGGCCGCCATGTTTTTCGTAACAGTCGTGTTCTGAGTCTTGTACAACTGCAGTTCCCCGCAGTTCGGACTTCCGAACTGGTACTGGCCCGTACTATTGTTCCACATGGTGTTATGACGGACGTACACCGGGGCATGCGTTGGACCATAGCCCGAATTGTTATATTCCACACGTACCCCGACACCTGCATTGGAAATACTTATATTGTTCTCGATCACGGCCTGCTGCGCGTATGAGACGGGTTCAGTGTAGTTACCATCAAAAGTGTCCAGGATGATCCCATTGCCATCCCAACAATTCGGTGGGTTTGCCGTCGACCAAACGAAGTTTCCCGCAACATAGATGTGCGTCCCAGCCGCAACGTCGGACACTGCTGGCATGTAGATGTCGATTCCGCTACCGCATCCCGTGTTTGAGGTGCCCGCGTTATAGGATATGTTCCCGACCGCCACATAGTAATCCACGCTCGCCGTGCCGTTATAAACGGTTCCCATACCGAAACCGGCAAGGGGGCAGGTACTCGCAACGTTGTTCGCGAAGATTATGTGGTGAATAGTGGCGTTGTTGTTGGCTGGACTTGCATTGAAGCAAGACAGACCGTTCGACAACAGGCCCGGGCTGCTGATCTCCCACCCTTGCACGCCCCAATAGCTCGATGTCACGTTCATACCGAAAGCCTGCGTGTTGGCGGGAACCGTGATCTTGCAAGCGTCGAAGACCGCACATTTCAGCCATGCTACGTTGTTGCCGGAAGGGCAGTTCACTGAACCCCACTTCCCAAACCCGAAGTTACCAGAAGAATATGCCGTGCTTGCCGCCGCGACGATGGTGTCCCCACACCGAATATTGTGGTTCGGGCTAAGCCAGGCGGAGTTCAACGAGCTCCCGTCGTTGGCATCGCTCCCCGTCGGCGACAGATAGTACGTCATGGATGCAGGCGTAGGTGACGTTATGGTAAAAGTCGTGCTGGTTATCGTGGAGAGCCCTGGATAACTCGCAGTCAACGTATAACCTGAGCCGGCGGCACCAATGCTCAGATTGGAAAATGTTGCCCTTCCGTTTGCGGCATTCAGGGTGACCGTTCCGGCAAGAGTTGCTCCCGTCGGATGGTTGCCTAGTTGCACGGTGATGGGACCCGTGTAATTAGGAACAATGGTACCACTGCCGTTCTCGACCGCAACGGTCACTCCCGGATTCATTCCTGCTCCGGAAACGGTCGTTGTCGGACCTGTAAGGAACACCAGATGTGCGGGAGATACGTTGTACGAAGCCTGCGCCGGAAGACTAACCGAACCACTCGCAAGCGCAATCGCCCGAACAACTGTAGACGATGGCATAGCAAGGGGTCCTGTGTATTGCAAAGAGGAGAGAGTGGGCATGCTGCCATCGGTCGTGTAGAAAATATGGGCGGCCGTGCTTAAATCCGTGATCGTGACCATGGGGGTTAGGTCGTAGTTCCCGGACACAGGCGAGATCACAGGGGTCGGGGTCGCGGATGTGATTGAAAGATTCCAATCCACGGGAGTCGCCGTTAATGAGGGTTGAAAGGGAGCTATCCAGCCGGACAGTGAGAAGATCTGCGCGACGTTCCAAGTTGGGTTTTGAGCAATATAGAGAACTGCCTGTGCTGTGTCGGCAGGAGGTGGGGTACCAGTCACTCTCGGGTAAGCAAACAAGTTGCCGCAGGCCGATCCATCTCCGGCGACACCTCCCAGGGAGTTCACACACCCGGCAACAATGTTGGCTAGGGCAAGCAGCTTCTGAACCGGAACCACCTGACCTGCAGGTACGGCTTGCCCTGGAGACAATCCGGTTGTGGTGTCAGCCAACTCGCGAGCGAACGTTACCGCATCATTCAGGGCGCCCGCATCACCAGAGCCGGATCCTATGGAAGCGTACGTCTGCATGAAAGGCGCCATCGCGTACACGCCAGCTACCGTGGTTACCTCGTTGATCATCACCACAGTGGAAGCAGTTACTGACGAACAAGGCCCAAGTAACGCCAACTCCGCTAAGTTCGGGTTGTTGGCGCCGGGATATAGGCCTGGGTTGCCCCCAACAGAAACAATGTACAGCTGTGAGGACGGGGAAGGGCAGGTGTAACTGTCAACGGTAAACTGCCCGTTGGCGTCCGTCAGCACAGAATTTGCCAGCAAGGGAACCGATGCAGCGCCGTCTCCCTGTGTGCTTATTGCATACAACTGAATCTTAGATTGGCTGACAGGTTGTTGACCGCCGTGGATCTTACCTCCAAACCTGGGCCTGGTTACAGCCAGTGTCGGCGAGAAAGAATCGGACATGCACCCGGTGTTCATGAAACCGAGTGCGCCGATCAGCACAAGACCAAGAAACGTCATGGACGGTCGCAGACGCGACCGCCGTAACAAAAGTGCACCAGGCATGGATTCTTCTCACTGCAGAGCTCCTCCCTGGCGATTCTTGCCAGTGTGATGGAAGCTCTGTAGGTCCAGTCTGGTGTGGTTTGCCGGCTTAAACAATGACACTCTAGCGTGAGACGAAGCGCAGACGTGTGATCTACCGGCGTTACTAGTGTGCTAGTCGGGATCACAAAATGCACCATGCGGCCGCAGACATCGCGACCGCATAATGCATAGATAAGCTGGACTGCTTTTAACCAAATCGAACGTTCACAAGCGGCTCATCGGCATCTCGGAGGTCCGGGCGCCAAAGCCGGAGCCACTGTGCCATCACCAAACCGACGAACTGACTATTTGTGAACAGATACCGACGCCACAACCGCCTCGGCTCTTGGCATAGGCGATAGAACCACTGCAAGCCGGCCTTCTGCAAGACCGCGGGCGGTTCCCTCAGCAGGCCGGAGTAGTAGTCAAATGCCGCGCCCACCGCTAAAACAGGCATGCTTAGGTGGCGACTCATCTCGTAGGTGAAGACCTCTTGACGCGGGCAGCCTAATCCAACGAACACGATTTTCGCCCCTGAGTGTTTGATCTGCTCCACCGCAGTCATCTCTTCTTCGGCCGTAACGCACCGGAACTGCGACGGGCGAGCTCCAGCGATGATCAGGCCTGGGCAGAGTTGCTGCATCCGCTCACAGAGCTGTTTGAGCACCTCCGGCTTGCTTCCATAGAAGAAGACGGGGACGCCTTGTGCTGCCGCCTCCTTGGCAACCATCAATGTGAGATTCGGCCCGTAAACACGATCCCGAAGCTTCGTTCCATAAAGCAAGTTCAGCGCCCAACGAACCGGCTGGCCATCCGGTGTGACCAATTCGAACGTGTTTAGGCGATAACGGTGTACTCGATCCAGCGCGCCCGTGATCACACCGTGTACAGCGAGCGCCGTTGTGGCAAAGCGCTGACCTCGCTTGGCATGGTCCAGGATCGAGCTCACAGCGAACTCATAGTCCACAGCGTTTATACCGACGCCCAGAAGATTCTTCTTTCCGAGATCGATCATGCTGCCTCCCTCAACCAACGGTCGACATTGTTGTCGTAGATCTGCTGCAGAATCGCGGGCACATCGTACTTCTGCTTCCATTGCGGGTAATGACCCGAAAACTTGCTTGTGTCGCTGATCCACCAGATGTGATCGCCCGTCCGGTTCGCATCCTTATAGGTCTGCTGCAATTCCCGGCCAGTAATCTGTTGACAGAGATCAATGGATTCCAGCATGGACGCGTTGCTGAACCGACCGCCGCCCATGTTGTACACCTCGGCGCTGCGTGGATTCTTGAAGTACTCATGAAAGCAGCTGATCAGATCAGCACTGTGGATGTTGTCGCGTACCTGTTTGCCACGATAGCCGAAGACGGTGTACGGACGACTTGTTGCAGCGCAGCGCATCAGGTAAGCAAGAAACCCGTGCAGCGCCGTGCCGCTGTGATTCGGCCCAGTCAGGCAACCACCACGGAAACACACGGTGTTCATGCCGAAGTAGCGACCATACTCCTGCACCAATACGTCGGCAGCTACCTTGGACGCACCAAACAAGCTATGAAGCGTCTGGTCAATGGACATCAGCTCATCGATGCCGACCACGTATTTGTGTGCAGGGTCGATCTCCCAACGTGTCTCCAATTCGATCAGCGGCAGTCGATTCGGTGTGTCGCCATACACCTTATTCGTTGACGTGAAAATGAACGCAGCGTCCGGGCAGAACTTTCGCATCGCCTCTAGCAGGTTCAGCGTGCCATTCGCGTTCACGGAAAAATCGATGTGAGGCGCCCGGGCCGCCCAATCGTGCGAGGGTTGCGCCGCCGTGTGGATAATCAGCGTCACATCGCGCCCTAACTCGGCGAACAGGCCTTCAACCGCTTCCTGATTGCGAATATCGAAATTGGCATGGCGGTATCGCTGGCCAAGATCCTGCTTTAGGCGCTGCTGGTTCCACGCCGTCGAGGCCTCGGCGCCGAAAAACTCGCTGCGCATATCGTTCTCAATACCGACCACTTCGAATCCGAGTCCAGCAAAAAAGGCGGTCGCCTCTGACCCGATAAGGCCCGCAGACCCTGTGATAATAGCCACACTCATCTTGCCACTCCCATAGCGATATTGAACTTCAGACGGCCTTGGGCCATGTCGGACGATGCGTGCAACGAGACCTCGACATGCACCATGACTGGTTGACAAGAACAAGCGTTAACCGCTTGCTGACAGTAGTTCACCCGACCTATACCGCACCGCGTGCACGCAACACAGCGGGTATCGTTTGCGCCAAAATGCGCACATCCATCGACAGCGACCAGCCGTCAATGTACTCGAGGTCTTGCTTGATCCAGTCAGAGAAGCTTGTGTTGCTACGTCCATTCACCTGCCAAATGCAAGTCAGGCCAGGCCGAACGCTAAAACGGCGCAGCAACCAAGGCTCTTCGAATTTGGCGACATCGCGATGTGGCAATGGCCGTGGCCCCACAAGCGACATCTCGCCTCGCAACACATTGAAGAGCTGGGGCAACTCGTCAATCGACGTCTTGCGGATAAAGCTTCCGACTCGCGTCACCCGCGGATCATGCGCTAATTTGAACACCGGACCTTGTGCCTCGTTCATTGCCTCCAGAGCCGCTTGCCGCTTTTCTGCATCCACCACCATTGACCGGAACTTGAACATCGGGAAACGCTTCCGGTTGCGACCATACCGCTGCTGAATAAACAAAACCGGTCCCTGGCTTGTGCATCGGATAGCAATCGCTGTCGCCAGGAGAAGAGGAGACGCCAGCAAGAGAAGGATCAGGGCCCCGACGATATCGAACAGCCGTTTCACGTGCTGCTTCGGATGCGGAATGAATGAGCTGATCACACTGAAGTCGTGCGGCACCTGCGCGTGTGCCTGAACCCGCGACCGCGACGTGGTGAAGATATCGCGCATATAGTGCGACTCCACCCCTACTGTTTCGCAGATCTCGATCACGCGCTGGATTTCGTCGTACTTCGACCGCATGGGCAATCCGATCAGGACGAGTTCGATCGGATGCGTCTTCAGGATCGCCGGCAGTTGCTCGATCGTCCCCAGGTACGGGCTCCGCGCCAGAGCGCTTCTGTCCTCGTCGTCGACACAACCGTAAACCTCTACCGTCGCGTACTGCGTCGCCAAGTTTGCTTTGACCAGCTCCGCGCGCTCTCCGGTTCCTACAAGAATGGCCGCACGCTTGGGCTCCAACCGGAGAGAGACGGCGGCCGCGCCCACGAAGCATGCCATCGACGCAAAGGCGATCGTCATCAAACAGATCGTTCCCGCGATGGCGATCGGCAGTCCATGCTGCAACGGGCGACGCGTGAGCTCCCAGCCCAACAGCAGCCCGCCGCACAGCAGCGCGGCAATGCTCAACCGTCGCACCTCCGCCCAGATATCCGCTTTGAGCCAACGCCGGTCATAAGGAGAAAGGCCGAGCGATGCATTCCAAAGAAACACAACAGAGAGTGCAGTCAACACATGCCGCACAGTCTCCGACCGCTCCAACAGAGGCTCAACGTGAGAGGCCGGGTACCACGCGACTGCGTGCGCCCAGAGCAGTGCAAGCCCCAACACTGGAAGCATGGACCGTATCGAATCGTAGGCGCTGCCCTCACGTAGTTGTGTGTTCCGGAAACGATCGAGCACCGAACGCGCATCGCGCCAACTGCCAGACCCCTCCACCACCCAAGGCCGCTCAGCTGGTTGCGTTATTGTCGACGACATGTGACCTCCATGTAGTGCGCGAAACTTGCGGGTAATAACGTACCCTGTAGGCATCTCGCCCTGAGTCGGGCGGGGGGAGAGGGAACCGATGGGCCACCTCTTCGCAAGCACGTTTTGCCTGTTCCACCAAATCGAAATCTCGTCCATCCCGCCACAGCGAGGAGCTTTCCAAGTGCAGCGCAGATGATATAGACTCGATCATTCTCTTAAACTGGTGATCAATTCAACGATAGCACAGCAAAATGAGAAGGGGACAGTCATTTGGTAACCAGCAGTGGTTACGCCAGGTCCTCATGCTCCTTGTGTCTGCCTTTGAGGCTGTTCGCGGACGCTCGTCGAGACTTGGTGTTTAAGATGTCGCCACTGTGGTAGCACACTTTGGCACGCGTCTACAAGATGAGTGTTGGCCGCTAAAGGCCGTCCAAAGATCCCAGCCGGCTCGAAAGAAGTAGTGCAATCATGGGACCCAAATCCGGAGACCCTCTACAATCGTTAGGGGACGATAAACATGCAGATCGACGAGACTCCGCTTCCAGAGGTCAACTTGCTGCGCCCGACGCGACATGGCGATGCACGGGGCTGGTTTTGCGAGGTGTTCAACGCTGCCCGTTATGCCTCTGCCGGATTGCCGGACCGCTTTGCCCAGGACAACCAATCGTTCTCGCGACGCGGCGTATTGCGCGGGCTTCACTACCAACTTGGTGAGCCGCAAGGCAAGCTCGTGCGTGTGCTTTCCGGTCACATCTGGGACGTCGCCGTCGATCTTCGCCCGGGCTCTCCGCATTTCGGAAAGTGGGCTGGTTTTCACCTGACCGGGGAAGATCTCGAGCTGCTTTGGATCCCAGAAGGCTTCGGGCACGGGTTTGTGGTCCTGTCCGATACAGCTAACGTCCTCTACAAAACCACGCGCAGCTATTTTCCTGCCGGCGAGCGCTGTATCCGCTGGGACGACCCAACCCTCAACATCGCTTGGCCCTTGGAGGGGATCGAGACACCCTCCGTGTCTGCGAAGGATGCCCTTGGCAGTTTGCTGAGTGAAGCAGAGCTTCCGGCCCCATACCTCGCGCCAGCGCCGACCGTGTAGCTACGCGAGAACTATCGCCCTTTCCCTATAGGAAGTCTATAGGTCTCCGTTAGCCGTCACCTCAGCCATGACGGCGGCCATGGCCTTCTGCCAATCCGGCATCGTCCACCCGAAGACCTCAAACAACTTTGTGCAGTCCAGCCGCGAGTTCTGCGGTCGGCGTGCTGGCGTCGGATAACTCTCACTGCGGATGGGGACGCAAGTTGCGAACCGCTGTGCCGGCGCGGTAAGGTGCGCCAGTTCGAGGAACTCCGTGGCGAAGCCGAACCAGGTTGTACAACCCGCGTTGCTGGCATGATACACGCCAGTAACGTCACGTGCGGCCCTCGTCAGACTACTTCCAGTTTCTGCGGCCTGGGCCTCGCAATGGGTGATCACGTGGGCCGCGACACGGGCCAGATCGCGTGCCCACGTGGGCGCCCCAAACTGGTCGGCAACGATGCGCAACTCTTCCCGCTCCTTAGCCGCGCGCAAGATAGTCCTTAAGAAATTCTTGCCGCGCGCTCCATACACCCAACTGGTCCGCAAGATAATGTGCGCGGCGCCGGTGGCGGCGAGTGCCTGCTCCCCCGCCAGCTTCGACGCCCCATACACGCCCAACGGTCCCGTTGGATCCTCTTCGCGCCAAGGCGCGTCGCCGTCTCCGCGAAACACATAGTCCGTGGAAAAGTGCACTACGGTCGCCCCGATGCGCGCTGCTTCCTCGCCCAGAACACATACCGCATCGCGGTTGATGGTATAGGCAGCTTCCACCTCTGCTTCAGCCTTGTCCACTGCCGTGTACGCCGCCGGGTTAACGATCCAGCGCGGCTGCACACGCGACACGAAGCGTCGAAGCTCCTGAGCATCGCCCAGGTCCAGCTCACCGCGTGTAGGCGCGACCACCGGAGCCAAGGCGCTCAACAAGGGCAACAACTCGCCCCCTACCTGGCCACCTATGCCCGTCAGCAGAATGAGGCCACGCGGATCGGCCACTAGAACACCAGCTCCGAAACGATCGTCCGAAGGTAATCGCCATAGCTGCTTTTGCCGAGCTTGGCCGATAGCGCTTCCAGCTGTTCGCGGTCAATGTACCCCAGGCGATACGCAATCTCCTCGGGACAGGCCACCTTCAGACCCTGCCGATGTTCAATGGTCTGAATATAAATTGACGCCTCCAGCAGCGACTCATGCGTTCCCGTGTCCAGCCACGCCGTGCCACGCCCAAGCACCTCAGTGTGGAGCTGCCCGTGTTCTAGATACCAACGATTCACGTCAGTGATCTCCAGCTCACCCCGTGGCGAAGGCTTGATCCCTTCTGCTACGGAGACGATCTGCTCGTCGTAGAAGTAAACGCCGGTGACCGCATAGCGAGACTTCGGCTTTGCCGGCTTTTCCTCAATCGAGATGACCTTGCGATCCGCATCGAACTCGGCTACGCCATAGCGCTCCGGATCCTTCACCGGATACACAAACACGGTGGCCCCACGCTGCCTGTCCGCGGCGCTGCGCAGACCCTTCACTAGGTCGTGGCCGTAGAAGATATTGTCGCCCAGCGCGAGACTGCAACTGCTGCCGCCGAGGAACTCCTTGCCGATCAGGAACGCCTGCGCCAACCCATCCGGCGACGGCTGCACGGCATACTGAAGATTGATGCCCCATTGTGCGCCCGTGCCCAGCAGCGCCTCAAAGCGCGGCGTGTCCATCGGCGTCGAGATCACCAGGATGTCGCGCATACCCGCCAGCATCAGCGTCGACAGCGGGTAGTAGATCATCGGCTTGTCGTACACCGGCAACAACTGCTTCGAGATGCATTGCGTCACGGGGTGAAGCCGTGTGCCCGAGCCGCCGGCCAGCAGGATACCCTTCACGAGGCCACCGCCTCGGCCCGCTGCTGCCCGTAGTTGGCCGACATCCATTGCTGATAGCTGCCGCTGGTGACGCCTTCAACCCACTCCTTATTGTCCAGGTACCACGCCACAGTCTTGCGCAGCCCGGTCTCAAAGCTTTCCGCAGGACGCCAGCCGATCTCGCTCTCGATCTTGGTCGCGTCGATCGCGTACCGGCGATCGTGTCCTGGCCGATCCTTCACCGACGTAATCAATTGCGCATGCGGCTTGTACGGCGAGTCCGGGACCAGTTCGTCCAGAAGCGCACACAGTGTATGCACCACCTCGCGGTTGCTGCGCTGGTTGCAACCGCCCACGTTGTACGTCTCGCCAATCCTGCCCTTGTCCAGCACCGCCTCGATCGCCCGGCAATGGTCCACCACATACAGCCAGTCCCGCACCTGAAGCCCATCGCCGTAAATGGGCAGCGGTTTACCGGCGAGTGCGTGCGTGATCATGAGCGGAATCAACTTTTCCGGAAACTGGTACGGACCGTAGTTGTTCGAGCAGTTCGTCACCAGCACCGGCAGTCCGTAGGTGTGAACCCAGGCCCGAGCCAGGAAGTCGGACGCGGCCTTGGACGCCGCATAGGGACTGTTGGGCGCGTAGGGAGTACGCTCAGAAAAAGCGGGGTCGTCCGGTCCCAGCGTACCGTACACTTCGTCCGTGGATACGTGAAGGAACCGGAAAGCCTGTTTGTCTTCTTCGCTCAGCGTTTTCAGGTAGCTACGCGCCGCTTCCAGCAACGTGAACGTGCCATCGATGTTGGTCTTCAAAAAGGCCTCGGGCCCAAGAATCGATCGATCCACATGACTTTCCGCGGCAAAATGCACCACGGCCCGCGGCTGGTGTTCCGCCAACACTCGAGCCATCGCGGCTCCATCGCAAACGTCAGCTTGCACAAAGGTGTATTCCGGCCGGGCCTGGACAGACGCCAGCGTCTGCAGGTTTCCTGCATAGGTCAGCTTGTCCACATTGACCACCGGACCGCGCCCCTGTTCCAGCCAATGCAGAACAAAGTTTCCGCCGATGAATCCCGCGCCCCCGGTCACAACAATGCCTGCCGCCATGGGTCCTTTCGTTCCGTTGAACTTCGCCGGCTCGGTTCCGGTTAACCAGCCGTTTTGCCGGTTCGATACCACCTTAGCATCGCGGAACTACGGGTTCACAGCCTTTTCACTCGCAACACTCATTTTTCGAGCGCGGCTGTACCAAAACGGAACAGCCGAGGCGGGCTTCACGCCCGCGTGCTCTCACGCCCTCGAAACGGAGTTCCATCCATTCTAAAGGCCCTGTCCCGGACCGCCATTACAGAATGTTCACCGCGCGCGCCGCAAGCAGCGCTACTGTCGCAAACGAAATCAGCGCCTGTGTCATCATCAGCACCTTGGCCCAACGCGACAACACGGGCGCATCGGTCGGCGAGAACGCGGTGCTGGTGTTGAACGCCAGAAAAAGGTAGTCCACAAAATCCGGACTCCACCGCACGCACCCCAGCTCGCGCTGCATCTCCGCAGGCAGCGTCATTTGCGGAAACAGAAACGCGCCCTCCCCATGCCGCGCGCGCAGCTCCCGCGCATGGGGACCGCCGGCGTCCAGTCGCCAGTACCAGCTCGCAAACACCAGAATGTTCGCCACCCAAAGCGCCGCGGCCGACCGCAGCAAACTCTGCGACGACTCGGTGTGCGCCGGCAACGCCTGCACCAGCAGACCCACCGACCACAGCATGTCCAACGTCACTACACCGTTTACGACGAGCCCCAACCATTGACTCAGGCCATGGCTCCCGCCCAGACGCGCCCACACCGTCGGCACCAGCAGCCCCGTTACGATCACAAGCAACAGCCACGAAGGCCCGATTGACAGTCGCTCCGGTAACGCCAGCCGCAACCCGCCCACGGCCAGCAGGGCGAACCCCGCCGGCCATCGCGGCTCCATCCCTGCCGAACGCTTGCCCATACGCCTAGAGATGCTACCTGCGGGCCCGCTGCCAGGCCTGCGCGGACGGCAACACTTGAAGTAGCGCTCGAAGGCGGTGTTTACCGATGGGTTCCCTGCCGCCCAGCATCGCCCAAACCGCCAGATGCGTCCAATCAAGGTGACCGCGCCCCTTTGGCTTTACGGCCTGCTCCCTTTCATTACCGCAGGGAGCCTGACCTACGCGGGCGTGCGACTCTGGAGACATATGGCAACTGCAAGCACCCGCAAGCAACCCCTTCCCGCGCCCACGCACGACACCCCCATGCCGCCGTCCGGCTCAAAAGCCGGCCAGCGCCAGACCGCCGTCTTCGCCGGTGGCTGCTTTTGGGGCGTTCAGTCTGTGTTCCAGCGGGTCAAGGGCGTACTCGAAACCTACGTCGGCTATACGGGCGGCGCGGCGGATACCGCCGACTACCGCTCCGTCTGCACCTATGACACCGGTCACGCCGAAGCCATCCAGATCCTCTACGACCCAGCCCAGGTGACCTACGGCACGCTGCTGCGCATCTTCTTCTCCGTCGTCCACGACCCCACGCAGCTCAATCGTCAAGGGGGAGATGTAGGCACCCAATACCGCTCCGCCATCTTTACCACCAGCGAGGACCAGCGAAAGGTGGCGCAGGCCTACATCCAGCAACTCGACGCCGACCACATCTTCACTCGCCCTATCGTCACCTCCGTAAGCCCATTGCAGCACTTCTATCGCGGCGAGGACTACCACCAGGATTACGCCCTCAAGAACCCGCACAACCCCTACATCCAGGTCTGCGACATCCCCAAGATCGCCCTGCTCGGCCAGCAATTTCCTCAACTCTTCCAGGAGTACGTGCTCCAAAGCTGACGAAAGCATCTTCCCACAGGCACTGCCCGCCGCCAATGACGCTTTTGTTGCAGCCCCCGACGCGGAAAAAATCTATCCGCGTCCGCCGCACCGGCGTCCTATACAGCAATCAGGCACGTGCGGCCACGCACGTAAGCCAATGGATGCCACCCACTGTTGAAGCTGTCTTTCCTATTGTCGCGTTACGCTGCCGGCTTGGCTGCCCTGCTACCCTTGGCAGCCCCGGTCGCCCGTGCCCAAGGCGGCGCCGCTGGCGCGGTCATCGGCGGCGGCCAGCAAGCGGTGCAAGAGCTCGGGGGCAAGGGGCAGCAAGGGGCCGGCCAGCAAACGGGCATGGGCTCGAAAGACTCTCCGCAAGGCAAGTCTCAGAGCGGTAAAGACCCCACCTCGGCCGCCAAGCCCGCAACCGCCGCCGAGCAGGCAGCCTCCCCCACCAAGCTCCGCCTCGCTCCCACCGCACCCTCGATCGCACCTCCGGACCTGCCGAAGACGCGCCCGGTCATCGGGCTTGCCCTTGGCGGCGGGGCGGCCATCGCCATGTCCGAAATCGGCTCGCTTCAGTGGTTTGAGGAGCACCATATCCCGATCGACGTCATCGCGGGCACCTCCATGGGCTCCATTCTCGCCGCTCTCTACTCCACCGGCCATACCACCGAGCAAATGCGTCATATTCTCACCGGCGAGGAGGTAAGCCGCGTTTTTCGCCTTGGCGCAAACTACGGTTCGCTCAGCTTTCGCCGCCGCGAAGAGGCCCGTGATCTGCCCAACGGCATCGGCATCGGCCTCAAGTACGGCGTTTCCTTTCGCAACAGCCTGCTCACCGACGTCGGCCTGAACGAGCTGCTCGACCAGGAGTTCCTCAACTACAACGACCAAACCGACTTCAACAATCTCCCTATCCCGTTTCGCTGCCAGGCCACCGACCTCACCGCAGCCAAGTCGGTAACCTTTGCCCGTGGCTCCTTGCCGGATGCCGTGCGCGCCTCCGCGTCCATCCCCGGCGTCTTCCGTCCATTTGAGCTCGCCGGGCATGAGTACGTCGACGGAGCCATCCTCGAAAACCTGCCCACGCCTCAAGTCCACGCCATGAAGGCCGACGTGGTCATCGCCGTCAGCCTGCCGCTCGAACCCGTCGGCAAGGGCGACCTCGACTCCATTCTCGGCGTTCTCCAGCGCGCGTTCGCCGTAGGCATCGAGGCCAACGAGGCCAACGACCGCAAGCTCGCCAACGTCGTCCTCATCCCCGAGGTCAAAGGCTTCACCGCAAACGACTACCTCAAGGTCGACGAACTCGCCAAACGCGGCTATGCCGTCGCCGAAGCCCACAAGGCCGAGCTGCTCCCCTACGCGCTCAATGACACGGACTGGGCCGCTTACCTCGCCCATCGCCGTTCCCGGGAACGTCCACCCGCCGGCACCGTCCTTCAGGTCAAAGTTAAAACACCCAACCCGGGACTCACCGAGTACGTCCAGCACATCTTTCAGCCGGTCGTGGGTCAGCCCGTCGACACAGCCAAGGTCGAAGCCCTGCTGGCCGACATACGCGCCGACGGCCGCTACGAGGCCGACTACACGGTCGGCTACGACGGTCCCATCTCCAACCGGCCCATCCTGCTCGTCTCCGTTCAGGACAAGAAAACCGGCCCGCCCTTTCTCGACGTCGGCGCCAACATCGCCGCGCAGACCGCCGGCGTCACCCGCGCCACCCTGTCTACCGTCCTGCTCTGGCAAGACCTCGGCGGCTACGGCTCCGGTGTGCGTGCCAACATCGACGTCGGCTTCGAAACGCGGCTCGAAGGCGAGTACTACTGGAGACCCAGCCCGTACTCCGGCTTCTTTGTTGCCCCCCGTGCCAACCTCACCCGCGAGCCCTTTTACATCTATCAGGGCAACTATCGCCTTTCCGAGCGCCAAAGCCAGTTCACCGGCGGCGGTCTCGACGTCGGCTGGAGTGATAGCCGCTACGCGGAGCTCCGCGCCGGCTGGGGCTTTGAACACGTCGCCTGGTTTCCCACCACCGGTACCGACACGCTCCCCAACTACTTCGGCAACTCACAAACAGGCCGCGTCCGCTTCGTCTTCGACAACCAGAACCGCGCCCTCGTTCCGCGTGTCGGCATCCGCTCAGCCTCTTCAGTCGGCTACCTATTCGATACGCCCGGCAGCTCCTCGGCACCCCAGATCCAAAGCCAGTTCTCCTTCGCGCACGAGATCGGACACGGCAGCCAAAAGATCAAGTCCGATGTCCTCCTCTTCAACGGGGAAGGCGGCACCATGTTCGACCGAAACGTCGCCCAGCCGTTCCGCTTCACCCTCGGCGGTCCCACGCGCGTCTCCGCGCTCGCCGTCGATCAACTCCGCGGGACAGACTACTTCTTAATCACCCCCGGCTACCTCCACAGGCTCACCACCTTACCGGCCCCGCTCGGACAAAGCATCTACGTCGGTGCGGCGTACGAGGCCGGCCAGATGCACGCGCCCAGCACCTACACCATCACCCGTCAGGACCTTTGGTTCGGCGTCGTCGCCGAAACGCCCTTCGGTGTCGTCAGCCTCGGTCCCGCCATCGGCGATGCCGGTCAGCACAAATTTGTGTTCACCCTGGGAAGACTCTTCTCCGTGCCCAACTCGCTCCGCTAACGCATCAAGGTGCCACTGCTTGTCATTCCTGAACAACCGCCCGAAACGACCCGCAGCGACGAAACCGTCAGCGTGTCTGCCAACGGCGGCACCGCCCCCGTGACCGTTACCGTCGAGCTCGGCGATTCGTTCGTCTGGATCGTCAGCAACACCTGATCGCCAAGGATGGTGCTCTCGGAGCCGTCCAGCGTGCCGCCCGTAAAGCATGAGATCCCCGCAAACGTAGCCGTTCCTTGCACATGGAAGTACCCGAATCCATCGGCCGCGGCGTCCTGGGCAAGCACGAGCCTCACCGTGGTCGGCACCGGCGCCAGCGTGCCCGCGTACGTCCCGGTCAGTGGCGCAATCCGTGTCCCATTCACCGTGCCTTTCACGCCGTCGCCGCACCCGCCGCTGATTGAGAAGTTGCCCGTAAAAGTGTCATCGCCCGCCGAAGGCGTTCCGTTGATCGTCAGGTACTGCCCATCCACAGAAAAGGACGTGAGCGAAAACGAGCTCGCCGCCACATTCCCTTCCGATGGCACGGTCGTTTGGCCCACATAGCACTGGCTCGGGTTTTCCGCCTGCAGAATCGACACCAGCGTCGTCGTGCCGCTCGCCGAGATCGGCTCCTGCACAAACGACCCCGCAAGGGCCGAAAACGCTTGTGCTCCGGTTGTGGTTGCTGCCGCAATCTGCCAATTTCCAGTGAGCGGAGTTGCTGTCGGGGACGGTCCCGACGGCGTGGTCGACAACGGAACGCCCACCGTTCCGCCGCATCCCGCCAGGGACAAAACGGCGCACAGCAGCGCCACACACTCCCCGCACGATCTTCTAGCTAACAGCGAAGGCAAGCGCCGGTCAATCAGCATAGGTCACGCAAACAAGGCAAAAAGTGCAATCGACCGGGCGGCTCACGAAAGGCCAGCCCCGTTCAACGAAGACAGGCAACTGCTGCCTGCAAGATTGATCCCGTTCAGGGTGATGTAGGTTGCCGACATGTTGATCGTGCCGTCCGCCGTAAGCACGGCCCCGTTGGCGGCGTCGGTCTTCGCCACTAGGTGCAGATTGCTCCCGGAAAGGTAGCTCTGTGTCGGATCGATAGTCCCCGTCGTCAAGCAGGTCGTACCCGTAAAGGCCAAGGTTCCCGTCACCTCAAAGCCGCCCTGACCCGTTCCCAATGCCGCCTGGGTCACTGTCGCCGCTAGGGCCGGAGTCACATTGCCCGCCGTCCGGAACGTACCCTTCAGCGGCGCATACAGCACCCCCACCAGTTGCCCGCTCTGCCCATCCGCACAGCCGCCCGCCACCTGGTAGGACCCGCACAACGCGATGCCGCTGCTGCACGTCGAGCTGAGATTCAACGAAAGCGTCTGCGCATAGCTCGGAAACGCAACCAGCTGCGAGTACGGATCCTTCGTGAACCCCTCGAGATCCACTACCTTGGTGCCGCTGAAGCAGCTGCTCGACTGCACCTGAAACGAGGCAGTCGTCAGGCTCGAATCCCCTGCCGAGCCCACCTCTTCATTCACAAACCCGGAAAGCCCGCTCATCGGCACGTTGCCGCTCGTGGTTACCTGAAACTGGTAGTTCCCCGTCAGGTTGGCCGCCGTCGGCGTCGATCAGCCCGATGGTCATCCGGAAGCTGGTCGTCTTG
>CAXTLD010000032.1:3152-39671 GCA_964245045.1 uncultured Acidobacteriaceae bacterium | reverse complement strand
CCCAAATAGCGATCATCAACACTAAACGGCGCATACATGCTCCAATCAGCGCGATCTATCGAACGCAGTGACATTAGGCTCGCATCACGATTAAAGTCAAGTGCTTTTTTCGCATGCGTGAGCGGGCAAGCAGCCGCCGCACCCTCGCATACAATCGCCGTAACCCCACATTGACGATCCCGTAAACGAGGACCGGCCGCTGCCCCACCAAATCTTCGCCACCAAGTCCATCGACAAGCTCATTCACGAGAGCCAGCGCCCGGAGCACGCCCTCAAAAAGACCCTCGGTCCCGTCTCGCTCACCGCGCTCGGCATCGGTGCCGTGATCGGTTCGGGCATCTTCACGGTGATTGGTACCGCCATAGGCGGCAACCCCGCCCCAACAGGAAGCCAGGCTGCGAGCGTGGCCGAGTCGCCCGTTATCGACCTGCTGCTCGGCGCGCTCCATGGCAGTGCGGGCCACGTCGCCGGCCGCCCAGGCGCCGGCCCCGCGCTTGCCCTGTCGATGATCTTGGTGGCGGTCGTCTGTGCGTTCACCGGCCTCTGCTACGCCGAGCTCGCCAGCATGATCCCCATTGCCGGCTCCGCCTACACCTACACCTACGCGACGCTGGGCGAGCTCGTTGCCTGGATCATCGGCTGGGACCTCATTCTCGAGTACGCCTTTTCCAACATGAGCGTCAGCGTGGGGTTCGCCGCCCACGTGGTTGATCTCCTGGACTGGCTCGGCATCCACCTCAACCCCCGCTGGCTATCCCCGGCCTTTCTCCCGCTTGGTCTGCAGGACCTCGCCGGGCACGATATCTACAAGCAGGGCTGGCACTTCGGCTTCAACATCCCGGCTTTCCTTATCGTCCTTATCCTTACCGCTATCCTCGTTCGCGGTATCCGCGAGTCCGCCACGACCAACAACCTGATGGTGCTGATCAAGATCGTCGCCATCCTCGCGTTCGTGCTGGTCGGTATCCACTTTATCCACCCTGCGAACTACCACCCGTTCTCCCCGAATGGATGGAGCGGTGTGCTTGCTGGCGGTTCCATCATCTTCTTCACCTACATCGGCTTCGACTCCGTTTCCACCGCCAGCGAGGAGTGCCGCGACGCCCAGCGCACCGTGCCGATCGGCATCGTTGCCACCCTGATCGTGTGCACGATTCTCTACGTGGCCGTCGCGCTTGTGCTCACCGGCATCGTGCCCTGGCAGACGGTGATCGGCGATGCCGCCCCCGTCGTCAACGCCCTCAAGCGCCTCACCGCCCAAACCGGCAGCCCGCTGCTGCACTGGACCCGCCTCTTCGTCCTGCTCGGCGCCATCATCGGCATGATCTCGTCCATCCTGGTGTTCCAGCTTGGGCAGGCGCGTGTCTGGTTTGCCATGAGCCGCGACCGCCTGCTGCCGGACGTCTTCTCCCGCGTCCACCCGCGCTTCCGCACCCCGGCCTTTGCCACCTGGGTCGCGGGCATTCTGGTCGCCATCCCATCCGGTCTCTTCGACGTCGGCACCCTGGCCGAGCTGTCCAACATCGGCACCCTGTTCGCGTTCGTGCTGGTGTCGATCGGCGTACTGGTGCTCCGTCACAAACAGCCCGACCGCCCACGCGGCTTTCGTCTGCCCGGCGGCCCCGTGTTCCCGGTGCTCAGCATCGTTTTCTGCGTTCTGCTCATGGCCGGCCTGCCCGTTCGCACATGGGAGCGGTTCTTTATTTGGCTGGTGATTGGACTTTGTGTGTATGTCTTCTACAGCCGCAAGCGCAGCGAGTTTTTCACCGGCTAACTTAGGTCCGTCTGCAAAACATGCGCTGATCGAAGTGGTAGGTTTTGGGGGCGCTGCGCTTCATCTGTCTGGATGCTGGATGGAGAGGATTGACCAGGGCATTCCATTCACCTTCCACCACGGCGGAAGGAACGAGCAATACGGCAGAGCGCATCGATCTGACCCATATGTCCCCAACGTCCTTCAGCATTGGATGATCGATGATTGTCCAATCGGACGGCAGTCGTTCCGGGCTGATACGCTCGGCTTGGCTCGCGGTCACATCCAGCTCGACGGAGACTGAAACGTAGTCCTCGGGCTGCGTGATCGGATCCATATGCACGAAGACCTCAAGGACAGCAAGAGAAAGCGAAAGAGAGGTGTAGACCAGGGGCGTCCCAGGTGAGTTCCAGCGACCGCCATAGAGCCTCGGGCCTTCCCCGCTGAAAGCAGCTTCTGCATACCGTCGTTTGCTGAGCCGCCAACCCACCAGCGCCATCAGCTATAAACGCCCCACTCGATACGTCCAAGGATTGTCTCTACCGTTCGGGTTCCCGCGTCGGTGTCCAGCAGTTCAATGGGTATGCTGCCTTCGATCGCGCGATTTGGGCTCTTAAGCCAAGTCGAGGCTTTTTCAGGTGTGCCAAAGGTTTCAGTCGCCATGGCAACCACGCGAGCCAAGCGCACCGTGCGGTCGCTTTCTTCGGCGGAGAGTGTTTCTGCGTGTGCGAGACGCCGGCTGAGCGTCCTGTCGGAGATACCTATGACACGCGCGAGTGCTTTCCGATCCATGGTGAGCCTGCCCGCAACCGCAGGGAGGGCTGCAACCGGTAAGCCGGCACGCGTAAGGGTGCGAAGATCCGCTTCTGAGCGGACCTTGCGCTTCAAGAGTACGTCGCCTCCAAGAACAGCGGTAATCGCGGCAACTGTCATGTGTGCCAATTGTCCACAAAGGGGCTGCCATTTGGCAAGCATCTTCGCAAGCTGGCCTCCGAGAAACCGTGCCCTAATGCGCCGCCAGCTGCTCCGGATCCACGGCGACCCGCTTCGGCGGCAGGCGCATGATCCACACCAGCGATGACAGGCACATCACGATCCTCGCCAAAATGAAGAACGCATTTTTGTAGGCCAGCATGCTTGCCTGGCGCTGCAGCTGGCCGTAGACCTGAGCCAGCGCGCCGTCTGCGCGGCAGCGATGGATTCGTGCATCGCGCCCACAAACTGGCTTATGTAGCTGGATATTCCGTACCCGCCCGCGCTGAGGTATGGCCATCCCGCGCAAGGCTGGGGCCCGCATCCAAGCCGGACATGTCGTTCGTCTTCCTGACCGCCGCCTGGCGCAAGCTGATCATGGCGCAGTACGAGGTCGCTCCGGAGGTCTTGCGGGCGCGCCTGCCGCCGGGGTTGGAGCTCGATCTGTACCACGGGCGATGCTTTGTTTCGCTGGTCGGGTTCCTGTTCGATCGCGTACGTATCCTTGGCGTACCGGTGCCGTTCCATACACAGTTTGAAGAGGTGAACCTGCGCTTCTACGTGCGCCGTCCCATGCCGGACGGCAGCTTTCGGCGCGGGGTGGTGTTTATGAGTGAGATTGTGCCTAAGCCGGCCATTACGCTTGTGGCGCGTGCGCTCTACGGCGAGGCGTACACCACCGCGGCCACGGCGCACTTCTGGGGCCCGCCTGGGGCGAGACCCGAAGCCAAACGGCCCAAAGGTGGCCGCCTGCGCACCGGGAGACACCTCCGCAGGTTGCGGCAGCTCCCACCCTCCTCGGCGCGCGAGGCGGTTCCCTGGTCCAACGCCGCCTGTCAGATCGAGTACGAGTGGCGGCACCACGGGCTGTGGCAGCGCATCGGGGTACGCGCCGAGAATCGGCTGCTGCCCATACGACCCGGTTCGTTAGAAGACTTCATCACTGAGCATTACTGGGGCTACGCGCCCCGCCGCGCCGGCGGCACGACCGAGTATGCGGTCGAGCACCGTCGCTGGCAGGTGTACCCCGTCCAGGAGTACCGGATGGCCTGCGACTTCGGCTCGCTGTACGGCCGGGAGTTCGCGGATCTGGCTTACCGGGCTCCGGACCACGTGCTGCTGGCCGAGGGTGCACCGGTGCGCATCCGATGGGGTGGACGTGTGGCGTGATTCAACCGGGTCCAGGGTTGCTCCGCAACGCAGAGGAAAGTTGAGCGTCTAAGACTTAGGTGCTACGGGCTCGACGGCGCAACGGAAGTGACGGAGCCGGCACAAAAGGTAGGATTGTCGTCATGAGAACCATCGATGTAGCGCAAGGAGGCGTTCGCGTCCTGGACAGCCGGTCCACGGCCAGCCTGCTCAGCAAGGTGCTGTGGATTACCACCATCGGTTTCCTGTTCACGGCCTTCGGGGCCGCCATCGCTCCGCCCTACATCGGCGGAGGCATCTTTCTCATTTTCATACTGAACTTGGGTTTGATCTTCGCGATCAACGCCGCCAGCCGACGGGCGCCGGGCTTTGCCTTGGTGCTCTTTTATGGGTTCGCCACGCTGATGGGCGTAGAGATCGGCCCCATGTTGCAGGCGTACATGCATATGGCCGGCGGCCAGACGGTCGTCTTCCAGGCGGCCCTTACCACGGCGGTGGGCATGGCAGTGATGGGCGTGGTAGCGCAGATTGCCCGCTTTAATTACCAGCGCGTGGCCAACTACGCCTTTGCGGCGCTGCTTGGGCTGGTCGTGGTCGGCATTCTGTCGATGTTCTTCCACTTCGTCTCCCCCGGCTTGTATGCCTGGGCAACGCTTGCCATCTTCTCCGTCCTTCTGCTGGTGGACTTCATGCGCCTGCGTGATGGCGGCAGGGGCCTGACGCCTGTGCAACTCTCGTTGAGCATCTACATGGACGCGCTAAACATTTTTATCGCGCTCGTGCAGATTTTCGGCAACGGCAGTGGGCGGCGCGACAGCCGCTGGTCCTGATGTAAGCAAAACGGAGACCAACCTAGGGCAGCGTTCCAGGACGCTGCCCTTCGTGCACGCTGCCTTTGTGTGCAAGCCGGACAGCCCAACCCGATATGCTAGGGTGATGCCTCGTGAACCCCAGCCCACGCCGGACGAGATGCGCGCCTGGTTGCGCGGGCTGCCAAAGGCCGAACTGCACCTTCATCTCGAAGGATCGATCACCCCGGACACCCTGCTTGAACTCTCGCGCACCAACGACGCGGTGCCGCTTACGCTGCAACAAGCGCGTGACGTGTACACGTACCACGACTTCCCTAGCTTTCTGATGAGCTTCAAGGCCGTGACCGAGCGGCTGCACACCCCCGCGGATTACGAGACGATCACCTATAACATGGTGCGCGATCTGGCCGCGCAGGGCGTTCGGCACGCCGAGGTGTACCTGTCCATCGGCATTCTGTACCGCTTTGGGCGGCTGGACCCCGATGCCGTCATGGCGGCCGCCGAGCGTGGGCGGGAGCGCGGCGAGCAGGATTTCGGCACCACGGTGCTTTGGCTCATCGATGCGGTTCGACACTTCGGCGTACCCGAGGCGCAGCGCGTGTTTCAAAAAGCGGTTTCGCTGCGGGAGGTGTACCCTGCCGTGGTCGGCATCGGGATTGGCGGCGATGAGGCACGCGGCCCCGCGCAGCGGTTCCGCGAGGTGTATGCGGAGGCCAAAGCGGCCGGTTTGCACCTGACCTGCCACGCAGGCGAGTCTACCGGGCCGGAGAGCGTGTGGGCCGCGCTGAACATCGGGGCGGAGCGGATCGGTCACGCACTCTCTGCGCAGGACGATCCGGAGCTGATTGAGGTGCTCGCGGAACGGCAGGTGCCGTTGGAGTTGAACGTGACCAGCAATATGCGCACGGGCTGCTGTCCCGCGCTGGCCAAACACCCGGTGCGCCGCTACTTCGAGGAAGGCCTCATGGTGACGCTGAACTCCGACGACCCCCCGTTTTTCGGAGCCAATCTGCTGGATGAATACGAACTGGCCTATCGCGAGTTCGCGTTCACGCCGGAGCAGCTGCGCGAGCTGGCCGCGAACTCCGTGGAGGCCAGCTTTCTGCCGCCGGAGCGGATGCTGCGTTTGCTGGCGGAAGTGGAGCGGTATGCGTCGTAGGCACGAGGCTAAATTGAAACAGTTTAGGAAGGTTAGAAAAGTTATGAAAATTTTGTAACTTCTATAAACTGTTTATAATCGTGCGATGGATCCGGTACGGAACCCGTTTGCGCCCGGTGCCGGCACCCCGCCGCCGGAACTGGCCGGGCGAGACAAGCTGCGGGAAGATGTTCGTGTCGCGATCGCGCGCATACGAGCCGGAAAAACGGCAAAGAGTGTGATGCTGGTGGGTTTGCGCGGCGTCGGGAAGACGGTCCTGCTGGATAAGCTGCGCATGGATGCGGAGTCGGCAGGTGTGTTCACGGTCCGTGCGGAGACACCCGAACGAAGGTCATTGCCTGCCCTGTTAGCGCCGCAACTTCGACAGGCTCTCTTACGCCTTGATCGTGTGGCAAAGGCCAAAGACCTGGCACAGCGGGGCTTGAGGGCGTTGGCTGGACTGGCCAAAGGCCTGAAAATAAAGTACGAGGACATTGAGGTAGGTATCGACTTGGAGCCGGAGCCGGGCCTTGCCGATAACGGCGATCTTGAAGGCGATCTGACCACCGTGCTGGAGCAGGTCGGGCGAGCAGCACGCGGTGCCAATACAGCGGTGGTTTTGTTTCTGGATGAGGTGCAGTACCTGGAGGAAGACCAATTCGCCGCGCTGATCTCTGCGCTGCATCGCTGTGCGCAGCAGCAGTTGCCTGTGACTGTCGTGGGCGCGGGGCTGCCGCAACTTTTGGCGCTGGCGGGAAATGCAAAATCCTACGCCGAACGCTTGTTCGACTTCCCGTTTGTTGGTCCACTCACGCCCGCGGATGCGCGAACCGCACTGAGCAAGCCTGTACAGGCCGAGGGTGTGGCGTTTGAGGACGATGCCTTGGAGGAGGTGCTCAGGCTTACCCGCAACTATCCCTACTTTCTCCAGGAATGGGGAAAGCACTCCTGGGATGCGGCAGCCGCAAGCCCTATCACCCGCCGTGACGTCGTCGACGCGACGTATACGGCCATTGCGGCTTTGGACGAGAGCTTCTTCCGAGTACGTTTTGACCGCACAACGCCAAAGGAAAAGCACTACCTGCGCGCGATGGCAGAGCTTGGGCCCGGACCTCACAGATCCGGTGACATCGCAGCCGTGCTGAGCAAAGCCGTAAGTACGGTGGCTCCACTGCGGCAAGGACTCATCGCCAAAGGCATGGTCTGGAGTCCGGCACATGGAGATACGGCCTTCACCGTTCCACTCTTCGATGAATACATGCAACGCATTATGCCCGGCGAGGCCTGGAAGACGGAAAAGCTATGAATATCCTCACGAAATGGCTGCGCAGCTATCTGCCGGCCTTGCCGGTGGACGACACACAACTGGCTCAAGATTTGACCCTGCGCGGGATCGCCGTGGAGGGTGCCTTTCCTGCGTCTTGCGGCGGATTGCGGTTTGAAATGGACATTACGACCAACCGCGTGGACGCCATGAACCACTACGGCGTGGCGCGGGAGGCTGCCGCGATCTACAACTTGCCACTCGTACCCATCGGTGCAGGCCTGGGCGTGGCTTTGGGAGTGCAGCCAGGGGACGGATTCCCTGTGACCATCGAGGCAACGGACCTATGCGGGCGATTCACGGCGCGCGTGCTTCGCGGTGTGGCGGTGAAGCCGGCAACGGGGCTGATCGCCGAGTACTTCGCGGCGCTTGGGCAGAAGCTCATTTCGGGGCCGGTGGACGCGACCAACTTCGTCTGGCTAGCCATGGGGCAGCCCACGCATGTGTTCGATCTGGATAGGATCGAGGGCGGGATTGTGGTGCGGCGGGCGTTTGCCGGCGAGCGCTTGCGCCTGTTGGACGGCACGGAGCGGACGCTCACCCCCGAGGACCTGGTGGTGGCGGATGAACGCAAGGCGCTCGGGCTGGCTGGCGTGATGGGTGGATGGGATTCGCGGGTGACCGAGGAGACCCGGAACATCCTGGTGGAAGCCGCCTGGTTCGACCCCCGAGCGATCCGCGCGAGCTCGCGCCGGCACGGGTTGCACACCGATGCGAGTCATCGGTTTGAGCGCGGGGCCGACTTCAACGCCGCGCCGCTGGCCAATGATCTGGTGGCGCGAATGATGCTGGAGCAGGCCGGCGGCAAGGCAGAAGGACCCATGACGGATGTGATCGTTCCGGAGATCGCCGCCAGAACCGCGGACCGACCGCAAATCACGCTGCGGGTTTCCGAGGTGCAGCGCCTGCTGGGGACGACATTGGACGATGCTGCCGTGAGCCAGCGAAGCCATAGCCTGAATGATGAGGTGGTGTCGCAGTACCTTGGGGCGCTGGGGTGCAAGCTCGAGCCGACCGGCGCTGTTGCCGGTGAGTACGGGGTGACGCTGCCGAGCTGGCGACTGGACTTGGAACGCGAAATCGACCTCATTGAGGAGGTCGCGCGTGTGTATGGCTACAACCGGTTTGCCAACACGCTTCCTGGCTGGTCGGGCGCGGTGCGCGAGCAGCCCCACGCGCAAGGGGAGTCGGCTATTCGCTCCACCTTGCGGGCGCAGGGGTACACCGAGGCGATTTCCTCGACGTTCTGCTCGACGGCGGAGGCGGCAACTTCTGGCCGTGCGGCGAGCGGCGCCGTGGCCATCGGCAATCCGCTGAACGAGGAGGCTGGGATGCTGCGGCCGTCGCTGGTGGCGGGCATGGTTGGGATGCTGGCGCGCAATCTCGCCCGCGACGTCCATACTGTGCGGTTGTTTGAGGTGGGCACGGTGTTCACGGGCTCAGGCGCGGAGGTAAAGGAGCAGCCTGGCCTGGCGCTTGGAGCCACCGGCGGCGCGGTTGCCAGCCCGCTGCATCGGGCGGAAGATGCGCTGTTGTTTGCGGTGAAGGGCGCGGTGGAGGCTCTGCTGGGCAGGTTTGCCGGGGAGATCGAGTTTGCCACGGCCAGTGCGGCTCGGCCGCTGCCGGCATGGGTGGAAGCGGGACGTGGGGCGCACGTGCTACTGAGTGGTGAGCCGGTGGGCGTGTTTGGGGAGCTCAGTGCGGTGGAAGGCGCGGACCGCAAGCTACGGCAGAGCTGTGTGCTGGCAGAGGTCGACGCCGCGCGGCTGCTGCGTACGCCGTTGCGACAACCTGCGCTGCGGGAGCTTTCCCGCTTCCAGGCCGTGGAGCGCGACTTCTCGTTCGTGTTCCCGGACGCGGTTGCCTGGGGCGCTGTGGAGACGGGGGTGCGGTCGGTGGCACCGAGCGAGTTGCAGCAGGTTCGACCGATGGAGATCTTCCGCGACCCGAAGGGGAAGGCGGTTGCCGAGGGCAGCTACTCGCTGCTGCTGCGCGTGGGATTTCAGTCCGCGGAGCGCACGCTGAACGACGAGGAGTTGGGCGCCTGGTCGGATCGCATCACGCGGGCGCTGACGGAGCTTGGCGGCGTGCAGCGGATGTAAACCCTGAGCCAGCGATCGGGTGAGGGGGATGCAGAAAGGTTCCCTCTCCGATTCGGTACCGGGAATTCACTATGAGGATTCGTATACTGCAATGGGGATCGCAGGATGGAACGCGCGATTGCCGTATTGCAAAGGCGAGATGGGCGACGAAGGCATGAGCGAAGGATCGACCGGCAGCATCAGCGTGGATGAGTTCCAGGCGCTGGAGGCCAAGGTGCTGCAGACCGTGGAACTGATCCGCCGCGAGCGGGAGGCGCGCGCGGCCGCGGAGGCCGAGCGCAATGCGGCGCAAGCGGAGATCGCCGTGCTACAGGAGCGGCTGCGGTCGTTGGAGGAAGCCAACAGTACGGCGCACACGGAGCTGGAGACGTATCACCACGAGCGGGATCTGGTGCGCGGACGAGTGGAGAAGCTGCTAGCCCAAATGGATGAGTTGTTGTGACGATCGAGGATCAGGGGAAGAACGCTTGACGAAGCAGGCAGGAAAGAGCGCGGCGGAGATGTCGCGTGCGGAGTTGGCCGCCCAGGAGACCGGCGCGGTGGTGGTAGAAATTTACGATCAGGTGTACCAGTTGCGCGGGACCGATGCGCCCTATATTGAGCAGTTGGCGGCGATTGTGGACGCCAAGATGCGAGCGGTTTCGGCGCATGGGGCGACGGTGGACTCGCTGCGGGTGGCGGTGTTGGCGGCGCTCAATATCGCCGACGAGTTGGTGACTTTGCGGTCGCGGTATGACGTGCTGGCGGGGAGCGTGAACCAGGCGCAGAGCGCCGTACGCAGCCGGACGGGATCGCTGGCAGGGATGCTGGATGAGGTGCTGGGCGAGCGCAAGGCGGGCTGAAGACGCTTGCGGGACGGACCTCCTCTTCTTTGGTGTGCGCGTCAAAACCGGGCTGAGGTGATGCAGTGGACAAGGTGGAGATCAGCGACGACCAGGTTGTGCCCATGGACGCAATTGCGCCGGGGCTGCAGGGCCTGAAGATCCTGTTTGTGAACGTGTTTGGGGTCGCGCACCCGAACGGCGGATGGACGCTGATCGATGCGGGGTTGCCGCTTTCGGCGGGGCGGATCAAGCGTTGGGCGGAGGAGACGTTTGGTGGCGCGCCCAACGCGATTGCCCTGACGCATGGGCACTTCGATCATGTGAGCGCGGCCAAGGAACTGGCGGACGAGTGGGATGTGCCCGTGTATGCGCACCCGCTGGAGTTCCCGTACCTGACCGGCGAGCGGGAGTACCCGGCGCCGGACTGGAAGGCGGGCGGTGGCGTGATGCCGCTGCTGTCGCCGACGCTGCCGCGGGGGCCGGTGGACCTAGGGGCGCGGCTGCGGGCGTTGCCGGGCGAGGGCGCGTCGCTGAGCCTGGTGGAGATGCCCGGTTGGACGCTCCTGCACACGCCTGGCCACACGCCGGGGCATGTGAGCTTCTTTCGGGAGAGCGACCGGACGCTGCTGGTCGGGGATGCGTTCTGCACGACGCCGCAGGAGAGTTTTTTCGCCGCCAACGTGACACGCCCAGCCGAGTTGCACGGACCGCCGGCGTACTTCACGTCAGACTGGGGGGCGGCAATGGCCTCGGTGCGGAAGCTGGCAGGGCTGGAGCCGAAGGTGGTGGCGCCGGGACATGGGAAGCCGCTAGCGGGGCCGGAGGTGGCGCCTGCATTAGAGAAGTTGGCGGCGGATTTCGCGGTGGTGGCGATCCCGGAGGATGTGAAGAAGGGCGTGCCCGGGGGCGGAACACGGCTTTAGTGTAGGCTCCGGCGCCGAGCCGTGACCGTGGTTTCGGGTCACCCGTCCGTCTTCAGAACCGCCCTGGTCGCTTCCGCTGGCGTATAGATTGTGCCATCGACCAGCAGTCGCCCTGTGTACCGTCGGTTGGCGCCGAACTCCCATGCAACGTCGTGACCTTCACGCGCCAGCTTGGACCACTTTGAGGTCTTGTGCGCGTTCTGTTCCAACCAGAAGGTGCCATCCCCCGCCACAAAGGATCGCAGGCGATCTTGCCCTGTACGATCGGTCCAGGTCTTCATGTCATTCAGCGTGGGACGCATGTGCTTATGTTAGCGGTGTGGTGCCGGAGCAAGCTTGGCGGAGGTTGCCGCTGTCTCGGTACCTTACCGGCAATCAGAAGCAGATTCAGAGGTGAAAAGCGCTGAACGTCAAGAAAGAGTGCACATCTTACGAAGCTGAGCTTCTCCTACGCTCCTGGGAACGGCACGCAAAAGAGTATTTCTAAGTGCGCGCGCGACAGGACTGCGCAGATGGCACAGCTTTCCAAGAGCTCGCGCCGATGAAACGGAACGTTGCACTTTGGCTCTTCGCCGCGCCTCGAACCGACGCCAAGCATGCTCATTGAGTCCGGCGGAACGGAACTCTTCCGCTAACACGAGTGCATCTTCTACGGCCATCGCCCCGCCCTGGCCGAGGTTTGGCGTACTGGCGTGAGCTGCATCTCCGATCAAACCGATACGTCCAGCCGACCATGCGCTTAGCGGATGCAGGTCAGCGATATCCGTTCGCAGAATGTCTTGCGGCCTGGTATCTTCCAGCAGTTGGATCCATTGCGGAAAGCGGCTTCGAAAAAGTTCCTCGGCATGGGCAAACATCTCTGTAACCGTTGCCTGTTCGTTCGCGCGGCAATCAAACGTCAGATACCAGTAGGTGTCCTCCGCATTGATTTGGGAGAAACCGAGTCGGCAGCCCGGTCCCCAGATTTCGTAAGCCTCATGCGCGTACTCGGCAGCGAGAGGGCGCGTACCGCAGGCGATTGCACGATAAGAAGACGATCCCGAATAACGTTTCTTTCCACCCAAACCAGCCGGTCCTCTAAGTGCCGAGTTGATTCCGTCGGCGCCTACAACGACTTGTGCCTGAAGTGAGCTTCCATCCGACAATTCGATTACCACCGGTGCGGCGTCGTCTCCGTACCCAACCTTTACCATCGACTTGCCAAAATCGAGGACGCTGTGGTCCAGCTGCTCCAGCAGAAGACGCTGCAGTACCGCGCGGTGAAGAGCGACGGTTTCGAAGCCGAAAGTCTTCGCGACTTGCGACAGTTCAGTCACTTGGAGATCGGAGCCGCGAGCGTCTTGCAGGCGTATGCGGCGGATTGGCCATCCCGCGGCACGAATGGTATCGGCAATGCCGAGACGGTCAAAGACCTGCATAGCGTTCGTAGCCATCCATATACCCGCGCCCACCTCGGACGCGGCCGGACTGCATTCCACTACCTTTACCGCAAAGCCGAGATTCTTCGAGGCAAGCGCCAACGTCAGGCCGGCTATGCCGGCACCCTGTATGGCAATGTCACAGGTCTGCATGGCTCATTCTAGAGGAACACGAGCTTCCAATTTGCCCTAGTTCGGTGCGGCGGAGGTTGGTGTCTGCCGCAATCCCGCAAAAGGGCCACTCGGGGCGCTTGCGCATCGGGGCCGGGGCGGGTAGCATCCGATGCAGAGAGACCGGCCTGCAAAGCAGGTGGGGCGATAACGCTGGTAGAACCAATATTCTTTGAACCAGGGGTTTGGCTCGTATATATGGCTCGGTGTGCAGTGTCCGCCAGTCCGGAATGCCTAAAGAGCCACGGCTAAGCTCCGCTGTCTAACGACAGGTTCACCAGCGCTCAAACCACGGCCCCGCGGGTCGGTCTTTTCTTTGCAGCTAGTTGGCAGCTTCGCTGTTAGCGCTTTGCGTTGGCTGGGGTTGGCGAGTGCTGAGCGCGTTGGAATGTATGGGCTGATGTGGCAGTCGAACCCCGATGGATTCTGCTAACAGCGTAGCGGCCAACGCGCAGCGCCAAAACGCAGTGCTGACGCGAAGCGCTGCTTGGCTGACTACGTATGGTGCGTGTGCGGCGGTAGGTGTGGTCGCGGCCATGGCCTTGAGTGGGCGGGCGGCGCGGCGGGTGGACTTGAGCGCGGAAGCGGTTTGGGATGCTGGGGCGTTTGCGCTGTTGAGCTGCTTTGTGGCGTCGCGGCTGCTGCTGGTGCTGCGCGACCCGGTGGCGTTTGTGCACTTTCCTTTGCTGGTTTTGGGTCTACCCTCGCTAACGTTGGCGGGGCTGGGGGTGGCGGCCGTTGCCGTGTGGGTTTACCTGTGGCGCAAGCGGCTGCCTGTGTTGCGGATGCTGGATGTGTATGCGCCGTGTGGGGCGGTGTTGGCGGGGTCTCTGGAGTTAGGGCACTGGGTGGATGGGTCGGAGCCTGGGATGCCGGTCTTGCGGGTGGGCGGGGCGAGCATTGTGGAGTTCCGTCCGGTGTCGGCGTATGGCGTTGCGTTGTCGGTGGGGCTGGGCCTAGTGCTGTGGCGCGCGTTGGGTGTGGAGCGTGTGCCGGGACGGGTGGCGGCGTTGGGCCTGATACTGGGTGGGGTGGTGGCGTTTGGGCTGGACATGATCACGTTGCCGGTGGAGATGTTTGGGAGCTGGTGGTTGGAACCGGGGCAATGTGTGGCTTTGGGAGCGATGCTGGGTGGGGCTGCGTTGTGGACGTTTGCGCCGGGTGGAGAACTCTTGGCCGCTGAGGAAACGGAGGTGGACGATGCCGCACAGGTTGGTTGAGGCAGGGGGTGAAGCATCAGGCTCACCTCAGCGGCTGAAGCCGCTTGTGGCTGTGGGTTTTTATGGCACGGCTGAAGCCGTGCCCCTTCCCGTTCGCCTACTGCTGCCCCTTCTTGAAGCCGTGCCCCTTCCCGTTCCCGTTACCCGTCGCAATTGTCTTGCGGCGCTCCGATGTGGGGGAGGGTCCAACAGAAAGGGCTCCGTTTGGGGCCGACAATTTGTGGAGGTGCGCTGATGCCGTCGAAGAACATGATCAAAAAGGGCAAGCGGCGGCAGACCGTGAAGCACGAGTACCGGCTGCACCGGGATGCCGTGCGGGACGCTGCGGCGGCGCAACAGCAAGCTGCGGAGGCCACTTCCGGCAGGGACGGCGCGGTCGTTGAAAGCGAAGTGAAGGCCAGCGTGGGCGCGGTGGAGACGCCGGTTCCCCTGTTGCTGGAGAATTTCGAGCAAGAGGACGGGGTGCGCAGCTGGGTGGCGGATGCGGCGGTGCGGGGCAAGCGGCTGGATGCGTACCTGGCCCGGGCGTTGCCGGAGGTAAGCCGGGCGCGGGTGCAGCTGCTGATTGAAGGTGGACAGGTGCGGGTGGGCGGCCGGGTGGAGAAGGCGAGCCTGCGGCTGGAAGGTGGCGAGCGGATCGAGATTGAGGGCGAGCCGCGGCCGGCGCCTTTGCGCGCGGAGCCGGAGGACATCCCGCTGCGGATGGTGTACGAGGACGCGGACCTCGCGGTGGTCGACAAGCCGGCGGGGATGACGGTGCATGCGGGGGCGGGGGACGCGGAGCACAATCGCGGAACGCTGGTGAATGCGCTGCTGTTTCACTTCGGGCGGGAGCTCTCTGCGGAGGGTGGGGCGTTGCGGCCGGGGATCGTGCATCGGTTGGACAAGGAGACAAGTGGGCTGATTCTGGTCGCGAAGAATGACGCGACCCACCGCAAGCTGGCGGCGATGTTTGCCGAGCGGGCGCTGCGCAAGGTGTATGTGGCGCTGGTGCACGGCGAGGTGCAGGGGGACGAGGGCACCGTGAATCTGCCGATCGGGCGCGACCCGGTGCGCCGGGTCCGGATGACGGCCAAACGCGGATTGGAGCACGGGGCACGGCCGGCGGTGAGTCACTGGCGCGTCCTAGAGCGGTTTGAGGCGGGGACGCTGGGGCCGTTCACGCTGCTGGAGGTGCGAATTGAGACGGGGCGGACGCACCAGATCCGGGTGCACCTGGCGGCGCTGGGATACCCGGTGGTGGGGGATACGCTGTACGGCGCGCCGGGGCGGCTGCCGGCGGTGAGTGGGGGTGAGCCGGAGCCGACGTTGGCGCGGAACTTTCTGCATGCGGCGGAGCTGGACTTCGTGCATCCGCAGACGGGGGAGAGCCTCCAGCTGCAGGCGGCGCTGCCGGCGGAGTTGGAGGGGTTTTTGGAGCGGATCCGGCCAGTTGGGGCTCCGGTGACCGCGAAAGGCCGGGGGAGGCCGCCGGTTGCTAGAATGAAGGCGAAATGAACGTTGTGTCTGCGCGCTTTTGTCGGGTTCTGTTTTGTTTAGGGGTTCTAGCGTGTGTGCGGGCCGGCAGCAGCGCGCAGGTGGCGGCGTCAGCGCCTGCGGCAAGCTCGACGCCTGCGGCGGGCAGTGCGGCGGTGCAGACGCCTGCGCCGCAGACCGGGCAGACGCCGGTTCCGCCCTTGCAGCCGCGGGATGAGTCGGGGCCGCCGCCCTCGCAGGCGCCGCGGATTCAGGTGTTCAGCCGCGAGGTGAACCTGGTGTTCACCGTGACGGACGGCAAGGGGCGGTTCATCACCAACCTGCAGCAGCAGAACTTTGGGTTGTTGGACGACCAACGGCCGCCGGAGCGGGTCGTGCACTTCCGGCAGGAGACAAATCTGCCGCTACGCGTGGGCATCATGCTGGACACGTCGAACTCGATCCGGTCGCGGTTTGAGTTTGAGCAGCAGGCGGCGGTGGACTTCCTGCTGCAGATCCTGCGGCCGGCGGACCGGGCGTTTGTGGAGGGGTTCGACGTGCAGACCGACATCGCGCAGGACTACACCAACCGCATCGATCTGCTGGACACGGGCATTCACAAGCTACGGCCGGGCGGCGGCACTTCCCTGTTCGATTCGCTGTACAAGACGTGCCGGGACCAGATGCTGACCCTGAAGGACGACAACCCGGTGCGGCGGGCGCTGGTGCTGGTTTCGGACGGCGATGACGATTATAGCCGGTCGCATGAGTCGGACGCGATTAAGATGTGCCAGCGCGCCGAGACGATCGTGTACACGATCTCGACCAACGTGGGGCCGAGCAAGGACAAGGGCGACGACGTGTTGCAGCAGATCGCCGACGCCACGGGCGGGCGAGCGTTCTTTCCGACGCGCATCGAGGACATGTCGACGGGCTTTGGCAACATCGAGCAGGAGCTGCGGTCGCAGTACTCGCTGGAGTACGTGCCGGCGGAGTTCAAGCAGGATGGGTCGTTCCGGACGATTTACCTGGTGAGCCTGGACCAGCGATTTCAGGTGCATGCCCGCAAAGGGTACTTTGCGCCGCGGGCGCCGCAGTAACGGGGGTTGGCTGAGGTTGGCGCTGCGCGTTGGCTGAGGTTGGCGCTGCGCGTTGGCTGAGGTTGGCGGGTAAGGGTGCGCAACTTTGTTTGGGCTGTCGTGATCTAACCTTGTATGGCGCGGTCTTGGTTTGAGCTGAGGTTGGCGGGGGTTGTGGTGCTGGTAGGGTTGGCCGTGGGCGCACAGGGGCAGGTTGCGGGCCCGGTGGCACCGCCGCCGGTCGGGGCGTATGCGACGCCTGGGCCGAGCGTTTCGCCGTATGAGCCGCCGGGGGTAGCCGGGGCGTTTGCCGGGTTGACGTCGCAACCGGGCTCGCATACGGCGTTCACGTTCGATCAGGACATGCTGCAGAGCATGCTGGGACCGAGGTCCGCCGGCCTCAACGCGATCACGGTGCAGAACTTTCGCTATCGGGAGCCGGCTTTCTATGTGCCGGAGGCGCTGGCGGCGCTGGATGCTTCCTACAGCGCCGCAGGGTGGAAGCACATGGTGGAAGCCAATGTGTCGCCGCGCGAGCAGGCAGAGCCGGTGAAGCCGATTACGGACGTGTGGCTCCATTTCCGTGGCGCGGAGATTGACGACGTGGCGGTGCTGATTCGTGCGCCACGGCAGATGAATGTGATCGAGGTGAGCGGGGTGCTGCGTCCGTTAGACCTGATGCGCCTGGGCGGCAAGTTTGGCATCCCCGCGATCGACCCTGGGACGGTGATGGTGCCGGCGCCGCGCTAGTGGCTAGTGGCTAGTGGCTAGTGGCTACAGATTGATGTTCGGTTGTATTCTGCACACCTTAGGCTTGCAGATTTGCACGGTCATCGTCTGGAGTGTTTCGATCATGCGATCCAAGATCTTCATCTGGTTGAAACGACAAAATAAGGCATACAGACTGCTCATCGCGTCTTTACTGCTGAGCGGCGCCACTGGGTCACTCCACCTCGGTGCGCAGGAGCTAGGCTCTAACTATCCGCTTTTACCCATTGCAAGCTACGCGCTTGGAGGCGACGACCCCCCAGGCGGTCCATCCTTGTCGATGGAGATCGCCGCGCATGCGGGACCGGATAAGGGGTATCCCGCTGTCGTCATCGTTCACGGCGGAGAATTTCGATCCGGGTCGGCGGGGGACGGCAATGTAGCCTCTCTCGAGAGAGAGTTCTTCCGGGCGGAATTTTCAGTCTTCTCTGTGTGGTATCGCCCGCAGCTAAGTGTGGAACAGATGGCCTATGATGTCCAGCGCTCCGTTAGATTTATTCGGTTTAGCGCAGCGACGCTGAATATCGATCCCAACCGCATCTATTTGGTTGGTGATGAAGCCGGCGGCGACCTAGCCGCCATTGCCTCGCTGAAGCCGGCGCCCGACGTCGCTCACAGCCCGTACCCGTGGGACACTGTCTCGGCAAACGTTCAAGGGGTTGTGTTGCTTTCCAACGTAGGGAACTTTGGGTTCGGGACGCGCATGTTCTGGCGGGATGAAGCGCAGAATGCTGATTGCCGATTTCAAGTTCCCCAATCCTGCAACCAGAACGCTGTGCCACCGAGCGTGCTGGACAGTCTTCCAGCGCTGGTACACGGCGGAGAACCACCATTCCTCTTCATCTTTGGGACGAACGGCCCAGATAGGTACGTTGGCCAGACGGTTAAGCTCATGGAGACAATGAGATCAAGCAACCGACCAGTTGTTAGCATCAGCGCCAAAGCGGGTGCTACCGCTTCGGGAGTTCCCGTGTGGGAAGAGGACGTAATGAAGTGGTTGAGAGCGTTTGCCTATCCAATACCTGCAAGTTGAGCGACAACATCGCACCTCTCAGAACTTTGCGTTTGGGAGCATCTGGGGGCGGTTGGGGGCGTCTGCGACGGCTGTGACTAGGCGGTAGAAGAATGTGTTGAACTTGGCGGCGGCCCCGAAGTCCATAGGCTGGGCGAGGTCGTCCTGGGGGCGGTGGTAGTTGACCTGGTACCAGCGGCGGTAGCGCGCTTCGGCGTCGGTGCCCGGGTCGAAGCCGAAGATGAAGCCGATGGCGGGGACGCCGGCCTTGAGGAAGGGGTAGTGGTCGGCGCGGCGGAGGAGGCCGCGTTCGGGTTCGCGGTCTTCGCGCAGCTCGATGCCCATGCTCTTGCCGACCTCCGTCGCGGTCGCGCCGAGGGTGGTGTCGTGAATGGCGAGCGCGGTGAGGATGTGGAGCGGAAAGAGCGGACGGAGCTGGTCGAGGTTGATGTCTGCCGCGAGCTGCGCGATGGGCACCGTGGGGTGCCCGACGAAGTAGGTAGAGCCGAGCAGGCCTTTTTCTTCGCCGGTAAAGGCGCAAAACAGGATCGAGCGTTTAGGGGTGGGCAAGGGTGTGCCCGGGCCGATGTGGTGGAGGTCGTCGGCCATTTGGATCAGCAGCGCCACATAGGCTGCGTCGTCGAGGGCGCCGTTGTAGAGGTTGTCGCCCCCGACAGGTGTGCCGAAGCCGTAGCCATCGAGGTGGGCGGCGACGACGACGTACTGCTTGCCGAGATCGGGGTCGGAGCCAGGGAGGACGGCGAGGACGTTGGGGGAACTGATGTCTTTGGCGGTGGTGTGGAGGTGGGCCTCGAAGGTATAACCGGGGAGGTCGAAGCTTGCGAGCGGCTGTTTGGCACCACCGGTCTTGAGGATGCCCGCGGCGTCGTGGCCGGTGCCTGCGAGAAGGGTGGTGAAGGCTGCGGCGCTGAGGCGGACGGCGAGTGGCTGGGGACCGAACTCCGCCTGCACGGCAGGGTCGGTCCGAGCGTGCATGATCCGCTGGCGTTCGGCTTTGGCGGCGGCGCCGTTCAGGACCTGCGCGGAGATGGTGGGCTGAAAGGTGACGGATCGGGCGTAGGCGTAGGGCCAGCGTGGGGGTTCGAGGGTGAAGTAGGGGTCGTCCACGCTGAGGACGGCGGCGGCGTGGCCGGCACGTGCGTTGGTGAAGCGTTCGGCGGCGGTGGGCAGCCCCTGGCGTTGGCTGCCGAAGCAGAGGACGATCTTGCCCGCGATGTCCTTCATGGCATCCGCGCCACAATACCCGCGAAAGATGAGAGCGCCGCTGAGCTGGGTTGGGGTGTTGAACGAAGGAGTCGTGGTGATGTCTTGCAGGAAGGCGAGCGGCAGATCGGGGGCGCTGGGCCGACGGACGACGAAGCTGGTGCCTTCCGGGGTGATGTCGATCTGGTGCATGCGCACCATCTGGAAGAAGGTGCCGTTGTCCCCTGCGGGTTGAAGCCCGGCGGCCCCGAAGCGTTTCGCCACGTAGTCGGCGGCGCGCCCGAAGGCGGCGGTGCCGGTGTCGCGGCCTTCCATGCTGTCGTTCGACAGGGCTTCGGTAGTGTGCCACCAAGCGCGGGTGTCGGCGTCGGGGATGTCGCGATCGCGAGGGTGGTTGGCGGTCTGCGCGTGGAGGCTCCCAAGCGCGGCGAGGAGGCAGCAAATCGGCAAGAAAGGGCGCATGTGCCCTTGATAGTAACCGGCTTGGCGTGGAAGGCTTGAGCGTTTCTGGATGCCTGAATCCTTAGAGGTGGATCGCACGACTAATGGTGTGGTGGGCTACGTCGGGCGGCGCAGGGTCTTAATGTCGCGCTCATGGGCGCGTGCCATACTTGGGAGGATGGCGTTGGGTCTCATGGTTCCCTTCTTACTCGCGTGGCAGACGGCCAGCCCTGCTGCGCCTGCCACGTTGCCGACCTCGGTGTCCGTGGAAACGGCGGCCTCGTTACCGGCCGGGACCCCGCTATGGATACGCGGGACCGAACGGACGGCAATGCGGGTGGGCCAGCCGATCGACGGTACCCTGGTGTACGCCACGTTCGCGGACAACCGCGAGGTGTTTCCTGCAGGAAGCGTGGCCCACGGGACAATTGTGAGTCTCGCGCCGGATAAGGCCCATCGGTTGCAGGCGCGCTTGCGTGGCGACTTCACCCCGTTTGCACGGCCCGTGGTGCAGTTCCAGGAGGTGGTGCTGCCGGATGGAACGCATGTGCCTTTGCAGCTCGGGGCGGCCAGGGACGGCGCGCCGGTGCTGCAGTTAACGCCGCCACCAGCGGCGAAGGGCGGGTTGCTCCGGCGGGAGTTCGATACGGGCATGGTGATGGTGAAGGACCGGATCCGGACGGTGACGGCGCCGGGCAAGATGGATCGGCTCAAGGATTTGTTGTACTCGCAGCTGCCATACCATCCGCAACGGATCAACGCGGGGACGGTGTGGACGGTGGAGACGACGGCGGTGGCCGATGTACCACAACGTCCGAACGAACAGCAGAGCGCGCCGGTAGCGATGGCGGCGGCTCCCAAGGAGACCGAAGCCCCGCGTACCTGGACCCTGGATGCGTACCTGGCGGAGACGGTGTCATCCCAGCGGACAAGGGTGGGCGCGCCGATACGGGCGGTGGTCGCCAAGCCGGTCGTAGACACGGAGACCGGCGAGGTGGAAGTGCCGCAGGGGGCCGTGCTGGAGGGCGAGGTGACGCGCGCGCGTCCGGCGCGACGCTTTGGACGCGCCGGCGAGCTGCAGTTCGCCTTCAAGCAGATGACTTTTCCGGGAAGCGCGACCCGTCAGGACGTGCAGACGACACTGCAGGGCGTGGACGCCGTAGGGGACAGTAATCTTTCGCTGGATCGGGAGGGCCAGGTGAAGCCCAAGCCCAAAGACAAGCTGGCCGTGCCGGTGCTGCTGTTTGCGTTGGCCGCCCGGCCGCTGGACCGGGACCACGGCGACAACGCCTTCGGCAAGGATGCAGTGGCGTCGAACAGCCTGGGCGTGATCGGGTTCCTCGTAGGGACGGCCGGTGGGTGGCGGAACGTGGCCGCAGGCATCGGCTACTACGGCGCGGCAATCTCGGTGTGGAACCGCTGGATCAAGCGCGGCGACGAGACCACACTGCGGCAGGACACGAGGATAGTGGTGCAGACGACGGCACGGCGGTCGGCGCCGATGACCCCTGGGTTGCGGACGCCACGGTGAGGCCGTGCGGTGCGAGCGTAAGTATTTATCCCTGAAGGCAGCGTCGAGCGCTTTGCCGCAGGTGACTGCGCTTGAGCAACTACTTTCCAAAGGCCGATTTGGCAGGACTACGGTCGTAGTCCTTACCGATCTACGCTTGACAAGCAAACACATGTAGTAGATAGTCAGACACGCGTAGGAGATACTCGTGCCTGATCAGAAACTGTCGCGTCTTGAATACGGGATTATGGAGGCTCTTTGGAACAGAGGGGAGGCTTCCATTCGGGAGCTTCAAGAGGCGTTGCCGGTGAAGAGGAGGCCTGCGTATACGACAGTTCAAACCACGCTCTATCGTCTTGAGGCTAAAGGCTCGGTGAAGCGGGTACGCAAGGTAGGGAACTTTCATATTTTCACCGCTGCGGTAACCCGGTCGTCAGCTCAGACGACCTTGATTGATGAGTTGCTGTCGATGTTCGGTGGCAAGTCTCAGCCCGTGATGTCACACCTGATCCGATCAGGAAAACTGACCCTTCAGGACATCAAGGAAGCAGAAGCACTCCTCCACACGTTGAACGCAGGGCAAGAAAACGGTGGGTAGCCTGGGCGAAATGGTACGGATGCTCCAAATTCCGATAGCGAACCACATCTGGCAATCGACCGTGTTTGGGCTCGTAGCAGCATGCACCACCCTCATGCTAAGGAAGAACGAAGCTCTCCTACGCTTCTGGGTGTGGTTTATAGCCTCAGCAAAGTTTGTCCTGCCTTTCGCACCTCTCGTGCGTTTGGGAACATACCTGGCAGGGCATGTTGCCGGACTGCATCCGAAGACGTTTGCCTCAACTGTAGAAATTGTCAACCAGCCACTTGTGCCAACCGCCTCCGACCTGGTGGCAGCACTACCAAAGTGGGGCCACCCTAGCCTAGTGGTGCTAACTATCCTGGTGACGGTCTGGGTCACAGGGAGCCTTTCCGTCTTTTCAATGTGGGCCCTGCGATGGATTCAGGTCTCGCGAGTGAAAAGGGCAGCCACCCAACTTACTGCGGGTCGTGAAGTGGCTTTACTGCAATCTCTTATGCTCCTCGCCGGAAGCAGAGGGCTCCGTATCCTCTCGTCCCGAAGTCGCATTGAGCCGGGAGTCTTCGGGATATTTAGACCCGTGTTGTTGTGGCCGTCCCATATGTCCGGCGAACTGAGTGACCCGCAACTCACGGCCATCCTTGCGCACGAAATATGGCATATTCGGCGGCAGGACAATCTCACTGCTGCCGTGCAGATGCTCATTGAAGCAATCTTCTGGTTTCATCCGCTGGTGTGGTGGTTTGGGTCGCGGCAGATGGAAGAAAGAGAACGTGCCTGCGATGAGGGCGTTCTTGGCCTAGGCAGCATTCCTGCTGTCTACGCTGAGAGCATTCTCAAGACGTGCAAGTTCTGTGTGGAGGCTCCGCTGCCCTGTGTAGCGGGAGTGAATGGCTCAAATCTAAAGAAAAGGATCACACGCATTATGGTAACTCGGAACATTACGATGCTTTCTAGAACCAAGAAGCTCCTGCTCGCCAGCTTCACAGCCACTGCGCTCATCGCTCCTCTTGCTTTCGGCGTCGTTTCAACTTCGCCCATTGGAGCGCAGACCAACGAATCTTCACAGACATCTAGTCCGCTTCGGGCGGTCGCAGTAAAGCGCAATACTTCGGGCAGCCTCATGACTCAGATCAAGCATACCGGGGACGTGACAACGATCAGTAACACAACGGCGAGAAACCTGATTGAGATGGCCTACTCACTGAAAGACTACCAACTCACGGGTGGGCCTAGCTGGCTTGATAAAGAGCGCTTTGACCTCACATTTTCGGGCGCCATGCAGGGTGGCATAGAAAACGTTGCTTCAAACGCAGCGATCAAGGAGATCTTGTCTCAAGAGTTTCACCTAATTCTTAAGCAGGAGACGAAGCCAGGGCCGATCCTTGCGTTGGTTGTGAGCAGTGGAGGGGCGAAGTTTGCTTCCACAGCGCCTGCAAATGCTCCAGGAACTGACGAACCTCTGCTAAGCATGAGAGTTATGCAGAAGGACGGCCAAGCGAACATTGCGATCACGGGTGGTCCTGGTGGCCTCGCCGACGCCTTATCTGCGCAAGTAGGCCGCCCCATTGTCGATAAAACAGGTTTGAGTGGCATCTACAATATCAACTTTCATTGGGCTACGCCCGCAGCCTCAACCGACAGCATCTCCACCGAGTTGCAGCAGCAGCTTGGTCTGACGCTGGTTCAACAAGAAGGTCCCGTTGAAGCTTCCGTTGTCGACAGCATAACAATGCCGACAAGTAGCTAATCTTAGACTTGTGTCTATGCAGAGCGGCTAACGAGATGCCGACATAGTCTTCTACTTCCGGCATCTCGTTAACCAACGCATTAGTGACGACGAATGCGGCTCACGAATGGCTAGGCGAACTGCTGGAGAAAGCGCAGGTCGCCCGAGTAGAGCAGGCCGATGTCGGCGATGCCGTATTTCATCATGGCGATGCGGTCGACGCCCATGCCGAAGGCAAAGCCGCTGATGCGGCGGGGGTCGTAGACGGGGTCGCGGCCGAGTTCGAGGCGGCGCTGGTTGACGGCCTCGAAGACGTTGGGGTCGACCATGCCGCAGCCTAACAACTCGATCCAGCCGGAGTGCTTGCACTTGCGGCAACCCTTGCCGCCACAGAACGGGCAGGAGATCTGCACGTCGGCGGAGGGCTCGGTGAAGGGGAAGAACGAGGGGAAGAAGCGGGTTTTGACCGCCGAGCCGAAGAGGGCCTTCATGGCGTGGTCGAGCGTGCCTTTGAGGTCGGAGAAGGTGATGTCGGTGCCGACGCAAAGGCCTTCCACCTGATGGAAGATGGGCGAGTGGGTCGCGTCGGCGGCGTCGTTGCGGTGAACCTTGCCGGGGATGACGGCGCGCAGGGGCGGGTCGTGCGCGAGCATGGAGCGGATCTGCACGGGCGAGGTGTGGGTGCGCATCAGCAGACGGTTGCGCTCCGGTTTGCCTTGCTGGCTGGCGATGACGAGGGTGTCCTGGGTGTCGCGCGCGGGGTGGTTGGGCGGGAAGTTGAGGGCTTCGAAGTTGAGGAAGTCGGTTTCGACCTCGGGGCCGAGGGCGACGGAGTAGCCGAGCCGCTCGAAAACGGTGACGATCTCGGCCATAGTCTTGATGAGCGGGTGCTCGGCGCCGGGGCGGTGGGCGATGCCGGGGAGCGTGAGATCGAGGGTTGGTGTGGGTTGGTGATGGCCGGGCGGCCCCTGTTGGAGCGCTTCTTCAGAATGAGCCCCGATCTTCCTCGCTTCCAACTCGGCCTCAAGCTCCTGCTTCAGGACATTGAATCGCTGCCCAATCAGTTTCTTCGCTTCGGGTGGTGCAGACTTCAGCCATACGTCGGCGATCCGCTTCAGGTAGCCGGATTTGCGGCCGAACCACTCGAGCCGAAACGCTTCGACGTCAAGTGAGGCTAAGGTCTCGTTCGCTTGTGAGGAGACAAACGCAAAAGCCTGATCGAGAGCGGCTTCGGTGTACTCAGATAATGCAGGGATGTTCAAGTGCAAGCTTTCAGGCGGACTTCGCCATGGGAGGGTTAAGCACCGAAGGGGACATCAGAAGGACTCGGGTTGCCGGCTCCGGGATGGGAGCCCCCATCTTCCAGCTTGGAGGATGTCGCGAATCTTGGGCGGCACGGCTTGATTTTACCGGTCCTTGCCCGGAAACAGGTAGCGGGCGACGATGAGGAACACGGCGATGATGTTTGCGGTGGTACTGCCGATGGCTGCCAGGAGGACTGGTTGCGGCAGGTTGAAGCTGGTCCAGCGGGAGAGGCCCTGCGCCGTGAGCAAGAGGAAGACGGCCGCGATCCAGATGCCGCAGAGCACGAAAATGCGGGAGGCGTACTTTTTGCGCTCCTGGATGTCCTGGCGTAGACCTTCGGTCTGGGCGGAGAAGAAGGCGCGTTCGTACTTGGAGAGCTGCCGGCCTTCGGGCGCGGTGGCCAGCTGCTTGGGCGGCTTGATGGCCAGGACGCGCTTGGGGTCGAGCTGGGGGCCGATTTGGGAAGCAGGCTGGGAGCCAAGCTGGGAAACGATTTGGGACGGAAGCTTTGGTTCGTCCTTCACGCAGCGGCTTGTTCGTTTGCCTGCGCTTTGAAGTACTCGGCGATGAGCGCGTCAGGGATGGGGCGTTCGGGGAGTTCTCTGCGCGGTACCTGGCTCCAGGGCGAGCCCTGACTGTGCGTCATGTTGGTGAGCTGGGAGGCGGTGAAGCTGCCGTACTGTTCCCAAACGCGCTCGATGACGGCGTTGGCGACCTCGATCTCTTCCGGAGAGGCGGCTTCCCTTTCGAGCTCGGCCGGGAGGTATCCGTACTGCGTGACGACCTCGGCCGGACGTTGGATGGGCTTTGCGCCGAAGTGCTTGAACGCCTGATATAGGCTGCCGATGACCGGGCCGAACTGCCAGGCCTGAATGGTCTCTGCAAGAAGCGGACGATCGTACAGGCCGAGATACCAGCCGTGGGCGAAGTAGACCAGCTTTTGCATCTTGAGCGGGGTGATCTCTTTGCTGTCCTGCCACGCCAGGTGCAGGAATTTGTTAGCCACTGCTGCCGCGGAAAACGCCATGATCATAGGATACATGTTTCGTCAAGAGGGAGCGCCCTGCGCGGGCAAAAGACAACTTTTTAAAGCGCCCACCAAACAATCACGGCCATAACGAGGCCTAGGAGCAGACTGCGCTTGTCGGTGCAGGCCCAGACGACGGGATCGTCGTGCATGCGGCCGCGGCTGGCGAGCATCCACACCTGGCTGAGCCACAGCAGAAGCACCGGGACGACCAGCCAAAGGCGGGTGGTGTGCGCGTACAGTATGCCGGTGTCGGGGTTGGAGATGTACATGGTCATCACGACGACGGCGGCGTAGGCGGAACCGGTTCCGAGGGAGCGAAGTTGCTCGAGGTCGGAGACGAAGTAACCTCGGCCGTTGGTGACGGACTTGCCGCTTTCGCGCAGACCTTCGAGTTCACTGAAACGCTTAACGAAGGCGAGCGAAAGAAAGAAAAAGACGCTGAAACCGGCCAGCCACGGGGAGACGGTCACGCCGGTGGCGGCGCTGCCGGCGAGGATGCGGACGGTGTACAGACCGCTCAGGACGAAGACGTCCAGGAGCAGCTTGCGCTTGAGATAGAAGGAGTAGGTGAGGGTGGTGGCGGTGTAGAGCGCGAGCCAGTCAAAGAAACTGATGCCGTGGCCTGGGACATGGAATCCACCCATAGCCGCAAAGACGTGCGGCAGAAGCAATGCCACAGTGACCGAGGCGAGCAACATGAGCACGACCGCGGTCACGCCGGCGAAGGCGGAAAGATCGCCGGCGGCAAAGGGGCGGCGGCGTTTGCGCGGGTGGCGGCGGTCCGCCTCGATGTCGAGGAGGTCGTTGATGATGTAGGTCGCCGAGGCGCACAGGCCGAAGCTGATGAACGCGATCAACGCGGCGGAGAGCGTGGCCACGCTCCAGGCGTGTGCGAGCAGCACAGGGACGAAGATCAGGGTGTTTTTGGCCCACTGGTGCAGGCGAATGGCTTTGAGCCAACTCCTCAGCGTGGGCGTGCGGTCGTTGAAGGTGCGGGCGGCGGTGATGCCGCCGCGGGCCAGCCCGTCCGTGAGCGCGCGGTCCGGGTTGGCGACCATGGGCGTCTCGCAAGCGGAGAGGACTTCGATGTCGGGTTTGGCGTTGCCGATGTAGCAGAAGCTGTCGCCGAAGTGGGCGCGAAAGGCGACGAGCTTGTTGTTTCCGGCGAGATTGGTGGCACCGTCGGAGGCAAGGACGCCGGCAAACAGGCCGAGAAAGGCGGCAACGCGGTCGGCCAGGGCGCGATCCGCGGCAGTGGCAAGGTAGATGGCGCGGCCCTGCTCGTGCGCCGCGCGAAGCCAATCGAGCAGGGGCTTGTTGTAGGGCAGATGTTCGACATCGAGGGTGACGGACTCGGTGACGTGGCGCTTGAAGGCGGCCTTGCCTTCGCCGATCCAGCCCGGGATCTTGAGCAGGCATGCGGGGTGCTGACGGGCAAGGGCGAGGACCGAATCGACGAGGGTGTCGGACTTGACGAGGGTGCCGTCGAGGTCGACGCACAGCGGCACGCCTGGGCGGAGGGGTGGGGCGTCCCTGGATGCAGCAAGTCTCTCTGGTGTCTCAAGCGTTGCCATAGCTTCTCCGGAGCTGAATCTGCATCGTCCCGTCCACCTATCATCATAGCGTTCGCGCGGAGGGCGTCGCGCACAAAACGCGGGACGAAACGCCGGTTGCGAGCGTCGCGTCTAACCTCCAGGATGAAATTCGGAAAGACAAGTCCGTTTGCCGTGGGCGTGGCCGTGTGGGTGGGCATGGCCGCGGGGCGTGCGCAGATGCACCATGTGGACGCGCCGGAGCGCGTGACGCGGGCAGTGGGCGTGTATGAGTGGACCGGCGACCTGAACAAGCCGACGGCGGCGCGGTTTGTGCCGATCTGCTTGTTTATCGACGGCCGCTATGAGGATGCGGGGCTGTATCTGGCGCGGCCCGTTCCGTTTGCGCTGCAAAGCGGCGATCTATACACCGTGGAGCGGGCCGGCGAGCCGCAAGGGGCGCTGGAGTTGGAGATGGCCGAGCGCGTGGTGACCGGTAACGCGCTGGCGGACGACAACCCGGCTGGGGTCTGGTACGGCTTTGGCAAGTTCACGGCGGAAGCGGCGCCCAAGGTGGCCGCGCCGCTGCACCGGTCGGCCCATGTGGGCGTGATCCAGGCGTCGGGGGACAGCTCGAAGGCAACGACAACGGCAGCGGCGGACCCGGATGATGGTCGGCCGCACATGACGCGGCGCACACCGGCAGGCAGCGATGCGGGCAGCGGTTCGGGTTCGGGCTCATCGGGTTCGGCTGGGTCAAGTTCGACCGAGGATACGGATCGACCTACGCTGGCGCGACGCGACCCCACGCAGGATGCGGGGCGGCGCAGGACGGCGGTGGGCGGCAAAGGATCGACCGCGAGCGTGACCGCGGTGGGGCCGACGCCGGGCGATGATCCGGACAGGCCGACGCTGACCCACAAAAGCGCGGACGCAGGAACCAAGGAGCTGACGGGAATGCCGGCGGACCTCCATCAGGCGGTGGCGGTGTCTGACCCCGTGCTGCGGGAGCCGCACCCGTTTGCGCGGGCGTGGGAAGATCCGGCGGAGCGGGCGAGTACGCTTGCCGCTTTGGAAGTGCTGGCGAAGCCTCGTGTGACGGCCTACCTAGCGGAGAACAAGCTAGTGCCAACGGCGGGTACGGCAGCTGGAACGGCCGCGGGGGCAAGCTCGCAGAGCACGGAAGGCATTGCGGCGAATACAGAGAGCGGGGCGGGCGCGGCGCCGAAGTTGCAGCGCGGCAAGCCACGGGAGTACGGCGGTGGCGAGAGCTCGACGACGGCAGCAGGTCCAACCACCCCGAAGGTGCGGCCTGGAGCTGCAGGGCGGTCGGCCCACCCCGCAGGGCGGTCGGCCAAAGCTTCGCCCGCGGCGCCGCTTAGCCTGCGCGACGAGCAGGTCAGCGGCTTTACGCTGAGCTACGGCGGTTTGCCGACGTTTGTGTACACCGCAAGTGTGCCGGCCGCGGTGGCGCCTGGGTCCACGTTGCCGGGTGCGGGGGCTTCCTTGACCGCGTTTGTGACGCTGGTAGCGCAGCGGCTGCCCTCGGGCGAGTTGCAGGTGGCAATGAGCGCGGTGACGGACAGCCAGCACCTGGATCGTGGGCCGCGCCTGCACCTGATCGACGCGGTGGACCCGGATGCCTCGCACCGGGCGAGCCTGCTGTTTGAGCTGCGCGGGAGCGCGAGCCGCCAATTTGCGCTCTACCGGCTAGTCACGGCAAAGGCGGAGAACACCTTTACGAGCGCGTCCATCGAGTAGGCACCCCCCCTCCGCGCCCAAAACGCAGATTCCCTTCGGGAATGACAGAACAAGGCGTTGGTCCGAAGGCGGCGGATTGGCATCTGAACAAGGCGATGAGTGACACGAACGTTAACCCGGAAGTTTCTGCCCCGTCCCAAGCCGAACCGGCGAAGCCCAAGATTGCATTGTTGTTTCCCGGGCAGGGGGCACAGACGGTCGGGATGGGACGCGCCTTTTATGACAGCGTTCCGGCCGCGCGGGCCGTGTTTGAGGAGGCCGACGAGGCGTTGGGGTTCCCGCTGTCGAAGCTGATCTTTGAAGGGCCGGAGAGCGACCTGCGGCTGACGGAGAACACGCAGCCAGCCATCCTAACGACGTCGCTCGCGATATGGCGGGCATTGGAACCGAAGCTGACCCAGCGAGGGTTGGAACCGTGTTTCGCCGCGGGGCACTCGTTAGGGGAATATACCGCGCATGTGGTGGCCGGGACCTTCAGCTTTGCGCATGCCGTGCGGGCGGTGCGGGCGCGGGGGCAGTTCATGCAAAACGCCGTGCCGGTGGGCGAGGGTGCGATGGCCGCGATCCTCGGTCTGGAGTACGACACGGTCAACGACCTGTGTGCGCAGGTCTCCGATGAGCTGACGCCGCCGCCGCCGGACGACCCGAGCAACCCCGCCGAGCAGAGCGCGGCGGCGCGCGAGGCATTGACGGACCCCAACAATCCTGCGAGCACGATTGCGGAGGCGGCCTCGCGGGTGTCGGCGGTGGTGTCGCCGGCGAACATCAACTCGCCGGAGCAGATCGTGATCTCCGGCGACAAGGTCTCTGTGGAGCGGGCGGCGGTGCTGTGCAAGGAAGCCGGGGCAAAACGGACGGTGATGCTGCCCGTAAGTGCGCCGTTCCACTGCGCGCTGATGCTGCCGGCGCAAGAGAATCTGGCGAACACGCTTGAGTCGGTCGCGTTTGAGGACCCGCGCTTTGAGGTGGTGTGCAACGTAGATGCGCGGGCGGTGAAGCGCGGCGCCGACGCGCGCGACACCCTGATTCGGCAGGTGACGGGGGCCGTGCGCTGGGTGGAGTGCATTGAGCTGCTCCGGAGTTGCGGGGCGACGCACTTTCTGGAGGTGGGGCCCGGGCGTGTGCTGAGCGGGTTGAATCGCCAGATTGACCGCACTCTGGTAACGGCGAACGTGGAAGATCCGGCGGGAATGCGGGCCTTTCTTGAGACATTTGTGTAGTTAAACGATTTAGTACTAGAATGATCGTCACCGCACCGGTTCGATCTGAATTGTGACGGGCTTAAGTCGAACGTTGTACTGGCCAGTTGGAATTTGGGGTGCCATGTGGACCACGCCACAGAGGATGTATCCAGGGGAGCCGTTGTCGTGCAGTTGGACCGGCTCTGCGCGAGCGCGACTTTCAAGAACTCAGCGCGTCTTTGCCGCTTTCTGCGCTATACGATCGAGGTCGCGTTGCGAGGCGAGGGCGGCACCCTCAAAGAGTATGTGATTGGAACGGAGGTCTACGATCGCAGACCTCCGTATCATCCCAGCCAAGACTCGATCGTGCGCACCGAAGCCAAACGCCTCCGGAACAAGCTCAAGGAGTACTACGAGACCGAAGGAGCAGAGGATGAGGTGCTCATCTACTACCGCATCGGCAAGTATGAGCCGGTCTTTCGATCCGGCGTGCAGCTGCCGGAGACGACGAAAGCGCCTTCCGCACCAGTCGCCTCCCCCAGAGCCGAGTTTGGAGGCGTCTCGATTGCGGTTCTTGCTTTCCGGCATGACGAAGGGGATCCGGAGGCGGCGGCGATCGCGGCCGGGATCACGGATGATCTTATGTTTCGCATCGCCTCGACGGAAGGATGTCGTCTTGTTGCGTCGCAGTGGGTGGCCATGGTGCAGCCGCACATCGCGGATGCGTCTTTGCTGAGCCATGTTTTGCACGTGGATCAGGTAGTTACGGGCAGCGTTCGCCGCAGCGCCGCCCACGTGCGGGTGTCGGTCACCGGCGTTCACCCTTCGGGCTTGGAAACGTGGTCGGAGCGATTCGATTTCACTACGAACGACGACGACCGGTTGATGCTGGAAGACCAGACTGCGTGGGCCATCATGGCCTGCATAGCGGCGCAGGGTTCGTTGGCTTTGCTTCGGGAAGGCCTCGGTTCGGGCCGAGATACGGAAGGCCAAGGCGAAAGCCGTCCAACTCGATCCGGAGATGGCGAAGGCCCATGCCGCGGTGGCGTTTTGCCTTGCGTTGGAGCACGATCCGGAGGGCGCGGAAGAGACCTTTCGTCACGCGTTACGGTGAAGAACGAGCCCGACGACCGGTCAGCAGTATGCTGACCCGCAGATGACGATAAGGTGCCTCGGGAAGGCGAGTAAGAGTTATGAGCGCTCTTAGTACGATCAGGGTTATCGCCTTGGCGGAGTTAGCCAAGCAGGAAGATCTAGCGGCCATCCTCGACGTGCTCAAGGTGCCGATGTACCTTGTGCAGAAGCTTACCGACCTGCCACGTGTGCCGGCCGCAGCAGGGTTGAACGATGTTATCCTGCTTCCCGATGAGTGCCCGGACGGAGAGCTCTGGATTATCAATGGTGTGTTGAGCCAGTACACCCACCGTCCAGCGTTTCTCGTCTATGCGCGAGATGTTAGCTTTGCGAGGTGGTCGGGCGTACTGGATTCGGGCGGCATCGATATGGTGATTACTCCTTTCAATGTCCAGAAGCTTAGAGCCGCCTTAACTGACGCGGCTCTAAGATTTTAAGTCGGTACCCCCTCATCAATCTTTCGAACACACGAAGCTGGAGCTTAGGTTTTCGTCCCCCGTTCCGCTGTACCGGGGCCAACTGGGATAGGCACACAGGGGCCGAGTACGGCCGTGCCCGGACCTGTTCTTATCTTGAACAGTTGGATTGGCATCAGGCAGGCCCGTCGCTACCCAGTGGTCGAGCATTGCAAGCGCATCGAAACCAGCCTTAAACCTACCCTCACCATGACCAAAACCAGGGATGAGATAGAGGCGCATGAACTGCTGAACAGTAGCTTCGCCCATAGCTGCTCTCAACCGGTCATAGTACATAATCGACGAGTTCGTTGGAATAATGGTGTCAGTGGTTCCGTGAACCAGCAGAAGCTTGCCCCCATGAGCTGCGAACCGGGAAAGGTCGGGGCTCGCGTCGTAGTCACGAGAGGAACCGAGCAGCTTATCGGCGTAGGGTTCGCCGGTCGAGGTGTTTAGGCCAAGTGCATTGAAATGCTTATCTTCCGCGAGAAACGACTGCACCACACGACCGCCGATGGTGTATTGCAACGAGTTCAGAAGTATCTTGGGATGTCGTTCCCCATGGTGAAACCATCCTAGCGTTCCCGTAAGGTCCGCCCCGGAGAGAACGTTGTAGCCGGAAATGCTTTGCACACCGCCCCACACAGGTTGTGCCGTTCTTTGTTCGGTTGCGAAAGTTTGCACAGTCAAAAGCTGTTGCGGCTTGAGACATCCTCTTTCCGGGTCGGTATCACAAAGCAGGCTGGCCGGATCGAAGTGGCAGGCACTCACATTCGATACGACGCCATCGACAACACCGTCCATCCCGTCGCACCTCTTGAGCACTGAACGAGTGAGCAGTTTCGTCGTGGATCTAGGGAGAAAGCCGCCTTTTGTGTACAGCGCCTGGGACGTACGGATGAACTGAAGGATAAGTTCCACACCATCCCAGGGAGGATATCCGCTCAAAACGCCGTCGTAATCGTTCGGCCAATGTTGGGCTACCATCAAAGCTTCATGCCCACCCGTGGAACTGCCTAGAAAGAAGATTCGCGCAGGTGCCTGGCCGTAGCGCGTTTGAGCTATGTTGATGACAGCGTCGCGCGTCTCTTTTAGAGCATCCTGAGTAAAGTTCTTCCGTTCTTGTGGGTTGGTTCCGAAGGACGCATCCAGCAAATTGATTACACTGGGTAGAAAGAAATGTCGTTTGTGGTGACCGGAGTCGCTACCAAAGGTTAGGTATCCACGTTGCAGCGGGGTGGGCACACCTTTCGGACCGATGGTAGGTTGCTTCAATCCCTTGCTATACGCAAGCCAGCCATCGAAGATGGCTCCCCCAAACTGAACCGCCTTCCCATTCCAACGTGTCGGCAGATTGGCTTCGAAGCGAATGTTCTGTGTATCGGGAGTTACCGGCCGGATCTCGCCTAAGAGCTTGCAATACTCCACGCCTTTCGTGTGGGCGAGCTGGGCATGGGTCACCAAAGCTCCAGCCGTGGGGAGAGCGATAGATTCTGCCGGAACCGTCAAGCCCTTCAGCCGCTCACACGCTTGTTGCGCCTGCTCGTGCGTCGTCGCTGCTGTTTGCGTTTGCGCGGAGGCGTGAACGAGCACAAGCAGCGGTGTAAGCATGCGGAGAAGCAACACCACCGTCGAACGCACATAAGTCGTCTCACAAGTAAACAAAACCGGCAAACCAATCAACAGGTACGGAAAAGAGCCATCGACTGAGGCCAATGCTCACACTGGAAAGATAAGATGCTACCGCTAAGCCGTTCGCACCACTGATGCCGAGAAGAAGTCCAGCAAGACTTCTGCAGAATGCGCATGGGCAATATAAGCCGGACTGCGTCACGCGAAACTCCGGTCGAGCCCCGACACCTGCGCCCAGTTACGCCCTTGTGGCACCGCCTAACTGTTAGCTAGCGTCCATCAGCGTTTCTCCGTAGGTTCCCGACTGACATGATAAACGGGTCCAAACTCGATACGGCACGGGCGGGAGGCTAAGCGCGTCGTGTGCAGATCGCTCGGGAGCTCAAATAGCACGCTCCTCATCTCCTCGGAAGTGTTCTCCGGTACGTACACGTGAACGTTTCAGCAATGCCGTCCATTCTCGTATTTTGCCGCGATTCCAGGCTCCTGGAGACTCGTCAATGGGTGCTGGAAGCAGCCGGGTTCCGCGTGTTTACGGCAATAGCATTCCCGCAAGCCCGTGAGGTCATGGCTACGGAAGCTCTGGATTTGCTGTTGCTGTGCCATTCCCTTACCGCAGGGGAGCGTTTCGAGGCCCTTGCCACGGCAAATACAGTTCGACCAGGGATGAAGATTCTTCTGGTCACCGCGTTAGAATCGGTCGACGCCATCGCCGGCCTTGGGCCCACGGTTTCGTGCTTCGAAGGCCCAAGGGGGTTGCTCGCAGCTACGCGTGAGGTCCTTTCCTCCGTCCCGGTGTAACTGTATAACTGCACCAAGGTCCATGTGGACGCGAAGATCTCAGAAGACGAAATGCGGCGCAGGTTGCCGGTGTGGATCGCCCTTAGCGACCTTTACCTGGACAACGAGACGCAGCCCTACGAGTACAAGCACATGGCTCGGGTGTGCTGCGCGTCCGGTTACGCGCGCGAAGAACTGCGGTCGATCCTGTTCGATGAGGTGGGGCCGGTTTTTGGACACAATCTGCTGCAGACGGCCGGCCAGTGGGGCGGTTGGCCGGCGGACGTTGTGGAAGGAGCCATGCGGCGGCAAGTGGAGCGCCCGAAGACCTTTCCGTGGCTTCGCCGGGGATTTCTGACCCGATACACAGCGGATCAATGGGCGGTTCTTGCGTCATGGCTCGACAAGCCCAGGGAAGAACTGGAGCCGTCAGCGTCGCCCGTGGACGGGTAACTGCGCGCAAGCCGGCGCGGGTGTCTTTGTATACTGCAGGCATGTCACGCCCCAGCTTGGTTCCGGGTCTTTGCTTAGCCGTCTTGCTCAGTTTCGGCGCACGTGCGTTTGCTCAGACCGATTTGCAGACTCGGGATGAGATGGCGCGCCGAGCCTCGCTGCTTTGTCCGGGTTTCTCCAACGATCGCGGCCTGCCTGGCATTCGCGCCGTCGACGTGGACGCCCTCCGCGTGCTGATGGAGCACAAGTACACTATCTGCCCGGACCGCCGGATCACCGATCCGATTGGGGCCATCTGGAATTCTCGCTGGGGTGTGCTGCTGTGGAATCCCGCGAACCCGAAGTCAATCGCCGTGATGGGCATGGAAGCGATTCGGATGACCCGTGCCATGGAGTTTCCGAACGAGCTTATGGTCTATGACCTTGGCGGCAAGGCCTTGCGCGGGCAGGTGGTCCCGGAGTTTGCGCCGCGTGACACGTTCACGAGCTTCTGAGGGTTTTGCGTGTTTCTGCGTGGGCGCGCCGCCTCTTACGAGAGACGGCGCGCCCTGCCCCGAAAACTTCCCTAAGTTACAGGTGTGACTTCAGGAATTTTTCCGGATGGTCCACGCTGCCGCCCTGGTAGCCGACGCGATAGGTAAACACGCCATTGGCTAGCGACTCTTCTTCGCCATCGGTATACGCGCTGACGACGGAGTGGATTTTCTCGGCAACTGCAGCCTTGCCGGTCTCGCTGGTGCAGATATTCATGATGGCGTCGCCTGCGTTCATCAGGTATGCCGAGTAGCCTTGGTTGCGAACGCCTGCGGCAGGCTCTTTGCCCTGGTAGGACGCATAATCCACGGAAAACCGGATGTGCGTGCCGCACGCCGAGTTCACGCGCTTGGCATAGTCCGCCACCTGCACCCGATCCTGCGCGATGCGGTCGCGTGTGGCCAGGTTCTGTGCCGTGCCCGCGCCTGCCAACCATGCCATCGATACGACGACGGCGATACCCTTACGAAAAGCCATACTTTCTCCTTGGTGAGTCGTGCTGCTCAAGTAGCACTAGCAACCTTTGATGTAAGGATCGCAGCGATGTCGATGCTTGTCGACCAAACTTTGGTCTGCCGTTGCTACTCCAAAGTTACTTCCAGCAAACGAAGCTCGTCAGGCGTACCTCAGCGGCTAAAGCCGCATTGCAAACCGATCATCTATGGCACGGCTGAAGCCGTGCCCCTCCACACGGTTGAACCGCCTTGCATCCGGCGGTTTATGGCAGGGCTGAAGCCTTGCCCCTACACGCGGCTGAAGCCGTGCCCCTTCCGTTCGTCAGGGGCGCTCTAAAGGTGCAACCGGTAGCGCACCTCTGCGTAGATCTGCCGGGGGTCATTCTCATGGAAGCCGCCGAAGGTAAGACTGTTGTCCAGCAACACCCGCCGGTTGGCCACGTTGCTGGCGTCCACGGCCACGCTGAGGTTTTCGCCGAAGTTGCGTGCCAACCGCAGATCGAATGTCGTATGCGCGGGCAGGTAGGCGCCGTCAAACGGCGACGGTGGTCTCGGGTAGCCGTTCGAAAACCCGGAGCCAAAGTACACGTTGGTGCTCGCCTGGACGCGGCCGGGCAGGAGCAGGTCGCCGCCGGCGTTCAGGGTGTTGCGCTGATCGTGGTCCAG
>CAXTLD010000032.1:0-3052 GCA_964245045.1 uncultured Acidobacteriaceae bacterium | reverse complement strand
GTCAGGTACTGGCTCGGCTTGTAGTTGTCGGAGACGAACTCCTCGACCAGACCGCCGCTTGCCGTCTCCGCTTGGCTGAAGTCGGTGTAACTCGCATCGGCGAAACGCACGGCAAAGCGGTCGCTGTCGTGCTGCCCCCAACCGTAGAGGCCGGCCTCCAGGTGGTTGCGCGCCACGTCGCCGCTTGCGCCGAGTTGCAGGCCGGCGTAGTGCGACGCGCGATCGGAGGTGGTGGCAGTGGGCGTATCGCCCGCGCCCGGTTCATAGTTCGCGCTGTTGCCGTGGTAGAACGGCGACACGGCCAGCACCGCGCGGGAAGACAGGCTGTGCGTCCACGTAAACGCGACCACGCTGTCGGTCTCATGCTGCGCGTCGCGTAGGCCGCCCGTGTCGTAGAGCTGGTTCTCGTAGTCGTTCGGGTCGGGGTCGTAGGGAATCTGGAAGAAGTCCGACCGGAGCTGCGTGAGCAGCCGAAACTGGTCCGCGGCGCTGCGGTTGAAGGTGAACGACCCGAAGCCGCCGTAGCCGTTCTGCGCGTCGTGGAAGGCTTGCTCGATGGGCGGGGCCAGCCCATAGTCGCTCCGGTTGCCGTTAACACTGACGTAGTAGGCCGCACGCTCGCTATGGTCGCCTAGCGACAGCTGATCGTCGGTGGCGAGCGCACTGCCGGCGATCAAGCGCAGTTCGCCCTCGCGGCTACGCTCGAAGCCGCTTTTGGGATTCACGTCGAAGACCCCGTAGGTCCGGTCGCCCAACTCCGCACCGTAGCTGCCCCGATCCACCTGCAGGTAGGCGATGTCGCGCGGGTCGATCTGCGGGCCGAGGTTGGACGCGATGTTGGTGTTCGGGATCTGGACGCCGTCGAGCAACCAACTCACCTGGTGGCCGCCGCGCATGTGCAGCATGTCATGGGTAACGTACGCGCCGGGCACGTAGTCCGTGATCATCGCCAGGGAGTTACTGCGGTCGGCCCCGGGCGTTGTATCGATAGCGTGCTGGCTGAGCAGGATGGTCGGCATCACCGAACTCACATCCGCGCCCGCCGCCTCTGCGGTCACATTGACGGTCTCATTCACCGCCGCTACGGGCAGCGCCACATGCAGCACCGGCGAGCTGCCCGAGGCCACGATGACCGCCTCCGCCACCGTGCCAAATCCGCTGTGGCTCACCCGCAACGTGTACTCGCCGAAGGGCACCGCGGCGAAGTGGAAGTCGCCGTTCGCGGCAGTCCGCGCCTGGAACACGGACGCCGACCCGCGTGCCTGTAGCTCCACCTCCGCGGCCGGCAACGGCCGATGCTGTACGTCGTGCACCACCCCGGAGACATCCGCGAACAGGGTGGCGTGCGCCGCCGTTCCGAATGCCACGGCCATGGCGAGCAGAAAGCCCGCCGCCCGACTGTGCCGCAACCACTTGCGGCCCGTCCACCACCTCGCGTGCAGCCGCTGGGGCTCACGTTGCGCATGGCACATCATGTTGTCTCCGATTTGTTGGTTGAGCAAGGCGCGTCGCCGACCTCGGCACCGCTACCCGAAAGCGCTCGGCGATTCAGGCCGCAGCGCCGCAAATTCGCTCAGACAAGAGGAGAAAGGGGAGGTCCGCGCTTGTGCCGCGACCGCTCGCGCGCCAGCCGGTGCGCGCACTGCGCCTGGACTACCGGGCCCGCGACAGCGCGGAAACCGAAGTGCGCAGCAGATCCGCCCCGCAGCCACACCGCGTCCACATGGTGGCCTGCGGTGATGCTGGCCGGGCAATACGGGCAGCGCTGCAACGGGGACGTCCAGGCCGGTGCCTGCGATGCGCTCGCCGCGCGCTCCGCCATCGGCATCGCACAGTGGTGCTCGCCCGCGCGCCGGCAACACGCCGGCAGGCTCGCCTCAGAGCTCTGCCCCAGCGCGAGCGAGGACGAGACCAACGGCAAGCCAAACACCGCCAACAACAGCATGGCCACAAGTCGGCGCACTTCTGCCATTCAAACACATCACGTAGCGAAGGCTTACTGTGTCGAGCTCGCGGCCGGCTCTGGCGGTTCAGCTACGGGCGGCTTCGCTTTGGGGGCGGTTGCGCCGGAGGCTCCTTGCTTCCCCGCAGCCCTGCTTCGTCCCGCCGAGGGAGCCTGTCCCTGGGTCAACTCGGCCATGGCCGCCGCGGAACCGTCATCCCCGTCGACCTGGTGCCCGAGCTCCAGGTGCACCAGCGCTGCCTGCAACTCGGCCGCCTGCCGGATATGGATCAGCGACGGACGACAGGTGGAGACCGTTGCCGCGGGGAACTGCTGGGCGCAGTAGGCATCCAGCGCCGCTTCGGGCAGCTTGGCCAGGCACGCCGAGATGCCGATCTGCCGATCCACCGCCGCTCGGGCCTCGTCCGGCTTGTTCATATGCAGCAGGGCGTCGGCTTCATCCAGATGGATACCTGGAAACCCTGGGTCCACCTCTGCGATGGCCTGCAGCTGGGGCATGGCCGCCGTGTACAACTTCTGGTCCATTAAGCTGTGCGCCCACGTCAACCGCTCCTCCAGCCCAACCCGCGAGACCCCCGCATCTGGTGGGGCGGCGCACATGCCGGCGTCCAGGGCAGTAGCCTTCGGTGCCGCTGCTGTGAGCGCCGCCGGGATGTTCTCCGGCCCGGCCTGCCGCGCACCTATGTGGTGCGCCAACGTAGGCCACAGGAGATACAACAGGACGCCCGCCGCAGCCGCAAACGCGCCGGTAGGGAGCAGCCAGGCTTTGCCGCCAGGTTTGGACCGCCGGGCCCGACCGCGCGGCACAGACGTCAGGGAGGGCGCAGGCACGGGCGCTGCTGCCTCTTGCGCGGACATCGTCACGGCGCGAAACAAAACATCCTGGCTGGACCGGGCAAGATCGGCATCGGCCGCGCGCGTGGATGTGGGCAGTGGCGCTGGCGCAGTTGCCGCGACGCCAGGCGATTGCCCGGAAGCTGCTGCCAGGATGTCCCCAGCCGTTAGGGTTGAGCGTTCGTACGTCGCTGGCACCTCATACGCGGGCGGCGGGGCTCCGCTTGCTGCCGGCTCATTATCGTCCAGCTCCGG
>CAXTLD010000031.1:0-40315 GCA_964245045.1 uncultured Acidobacteriaceae bacterium | reverse complement strand
CATTGGCTTCGGCCGGATGGGGGCTTCGTAGGCGGGCACCTAAGGATACCCGGGAGCTGCGCGGGTTTGTGTGGCGAACAGCCAGCTCATTTTGACTTTGCGAGCCGAGCCGAGCCGAAGAGGGACACCCGAACGGTTTAGGGGAGAACAGGGGGCGAACAAATTGAAACCGGACGCGGTCGTTTGCGTCTAAGATAGGACGGAGAGCCGCGCCCGACGGCAGGAGCCGGACTCGCCGGAGGTTTCCCATGCGCCATCTGCTTTTTGCAGCCAGTTTGCTGGTGCCCGCGGGTTTCGTTGCGGCGCAGCAGACACCCAGCACCCCCACGGCCAGTCCTTCCGGGACGACCGGCGACCCGGCCACGGTCCCGCAAAGCACCTCACCGCAGAGCACGACCCCACAGCCTGGTACGCCCAGTGCACAGGAGCCCGTTCCGGGTGCGTCCAAGACGGACCGCAAACCGCTGCCTGCTGCGGACACGGCTTCGACCAAGGCAGATGCGATTCCTTCTCCGGGCGATGATTACAACCCGCACATCAAGAAGGGCAGCGAGGACGATGTGAACGCGATCGGGACGCGGAACATAGGCGGTCGCGGCCTGGGCAATTGGTACTCGACAAACTGGGAGGTTTCCATGGGCAAGCAGTACTCCATGGAGGTCGACAAGTCGTCGCACCTGATCACCGATCCGGTGGTCGTCGAGTATGTGAACCGAGTTGGACAGAACCTGGTGCGGAACTCCGATGCCAAGGTGCCGTTTACGATCAAGGTGCTGGACACTGACGAAATTAACGCGATGGCGCTGCCGGGTGGGTTCTTTTATGTGAACTCCGGCCTGATCTTGGCGTGTGATTCGGAGGACGAGCTGGCCGGCGTGATGGCGCACGAGATCTCGCACGTGATCGCGCATCATGCGGCGCGTGAGATGACGCGCATGAACTACATGCAGATCGGCTCGGTGCCGCTGATGATCTTCACCCAGGGGACGTGGACCGGGTACGGGATCTATGAGGCGACGCAGCTGGCCGTGCCGCTGACGTTTCTGTCGTTTTCGCGGCAGTTTGAGGCCGAGGCCGACTTCCTGGGTGTGCAGTGGATGTACAAGGCCGGATACGATCCGCAGGGCATGGTGAGCATCTTCGAGAAGCTTGACGCGCTGCAGAAGCATAAGCCCGGCGCGATCTCACGAGCCTTCAGCGACCATCCGGCGACGCCAGATCGGATCGATGCGGTGGAGAATGAGATTGCCACGATTTTGCCGCCGCGGCCGGAGTACATGGTCACGACTTCGGAGTTCGACCTGGTGAAGGCGCGGCTGGCGCGGATCCAGAACAAGCGCGGCCTGAACGACAAGAAGGGCGGCAACAAGCCGACCTTGCGTCGGACGGCTGGCTCGAACAATGATCCGAACACGCCAACTGGCACCACGGGCACGGGAGATGACCGCCCTACGCTGGGACGGCGCAACTAGAGGGTAGGGGGTACCCACCTGTTCTTGCAAAGTCTTCAAAGTACGGACTTTGAGCCCAGACTTCGACGTTCAAGACAGCGGAACAGCAAAGCCCGGCTCGCGGCCGGGTTTTGCTTTGGTCCACCTATTTTGCCGGATGCAGGGTCATGCCACGCAAACCGGGGCAGGAGAAAAGAATGGTGCAGGAAGAGAAGGCGTACACGACGGGCTATACGGACGACCACGCGAAGGCCGGGTTGGACTATGTGTTTCCGGAGATCGAGACGTGGCGGAACCAATTTGCGGCGTATGAAATCTTGATTGACGACCCGGAGTTTACCAGTGTGTGCCCGAAGACCGGTCTGCCGGACTTTGGGGTGCTGACCATCAGGTACATGCCGCGGGAGACCTGCCTGGAACTGAAATCGTTGAAGGAGTACCTGTTCTGCTACCGGAACCTGGGGATCTTTCAGGAGAACATCGCCAACCAGGTCTTGAATGATGTGGTGAAGGCGACGGACCCGGTATGGGTGGAGGTGAAGGGAGATTTCCGGCCGCGCGGTGGGATCTCGACGGTGGTGACAGCGAGGTACCCGCGGTCCGAGGCGATGCGCTAGGGCGGCTAGGGCCTTCGCTTGGCAACAACTTCAACTCATCTGACCAGAGCCGCCGTCTATACCACGACGGCTATGTCAGAGTCCTCAGAAAGCTATGCCCGAATGAATCACGGGCAGGCAGCTGCGAACCTCTGGAACGGCACCTTACACATAACCCCTGCACGATCACTGCGGTAGACGCACGTTCTACAGCGATCTCTTCTCACAAGAAGGTGATCGACCCATTGTCGGACAGCCACGCGCACTCACCGTGGCCACATGCACGACGTCCGCGCCTAGCTGTAGGCCCGAACGAGGATCTGATAAAGGATCTCGTTAGGAACCTGTGACAGGGTCTGGGAAAACCTGTGCAGGCTGGCGATGCAGGTAAGCGAGATGAGGGCGACGATAAGGGCGTACTCGACCAGATCCTGGCCGGAGTCGTCCTGTATGAAGTGAGTGAACCGGGATTTCAGCTTTGTCACAAACTCTTTGCTCCTGCCTTCCTTATCGGCAGATCGTGAGAAATCTTTAGTGGAAAAGTGAAGTGATATGAGTTCGTTCTGGGACGCGGTCGGGCTTCTGTTCTCCGCGCCGCTGCCTTGCTTGCGGTAGGCTTCGAAGGAGTAAGCAAGACAGGGTGGTGGGGCTTGGCGTTGAACGTGCAAGAGCAGTTTGGGCAGATCGACATCTATGTGTTCGATCAGATACTGCGCGGCAACATCGCTCCTGGAATGCGCGTGTTGGATGCCGGGTGCGGCTACGGACGCAACCTGGTCTACCTGTTGCGCGAGGGCTGCGAGATTTTTGCGCTGGATGCGAATGCCGACGGCGTGGAGCACGTGCGCCAGTTGGCGGCGGAGCTGCAGCCGGGGTTGCCGTCCGAGAACTTTCAGGTGGGCATGATTGAACGGATGCCGTTTCCGGACGCGTTCGCGGATGTAGTCCTGTGCAACTCGGTGCTCCATTTCGCGCGGGATGAGGAGCACTTTGAAGCGATGCTGCTGGAGCTTTGGCGCGTGTTGCGGCCGGGCGGCATGCTGTTCTGTCGACTGGGATCGAGGATCGGGATGGAGTTCGAGCCGGTGGAAGGTAACCGGTTTCGCCTGGAGGATGGGTCGGTGTGGTACCTGGTCGACGAAGAGATGCTACTCGACCTAACCGAGGTGCTGGGCGGGTTGTTGATGGATCCACTCAAGACGACGGTGGTGCAGGCGTACCGGTGTATGACCACGTGGGTAGTACGGAAGAAGCGGTAGACGGGACCTTCTACGGCGCATACGTGAACATGCTGTCGAAGTTCTCGAGTGCCACAAAGCTTTCATCACGTACCGAGGTGATGGGCGCGTCAGACGGCCACACGGCTCCGAAGGAGTTCCAGTGGATGCCGACATCGCGCAGCGGGTCGTGTTCGCTAGTGACGTGGTAGACCATCACGGCGGGTCCTTCGCGCACCAGAAAACCGTGCGCGATGCCCCGGGGCAGATAGACAGCGTTGTTGGCTTGGCTAGAGAGCTCGTATACCTCATGTCCGCCGAAGGTAGGCGAGCCTTTGCGCAGATCCAGGGCCACATCGTAGATGGCTCCCGCGGTGCAGTAGACGAGCTTGGCGTGATCGCTGGGTGGGAGTTGGAAGTGCATGCCTCGGAGGACGTTTTTGTGCGAGGTGCTATAGAAGCACTCGCGAAAATCCGATTCGAGCCCGTGCTCCCGGAAAACCGAGGCCTGGATTGTTTTCACGAAGCTGCCTCGATGATCCTCGATGAGTGGAAATTGCACGACAAAACAGCCACGCAGTTTGGATTCTGTGAAGCGAACAGACCTTCCTGATTGCGTGTTGCGTGCGGGCAGATCGAGAGTGGTTTGCATGTCGCCGCTCCTTTCGTGGCGTTGAGGTGAGGTTGCGTTACCAGGACGCGGGCTGCCCCGCAAGGCGGCGTGCACCGCCGGGGAGGGTCGAAGGCTCGGCGTACTCCCACGGTGCAATGAAGTCCTCGGGCGTCTCCTGATTCGTCGACTCGCCCTTGCCGGGTAGCTGCAGCGGAACGGCTACGGAGAGAAGGAAAAGAGCGAGCAATGTGAGCGCTTTCACGCGGCCGTCCAGGCGAAGCGTGTTGTGGATCAGCTCGGGGATGGGTGCGAGCAGGATCACAAAGCAAAGGAGGAACGCTCGCCAGGCCGGAAGCGTGACTCGTTTGCGGGTGGCGTCTACGAGCAGCAACGCGAACAGAGCGAAAGGAACGAGCATGTGTTGCAGCGTGTACTCAAAGGACGTTGGTGGAAGAAGAATGGAGGCAATGGTAAGCGCCAGGATCTGATTGAGAACGGGAAGGAGGCGGATGCGAACAAAGAATAGAACTACGCCCAGAACACCAACCACAATCATGTAGCGATTCAGGACTTGCGTTACTCGCCACGGTTCCAGGACCGGTCGCATGTGGTATTTGAACAGGACAAACAGGGAATGGTCGAAGGTGGTTTCGATGCGTAAGCGAAGGATGTACAGGTCGTGAAATTGATCGACGCCGTGCGCGATTCCGTGCCAGCAGTAGAGGAGGTCCGGACACAACAGCCACACCGAGGCGACGGTCGCCACGAGGAACACGCCGAGCCCTGCCGCGGCTTGTTTCCACTGCCGTCGTTGCAGCAGCAGACCGAGGAAGATGACAGGGTATAGCTTCATGCTCCCGGCGAGGCAGAAGCATACGGCGGCGAGGTAGCCGCGGTTGGAAAGAAAGGACGCAAGACCGGCGGCGATTAGCACCCAAACAGCAATCTCCAGATTGGCTTGTTTGATTTCAAACCACACGGGGTACGAACAAAGGAGCACGGCCAAGGTGAGAAGGGCAGCGGAAACAAGAGGGACACCTCGGCGAGCGAGGGACCGCACGAAAGCGGCTCCGGTGACGACGTACACCAGAACGGCGCAAGTGATAAAGCAGGGAACCGCCTCGCTGCCTGCCAGTGTGTAGAAGACCTTGTAAACAACGGCGTCTGGCGCCGGGTACATGAACGGGGTGGCCCCGGTGTAAGTAAAGAACTGCCGGGTGTGGAAGAAATCGAACCGTCGTTGAAAAAGCAAGAGATCGGGGAAGTACTCGTCCAGCCCGGAGATGTTGTAGGGGTGCATGTTCCATGCTGGGGTTGCGCTGCAATAGGCGATCAAGCCGAAGCAGACAGCTGTAAGAAGAACCAGAGCGGCAGCCGCAACGATCAAGGGCAGCGGCAAGCCCGTTCTGGAGGGGACAGGGTCGCGCATCAGGCGATCTCTCTGAGCGCTTGGTCGCGTCGGCGATGGGTCAGCGGCGCATTGGCGGCGGGGTGCAGCTCGGCCTCGATAATGGTGAGCGATCGATTCTTCATCTGCATGTACATTCGCCCAAGGTACTCACCGATAATGCCCAACAACATCGCGTTGATGCCCAGCGATGCCAGGATCAGAACGGTGATGGTGGTGAAACCCGCTGGAGCGCGAAAGCCCGTGGTGAAATGGGCGATGAGGTAACCGAAGATCGCCAGCACCGTCAGGAACGCGACGGCGACCCCGACGTAGGTGGCGAGGCGCAGCAAGACGACTGATTGGTTCACGAGGCCATCGATGGCAAGCATGACGTTGTCGTAAAAGGAAAATTTGGTGGTTCCGACAGCGCGGGCTTGCCGGGCATAGGCGATGCCGGTTTGCGTGAAGCCCATGGTCGCGATGGTGCCTCGCAGATAAGGCTTCGACTCCTGCAGGTGCCTGAGTTCTTCGATGACCCTTCTGCCGATCAGGCGAAAGTCTCCGGCGTCGCGTGGGATCGGATCTTCGGAAAGGACGTCGACGAGCCAGTAAAAGACCTTACGCGCCTGCGTCCACCGACGTGACTCCAGACGGGACTCGCGGATGCCGTACACCACCTCGGAACCTTCTTGCCACTTCCGCAGAAAAACAGGGATGAGCGCCGGGGGATCCTGCAGATCACAATCCAGCTGAATGGCCGCATCCCCGGCGCATTGCAGGTAGGCCGTGAGGATGGAGCGTTGATAGCCAAAGTTTCTCGAAAAGCGATACGCCCGCACCCGTGGGTCCTGCCCGGCGAGTTCACGAAGCAGCTGCGGTGTGGCATCGGTGGAGTGATTGTCCGTAAAGACAAACTCGAAATCGAACTCGGGAGCGAGCGGGTCGATGACAGCACGAACGGCGGCGTAAAAGAGCGGGAGGTTGTCCGCCTCGTTCAACACGGGAACGACAAGGGAGATCAGAGGCTTCTGTCGCCTCGCCTGCGACGCGGGCTGCGAGTTGGTCGTCGTTTCCATGCTTTAAGAGAACGTCCTCAGGTGCTGCTCACAATGGGCGATGGCCGAGGGGAGCGACCGCATGACGATGTCAGGATGCGTCGACCGGAGCTGGGCGGTATCCAGACCGGCGGCGAGCGGCCGCGGCGCAGGCTGATGCAAGGCACGGGTTGGAACGCCAGTCAGCAAAGACTCGTCGAGCTGAAGCAAACGAGCGATGGCTTGCGCGAACTCGAGCCGACCGAGGCGATCCGGGCCGGCCACATGCAAGATACCGGACGCGCCTTTCTCGACGAGCGCCAGTGTGGCAGCGGCTAGATCGCGATTATAGGTTGGCGTGGAGATCTGGTCTTCCGGTACCTCCAAGCGCTTTCCCTGCCCAAGCGCGCGCAGGACGGCATAGACGAAGTTCTTCGCTTGCGCGTCCGGCCCGTAGACGACTGTGGTGCGGAGGATCAGCGCGGCAGGATTCACTTCCTGTATGCGCTGCTCGCCCAGCAGCTTGCTGCGACCATAGGCGTTGAGCGGATCCGGGCGTGACGTTTCGGTGTAGGGTCCGGGGTTGTCCGCGCGGCCTGAGAAGACATATTCCGTGGAGAAGTAGACAAACGGGATGCCGCGCTGCGCGGCGAACTCCGCGAGCAGACTGGGCCCGTTTGCGTTGACACGCGCCGCGACGTCGGGCTGAGCCTCGCAGCCGTCGACGAACGTCATACCTCCAACGCAATAGATTGCGTTAAAGGAACAGTTGGCCAGGTGCGCGTCCAAATCCCCCATCTGATCCAGCGTGCCAAGGTCTAGTGAAAGCCAACCGGGGCGTGCCTTACTCGAGGTTTCGAGGACAGCCTGTGGTCCATGCCGCGCGCGGAGCAACTCGGCCAACTGCGTGCCTACCTGCCCTGACGCGCCAACAATGAGGCTCTGCGGTCCTTGCGACGTTTCTGGCCACACCGGCAAATTATACGGTCTGCACCGGTTTACTTGCGTCGCCAGCGGACGCCGTCCTTGCCGTCTTCGAGCAGGATGCCTTTGGCGAGGAGATCGTTCCGAATTCCGTCGGCGCGGGCGAAGTTGCGCTGGCGTTTGGCCTGGGTGCGCTCGGCGACCAGGGCGTCGATGTCGGCGTCGGTGGGGCCCGTTTCGGCGAAGCGCGCGAGCAGGTCGGGATCGGCCTGATCGAGACGGTTTTCGGCTTTGGCCCAGTCGAGCGCCCAGCGGGTGAGCTCGGCGTCGTTGTCTTCGAGGACGGCGAAGATCTGGTCGAAGGCGGCGAGCAAGGCGAGCGTGGCGTCGGCGTCGGGCTGTGTGAGCTTGTTCTGGTCGGCGGCGGTGTTGACGGCGCGGATGACTTCAAAGATCGCGGCGCGAGCTTCGGCACTATTGAGGTCGTTGGCCAGGGCGGCGAGAAAGCCCTCGTGGCCTCTGCGTATCACCGCAGAGAGCGCCTCATCGCCGCCGGCGGCCGGCCATTTGCCGTCGCGCATGCGTTGCGCAAAGGTACGGAGGCGATCGATGGCGTTGGTGGACTCACGGACGCCGTCAAAAGTGAAGTTGAGCTGGTGGCGATACGGCACGCTGAGCAGCAGAAAGCGGATCGCCGACGCCTTATAGCCTTTGAGCAGCAGGTCGCGAAGGGTGTAGAAGTTGCCCTCGGACTTGGACATCTTCTTGCCTTCCACGAGCAGGAAACGGACGTGGAACCAGTGGCGGGCGAAGGTCTGGTGCGTGGCGCACTCCGATTGCGCGATCTCGTTCTCGTGGTGCGGAAACATGAGGTCCTCGCCGCCGGCATGGAGGTCGAAGCTGTCGCCGAGGTACTTCAGGGCCATGGCGGAGCACTCGATGTGCCAGCCGGGGCGGCCCTCGCCCAGCGCGGTGGGCCATGAGGTTTCGCCGGGTTTGGTGGCCTTCCACAGCGCGAAGTCGCGGACGGCGTCTTTGTCGTACTCATCGGCGGCGATGCGGGCGCCGTCCTCGATGCCTTCGAGATCCTTTTTGCTGAGCTTGCCGTAGCTCGGGTCGCGCGCGACGCGGAAGTACCAGCTGCCGTCCTCGGCCTGGTACGCGATGTCCTCGGCGGCGAGACGCTGGATGAGCACGACCATTTCGGGGATGTTTTCGGTGGCTCGGGCGATGATCTCGGGGCGCTCCATCCCGAGCGCGTCTAGGTCCTCAAAAAAGGCTTCTTCGTACTTGCGGCTGTACTCGCCGATGGGCAGGTTGGCGGCGCCCGCGTTGCGAATGATCTTGTCGTCCACGTCGGTGACGTTCATAACGTGCTGTGGCGTGAGGCCGAAGAGGCGCAGGGCTCGGCGCAGCAGGTCGACGTGCAGAAAGGTGCGGAAGTTGCCGATGTGGCCGTAGTCGTAGACGGTGGGGCCGCAGCAATAAAAGCGAAGCCGCTGCCCGTCGGCGGCGAAAAGCGGCTCGATCTGGCCGGAAAGGGTGTTGAAGAGATGGAGAGTGTGATCCGCCACGCGTGTGTATGTCCGATGCCGCTGGCGTGGCGTGTGTGGCCGTGCCCGGCTGCCTTCCCGGTTTGAGGTATGCGGCCATTCTAGCGAACGGGAGGCAGGGCGCGGATGGTGAGTGATTCGCAGTTCAGGGAAGCGGTTGGACGGCGGAACCGAGTACGCGGCCGGTCCCGGGTTCCTGCAGAAACAGGACGAGGTGCTGCCTCGGGCTGCCGGGGGCGTGATTTGACGACGCGAAAGGACCTGTACCTCGCCATCGCCCGCCACCACCACGTCCGCGACGTGCGCGAGCGATCGGGCGACGGCGAGGTGATCGAGGGTGCGTCCGGCGTTTTCGCCGCGCCGAACGTCCGTGCTGTCGGCGTCGTCGGCGATGACGGCTACGAGTGAAAGCGGCGCAGATCCAGGCAGCGCTCCCGGCAGCGCGCCTGCATGGAAGCGAACATCGAGGGTGTGGGCGTTCGGCTGGACACCAAGGATGTCCAGTGCGACGAAAGGGGATTGCAGCTCGTACTGCAGAGCGTCGCGAAGTGCCGGGCCATTGCCGCCGACGATCTGCTCGCGGCCGTTGATGACCATTTGCGGCGTGTACACATCGTCGAGCTGGAGACGTTGCGCGTAGCGGCTTTGGCGGTCGGTAAAGGTTTGCGCGGAGAAAGGGTCGGTCCAGCCGAGGCGATTCCAGTAGGTGACGTGTTCGCTGAGGCCGACGATGAGCTGGCCGGCGGCGGTGCGCTTGCCGTTGATCTGGCGAAGCTGGGCGTCGGCGGGCGGGCAGCTGGAGCAGCCTTCGGAGGTAAACAGTTCGACCAGGACGGCGCGCTGCGGCGCGGGGGTGGGTGCGGACGTTTGCGCGGAGGCAAAGGCTGCCGTGCAGACGAGCAGGACTGCGCAGAGGCCGTGAAGCGTGAATCTGGACGTTGAGAATCTAGGCGTCGAGGATCTGGGGGACATGGGGCCTCCGCGTGGACCCACATAGGACGCCCCGAAGCGCTTTTGGTGACAGAACGGACTTTCAGCCGAGGCGCAAGCCCGGAGCGGCTTCGAGCGTGTCGTCGGCAAAACGGTGGTTCAACAGCTTGGGCCAGGCGGCGGCGGCGATCATAGCGGCGTTGTCGGTGGACAGGCTTAGGGACGGGAAGGCAACTGGGATGCCGCGTTCCCCGGCAGCGCGCTGCAGCTTGCGGCGAAGCTCGCGGTTGGCGGCGACGCCTCCGGAGACGGCGATGGCGCGGGCGCCGTAGCTCTCGGCGGCGGCTAGGATGGTGCGGGCCAAATACCCGGTAACCGAGTGCTGGAAGCTGGCGATGAGGTCGAGGGCCTCTGGGTCGAGCAGGGTCAGCGCGTGGGCAAGGGCGTCGAGGGTGGGTTTGGCGGTCATCAGGCCGGCCTCGCGCAGGGCACGCTCGCGTGCGGCGATGCGGTCGCGCATGCCGTGGAGTTCGACATGGCGACGTACGGCGGTCTTTATGCCGCTGAAGGACAGATCGAAGCGTGCGTTGGCGGCTTCGCCTCCGTGCTGCGCGCTGGCGGCTTCGCCGTTGGCGGTTACGTTGTTGATCTGTTCGGAGAGAGCAACCTTGCGGTCGCGCGGCTTGGGTTTGATCTGGGCGAAGCGGAAGGGGACGGCCAGGGAGTTCCCGTGGGCCGCGAGGGCGTCCATCCAGGGGCCGCCGGGGTAGGGCAAGCCGAGCAGTTTCGCGACCTTGTCGTAGGCTTCGCCGGCGGCGTCGTCCACGGTACGACCGACGTTACGGTAAGCCCACAGACCGTCGGGGTCGCGATGGGCGAGGTACAGATGCGAGTGGCCGCCGGAGACGACGGCCGCGAGCAGCGGGCTGGCTTCGGCGAAGCGCACTTCGGTCTCGAGCAGCACGGCCTGTATGTGGCCTTCGAGGTGATTGACGGCGATCAGTGGGAGGTCGGCGCCGAAGGCGAGTGCTTTGGCGAAGCTGATGCCCACCAGCAGCGCGCCGGCAAGCCCCGGACCTTCGGTAACGGCCACCGCGCTTAAATCGTGGTAGGACGCGACCCCGGCGGTGGCCATGGCCTCGCGGACAACTGGAACAATACTCCGTAAATGTTCGCGGCTGGCGAGCTCCGGGACGACGCCGCCATAATCGGCATGGATGAGCTGCGAGGCGACCACATTCGAAAGCACCTGACGACCGTCGGCGACCACCGCCGCAGAGGTTTCGTCGCACGAGCTTTCGATACCGAGGATAAGTCGAGCGTGCAAAGCCAGGCAGGTCTCCAACGCCATGGTAAAGAGTTGACTCGTTCTAGGACGGTAAAGGGATGTGCTGCTACTAAAGAGTTGGCGGGCTACTCGCGGAGGCTTGACAGCGCTGTTGCCCCTACGGGAAGCTGGGAGTGCGACCTTCGAACTTTTTCAAAGTTTAGCTGTACTCCGGGCCAGGATGTTGCTTGGGCTTGCGAATCGTTCGGTGGTTACCTTGGAGTGTGTGGTTGTGAAGAAGACGCGATTTCGTTCTGGTCTGTGGTGTGCCGGCGGCGTGTGTGGCGCGGCTTTGTTGTTGCCCATGGTGTTGGGGGCGCAGACGGCGGCGCTTGGCAACATCGGCGGCGTGGTGCGCGACAGCACCGGGGCCGTGGTGGCCGGCGCAACCGTAGTGGTGAGCAACAGCGGCACCGGCGCGGTGCGCACCCTGACCACGGACGGCGAAGGCCACTACCAGGCGCGGGACTTGCAGCCCGGCAACTACGAAGTCGTCGTGAGCGCGGGCGCGACCTTCGGCAAGGTGGACCGGAAAAACGTGCCGGTCACGGTAGGCGCGCCAATTACGGTGGACGCCGAGCTGCCAGCCGCGAGTGTATCGACCGAGGTGACGGTGACCTCGGAGGCGCCGCTGATCGACACGCAAAAGATTGAAGAGTCGCAGGTCATCGATCAGAACATTGTGAGCAACGCGCCGGTGAACAGCCGAAGGTTCGAGAGTTTTGTGCTGCTAACGCCGAATGTGGTGCCGGATGGCACGTCGGGGCTGCTGGCGTATCGCGGTATTTCGGGTGTCTACAACACCAACATCGTCGACGGCGCGAACAACAATCAGGCCTTCTTTTCCGAAGCGCGCGGGCGAGCCATCGGTGCGCCGTATGTCTTTCCGGTGGACGCGATCAATGAATTTGAGTCGTCGTCGACGGGGTACTCGGCGGAGTTGGGTGGCGCGGCCGGTGGGATCATCAACGCCGTGACCAAAAGCGGCACAAACAAGTTTCACGGGGACGCCTATGAGTACTACCGGACGCCGGGATGGAACGCCCTGGATCCGCTGAACAAGTACACGGGGCGGCTTACGAACAACCCCTTGCTGTTATCACAGCCGGTGCGGGTGCAGAACCAGTTTGGACTCTCGGCGGGCGGGCCCATCGTAAAGGATAAGCTGTTTGCGCACTTCACGTATGACGGCTACCGCCGCATCAATCCGATCTTTTACAACTCGACCTACAATACCGCCACAACCTCCGTGGCCAACCTGGTGCACCTTTGCGACGGCGGCACGACGCACGTGATGGATGGCACGACGATTTATCCAACGTCCATACCGAACATTTCGGCGGCGCAGTGCGGTAGCGCGGTAGCGGCGGTGCAGGCGCAGTTGGGCTCGTTTGGGCGCACCGTCAACCAGAACATCTTCTTTCCGCGGCTGGACTACCAGCTGAACCAGAAGACGCATCTGTCGGCAGAGTTTCTTTGGCAGGACTTCCACCAGCCGAACGGGTACAACACAACGTTTTCCGTGAACAATGGCGGCGTGTCGCAGAACGGAACCGCGGACTTCCATGAGCGGTTTGCGATCGTAAACGCCGAAACGGCGATCAGCGCGCGGGCAGTGAACGTGGTGCACTTCCAGTGGGGCCGCGACCTGGAGACCGACAGCACCAATACAGGTGGGCCCGCCAATAGTCTGACCAACCTGGTGTCGTTCGGCGAGACCTCCGCGCTGCCGCGCGGCAAGTTTCCGGATGAGCATCGATGGCAACTCACGGACGTGTACACGCTCACGGCGGGGCGACAGACGATTAAAGCCGGATTTGACATGAACCTGATTCACGAGCAGATTGCCAATTTGTTCGGCGGCGACGGCAGCTTCTCGTACAACAACTCGAATGCGGAGTTCAACTTCGCCAATTTCGTGCAGGATGCGTTTGCGGTGAATGCAACGCTGACGACAGGGAACGGAACCCCGGTTCCGCGCCATTACAACTCGTTCAGCCAGACTGTGGATCAGCTGACCGGCGTGGGTGCGGACGACTTCTGGAACCAGGACATTGACGGATTTATCGAGGACCAATGGCAAGCCTCGCCGAAGCTGTTGCTGTCTCTCGGCATGCGCTATGATGTGGAGCTAGTTCCGGGCCCGGACATGCCTAACACCGCCAATCCGGTGGCGTTCAGCGCAACCTCGCAGCTCAATCCGGATCTCCACATGTTCCAGCCGCGGTTGGGCTTCAATTGGAATCCGCAACGTGGGACTGTGCTCCGCGGTGGCGGCGGGATGTTTTACGGGTTGCTGGGGAATTCGATCTACTACACGGAGCGCCGCGAGAACGGCGTCTACCAGAAGCAGTATGGCCCGATCACGTCGGCTGTGACGCCCATTCCCTACGTGTCCACGGGTGCGACCGTGACTGGGTCCGGTACAACGCCAGGCAAGTGTGTGCCGACAGGTGGAGCGAACGTCTGCTTCAACAACCCTGGAAGCTACGTGGCGTACGCGCCGCAGGGTGGCGTGCCGATCGCGACGCCTCCAGGGCCGCCGCCGACCAACATCGTCACCGGGCAGCCACTTACACCCACAGGACTGGCGGCGGTGCCGGCAGGCACGATCACGGTTCGCGGCATCGATCCTACGTTCACAAATCCGGTGTCCTACTCCTGGGATCTAACCTTGGAGCAGGCCCTGCCGCTGCGTTCGACGCTGACGCTGGCGTATGTGGGCAATCGGGCCAACCATCTTCCCGTGTTCGTCGACACCAACATAGACCCGAGCTCGGTGGTAACGAATCGAACCTATCGGTACACCAATCCGACGACCGGAGCCGTCGCGAACTACAGCGAGCCAATCTACACGAAGCGGCTGTATACGACCTCCGGGACGGTCGCGACTGGATTTTCAGACGTCAATGCCAACTACGACTCGATGGCGGTGACGTTGCGCAAGCCGCTTGCGAATGGTGTGGAGGTGCTGGCGAATTACACGTGGGCGCACACACTTGATGCGGGACAAACTTACGGTAGCAACGCGACGTTCAACGGCACGGATGCGCCGCTGATCCCGTTTGCGTATGGGCCCTACAACGGTCGCGGCGCGGAGTACACGCGGTCGGACCTGGATGTTCGGAGCCGGTTTACCGGAACGTTGGTCGGGCACTTGAATCTGCCCATCGGTAACAAGTTTGCGGCTTCGGCGGTGAACGGTTGGCAACTGGCCGGCACCTACACGGCGCAGAGTGGTGAGCCGGTAACGGGCACGGTGAGCGGGGCGATCAGCTATCTGACCAGCTCTTCAACAGCGCTTGGAAATCTGACCTCGGACAGCGGCGTGACGAACGCCCTGTTTACCTCCGGTCCGTCCGGGCGCGTGCCGGACTTCATCGCGAGGCGCAATGCCTTTGCCGGGCCGGGCATCCACAACCTGGACGCCCGCTTGTCGCGAGAGTTCCCGGTGTTTGAGCGCTATCACTTCGAGGTGGCTGCGGAGCTCTTTAATGCCCTCAATCATCGCAACATCCTGGCTGTGAACAACAATCTCGTGGCCTACACCGCACCCGGGTCCGGCACCTGCCCGGCGGTGGCGGCGAACCCGGGGACGGTGGGTTGTTTAGGACCGTTGTCGGCCTCAGCGGCACCGTTTATGTCGCCGGCGAGCACCAGCGGTGTGATCTATACGCCGCGGCAACTGCAGTTGCTTGGCCGGTTCGTGTTCTAGCGCCAGTGGATGGAGAGTGCGAAAGATCCATGGAACGGGGCCTTTCGCCTGTTCAGACAGCCTCAAGCGGATCTGGCCATCCGGTTGTGACCTGATGCCGCCCGAGCCCGGTCCTCACGCTGCCTGATCGTCCGCTTGCTGCTTGGCATCATCAAGCGTCACGCGGATGGAAAGCCGGCGTTGGCCGCGGTAGACGGTGAGGGTGACGGTGTCGCCTGCGCGATGTGCGTTAAGGGCCGTGGAAAGGTCCTGCGCCGTGGTGATCTCCTGACCGTCGAGGTTGACGATGAGGTCGCCACCGAGCATCACGGGTTGATTGCCCATATAGGCCTGTTGTGCACCGCCGTGAAGGCCGGCCCGCGCGGCAGCTCCGCCCGGCAGGACACGCTCGACGAGGATGCCGTAGTCTGCGGGCAGGCCGATCTGCTCGGCAATGCCGGGGCCGATCTGGAGACTGACGATGTCGAGCGACGGCCGGCGCACACGGCCATAGGTGGCGAAGTCGGAGAGTACGGCCTTCGCCGTGGTGATGGGAATCGCAAAGCCGATGCCGGCGGACTGGTCCGCGCCGCCATTGGGATTGGAGGCGATCAGGGTCGTAATGCCGATGACCTCGCCATGGGAGTTCAGCAGTGGCCCGCCGGAGTTGCCGGGGTTGACGGAGGCATCGGTCTGGATGGCGTCCTCGATCTTGTTGCCGGAGGGCATCTCGATAGAGCGGATCGCTGAGATGATGCCGCGGGTCATGGTGCCGTTAAAGCCGAAGGGGTTGCCGATCGCGTAGACCTGCTGGCCGACGACGAGGCTGGTCGAGTCGGCAAGGGTGGCGGGTTGCAGGTTGGACGAGCCCTGGATCTGGAGGAGGGCAAGGTCGTGGTTGCGGTCGCGGGCGACGACCTGCGCTTTGAATTTGTGCTTGTCGAAGGTGGTGACCTCGACGATCTGGGCGCCCTCGATGACGTGATTGTTGGTCAAGATGTGGCCCTGCTTGTCCAAAATGAACCCGGAGCCCTGGCCCTGCTGCGGAACGGCGCGGTAGAAGAAGTCGTAGGCCACCTGCGTGGAGGTGATATTGACCACGGAAGGCAGGCCGCGCTTGTAGACAGTGATGTTCTGCTGCTCTTCCTGGTCGAAAGAGGGCGCAGCGTTCGCGACAGTGAGATTAAAGTTTCCGAGCGGCCCCCGCATTGTTTCGGTCCCGGAGTTTTCGGCGGCCGTGTGCAATAGGCTGGCCAATGTACCCGCCGCGGGAAACAAGGTTGTCATCAGGAGGTAGAATCCTGACAGAAGCAGCAGCACGAGAAGAACGGGTCGAAGTTTCATGGTTTCGGTGGCTCACGCGCGGGTGCGGAGATGCGGACACCCTTGATGATTTTAGTCGCGCTCAGCAATGGGCGCCGGCTTGCTCTTGAGGACTGAGATGCGGGGCTGGGGAGCTTGTCGTGCCCCTTGCCCATAGATCGCGTGAAGCTACCGGTATTCAGGAGCTTACGCCGTGTGCGATCAACCACCTGTGCGGGAGTTGTTTTCTGATTGGGCTGAGATTGAGACTGCGCTTGCTGAGTTGCTTCGGCGCCTTGGGATTGGGTACCTGGGCATCGCCCCCAGGCATTGCCCAGCGAGTCGAGCAGGCCGTGCTGTCAGGAACGGTGACGGACAGCACGGGAGCGGTGATCCGGGGGGCGACGGCCCACCTCTTGGTCAGCGACCGCGGGACGAAGCCGTCCGTTACCGATCAGCTGAGCGACATTGCCGGCAGATTCTCGTTTGTGCTGCCGGCGGGAACGTACATCGTGGAAGTGCAGGCGAACGGGTTTGCGTCTTTTTGTAGCAAGCCCCTCGTGCTGAAAGGGACAGCGCGCTTGCAGGTTCCAGTCCGCATGGTCGTGGCGGGCCTGGACCAGGAAATCAGTGTCCTTTCCGATGAGGCGAGTGGCGCGTCCGACCCGAACGGTGCCGGTGTGTTCGAGGGCGAAGCGCTGGATGTGCTTTCCAACGACAGCCTCACGTTGCAGCAACAGCTTACTGCTCTAGCGGGAGGCCTGGGCACGCCTCATTTCACGATTGATGGGTTCTCGGGCGGACGGTTGCCGGCCAAGGCTTCCATTCGCTCCATCCGCATCAACCGCAACCTCTTCTCGGCGGCATTTTCGGAGTTCCGCGCGGGGCGGGTGGACCTTAGCACCAAGCCAGGCATGGAGAAGCTGCACGGAGAGTTGGACCTGAGCGGAACCGACCAGCTCTTGGACGCGCGGAATCCTTACACCATAGCGCAGCCACCCTTCTACGACTTTGAGCAGGAAGGAAATCTCAACGGACCGCTCAGTCGAAAAAGCTCGTTCTTCGTTTCTGACTCGATTGAGCAGTTGGCCAACAACGCAGTCGTGAACGCGTCGGATCCACTTGCCCCCGGAGCCTTGATTTCGACGGCGGTTGCTGCGCCGCAACGGGCGCAGACCTATACGTTGCGAGTGGATCAGCAGATCGGCCAAAGGAACTTCGCGTATGCGCGGGAGGAGTGGACCCAAACGCACATCGTCAATAGTGGGATTGCTCCACTCGTGCTGCCGCAAGCGGCCTTTACCTCCAATGAGCTGACCAACACGCTGCAGGTATCCGACACGCAGATGATTGGCTCGCGTGGGGTAAACGAGGCACGCTTTCAGTACCTTAGATCGAGGCTGCGCCAGGATCCAAACAGCACGTTGCCGTCAGTGATCGTGGAGAGCGCCTTCCAGAGCGGGGGGAGCCCGGCGCAAGTTTTGCGCGACAATCGTGACGGGTACGAGGTGCAGGAACTTCTTGAACTCGAACATGGCCGCCATGCCATGCGCGCGGGCTTTCGCTTTCGGGCGCTACGGGACTCGAACCAGTCGAGTGCCGGATTCAATGGGCAGTATATTTTCGCGGATGTGGCCTCGTACCAGGCGGGGCAGGCCGCCCAGTTTAGCCTCAGCACGGGGCAGCGCAGCGCTGTGCTGAGAAACGACGATGTGGGCATCTTCGCTGAAGATGACTGGAAGGTGACGCCCAATCTGACGATCAGCTACGGTTTCCGCTTCGAGAGCGAGTCGGCGATCCCGGACCACAGCGACCCGGCGCCACGCGTGGGGTTTGCCTGGGCTGTGCGTCCCGGCAAGCGCAAGGTGCCGATTCTTACCCTGCGTGGTGGGTACGGCATCTTCTACGATCGGTTTCCAGCCACGCAGCTGCTGCGAGCCGTTCGGGAGAACGGCACACGGCAGATCGCTTACTTCGCTTTGAACACCGGGTTCAACCCGAACGGCCCGCCGCCGGGCGTCGCGCTAAGCAGCACAGAGCCGACGATCTACCAGGTTGACCCGCGGCTGCGGTCCTCGTATCTACAAGCAGGCTCCCTCTCGGCGGCGCGATCCTTGGGACGTTACGGTTCGGTCACGGGCACGTTTCAATATGCGCATGACACGCATGATTTCCTGACGCGAAACGCCAATGCGCCCTTGCCCGGAACGTTCCGTCCGGGGGACCCGACGAGCGGAACGCGGCCCTTAGGAACACTGGCAAATGTCTACCAGTTTGCTTCCGTGGGGAACGGCAACCTGGAGCGGTTCTATCTAAATTATCGGTTGCAGCTGAGCAAGCGTCTGATCGGCTTCGGTATCTTCGATGCGGACAGGAACTACGCCGACGCGGATGACATCGATGAGTTTGTGTCCAACGCGTACGACATCCGCCAGGATTACGGGCGGGCAGGCATCGACCAGGCACGGGCGTTTACCGGAGGTTTCGAGTGGACGCTGCCCTATGCCGTCGAGATCACGCCATTTTTGAGCGTGCATTCGGGTGCACCGTTCGATATCACGACCGGCACCGATCTGAACGGCGACACGGTGTACAGAGATCGCCCGGCACTCTCGACGGATTCGTCACGAAGCTCGGTGGTGCAAACGGCGTTCGGCAATTTCGATGTTGTGCCCGTGCCGGGACGAGCTGTGTTGCCCCGCAACTATGGAACCGCGCCTGGGTATGTGTGGCTACAGCTGCATGTGAGCAAGGATTTTCGGGTGGGGCCACGACCGAAGGTGCGTGCATCGGCCACGGCGGAAGGCTCTGCCCCAGGACCCGATCGGCCCTGGACCTTGCGGTTTGGGGTGGAAGTGCACAATCTGACAAACCACAATAACCCTGGGCTGCCGGTTGGCGTTCTTTCTGCTGAGCCATGTGGAGCGACGAATGCGGCGGCATACGGATGCGCCCCGGGCTCACTGGCTCCGTCGCAGTACTTTGGTCATTCGCTTTCGCTGGCAAAGGACTTCAGCTCGGCTACAGCTTCGAATCGGACAATTCTGCTGCAGTCCAGCTTCAGTTTTTAGGGCAGCTCATGCGCCTTGAACGTGGCCAGTTTGTGCGAGCGCAGGGTTTGGCAGAGGAACCGGTTTGCCGCTGGCGTCGACCTCGCGGGACTCGACAGAAAAGTGCGTTAGGTTGGCGATGCCGAAGCTGGTGGTGATGGCTACGTCGGCGGCGTCGCGACCGGTCGCCATTAGGATGCGACCGAAGCGCGGATTGTTGTGACGGGCGTCCATATCCCACCACCGGCCGTCGAGCCAAACCTGATACCAGGCAGAAAAGTCGCCGGGCCCGCCGAAGGGTATTCGAATATCGCCCAGGTAGCCCGTAACGTAACGAGCGGGGATATTCATGCAACGGGTGAGGGTGACCGCGAGGTGTTGGAAATCGCGACACACGCCCACGCGCTCGGTGAACACGTCCATGGCTGTCTTGGTAGAGCGAGCGGCCTTGTAGTTGAAGGCGACTTTTTGATGTACCCAATCGCGGATCGCCTCGGCGCGGTTCCAGCCGGGTGTGGGCCAGCTGAACAGGTCCTGCGCGATGCCGACGAACTGATCCACCTGGCAGTAGCGGCTAGCCAGCAGGAACTGTAGCGTCTCCGCCGGCAACTGCTCCACGGGTGTCTGCGGCAAGCCATAACCTTGCAGATCAGGGTTTTCAGGGGCGTTCAGGAGGCTTGTCCCGGAAAGGCGAATGGCGCCGGCGGGCGCCACGAAGCGGGAGCACCGGTTTCCAAAGCCGTCGATGTAGTCCTGCAAGGGGAGCTGGACAGCTCCCTCACGCTCCAGGGCAGGCATGATGTGCTCCACGATGAGGCGATCCGGAGCGGCGAGCTGCGGCTCGAGAGACGGGTGGACGTGCAGCAAGGCAATCATCGGCGTGGCGGCCGGGAGATGGAACTGGATGTCGTACTCGGACTGAATCAGCATTTTCTCGCGCTTGCCTCGCTTCTTTCTCCCGATGTGGGAGGTGTGCGTGGTCGCAGTTGTTGCGACTGTACAACGAATGGGTGATTACAACCAGCTAGTCGGGGTGGTTACCGAAACTACGCCGATAGTGGAAAGGCTGCAACCTTCGTTCTACAGATCTGACGCGGATTACCGATATACAGAACGTAAGCATCGAGGCGAGGGACGAGAGCATGCGTACGACAGGCTGGCTGATTGTGAGTATCGGCGCGGCGACGTATCGAGGGCTGCTTATGGTGTCAAGGGAGGTGGACGGACCCGGCGCTGTTGAGCGCATCAGCGAGGGCGAGCCCGAGCCGAAGCTCGCCCTGCTGCGAAACGCGGGATGAGGTTTACTGGGCGGCCATCTCCGCTTGTGCACCGGCCTTTAAGGCCTCAACCTTGTCGGTCTTTTCCCAGGTGAAGGTGTCGCCTGTACGGCCGAAGTGGCCGTGGGCGGCGGTTTTCTGGAAGACAGGGCGGCGGAGGTTGAGGCTCTCGATTATGCCCTTGGGGGTGAGCTTGAAGTTCTCGCGCACGAGCTCGATAAGCCGTGACTCGGGCAACTTGCCGGTACCGAAGGTGTCCACGCGCACGCTCACCGGTTCGGCGATGCCGATGGCGTAGGCAAGTTGGACCTCGCAGCGGTCGGCCAAGCCGGCAGCCACGATGTTCTTAGCGACGTAGCGGGCCATGTAGGCGGCAGAACGGTCGACTTTGGTGGCGTCCTTGCCGGAGAAGGCACCGCCGCCGTGCCGACCCATGCCGCCGTAGGTGTCGACGATGATCTTGCGGCCAGTAAGGCCGGTGTCACCCATCGGGCCGCCGATGACGAAGCGGCCCGTCGGGTTTATGTGGTATTTCGTGTCCTCGTCCAGCAGTTCGGCCGGGATGACGGCCTCGATGACGTGCTCCTGGATATCGGCGCGCAGCTGGTCGTTGCCGATCTCATTGGCGTGCTGGCTGGAGATGACGACAGCGTCGACGCGGACGGGCTTACCTTCAGCGGTGTACTCGACGGTGACCTGAGTTTTGCCGTCCGGGCGAAGATAGGGCAGCTTGCCGTTTCTGCGAACCTCGGTCAGCTTTTCGCTGAGCCGATGCGCGAGGGAGATGGGGGTGGGCATGTACTGCGGTGTCTCGTTTGTGGCATAGCCGAACATCATGCCTTGGTCGCCGGCACCGCCGGTGTCCACGCCCTGCGCGATGTCAGGCGACTGCTTGTTGATGGCAGAGATCACGGAGCAGGTGTTGCAATCGAAACCTTTGAGCGCGTCGTCGTAACCGATCTCGCGAATGGTGTTGCGCACCAGCGTTTGCACGTCAAGGTGTGCCTTGCTGGTGATTTCGCCCGCGACCACGACCAGCCCCGTGCAGGTAAGCGTTTCGCAGGCAACGCGGCTCATGGGATCTTCGGCAAGGCAGGCGTCGAGGATGGCGTCAGAGATCTGGTCAGCGATCTTGTCGGGGTGGCCTTCGGTCACGCTTTCGCTGGTGAAAAGGAAACGATCGGTTGTGGACAAAATGAGGTGCTCCTCGCAAGGGATAGCCGGACCCGCTCGCGTTAGCTGCGAACGCCCGACGCCCGGGGACGCTTGAGCGAGCAAGCAGCCGGGCCGTTCCGTCCACCTGAGCGGTCGATGGGACATTGTGAATTTTACCTTGCCTTGCGTTTTGGTGCAGCCCGCCGGGTTGGCTGCATGGGGCTCGCGTTACGCGGGATTGGTTTTCGGCAGTGACGGCGGTTGGCTGTGGGCGGTCGGTAGAGGGTGGCGGACGCCGAGTTGCGGTTCGATGACGAAGTGCCAGGCGGCATAGGCCAGCGCAAGGACGCCGAGGATCATGGCAACGACCCCCCACCAGCGGCGGCGCACCTGCGGCGTGGCCTCCAGGCGGGCACGATGGACGTTTTCGACAAACCGGGACAGATCGGGTTCCGTTTCATCGAGGGCGCCGGAGGCGGAAAAGCGCTCAAGCCAAAGTTCGTCGTCGAGGCCGAGATGCTGGCAGTAGCTGCGGATCAGGCCCTTGCGCAGAACGCCTCTGGGCAACTCGTCGAAGAGGTCGGCTTCGAGCGATTGGAGGTGGCGCATGGAGAAACGTGTCGCTTTGGCGACCTCTTCCAGCGAGACATTGTGCCGTTCGCGTTCTTCGCGCAGGTCGCGACCGACCCGTAAACGCGAATCTGCCCCGATCTCCACACCAGAGCTCCCTTGTCGCTTTCTACACGTGCATTGGCGATTACGCTACATCCTACCGCGCGCAGGTGTTCGGGAAACAAACAGGTTTGCGCTCCTTAAAGGACGGAGCTTTCGTTGAGGTCTGTTCGTTCTGAACGGCTAATATCCGGGTTGCTACCGGGTGGTGCTGAGGGTGTCGCAAGTTGGCACAGGTCACGCGCAACAGTGCGACGACCGGGGGATGGTCGCCGTGTGCCCACCCGGTAAGATAAGGGTATGCGGATCCACCTTCCTACTCACATTCCCGTGGCCAAAGCGCTGCTGTTCACGAGCGCGCTGGTGTTGGTGGAGTTAGTGGAAGGCACGGAGCCCATGTATGCGCTGCTGGTGTTCTGCTATTTCATGTTGAGCGTGTTCGCATTCAACGTGGCGGGCGGCTTTAGTCGGCCATCGGGCGCTTATGTATTTTTCTACGCGACGCTGGTGGCGGGCGTCGGAACGGTGTACAAGGCGCTGCTGGGACAGCCGGCGCAGAGCCATCTGAGCTCGCCAGTGCTGGCGATGGGCGTGTACGCGGCGACAACTGGGGCGCTATTGGTTGCGGCGTTTCTGGCGCGCAAGATCGTGACCACGCGCAACGGGGTGGCCGGGGTGTTTCATGTGCCGCGGATGAACCTGAACACCTCGGCGCTGGGCTGCATCGTGATGGTGCTGCTGATCAACAACGCATCGGTGCTGTTTCCGGCGGGCGCGGGAAGCGTGTTGCACGCCATTGCGATGGTGAACTACTTTCTGCCGCTCGGCATTCTGCTGGGCACGGTGGCCGCGGTGCGTCGCAGTGGCGGCCGCAGCAGCACATCGGCGCTTACGTTGGCGGCTATGGCGTACGCGACGTTTCTAGGGCTTCTATCGTTCAGCAAGCAAGGGATGTTTACCCCGTTCGTATGCTGGGTGTTGGGGGTGGCGTGGGCGCGATTTTCATTGCGGCTGCAGCATATGCTGGCAATTGTTGGGTTTGCTGTCGTGGCGCAGGGCTTTATGGTGCCTCTGGCCAACATGGGGCGGGAAGAGGTGCTCACAGGGACGCAGCGAGAAAGGCTGACGATTCTGGAGCGTTACGTGGCGAATCCCCTGCGCTTGCGGCAGGTCAACGAAGATCGCGTGGCCGGCTATACGACTCTAGATATCTGGTATTACGGGACGCCGCAAGGTCTGATGGATCGCTTGACGATGCTGCCGAACGACTCGCAGCTGATCAGGTATACGGCGGAAGGAAACTACTTCGGTTACGCGCCGATCGCTGTGTACTTCCAAAATTGGATACCTCACCTGGTGGACCCGCACAAGCTGGAAGGAATCCAGGTAGGTGGCAATCGGTATGCGCATGAGATGGGGCAGTTGGCGGACGAGGACTGGACGACGGGGATCTCGTACAGCCCGTCGGCCGAGGCCTTTCATCTGGACGGCTGGCGGGCGGTGCTGCTGCTGCAGCCGTTTATCTTTCTGCTGGTCTTTGTGGTGACCGATGCGGTGTGCGGCGACCTGCGGGCGCAGCCTTGGGGCTTGCTGCCGATGTTGCTGTTTGCGCACATCGCGCCGGAGGAGTTGCTCGGCGGCACCATCACGTATGTGTGGCTGGGCAATGTCGGGACGATCTTTGCCATCTTTGTGTGTGGGTATGTGACGCCCGTATTCGGGCGGCTGCTGCAAGGTCGGGAACGGGTTGCGCAATGGCGCGCGGCGATCGGGCTTCGCGCGTCGCGGGCGGAGGCGTGATGCGACGGCTCTGCGGGTATGCTGAAGGGAGCGCGCCCACGCGCCGGATGTGGTTGAACGCATGAACAAGCTGGTCTTCGGCAACCTGATTCATCGTCCGCTGCGCTCTGTCATCAGTGCGCTCGCTGTGGCGATTGAGGTCATCATGATCCTGTCGATTGTAGGGATCATGTACGGCATTTTGAACGGCAGCCGCAGCCAAACGACGGGCATCGGCGCGGATATGATCGTGCATCCCGGAGCGAACAGCGCGCTGTTAAACACGAGCGCGGCTTCAGCGAACGTGAAAATCGCCGGTGTGCTCGCGGGGTTGCCGCATGTCGCGGCGGTCGCGCCGGTGAACATTAAGCTGACGACGGGTAGCTCGCTTGAGAACATCTTCGGCATCGACTTTGAGAGCTACAACCAGCTGCGGCCATTCGAGTTCCTGGAGGGTGGACCGTTCCAGGGACCCTGGGACATGATCATCGACGACTACCAGGCCGCAGGCGGGAAAGGTCTCGCCGTTGGAAGCAAGGTGATGACTCTTGGCCATGCGTTTCGGGTATGCGGCATCGTGGAGCACGGTAAAGGCAGCCGAAAGTTCATTCCACTAACCACGCTGGACGAGTTAGACGGAAACCCGGGGAAGGCCTCAGTGTTCTACGTGCGGACGGGCGACCCGCCCAGGTTCCAGGCGGAGGTACGGCGAGAGATCCTTGGGACTCCTGGACTTAACGACTGGAGCGTGCAGACGTTGGAAGAGCTGCTTTCCACGTTGACGCCGGAGCATCTACCCGGCTTCAACATCGGCTTACGTGTGGTCGTCGGCATCGCGGCCGTCATCGGATTTTTGGTGATCTTCCAGTCGATGTACACGGCGGTAATGGAGCGAACGCGCGAGATCGGCATTCTGAAGAGCATGGGCGCGGGCAAGGGCATGATCGTCTCCGTGGTTCTACGCGAGACAGGGTTACTGGCCATTTGCGGGGTGCTGCTGGGTATCGGGACGACGGTGTTGCTGCGAGCTGCGCTGCACGCGCATTTCCCGACACTCTCTTTCCAGTTGACGGGGGAGTGGGTGGCGATTGCGACGGGGATCACGCTGGTAGGCGCGTTGTTTGGTGCGATGTACCCGGCGCTCAAGGCGGCCCGCAAGGATCCGATCGACGCCTTGGCCTATGAGTGAGGCGGCGACGGAGCCTAGGCCAGGCGTGGAACGTGCCTTTGTGTGTGGGGCAGCCGGCCTTTCGCTGTGGCTGCTGCTTTGGGTGTGGATCTCGTGGCCCTACATGCTGGACGATGCTCTGATTCATCTGCGCTACGCCGACCACCTGCTCCACCAGCACATGATCAGCTACGACGGGGTGCATGCGTCGTTCGGAACATCGAGTTTGCTGTATGTAACGCTTTTGGCAGGGTTGCGAGCGTTTTGGGCGTCGCCGTTGCTGCCGCGCGTGGTGTCGTCGGTGGTGTACGTGGTGCTGTTTGGGGCGCTGTGTCTGACCGTGTACCGTGGATTGCGGGGCAGACGGCAGGTCCCGGACGCGGTCTGGTTGATTGGCTTCGGGGTGTTGGCGGTCATGGTCGCGCCGTCAGCGGTTCGCTGGCTGGATGACGGCATGGAAACGGGGCTCGTGTTCCTGGACGTGCTCGTGGGTGTGTTGCTTGTGCGCGGGATGCGCTCGGCGCAGAGCGGCTGGATGGGGCTTGGGGCTTTTGTGTACGGGCTGCTCACAGTGCTGCTGCGGGTGGAGTTGCTTTCGCTGGTGGGCTGCATGGCACTGATGGCGGGGCTGAAGGCCAGGGCTGGGAACAAGACCCGGGGGCGGGCGCAATTCGTTCCGTCGTTGCTGCTCGTTCTGGGGGGGCTTGCCGGGGCCGGACTGATCCTGGTCACCATGCACGTGCTGCTGCCGGATACCGCTATCGCAAAGGCTTTCGGTGGGCGCCTATGGCGTGAGACCTTTCAGATGACCGCCGTTACCTTGGGCAGCAGCTTTTCGTTTGGGATTGGTTTGCTGCTGCTGTGGCTTGGGAGCCTGTGGGCGATGGTTTACCGCGACGGTGCGCGCGCGGTGGATCTGCTGCCGAATCTGCTGTTTCCGGGTCTGTTGCTGGCGGCAGCCACGCGTGGACAGCAGATCCAAGGCATCCGCTACTTCGGGTGGACCGTGTTCTTCCCGTTGCTTTGGAATCTGCTGCGGTTAGCGGAGTCGCCATGGCAGGACGGGCAAAGACCGCCGCTTGGACTCACACCTCTGCTGATCCTCTTTCTCGTGGTTCTGGTGCCTTCGTTTGCGTGGGAGAGCCGGGTGTTTGCGCGGGTGTTTGGGAGGCGAGAGGCTGCGCTGCGTCAGTTTCGCGCCGAGCCTTTCAATGGGCTCCGCGGGCAGAAAGGAATCGCCGAAGATGTGGGGTTTGTGGGGTATTTCACGCAAGGCGACATTTGCGATCCGTACGGGTTGGTGAACGGGCGCGCGGCGGCGCACCTGAATTACGATCAGCGGTTTGCGCGCTGCATGGCTGGGCATCCTGTCTTTGCGTTTGGCAGCCGTGAGTTCATGCAGAAGGTGACGCATGTACAGCCGCTGGTTGGGTGGTTGGTTTGTGGGGTGTACCCGCTTGAAAACGTGCGCTCGCCGGACCTGCATTACCTGGTAGTTGCACCGTCGGTGGTGAGTTCGGCGTGTTCGGTGCATCGCGAGCCGATTGCGCGGACGCTTCCGGGTCTGCTTTAGACCGTACTGCACAGGGTGCGCCTTTTTGACTACCATGGCAGCGTGTTGATGAATCCATTGCGGGCCGGGCAGGCGCCCTTGAGTACAGCCGTCGTAGATGTGCCGGGCAAGCAGCGACGAACGCTCGCTGTGGCGCTCCGCTGGGTCCTGTTGGCGGTGGCCGCGGTCTTCTTTGCGTTGCACTTCCTGCATCTGCGGGCCGATTTTCCGAACGACTCGCCCTGGATGGACTGGTCCAAGTACACCGATGAGGGCTGGTACGGAGACGCGGCCATTCGGCATTTTCTGTTTGGGCACTGGTACTTCAAGGGCGACTTCAATCCTGCGGTGGCTTTGCCGGTCTGGCCCCTGCTGGAGGCCGCTGTTTTTCGGTTTACGGGGGTGAGCGTGGTCGCGGCGCGCGCGTTGACGCTGTGCGTCTTTGCCGTAATGCAGTGGGCGCTGTATCGGCTTATCGAGCGCTGTCCACGGGCCGGGGCCGGCATCGGGGAGGTCTCGCTGGCTGCGCCGCTTGTCGTGTTCTTCTTTTGTCTGAGCCCGTTCTTCTACGTGTTCGAGAGGATGGCCATTCTGGAGCCGCTGCTGGCGGCGCTGACTGCGTTGGCGTTGCTGACAGCCTCGTGCATGAAGCCGTGGGCGGGCCGCGGCGCGGGTAAACGCGAGGCGTTTGCGGCGGTGTGGCCGCAGCTGGCGCTTGGGTTGTTGCTGCCCGCAATGGTGTTGACCAAGACGACGGCAATTGCCCTGGTGCCGGCGGTCGCCTACATGCTGTGGTACCGCGCGGGCTACCGGCTCTGGCCGGCCTTGAAGCTGGCTGCGGTGCCGGTGGCGCTGACGGGCGCGATCTGGGGAGGCTACCTCCTGCTATTCGTGCACCGGCACTACCTGGAGGACTACCAATATCTGTTTTCCGCAAATGCGTACACCGGGTTTCAGCTGCAGCCGTTGGCCACAGTGATCTTCAACACGGTGACTGACGGGCACTGGATAGGCGATGTGCTCTACCCAACGTTCTTCGTGGGCATAGTTTGGGCGTTTTTTGCGCGGCCCGGCTTCTTTCGCAACCCGCTGGTCCCTACGCTGCTGTTGTGGACCGCGGGCTACTTCGTCTTTCTCGCCTACCACAACAACCTGCAGCCGCGGTATTATCTGGTGCCGGCGGTGCCCATTACGGTGCTGGTGGCGCTGTTGCTGGAGGAGTTACGCCATGGTACGGGAGGAGCTTTGTCCGGCCGTAGCCTCTGGGCGCGCGCGGCGGCGCTGGCCGCGGTGGTGCTCGGGATCGCCATTCCAGACGGCCTGCGGCAGGTGGACTTCGTGCTGCACCCGGAGTACACGTTTGAGGCGGCCGCGCAGGGCATTGCGCGGATTGTGCGCGCCGACCCGAAGCAATCGAAGTTGATTCTGTCGATCTCGGGCTCGGATATCACGCTGATGACGGGCCTGCCGTCGATTGACGATGATTTTGGTACGCTGGACCTAGACCAGCGCGTAAAGCAGTATCGGCCGGGCTGGTATGCGGCCTGGAATGAGCTGGACGACGACAAGATGGACGCGCTGACGCCGCTGTACCATCCGGTGCGGGTGGCGGCGTTTCCCGCGATGGACGATCCGGACCGCAACCTGCTCATTCTGTATCGGTTGGACCCGGCAGAGACCAGCGGCCACGCGCGCCGGCGGCGGCTGCGTACCCCGCGGCCCCTGCGGACAAAGCTGGGGCAGCAACCTACGACGACGCAGCTGCAGCATTAACCTCTGGGCCGGGGAAGATTGGCAACACGGTGCAGGCAGGGCATGATGGATTGAGGGCTGTTCGTCGGCGGACGGACGCGCCTCGGATCCCTTGGAGGCGCATGCAAGTCGCACCCACCGCTCTTGTTACCGAGCGCCGAGTTCCCCCGCTGGCAGTGTTGATGCTCGCTGTGGCCGTTGCCTGGGCCGCGCTGTGGTTTGTCCACGCACTGCACTATTGGGAGGACGATGCCTGGATCCACCTGGAGTTTGCGCGGTCGCTCGCGCGAGGCGAGGGCTTCGCCTTCAACGGCCATGTAGTGTACGGGGACACGTCGCCGCTTTGGGTATGGCTGCTCCTGGCCGTGCATCTTGTGATCCCGAACTGGATGGCGGCAGGCAAGGTGCTTACGGCGTTTGGGGCCGTGTTTGCGCTGACCGGCGCGTTCCGCTTCGCGGAGGGGCTTACGGCCAGGCTGGGCGCGGCAGAAAGCCGGATGTTTGCAGCAGCCATGGTGCTGGTGCTGGTTGCGAACCCGTACTTCGCCTACTGGGCGTATTCCGGTATGGAGGCGCTGACGGCGGCGGGTCTCGTTTGCTGGGGTTTGGTGGCCGTAGCGGGCAGTTCGGCCGAGCGCCCAATCGCGCCACGTCGCTATCTGCTGGGATGCGCGTGCGCCGGCGTGGCTCCGCTGCTGCGGCCGGAGATGAGCCTGTTTACGCTTCTGCTGGGGCTGTTGCTGTTTGTTCGCTGGGCGAATCTGCCAGCTAGTCCCAAGCAGAAGCTCGCGCTCTTTTTGGCAGGCTTTGGCCTGGTGATTGGCCCTGGGGTCGCCTGGGCCGCGTATGCCATGCGTACCTTCGGCAGCATGTCGCCCAACACCAACGCCGCAAAGCGCGCCGGGCCGCACGACTCCGTGCTGCGCCACCTGCTGCAGGTGTATGCGTTTGGTTTTCCGCTGGTTGTCCTCGGTGTGCTTGCCCTAGTGGCCTGGCTGGTGTGGGGATGGCGGCAGCGCAGGGTGTCCGTGGAGGCCGTGCTTCGTTCGCCGGGCGTGGGTGGGTGGCTGCTCTTTGTCTGGACAGCGGTGACGTGCATCTTCTACCTCCTTGACCACACCTATGTGCAGACCCGGTATGTGTTTGTCACGGCTCCTGTGGTCACGATTGTTCTGCTGGCGATGGCGCGCATGCTGTGGCCGCAGATGTACCGTGCGGGCGTGGCGTTCGGCTTGGTGTTCGGGCTAGGGGTGAGCCTGTTGGCGACGTGGCCGCTGCTCCGAAACAAGGTGCAGCTGGACCACGACTACGCGGATATGGCCGCGTTCTTGCGCACGCTGCCGCCCTCGGCACCGGTGGCGCACTACTCCATTGGCGAGGCCGCCTTTCTGTCGGAGCATCCGCTGATCGACATGGGCGGCATCACGCGGCCGGGTGTGCTGCCTTTTCTGTGGGACGCGACGGACAATCGGCGGATCTGGTGGGCACACGAGCAGGGCGCCCGCTATGCCGTGCTGGACCACGCGCCAGAGCCGGGCAGCGTATTGGTCTGGCGTCGCACGATTCCCACCACGGGCTGGTTTCTCAATCCGCGCCGGTACCGGGCGCAGGAGCTGCTGATGGTTTGGCGGTTGCCACCCACGCCGACGCTGCCGCTTACGCCCGAGATGCAGAATGTCGACACCGGCTCGTGAGTAAGGCGCAATGGCCCTCAGCGCTCGCGCTTGCGGCGCTTGTTCTTGAGCTTGGCCTTAGCTTTCGGCTTGGCTTTCGCTTTGGGGGCAGCCGTCGCGCTGGATTCGGCGGTCTTGAGCTTCTTGCTTTTGCGCAGGGATCCTGCCTGGGCTTTTGGCTCTGTGCCGGGCGTCAGCGCAAACTGCAAACGTCGTTGTTGGCGGTCGATGCGGTCGAGGATGACGTGGACAGGGTCGCCCACGCGAAAGCAGTATCCGGTGCTCGCGCCGCAGATGACGCGATCGGCGTCTCGGAAGCTGTAGAAGTCCCCGGTGAGCGAGCCGAGGGGCACCAGACCCTCGATGAAGAGCTCATTCAGCTCGACGAAGAAGCCAAACTTGGTGACAGACAGGATGATGCCCTCAAAGTCGTCACCGACCTTGTCCGCCATGAACTTCATCTTCTTCCACTCAATCAGCTCGCGTTCCGCATCGGCGGCGCGGCGCTCGGCTTGTGAGCTTTCCACTGCGATGTCGGCGAGTTCCTCCGCGGCGGGCGGAGCGCCGCCGTGCTCCTGCGGGGCTGGGGTGTTGACAGGTTCGGCAGGTTCGACGGCGCTTTGGATGGCGAGTTGGTCACCCGCGTCGTCGCTCCAACCGATGCGGCCCTTTCGTTTCTTGGAAGCGGCGTTGGCGGCGGAGGGCTGGGGTGAACTTGCTGCTTGATGGTCGGGCTCTACCGCCCGGGCAGGCCGGATGCGCAGAGGGGCAGGCGCGACCGTGGCCTGTGCGGCGTGTCGCCCGGCACTTCGGTCCAACTCCGTCTTCCACGGCTGTGGGTCGGTGGATAACACTGCCCCACCGCGCGGGTCGGCGCCGCGCTCCAGCAGGGTGCGCAGCAGGCGATGCACGATCAGGTCGGGGTACCGGCGGATGGGTGACGTGAAGTGGGTGTAGCAGGGGCTCGCCAGCGCGAAATGGCCTTCGTTCTTTTCCGCATAGCGTGCCTGTTTCAGCGAACGCAGCATGAGATACGAAAGAATGCGCTCCTCCGGCTTGCCGGCGATCCGGCGCACCAGCCGTTGGTACATCTGCGGCGTGACCGGGATGCGCTCCGGAAGACCATGCGCCGGGGCCGGCCGCCCGCCGCGTCCCTGTCCGGATCGCCGTTGCGACTCGCGTCGGTCGCTCTTCATGGTGAGCCGTTTTACGGGTAGCGCGCCCACGCCCAGCGTCTGCCCAAACGCCGCGGCCGTTTCTTCGAAGTCCATGATGCGTTTGGGGTCGGGCATCTCGTGGATGCGGTAAAGCGAGGCGATGCCCTGCGCTGTGAGCCAGGTGGCGACGCACTCGTTAGCGCTCAACATGAACTCCTCGATGAGGCGGTGCGCCCAGCCGCGCTCGGAGCGGACGATGGCCTTCATGTTGCCGTCCGGGTCGAACTCGACGACCGGTTCGGGCAGGTCGAAGTCGATCGATCCGCGGCGCACCCGCTTCCGGTTCAATCGCAACGCGAGCTCCAGCATGCGGTCAAACGCTGCGGGCAACTCCGGCTGCTCCAACAAGATGCGTTCCCGTTCCACCAGGTCTTCCGCCGTGGCCTCAGGGGTGACCTTGCGGTGGGCGTTCCACCCCGCCGTCTCTGGCGAGGCGTTCAGGCAGCGCTGCACGCTGGTGTAGGTCATGCGGCGGGCGCTGCGGATGAGACCCTCGGCGACTCGATAAGCGACGACCTCGCCGTCCGCATCGATCTCCATGATGCAGCTAAGGACCAGGCGATCCTCGTGGGGGAGCAGGGAACACATGCTGCTCGACAGGGCGTGCGGCAGCATGGGAACAGCTCGGTCCGGGAAGTACACACTGGTTCCACGCACACGGGCTTCGGTATCCAGGGCCGACCCGGAGAGCACATAGGTGCTCACGTCGGCGATGTGCACCTGCAACTCCGTGTGGTCGTTGGCAAGCGGGCGTACGAGCACGGCATCGTCGAAGTCCCGGGCCGTTTCACCGTCGATCGTCACAATGGGCAGGCCGCGAAAGTCCTCGCGCCGCGCTGGGCCGTCTGCGGGGGAAGCGACCACCGTGTCTCGGGCGCGCTCCTCGGCCTCCGCCAGAACGTGGGCGGGAAAGGTGTGCGGGATGCCGTGCTTGCGAATGATGATCTCAACGTCGACGCCGAAGGCATCCGGAGGCCCGAGCACCTCGATCACGCGACCCACGGCCGGGCGGCCCGGTTGCGGAAAGGTAAGAATCTCAACCTCAACGGCCAAGCCCTCCAGAGGCCAATGGTCAGCGTCGGCGTCAGTCTCCGGCTGGTGCGGTGTCGGGCCTGGGATACGGGTACGCCGGGTCGCTCGCGTAGCTTCGTCGCCCAATGTACGGTGGGGCGCCGCGGCTGCGTCCGGGACGATCTCCGCTCCGGGCGGAATCTCAATGGGGCCGCCGACCCGTTCATCCCAGGGCTGCACGAAGTTGCCGGCGGCCTCTGTCAGGCCTCCCGCTCCGGCTTCGGTACGCAACCCACGGCGCTGCCGACGGGCGTAGTGGAAAATGCCGACGACGGTTTGGTTGCGCCGCGTGAGCACGCGCGCGATGCGCCCGGAACGCCGTCCATCGGCCCCGCGCGCGTCCTCGTCGACCAGCACCAGATCGCCGTGCATAGCCCCGTGCAGGGCGTTGGGTGGAACGAAGATATCTTCGTTGCCGCCAGGGTGCCGGTTGGGGCGCTGCGCGTCCGCTACGGGCCTGACAAAACCGAATCCGTCGCGGTGCAGATCCAAGCGACCGCTGGCCAGGCGGTCCCGGCCACTCCGTGCGACGCCCGAGTCGGCTGCTGCGCGTTGGTTCGGAGGTGCCAGTGTGCGTCCACGGCTGGATGTTTCTGATTCCGAGGGAGGCTTCGGGATGGCCCAAAGCTCGTCTTCGAGCCGGTTTAAGGCGCCGCTCTCGACTAGCCTCGCGAGTTGCTCAAGAAGCAGGCGACGCTCCCGCCCGCCGCCTAGGCCAAGCTCGCGGACCAGCTGCTTGTAGCCTGCTTTGCCTCCCGCGGAACGCGCGATGCGGGTGAGCAACTCGCGGTCGAATGGGGAGTGAGGAGAGCGGCTCATGCTGAGCACGAGAATACGACAAGGCCAGTCCGTCGACACGCGGAGGACCCAGAAAGTCTTCTGTAGAAGATGTTACTTCAGTAACCCAAGGTGTCAAATTAATGCTTATATGCAAGAAGAATCTGGAAGTTATGTCGGCTATAGCCTACATTGAGGGTGTCCGGTAAGGCCAGTCCACCTCCGGGTCGAAGCTACAACTAAGGAGCTACACCATGCAGAACTCAATCGCCCGCCTCTCGGTACTCGCTCTGTTAGCCACAGGTTTCACCGCGTCCACGATAGTACCAACGGCCGCCCCCAAGAAACACGAGATCAAGCCGATTGTGATAGGCACCAGGTGCCCGGCCCCGATGTGCACACCTCACTCCGGCGACTACTGCGGTATGGACTAAACGGAAGTTGTACTTGAAGCTGCGCCCCCTCGCATTTAGTCTGGCAATACGAGGGGCGCGATGAGCACGAAAGAGCTATTGGGCATATCCCTATTCGTACAGGTATTGATGAGCGTCGGTGTAATGGCCGCGATTATCTGGCGAAAGGCGTACAGGATATTTCCGCCGCTTGTGTATCTGCTTGCAGTCGATGCAGGGACAGTAAGCGTAACATTAGCTCTGCTCTACTTTCGTAAGGCGTTGCACCTAAGCCTGGATTCCGCTTACACCATGTACTTCTGGGTGAATTGGGCCACCACAGGGTTCGATCTTGTTCTCCGTGTGATGACCGTGTACGCGATCTTTGCGGAAGCGATTCGGCCCATGCAGGGTCTCCATAAAGTGGGAAAAGTCATCTTTCGGTGGGTAGGTCTTGCCTCGATTCTCGTGGCGCTTGCGATGGTCGCGGGACCAGGAGTTTTCTCGAGCTTACAAGGTCTTGCAACGATCTTCAGTCACCTGCAGCAGGGCGTCAGCGTGCTAACGCTCTGTCTTTTAGTCTTCGTTTGCTTTACCGTTCGACCGCTTGGGCTGACATTTCGCAGCCACCTGTTTGGAGTAAGCCTGGGCTTAGGTATTGCGTCGACGGTTGAACTGGTACAAGCCGCATGGCAGGTTTCCAGCGCCGCGCACTCTGTGTACTCCCCGGTGTATCTCGTCTCTTCAGTCGGCTTCTGTTTCGCATTGGCTGTTTGGGGCGTGTATTTCGGAGCTCCCGAGCCGAAGCGCAAGATGATTCTTTTGCCCACGACGTCTCCCTTTTTCTTTTGGAACCGCATCTCCGAAGTCCTCGGCGATGCCCCTGGGCAAGTGGCCGTAGCTGGGTTCACGCCGGATATGCTGGCCCCGGCAGAGATCGAGATGCTGACCGCGGCGACCTCCGGAGAAGCTGTGCCGCTATCTTCGGAGAAGGTTGCGCCGTCGCGGATGGAGAAGCCGGCCTTATCGGAGTTCGGGACAACGCGCCGGCCCACGGTTGCGCTGTAGCGCGAGCGCTGTATGGAGCCAGTCACTCATCTGCTTACCGGCGCTTGCCTGGCGCGCGCCGGGCTGCATCGGCGTGTGGCCTACGCCACGGCGGCCATGGCAGTAGCTGCGGAGTTCCCGGACATCGACACGCTGTGGAGCGTACAGGGGCCGATCTCCGGGTTCCGTCACCACCGGGGGATCACCCACACCTTTCTGGGCGTCCCGGTGGAGGCAGCATTTCTGCTGCTGTGTGTTTTTGTTTGGCACCGATGGCGGCAGCGCCGTCCTGAGCGGTCGAGTTTGGGTCGGACACCCCGGTCCGCTACGCGAGCGCCGGTCCGCTGGCTCGCTTTGTATGGCTGCCTCCTGCTCGCGCTCTTGAGCCATCTGCTGCTCGACTTTACCAACAACTACGGCATCCGCCCGTTCTTTCCGTTCAATCCAAAGTGGTACGCCGTCTCGATCGTCTTTATCTTCGATCCGTTGATGTTTGTGTTGCTGCTGTGTGGGTTGCTGCTGCCGGAGCTTTTCGCGCTCGTCGGGCAAGAGATCGCAGGCAAGCGGGCTGCGTTTCGCAGCCCCGGTTGGGCTCGCGCGGCCCTGGCGATGGTGCTTGTACTTTGGGGAGTTAGGACATACGAGCACGGTCGAGCGCTGACGCTCGCGGGAACGCAAACCCTTCGTGCCCCCGCGCAGGTTCCCGACGCGGATTCCGGGAACGCGACAGAGGCTGCGGCAGACATTCAAACGGCGGCCCCCGATCCGGTTCGTCCCCTGCTGCTTCCTCGCCGCTCTCTGGCCAACCCCGACCCGCTTAGTCCATTTCGCTGGTACACTGCCACCGACTTTGGTCCGATGTACCTGTTGGGGACGGCGGATACCCGCGTCGAGGCACTGGCTCCGGGGCAGGTTCTCAACAAAGCGGCGCCATCGGCGGCGTTGTCGCGAGCGAGCCAGACCGCACTAGGTCGAGCGTACCTGGACTGGTCAGCGATGCCCTGGATCACGATTTCGTCGCAGCCCTTGCCTGGCCAGCCTCAAACGATTGGGGCCGGCACCGGCGTGTACTTTGAAGACGTGCGCTTTATGAGCTCCTCCCCCTTGCTGCAGCGGGGCGCGCTGCCGCCGCTTACGGGGTTGGTGGTCCTCGGTGCGCACGGTGAAGTCGTGCAAAGCATGGACGGGCGCGTCGAACCCTGAGCGGTTGCGTACAATCAAGAGATCGCGCCGCGGACAGGGGTCGCCGGCGACTTACATTTCCTGAGGCGCTTGATGATTCCGTACCTGGTCCTACTGTTGGCTGCGCTCAGCAGATTCATGCCGCATATGCTGCATGGCGTTGGGCTGAATATTACTGCGGTGGGTGGCGGGCTGCTGTTCTTCGGCTCGCGGCGGTCTCGTTTGCAGGTGCCGGTAGCCGTGGCGACCATGGGAGTTACGGATTTCCTTTTGACCCGGTACGTCTACGGTTTTCCCTTCCATCTGCGGGGATATCTGGTCACCTGGGTGTGGTACGGGGCGGTGTGTCTGCTGGGGAGCGCTCTTTTGCGGCGTGTGACTGTGTTGGGCGTTCTGGCAGCCGTGTTCACATCCGCGACCGGATTCTTCCTGCTGAGCAACTTCGTCGTCTGGGGTAACGGCGGCATGTACCCGCACAGCGGTGCAGGTCTCGTCGCGTGTTACACGGCAGCACTGCCCTTTTATGGCAACGATCTTGTCTCGACGGCACTGACGGCGGGTGTCCTGTTTGGGCTTCCGGTGGTGGCACGATCTTTGGTTAAGGCGTTGCACGAAGCGTCCGACCAAAGCCAGCCTCTGGCGTAAGCCAGCCTCAGGCCGGCTCGTCTTCAACGGGCAGGGCGACACCGCGCCTGCGGTCGAAAGTGCGCCGGATCGCGTAGACCATCAGGAGAAGGACGCCAAACAGCGCTGTGCCCACCACTAGGGCGAGATGCTGGTGCATCGCGTTATGCAGGCCGTGCAGCAGTGTGGGCCCGAACCAAATCGTGAGCAACGAGCACACCAGGAACTGGACCAGCTTGCCGCAGAAAATGGCTATGCCGAAGGGCAGAGCCTTCATTTCAAAGACGCCGGCCGCAAACTCGAAGAGTTTTAACGGCGTAGGTGGCGGCAGCATGGCAGGGATCAGGATCGCAATAAACTCCTGCTTTTCGAAGCGGTCGCGTATGCGCTCATAACGTTCGCGGTTGATGCGTTTGAGCAGAAAAAGCTCTCCCCCGGCGCGGCCGATGGAGAAAGGCACAAGCGCGCCCACGGCAGAGGCGGCGGCGGCGACCAGACAGAACAAAAGAAAGCGCTGGTGATTGTTGGCGACAAAGCCAATCACAACGCCGTCCATGGACACGGGAATTGGGATCAGCGCCGAGTCGATCAGTGCCAACCCGCCCACGCCCCAAAGACCCAGCGGTTTCATCATTGTTAACAGGGCCAACGAGGCCTTATGCACCCACCCAAACGGACCGATCTTCACAACGGTCCATTTTACCCTGCACCGCAGAGTCAGTCCGCTTCGGAAGACGGATGGCTCGTTTGTCCGGCGATCAGGTCGAGGGCGTGGGGCAGCAGCGGAAGGAGGATGCGTAGGCTGTTCGCGGCTCCGGCGGGGCTCCCAGGCAGGTTCACGATCAGCGAGCGTTCCGCGATGCCGCACACCCCCCTGCTTAACACGGCGAACGGCGTGTCGCGTTGTCCCTCCTGGCGCAAAAGTTCGGGCAGGCCCGGCACAAGGCGCTGGCACACGGCCAGCGTGGCCTCCGGCGTGTTGTCCCGTGGCGACAAACCGGTTCCGCCCGTGGTGACAATCAGATCCACATGGGCCGCGACCAGCGCTTCGAGGTGATGGATTAGAACCGGCAAGTCGTCCGGCGAGAGGACCGTCTGCAAGTCGCGAGCACCCTCCATCTCCAGCAGTTCCCGCACGGCTGGACCGGAACGATCAACCTGCGCACCGGCGTGGCATCGATCGCTGGCGGTGAGGACGGCAGCTGTCCGGCCATGGAGGGAGGGGGCGCGCACGCAGCCCAGCATACGCGCATGCGCCTCTTCCGTGTAGTATTGGCAACCAGCCCGGGGGTGAGAGAATAGGCGGAAGGCCGTTTACGATGCCTCGTGGGCCGCAACCTTTGTCCAGGTTCGCTCGTCACAGACACAGCACGCGATGCCCTCCTCCTCCCCCACGCCGACCGAAGAGACCAAGCAGGAACCGACCCGTACCGGCGTGGAACTCCACGAGCAGGCTGCCGCCAGGGAACCCGAACGGGATCCGGATGCGCCCCTCTCCTTTGTGCCTCACGTTTCCGTGCAGTCCACGGCGCGGCTACATCCGTTGCGCGTTCGCTCGGCGCGGTATGGCGATCTGGAGCAGCACGAGCTCGTGCAGCTGCTGGACACCATGGAGGACGAGCGGTCCCGCGCACGATTCCGTGAATCGGTCTACCTTTCCGTGTTCGTGTGGATCGCGATCGCCCTCATCGCCCTGTTTGGCCCAAAGTATCTTTGGCACGCGCCCAAGGTGGTTCTGCCGTCTGAGGTGCTGCGCCAGCGCGAGCTGACCACGTTGACGGCGCCGACCCTGACCGCACCCCGTCTGCGGTCTTCGCCTCCACCGGCGATCGATAGCCGGACGCTCGAACACTTGCGAGCGACCGCGCCCAGGACGCCGGCCCCGCCCGCACCCAGGGCCGAACAGCCCACCCCACGCCCGTCTGCCACGTCGCGTCCGCTGCCTTCCGCGCCAACGCCCCACCTGCAGCCCTCGACCGCGCCGCCCAACGTACCCATGACGTCCACGCCGCAACCGGTGAGCCCGCGCACGCCGCCGCCGGTCGTGGCAGAAGCGCCGCGTCCGCAGCCAACGCGTCCGAACTTCGGCGGGGTCCCACAGTCCGCCGCGGACTCCATCCAGCAGGCGATCCACAGTGCGACCAGGGGTGGAGGTGGTGGCGGTGCGGTGTCGCACAACCGCGGGGGGACCGACCTGGGCATGGGCCCCGCCGAAATTCTCTCCGACACCCAGGGCGTGAACTTCCAGCCGTACCTGCGCCGCATCTTGCAGGAAATCTACGACCAGTGGATACCCTTGATCCCGGAGGAGGCGCGCCCACCGCTGCGCAAGTCGGGCACGACCCAGATTCGCTTCACGATCCTGCCTGACGGCACGATCGGCGCCATGCACCTCGACGGTTCGACGCATGACGACGCGCTCAACAAGGCTGCCTGGGGGTCGATCACCGGCGTTGGGCAGTTTCCGGCGCTGCCCTCACAGTTCCACGGACCGAACCTGGAACTTCGCATCCACTATCTTGTGAACCAGGATTCGGAGTAGCCCGTGCCGCCCATCGTGCGCGAGGAGACACGGGCCGAGCCGCCCAGGGCGCCGGCCCCGTCTGCAAGCCTGCTGAAGGCAAAGGCGGAGTGGGCGCGCTACCGTGCAGAGCGTGAAGGCCTGGAGCGGCGCAGTGTTTTGCGCGGGTTGATCCTGCTGGCATTGCTGGTTTTGCTCGTCAGCCTGCTGCGGGCTGGGGCAGATCGCGCCTTCTACGCCGGTTGGTGGCGGCAGTGGTAAACGGCGCGGACCAGTACTGTGAGCCTGCCAGAGCGAGAGACCGAAACGCCGCTGATCGTGATCGTGGGACCGACAGCCAGCGGCAAAAGTGCGCTCGGTTTGCATCTGGCGGCGCATGTGCAAGGGGAAATCGTCTCCTGCGACTCGGTGGCAGTCTATCGAGGGCTGGATATCGGCTCTGCGAAACCGTCGCCGGCGGACCGCGCCCGCATACCCCACCACGGCCTCGATCTGCTGAACCCTGACCAACCCTCCACGGCAGGCGATTACGCGCGCGCCGCCCGTGGAGCCCTTCAGTCTATTGCGGCGCGGGGCCGCCTGCCGATTCTCACCGGCGGCACGGGACTTTACCTACGCGCCACGCTCGATGGGCTCGCCCCGGCGCCGCCCCGCGATGAGGGGTTGCGGGATCGCTTGCGGGGGTTTGCGGGGCGCAGGGGTGCCGCGTCGCTGCACCGCCTCTTGCGCCGCCTGGACCCGCGAGCCGCCGACGTAATCCACCCCAACGATCTTCCCAAGCTGATCCGCAGCCTGGAAGTCACGCTGCTCGCCCGCCGTCCGCAGACGGAGGTGTGGCAGACAGGCCGGGATGCTCTGCAAGGCTTTCGGGTTCTGCAACTCGGCCTGAACCCGCCACGCGCTGCGCTGTACGACCGCATCAACGGACGCGCTGCGTCCATGTTTACCGAAGGGTTGCTGGAGGAAACGGCGGCGATTGCGTCGCGGTACGGCGGAGGTGCGCGGGCGCTCAGCTCGCTCGGGTATGCGCAGGCTTTGGCCGTCCTTGAGGATCGGCAGGCCTTGGCCGCCGCGATCGCCGAGGCGCAACAAGGCCATCGCAACTACGCCAAGCGGCAGCTGACCTGGTTCCGGCGTGACCTGCGCCTGCATTGGTTGGCCGGCTTCGGCGACGACCCCGCGATTCAGGCCGAGGCACTCCGGCTGACCGATGCGCATCTCACCTCCTAAGCGGTCTTCTGAGCGATCACCGAAGGGGCGAATAGGGAAGCGTGACAGGCATACGCATCGATAAGTGGCTCTGGGCGGCGCGGTTTTTCAAGACACGCGCCCTCGCGGTCAAGGCGTGCGAACTGGGTCGTGTGCGTTCCAACGG
>CAXTLD010000030.1:0-40469 GCA_964245045.1 uncultured Acidobacteriaceae bacterium | reverse complement strand
CACACCCTTGCGAGTACATGGACCTGAACCATGCGCGTCTGCCAATTCCGCCACTTCGGCTCACCGGCAAATGCAGGGCACTCGCGCAGCGACACCTTAGTCTCCCAAACACGGGCCCCGGCTGTCAATGCGCAGAGCCTGACGGCGTACACTAAGGGACTAACGATCCAGCGGCACGGGCCCGGCCACACGCGAAAACACAAACTCTCTGACTGGAGCACAGCGCCTGCATGACCGAATCTTCCGCCTCGTTTCCTGCCTCCAACGCGAGCATCCCCGAAGAGCTCTCGCTGGAGATTCGGCGCATCGCGCACGACCTGTCCAACTCGCTCGAGGTGATCGTGCAGACGAGCTACCTGCTTTCCATGGCGGAGTTGAAAGAGCCCGCAGCCGAGTGGTTGCGCATGCTGGACGGCGGCGTCAGCAAAGCGCTTGTGCTCAACGAGCAACTGCGGGAGTACATCAAGGCGCATACGCCGAAGTAGAGACGAGTGGCTAGTTCTTAGTGGCTAGTGGTTAGTGCTCAGTGATCGCAACTTGGTCCTAACCACTTGTCACTAGCCACTAACAACTAGCCACTTCAGTTCACTGCCGCTATTGCCTCCACGATCTTGTCCATGACGAGCCGGTTGGCGCTGCTGCCGGGTAGGTGGTTGTCGACCAGCACAGAAAAGAGGACTTCCCTGCCGCTGGCGCACTGGACGTAGCCGGCGAGCGCGCGGCTTTCGCCCAGGGTGCCCGTCTTCGCGAGGACGTGGCCCTTGAGCGGGGCTTCGGTGAAGCGATGCAGCAGCGTGCCGTCCACACCGCCGATGGGGAGGGCGGCCTTCCATCGCGGGAACCAGGGCTGCGTGGCCGCATAGGCGAGCAGTTGGACCTCGGCGCGCGGGCTCACCAGGTCGTGGCCGCTCAGGCCGGAGCCGTCGTAGAGCAGGTACCCGGTGTCGGGGATGCCGGCGTCGGTGAGCCACTGGTGGACGACGCGGGCCCCCTGCGCGTAGGTGGCATCGTCGCCAAATGCCGCGCCCAGACGGCGGAGCAGCATCTCGGCGTGCAGGTTAAGAGATTCCTTGAGCGTGGCGGTGATGTCGTCGCCGAGCGAAGGCGAGATGTGCGAGGCGAGCAGCTGCGCCGGTCGTCCCCCTGTGCACGGCGGGGGTTCGGCGTGAGGTTTGGGATGGTGTAGATCCAGCGGTGCCTTGCTCTGCGCGGCAAACGTCTGCGTGGGCGGCAGCGGCGCGGCCTGGCACGGAATGGCGGGGCCGGTGGTGATGCCGCGCGCGTGAAGCCGGTCTCGAAAAGCCGCGGCCGCAAAGAGCGCGGGATCGAGCACGGCGATCTCTTCGGTGTGGGTGACGCCTCGCGGCAGTTGCCCCTGTACGTGTAATGTGGCGTTCTGGAGCTGGCCGAGATCGACGCTGACTACGGCCGGCTCTTTCGCCGAGACGGGCGCGATGTCGATCCGCTGTTGTGGTGGGCTCAGGTAGCCGACGTCCGGCGCGATGCTGGCGCGAAAGCCCGTACTGGCGTCCGTGGCGGGATCGAGGGTGAGGATGATCTGGTTGTCGTCGAGCGCGAGGGCGCTGACGGGGGCGCCATAACCCCAGACCTGGTCGCCGACCTCCCACCCGAGTGGGTACGGATTGTGCGGCCAAAGGGTGTCATCGGCAATGACCTGGCCGGTGACTTGCTTTAGCCCGTGCGCGGCGAGCTCCGTGGTGAGCTCTTCCAGTACCCGCAGCGGATCGGCGGCCGGCGGCTGGGGCTCGCCCGGCGCGGGGGATACGTAGGGAAAGCGCTGGCCGGAAAGGTTCGCATCACCCGCGCCGCGCAGCACGAGATCGCCATGCAGGACGCCGTCGCTGTCGAGCGTGCCGGTGCCGAGCACGGTGGTGGTCACGGTCGCCTCCGGGCCCAGCAGAGCCATGGCCGCGGCCGTGGTGAAGAGCTTGGTCGTGGACGCGGGGCGAAAGAGCTTGGCGTCGTCGAGACTGAAGATGGGAGTGCCGTCAAGCGCCGCAACGGCGATGCCCCAGTGCGCGTGGGCCACGGCGGGGTCGCGCAGAAGGTCGGTGATGCGGATGGCAAGCGCGGCGCTGCGGGGCACAGGAGGTTGTGCTGGCCTTTGCGCGGGAAGGGGTAGCGGCGCGGCGGCGGCCCACGCCAGCGTCACCGTCAGCAGACTGTGGGCAACCGGCATGGGCGCAGTGTATCGCAGCGTATTTGGGCGTTGCTGCCGCGAAGGGACCGGCGTATTGTCATCTCGACCTACGGATAGGCAAGCGTTGTGCGGTGTGTTTCGGCTGGAGATCGATCGGGCGAGTTCGCGTGCGCGCGAGCTGCGTCCAAAGGGGAGCACATGGCCTTCGCTTCCAGACCTCGCTTTGAATGGCAGTTGCGCAGCCGCACGTTGCCCTTGGGCGAGCGCACGTGCGTGATGGCGATCGTAAACCTGACCCCGGACAGTTTCTCCGGCGACGGCCTTTGGCAGCGCGGTGTGGACGCAGCCGTGGAGGCCGCCTGCCGGGCGCTGGATGCCGGTGCGGACATTGTGGATCTCGGCGCTGAGTCCACACGGCCCGGCGCGCAGCCCATCGGGGCAGAGGAGGAGCAGGCGCGGCTGTTGCCCGTGCTGGAGGCGCTGCTGCAGGAGCGGCCTCGGGCGGTCGTCTCGATCGACAGCTACCATGCGGGGACGGCGACCTCGGCTGCACATCTGGGTGCGGAGATCATCAACGACGTCTCGGGGCTGCAGTGGGATACGGAGATGGCGCGGGCCGTGGCCGCGAGCGGCTGCGGGCTGGTGCTGATGCACACGCGCGGGCGGCCGCCGGAGTGGAAAAGCCTGCCCGCGCTGGGGCGCACGCGCATGCTGCAACACATGTTCGGCGGCCTGGTGGAAGCGTTGGCGCTGGCGGAGATGAGTGGGATCCGAACCGAGTGTCTGGCGCTGGATCCTGGCTTTGCGTTCGGCAAGGTGGGCCAGGAAAATGTGGCGTTGCTGGCGGAGTTGGGATCGTTGCACCAGCTGGGGCGGCCGTTGCTGGTGGGCATGTCGCGCAAGGGGTTTCTCGGCGACCTGGTGCGCCCGTTGCAGAATGAGGAGCAGCGAAGCGCGTTGCCCCGCCTCGCGCGGCGCGACGCCACGTTGGCGGCTAACGTCACCGCCGTGCTTGCGGGCGCGCACATCGTCCGCGTACACGACGTGCAAGCAACGCGCGAAGCCTTGGCCGTTGCCGATGCGGTGTTGGCCGCCGCAACCCCGGCGCGTACGTTTGCCGAACGCTGAGCTGCCCCTACCGAATCAGCGGCCGGTGTTCGGGTTCGGTGGCACCTTTGCGCCTTCGCGACGCGCCTTGGCCAAGCCAATGGCGATGGCCTGTTTGGGGTTCGTGACCTTCTTGCCCGAGCGCCCGATGCGCAGCTGACCACGCTTCATCTCGGCCATCTCTTCGCGAACATCTTCGCTCGCGCGTGGGCTGTACTTGCGGCCGGCGGTTTTGCCTGCGACTTTCTTTGCCGCAGATTTTTTCGTGGTGGACTTCTTCGCACTCGACTTTGCGACGGACTTGGATGCGCTTGTTTTTGCTGTTGACTTTTTTGCGCTTGTCTTCTTCGCGCTCGTTTTTGCGCTCTTTGTGCTTGCGCTTGTCTTCTTGGCGTTGGCAAGTTTTGCTGACGTTTTCTTGATCGCTGGTAACTTCGCTGAAGTTTTCTTTGTTGCCGTTTTCTTTGCTGCAATCTTCTTTGTGCTGCTCTTCCCTGCGGGCGTGTTCTTCTTTGCAGCAGACTTTTTTTTCGTTGCCATAGTGGTCGTTCCCTCGCTGCTATTGGAGCACGGCTTGCACCGTTTTCGCTGCACACTTTTTGTATATGGACACGCAGAGGTTCACGCGCGCACTCGCCTGCTGCGTGCCAACGCAAGCGCGCCAACCATTAACAAACTCACGACGAACACAACGGGCACGCCGATCGGAACGAAGTGGCGATCAGTACGTTTGAGCTTGCCTGCGCGCCATGCGGCGAACGCTGCGTTGAGGTCCGGCCTGAGCCCTGGGATCGTGATGGCGGGGAAGCTGCTGTCGTTGCCGGGCTCGGTGGGGAGAGAGCCGAAGATGCGCTCCGGTTCAGGCGGCGCGCCGGCGCGATCCTTTGGGATGGCGGCGAACAGCGCGTTCACTTCACGGTCGCGTGGATCATCGAAGAGTACGCTGTCGGCGGTGTTGGGAAAGAGCGTCACCGAGCCGGTGAGCTTATTTTCTACAGCGCTCACGGGGTCTTGGCAGACACCCAACGTGTAGTACCCGCCGAAGGCAAGTGTTGGGCGGCGCGCGTGCTGGTGCATGTACGCCAGCGTGATGAGGCCGGTAAGGCGCGTGACTTCGATGGCCTGCGCGCCGGTGTAGATGTGCGCGTCGCGCTTGAGCACCCACGCCTGATCGAGTGTGTCCATGGTGCGCCACTCGGCCTTGCCGTCGACGCCGAAGTAGTGGCTCACATCGGCGCGGATACGCGGGCCGCGGATGTGCCATTCGTACTCAGCGTGCGACACCGGCACGAGCAGCGCGCGCGGACGACGGAAGAGGCCACCGCTGTGCGGAACGGCGAAGCCCGTGTTGATCCAAAAGGGCATCATCACGTCCATGCCCTTGTAGTGCAGATGGCCGAAGTTGGCGAAGTAGCGCGAGTCGGTGACCGTGACGGTGTGGCCCGTGGCCGCAAGCGCAGCCATGAGGTCTTGCGGTGTTGCTGCGGGCTGGCCGTGAATGGTTGCGGTGAAGCGTTTGGCGCCCGGCAGCTCGTTCACGCTGAGGCGATTGAGCACATCCGCGAGGCGTTGCGACTCGGCGTGTTCGGGGGCGAGATCGTTGGGGCCGTCGCCGCGCGTAACGTCCATCCCCAGCGGTGTCACGATCCCTTCGGTGATAAATCCCGGAAGCGTGGACGCCTGATCCAACGAGACGGTTTGCGTGCTGTCCAGCGCATAGGGGCCGAGGTCAAGAAAGGTGCGGGCTGCCTGCGGGCTGGACGCGTCGGCCCGTGCGCCCGGATGCACGGCGCTCAGCGCTTCAAGCTTCGCGCTCTTTCCGGCAACTTCGTCGACCACACGGACAGTCGGGTTGATCTCGCGCATGGTCCAACCTGGGAAGCGGTCGAGCCCTTGCCAGTCCTTGCCGAAAAGGCGTTTGCGAAGTTCATCGGCAAGCTTTGGCGTGAGCAGCGCGGGACCCTTTTTGCCGGTGTGCGTGTTGGCGCCTTCGAGGTGATGGAGGAGCGCTTCCGGGAAGCCGGGCTGCGCTGAGAGTTCGCGCATCATGGCCGAGAGCAGGATGGTGTTGGGCGGCATCGGCTGCTCCGGGACGGTGTGCCGCGAGCGGCAACCGGTGACGGTGAACATGGCCCACAGCAGGGCCAGCGTTTGCTTGAGGCGCATGGGCACTTAGACGCGAGTGGCCGGAGACCCCGCTTGCCGTACTTCTTTCCGCGCGCCGGTAGCGAGGAGACCAAGTTTGAGGTAGGCTGAGCGTACTCGTCACCACGTATATAAGCAGTTAAGCTCGCCTTGGGGGCCGATGCGTTTCCGCTATGCTGCGACGCTGTTCTTCCTTTTGTGTCTGTGTGGGTACGGCAGCCACGGGCAGACGTCGGACCTGTCCTCATCAGCGCCGCTGGCCACAGGCGCAACCGCAGGGTCCACCGGGCCTCGGCGACTGCTGGTGAACGGCAGGCCGTACGTCCACCCCACGCAGCATGACCTGCTGCGCAACTATGTGTCCGACACATATGGCCTGCCCGGGCTTGCGCGCACGCTGGTGCGGGCGACGTATGCGGAGGCGCGAGGCAAGCCGTCCGGGTGGGGGCAGGACCCGGCCGGATATGGCCAGCGGTTTGGGTCATCCGCCGCGGTCACGGCCATCAACGGTACGGTGCGGTACGGATTTGAAAACCTGTTCCACGAGGACCTGCGCTACCTTCCGTGCCACGGCTGCCGTTGGCCGCGCAAGCTTGAAAATGCGTTCTTGGCGGAGATCACGGCGCGGCACGAGGACGATGGGCACCGCGTCTTCAGCCTGACGCCGACCATCGCCGATATGTCGGGGCCGATTATCGCGCACACGCTCTGGTATCCGGGCGCGAGCGCGGGGCCGGAAGAGGGCGCGGTGACCGCGCGAACGGTGTTTGCCACGCGCATCGGCGCACACCTGTTTCAGGAATTTGTGTGGGAGCGGCGACATCACCACGAGCGCGGCGCAAAGGCCACTGCCAAGCCGTGAAGGCGCGCCGTAGCTCGGGTGGGGTGAGGCGCGCGCTTCGTGCTGGTAGACTGGCGCTGCTTGAAGCGGCACCGCTAAGGAGCAGATCGAGTGCGCGTCCTTCCCTGCTTTCTCCTGTTGACTTGGACACTGTTTGCGCAGGCGCAGGCAGTGTCGCCGGCCACGGGCAGCGAGCGCGGGCACGTCATCTACGCCGACACGCAGCAGCCGGCGCGGCTGGCCCATGTGGTGCTGCAGCCCCTTGTGGACCTCCACTCCGCGGTGCTGAGCTCAAAGAGCGAGAGCTACCGTCCGGAAGGCGTCTTTCACCTGCAAACGGTTGGGTTGGATGGCTCGTTTGTGATCCCGTCTGTGCCGCAGGGCTTGTACTACGTCATCGCCGAGCAGGACGGGTACGTTTCCCCGTTGACATTGTTTACGCGCGAGCAGCTCAACAAACCCGATGATGCCACGTTGCGCAAAGTGTCCCGGTACATGACGCCGATCTCCGTGACCGACGGACATACAACGCAGGCAGAGGTGCGGCTCTTTCGAGGAGCGACGGTCGCGGGCTCCGTGCGCTTTGAGGACGGTTCGCCCGCCATCGGTGTCGGCATGGCTGTGCTGCAGCGCGACGCCAAGGGCGTGTGGACAGGCGTGAGAACCAATCACCTTGCCGGACGGATGAGCTCGTCTACAGACGATAACGGGGCGTACCGATTCACGGGTTTGCCTCCCGGTGCGTACCTGGTGCGCGCGTCGGTTGAGTTGAACAACGTGATCACCGACCACATCTTTACGTCGAATGGCTCCACGAGCTACGGCGACGGATACCACCTGCAGATCTTTCCCGAGGATGCGTTTCGCGTGCGGGATGCTAAGCCGGTGAAGGTGCAAGAAGGGGAGCAGGCAACGGCCGTGGATGTCGATGTGCCGCTTTCGAAGCTGTATTCGCTGAGCGGCACCGTGCTGCGTCCGAGTGGGGCGGGTACGGTCAACGCGGCCCATGTCACGTTGCAATTTGCCGATAACGGGGACGAGTTGAATTCCACCGACATAAACGGTGATGACGGAACGTTTCGTTTTGACTTCGTTCCTGGAGGCCGCTACACGCTGCAGGTGACGAGAGCGGCCGATGTGCAGCGAACCGAGGTTTCGAACGGCAAGAACATGATCCCGCCCACGCACACGGAGAGCAAGACGCTTGCCAGCTACGGCGATGCCACGCTGCCGCTGGAGCTGACCAGCGATCAATCCGGCGTGGTGGTGCATGCCAAGCCGGGCGCGAAGGCGGGGCAGTAGGCGACGTCTTCGGCGCAAGCTCGGGTTCGAACTGCGTCTACTGCGCGTCTAATTTCTTCACAACGAGCTCGTTCAGCAATGCGGGGTTGGCCTGGCCTTTGGAAAGTTTCATGACCTGGCCGACGAAGAAGGCGCTGACCGTGCGCTTGCCGCCTTTGAACTGCGCGAGCTGTGCGGGGTTGGCCGCGATGACCTGGTCAATCATGCCCTCGATGGCGGAGGTGTCGGAGATCTGCTGCGGCTTATCACGGTTGTAGATGAATGCGAGGTCGCGGCCTTCGGCGAAGCAGGTGTCGAGCAGCTGTTTGAGCTGCTTGGAGCTGATCTCGTTCGCTTCGGCGAGGTCGGCGGCGAGGACGATACCTTCCAGTGTGACCGGGGATTTGTCGAAGTCGATCTCCGCGGCGCGGAGGCGAGCGGTGATTTCGGAGAGCAGAATAGACGCGACGCGGCGCGGCGATTTCGCGAGCTTGGCGGCAAGCTCGAAGCGGTCGGCGAATGCACGGTCGGCAGCGATTGTTGCGGCGTCCTGGGTGGAGAGGCCATAGTCCGCGATGAGGCGCGCGCGCCGCGCTTCGGGGAGCTCGGGCATCTCTGCGAGGATGGCGCGCTGCCACGCCTCACCCACGACCAGAGCGGGCAGGTCGGGCTCGGGGAAGTAGCGATAGTCGTGCGCCTGTTCTTTCGAGCGCATGGTGAACGTGCGGCCTTCGGCGTTGTTCCACAGGCGCGACTCCTGCACAACGCGGCCGCCCTCTTCGAGCACACCGATCTGGCGCTCGATCTCGTACTCCAGCGCCGCGCGGATGTAGCGAAAGCTGTTGACGTTTTTGACCTCGGCCTTGGTGCCGAACTTGTCCGCGCCCTTCAGCATAACGCTGACGTTGGCGTCGCAACGGAGCGAGCCCTCTTCCATGTTGCAATCGGAGACGCCGGTGTAGAGCAGGATTTCTTTAAGCCGCGTGAGGTACTCAAAGGCCTCGTCGGGGGTGCGGAGGTCGGGCTCGGAGACGATCTCAATGAGCGGTGTGCCACAGCGGTTGAGGTCGATGTAGGTGCGGGTGTTGGAATCCGCAAAACCGTCGTGGAGACTCTTGCCGGCGTCCTCTTCCAGATGCAGGCGCGTGATGCCGATGGGCTTGGGAGTGCCCTCCGCATCAGGCACGACGAGGGTGCCGAACTCGGCGAGCGGCTTGTCGAATTGCGAGATCTGGTAGCCCTTGGGGGAGTCAGGATAGAAGTAGTTCTTGCGCGCAAAGATGGACGTCTCGTTGATGCGGCAGCCGATAGCGGCAGCAGCGAGCACGGCTTTCTCCACGGCGTCGCGATTGAGCACGGGCAAGGCGCCCGGCAGGCCCAGGCAGACGGGGCAGGTGTGCGTGTTGGGATCGCCGCCGTACTCGTTCTTGCAGCCGCAAAAGTTTTTCGTCGCCGTAAGGAGCTGCACGTGCACCTCCAGGCCGATGACGGGCTGGTACTTGGCAAAGGCGTCGGGAGAGAGTGGGGTGGCAGCGGCGGGCATACGTTAAGAAACCTCTTCGGGTGGTGAGAACGAGGCCACAGAATGCGACTCGGAATCAGTTGCGTCCTGAGTTTGATCCAGGAACATGATGAACTTAATGTCCGAACTCTTCGTGAGAAGCAAACCGGGACCTGCGATTGGAACAAGCGAATTGTCCTCGCTGACCCAAGATGCACCAGACAGGAAAAGGCTACCTTCGTCGCCTGTGTCGGAGTAGCGATCCAGAATTCCAAGCGCGACACGACCGTCACCGAGGCCCACTTGCACAATGCCCGACTGGGTCACGAGTACGTCATTCCAAACGGATTCTCGGCTCGTACGCTCCGTAACTCCTAGCCAGCGTAGCGCGCGCATGTGCACGTCGTAACCTTTGATAAACCCCCAGAGCAGTCCAAGACAGAGCGAAAGAGCACCAAGTGTTAAAATCCTGGATCGATGAACAACGATCTGGAAGTGGACAGCACTACCGACTCCGGAAGGCACCCAGTCTATCGGCAGGTTAGCTCCGAAAACTCCCAGGTAGATGATGTAGATCAGAAAGCTATGCATGAGCGCTTGGATGACCCGCTCAAGATCCGATTGTTGGGATCTAGCCGTCAGCATCCGCGTGATTCGCGAACTCACGAACCCTGGTAGGAGCAGAAAAAGCGCAAGTAGGGCTTGTAGTCCGGATGGCATTCCGCTCTGACTACTTCTTGGGGGCTTGCGGGACTCGAACCGGTGCCGAAGGCCGGGGATGAGGCACAGTCGGCTTCACGTCTGCCCAAGGAGGACGGGTGCCGGAGTTGCGGACCTTATTCATGCTGTTTTCAATACCCATAGTCCCTCCCTACAAGGATAACTCTTCCGAGTTTGTGCAGACAACGAGTGTTGTCCGTCTGCACGTCATTCACAGCATCATAAATGGAGCTTGGGGGATTGCGCGTGGGATATGAGGAAAGAGGGAGCGGTACTTTGACCGAGCTCCAGAATGAAGCCGCTCCGGAAGTGGAAGCGAACGGCCCACCGGAGCCCGACAACTCCGCGGCGCAGAAGAATCTGGAGCGGCCGAGCGCGGAGGAGATCTATCAGCAGGTTGCGCGCAATGCGAAGCAGGAGCTGAAACGGTCGAGCGTGTCGCTGGCGGTGAGCGGTTTCACAGGTGGCACGTTTATGGGGTTTTCGGCGCTGGGCGTGGGCATTGTGTTGGCGGTGCTGGGGCACGGGCCGGGGGCGTTTCTGTTGTCGCGAATGTTGTATCCGCTGGGCTTCATTGTCGTCATCATTGGGCGCTCGCAGCTGTTTACGGAGAACACCTTGTACCCGGTGGCGCTGATCCTGGCGGAAAAGAAGGAGGTCTGGAACACGGCGCGCTTGTGGGCGATCGTGCTGCCGTCGAACCTGGCTGGCGCGCTGGCGTTTGCGTCCTTGATCTCGCTGACGCACGCGGTGTCGCCGCACATCGTAGACGCGATTGCACACTTGGGTGCGGAGGCCGCTAGCGTGCCGCTGGCGACCGTGTTCTGGTCGGGTGTGGTGGGCGGATGGATGATTGCCACGGCCGCGTGGATGGTATCGGGGTCGCACTCCATCAGTGGGTCGATTTTGCTGATCTGGCTGTTGACGTTTGTGGTGGGTGCGGGCAACTTTGCGCACTGCATTGCGAGCTCGGGCGAGATCATGACGGCCGCGCTGAGCGGCCAAACCACGTGGCTCGCGTATGCGCGCTGGCTGGGCCCGGCGGTGGCCGGCAACGTGTGCGGCGGCGTGCTGATGGTGACGCTTCTGGAATACGGGCAGGCGATCTACGGGCGGGCGATCGAGGCAAAGGTGGGCGCCGACGACGGCGAGTGACGAAACGGTAGAATGGGACTTGCATGATCGTTCCGTTTGTCCGCGAGCTGCTTGCGGATTTGGAGAGTACCGACGCGTTTGCGCGTGTGCGCCGGCACTTAGCGGGCGGCACGGGGCGGCGACGTGTGTCCGGGCTCACGGCCACGGCGCGGGCGTTGTATCTGCCGTACTTCGTGCGCGCGTCCGCCACGGGCGCGCCGGCGCTGGTGCTGGTCTCCGACAACAAGGCGGCGGAGGCGCTGCATACCGCGGTGGCGGCGGCGTGCGAGTTGACCGGCGCGTTAAAGGCCAGCGAGGTGTTGCGGCTGCCGGCGCACGATGTGCTGCCGTTTGAGAACCTGTCGCCGCATGGCGAGATCCAGGAGCAGCGCGCCGCGGCGCTATGGAAGATTGCCAGTGGGCAGGCGCGGCTGGTGATTGCGCCGGTAGAGGCCGCGTGCATGCGGTTGTTTGGGCGCGAGCACTATGCGGCGCTCGCGCTGCAGCTGCGCAAAGGCGAAGAGCACATCCCGGAGATGCTGCTGGAACACCTGATCTCGGTCGGCTACACGCGCGTGGATGTGGTGGAGATGCCGGGGCAGGTGACCGTGCGCGGTGGCATTGTGGATGTGTATGGGCCGGAGATGGAGCGGCCGGTGCGCGTGGATTTCTTTGGCGACGAGATCGAGTCGATACGACGTTTCGATCCGGACACACAACGCTCGTCGAACCACGTGGAGCAGGTGCTGCTGCTGCCGCTGACGGAGACACCCGCGACGGAGAAGCTGCTGGAGGCCATCAACGAGCGGCTCACGCGCGGAGGCACGGCAGCAGGGGCGGCGCTGGAGGGCGGCGAGATGCCGCGCGAGTTGCAAACGCATGTGCAGCACGCGAGTGGGCGCGAATCGAACGCCACCATCTTTGCCGGGTGGGAGTTTTATGCGCCGGTGGCAGGTGCGCGGTCGTGCTTGACCGATCTGCTGGGCCCGCAGACGCGCGTGTTTGTGGAAGAGCCCGCGATGGTGTCGAACCAGGGTGAGCGCTGGTGGAACAAGGTGGAGCAGCGGCATGAGCGATCGGGCATTGGCTCGCTGGTGCGGGCTGAGGATTTGTACCTGTCGCCGTGGGAGTTGGAGGATCGCATACGGCGCATGCCCGGCTGCGAGTTGGACCAACTGGGCGCGGTCGATGTGCTGGAAAGCGATCGAAGCGAGGGCTCGGAGATTGAGTTTGCGACGCGGCCCACGCTGCGCTTTCATGGCTCGATCCCTGGCATGGTGGACGAGCTCAAAAAGCTGATGGCGGCGGAGGCGCGCGTGCTGATCGCGGCGCCGAACCAGGGCGAAGTAGAGCGCCTGGCCGGCATGCTGCAGGAGTATGGCGTGCCGTACCGGCTGGGATGGCGCGTGGATGCCAGCGCGGGCGCGTCGGCGACGGTGTATTCGGAGTCGAGCTACCTGGCTGGCGATCTGCGTACGCCGGTGATTGTGCGCGCGGCCGTGGCCAACGGTGTGCAGGTGCTGGATATGGACCAGCGCTCGGCGCGGCAGTTTGTGGTCTTCGGCGCAAACGACCTGAACGACGACGCCGATGTGAACGCGCGGCCAGCAACACGTAAGTCGAAGACGTCGGCGTTTGTTTCGGATTTTCGCGATCTCGCCGTGGGCGATTACGTGGTGCATGTGGAGCACGGCATTGCGCGCTATGAGGGGCTACGGTCGCTCGATCAGCCGGACGGCAGCGCGCTGGAGTTGATGATCCTGAACTTCGCCGACGATGCGAAGTTGTATGTGCCGTTGACGCGGCTGGATTTGATTCAGAAATACCGGTCGAGCGAGGGTGGGCCCGCGCCGCAGCTGAACAAGCTCGGCAACCAGTCGTGGCAGAAGACCAAAGCGCGCGTGAAAAAGGCCATGGAGGACATGGCCGATGAGTTGTTGAAGTTGTACGCGCAGCGGAGGTCGGCGTTGGGGTTTGCGTTCTCGCCGGACACTGGCATGATGCGTGAGTTTGAGGATGCGTTTGACTTCAACGAGACCGACGACCAGACCAACGCCATCGCGGACATCAAACGCGACATGGAATCCGCGCAACCCATGGATCGCCTGCTGTGCGGCGACGTGGGTTACGGCAAAACCGAGGTGGCCATGCGCGCGGCGTTCAAGGCCATCCAAGACTCGAAGCAGGTGGCCGTGCTGACGCCGACAACGGTGTTGTGCTTTCAGCACTTTGAGAGCTTCAAGAAGCGCTTTGCGAACTTCCCGGTGAAGGTCGAGATGATCTCGCGCTTTCGCACGGCGAAGGAAAAGAAAGACGTGTTGGAGCAGGTGGCCGCAGGCAAGGTGGACATCCTGATCGGCACACATGCCGTACTTGCGGAGACGGTGCACTTCCAAGATCTCGGGCTGCTGGTGGTGGATGAAGAGCAGCGCTTCGGCGTGCGACATAAGGAGCGGTTGAAGAAGATGCGCGCGTCCGTCGACGTGCTGGCGATGAGCGCGACGCCGATTCCGCGCACGTTGCACATGTCGCTGGTGGGCCTGCGCGACATGAGCGTAATCGAGACGCCGCCCAAGGATCGTATGGCCATCCAGACGGTGGTCGCGAAGTTCGATGAAAAGCTGGTGCGCACGGCGATTGAGGTGGAGCTGGAGCGCGGCGGGCAGACGTACTTCGTGTCGAATCGCGTAGAAACCATCTACGAGATGGCGTCGCGCATTCGCGAGCTTGTGCCGCAGGCGCGCGTGAGTGTGGGGCATGGGCAGATGCCGGAAGCCGAGCTGGAACGCGTGATGCTGGGCTTCATGCACGGCGAGTCCGACGTGCTGTGCGCGACGAGCATCGTGGAGAACGGGCTCGATGTGTCGCGCGCGAACACGATCATCATCAATCGCGCGGACCGGCATGGGTTAAGTGAGCTGTACCAGTTGCGCGGACGCGTGGGGCGCTCCAATCGACGCGCGTATGCGTATCTGTTGATTCCGCCGGAGCAGCAGTTGACGGAGATCGCGCGGCGCAGGCTGGCCGCGTTGAAAGAGTTCTCGGATCTGGGCGCGGGGTTCAAGATCGCGGCGCTGGACCTGGAGCTGCGCGGCGCGGGCAACATGCTGGGCGGCGAGCAGAGCGGGCACATCGAGGCGATCGGCTTTGAGATGTACACGCAGATGCTGGAAGAGGCCGTGAGCCGGCTCAAGGGCGAGTCGCGCGAGGAGCGGCCGGCGGTGACGGTGAACCTGGGCGTGTCGCTGCGCATCGACGACAGCTACATCCCGGAGGAGAATCAGCGGCTGCGCATGTACAAGCGCATCGCCGGCGCGGAAAGCGAGGCCGTGCTGACCGACGTGCGCGCCGAGCTCGAAGATCGCTACGGCAAGCCACCCGAAAGTGTGCTGCATCTGCTGGCCGTGGGCGAGATCCGGTTGCTGTGTGAACGCCTGGGCGTGGTGACGATGGAGCGCAAGCGCGTGGCGGTGGAGGAGCCCAAGAAGGTTGCGGCACCGCCACTCTCCAGGGTGGCACCGTCCCGTCCAACTGCACCGCCGCCAAGGCCGCCGACGCCGAGTTGGGGTACACCGAACCGGTTTGGGACGCAGCCGCCCATACGGCCATCGCAACCGCTTGCCGGGCGGCATGGCCAGGCGCCGCACGTGGCCGCGCTGAACTTTTCGTCACGCGCTGCGTTGACGAATGCGCCGGTGAGCAACGCGACCAAAGCCGTGCGTGAGTCGGTAGCGCCGCGGCCTGCGGAGACGCCGCTGGCGAAGGCGGGCCAGATGAAGCCGATGCGCGACATGCTGTTCCTGAGCTTTAGCGAGAAGCTGCACAACGCGCCCGCGGAGCCGGGCAAGGGCGTGAACGTGGGCGCGCTGATGCGGCTGGTCGGCCGCAACGCCAAGGACGGCGCGCAGCTGACGCCGCAGGGCGTTCTACGCTGGCCGCTGTCGAGCGCCAAGGCCGAGGATGTGATCCGCGACACGCGCGATCTGCTGGCCGCGCTGGAGTTGAGCGGCGGGTAAACGCACGGTCGTCACGCGCGAGGGCGCAGGCCCACCACGATACGGTCCACAATGCGGTCCAGCAGCTGCGGGAGCGGGATGCCACTGAAGCTGTCCTCCACCGACAACGCCACGAGGCCTTGCACGGCCGCAAAAACAGTAAGCGCCAGCTCGTGGGGGTCGCCGGCGACCACCGCGCCCGTGCTTTGGCCGAAGACGATGGTGGCCGGGCCGGCGGCAAGCGCGGTGTAGCTGGCGGCCAGCAGCGCCGGCGAAACATCCGGTCGTTGCTTGGCCGCGAACATCAGCTGGATGAGCGCACGGTGCCTTGTAGCGAAGCGGAGGTGCACGCGCGCCAGGTGCAGCAGCCGTTGCTCAAACGTCTGGGCCTCATCGGCCACGGCCTCGTCCAGCAGCGCGCCCAGCTGCTCAAACCCGCGCAGCGCCAGGGCCTCCAGCAGCGCTTGCTTGTTGGCGAAGTGCCGGCGCGGCGCGTTGCTGCTTACGCCGACCTCGCGGGTCAGCTCGCGCAGCGAAAGCGCTTCCACACCGACGCGCTCCAACGCGGACTCCGCGGCGTGCAACAGCGCGGACCGCAGATCGCCGTGATGGTAGGGCCGCCTGGCTGAGGTCACACCCTCTACTGTGTCACTTCTGCAAGGGAGGCGGCAACGCAAAGTACACATTGACAACAATGTGCGCGATGGATACATTCAGACCTGTAACCCCATCCCGACACACGAACGAGAAACCATGATTTCCAAGCTGACGCAACGAACCATTCTGATCACCGGCGGCACCAGCGGCATTGGCCTGGAGCTGGCGCGACAACTGCTGAGCCGTGGCAATACGGTCCTCGTCACGGGGCGGGACCAGGGGAAGCTGGACGAGGCGCGGCGCGCGCTGCCAGCGCTGCACACGTTTCAGAGCGATGTGAGTGAGCCTTCGGCGATCATCGACTTGCGGGAGCGGGTAGTGGCGCAGTTCCCGGCGCTGGATGTGCTGATCAACAACGCCGGCATCATGCGCAACCTGAAGCTCCAGCAGGAGCGCGGCCTCGATGACCTGACGCGCGAACTAGAGATCAACCTGAGCGGGCCGATGCGTATGGTGCAGCAGTTTCTCCCACACCTGCGCACGCGCGGCGACGCGATGATCGTGAACGTCACGTCGGGTCTGGCGTTTGTGCCCATGCCTGCCGCGCCGGTGTACTGTGCCGCCAAGGCGGGGCTTCACTCGTTCACGCAGTCCTTGCGCGTGCAACTGGAGGGCACCGGCGTACGTGTGGTGGAGTTGGCGCCGCCGGGCGTAGAGACGCCGCTATTTCGCGGTGAGTTTGCCGAAGAAACGCGCGGGCAGAAGGGCATGGACGTGAAGGTCCTCGCGTCCAAGGCCATCGCCGGCATCGAGGCGGGCAAGGCGGAGGTCCGGCCCGGTCTCAGCAATGTGCTGAAGGCGATGAGTCGCATCGCACCGCAGTTCATGTTGCGGCAGATAGTGAAGATGACCCAGCCCAAGGGGCAGGTGTCGCCCGCGTGAGGGGGGCGGCTGAGTAGGTAGCGTTTAGAAAATCTGGAAGTTGACGTTGACCTGCACGAAGAATGGGACGGGGACGCCGTCCCTGGTGGCTGGCTTAAATCGGTATTGGCGCACAGCTTTGACGGCCTTTTCGTCGAGGCCACTGCCGAGCCCGCGGACCACGGTCACATATTGAGGGAGTCCCTGCTCGTCTATCGTTGCGGACACAAGGACATCTCCGCGGATCTTCTTCCTTCGTGCCTGTTCGGTGAACTCCGGATTCACCATGGACAGAAGTACAGGGCGATGCAACGAGCCATCGGCCACGGCGGCAACCTGAGCTTTTTCGACGGCGGACTGCCCGGGCGTGGGGCGGTCGGTGGCGGCGTTGGTTGCTGGAGTCCGGCGGCAAGCAATGCGGTGAAACAGAAGTTTGCTGACACGAAGGCTCCTACGCTGGGTCCGCGGCGTTTCGGTGCGCTTCCTGCAGACGGTTGAGCTGAAAGTTGTGGTGGTGCATGTGGACCGAGAAGAAGGTAAGCACGCCGGGAACGCTCATCCAGCCGCCTACCGGGTGGCGGAACACGCCGGTGGTCTGCTGCGCGGGGGTGAGCGCGGCGAGGAGAGCGGCTAGCTCCGCGCGGCTCCGGTCCCATTGCGAGAGCAGGGTGGGCAGGTCTGGCGCGGCGTCTGGCAACACCGCGCTGGCGGATTTGGGCACCTTGACCCTTCGGTCGGAGCGGAAGATGCGGGTGAGGAACGCGGTGCCGAGCCGATCGCGCAGGCCGAGGCGATGCGGTGCGGCTAGGCCCTCGCGGACGCGGTTCTGAATGTGGCGCTCGGTTTTGATGAGGTGATCCACTACCTGAAGTGCCGACCATCCACCCTCGACTGGGTGAACGTTCAGCCGTTCCGCCGACCAGACCTCCAGGCCTTTGAGCAGCTGTATTTTCTGTTCTTCCAACCGAGCGAGGTCTGTTGACATAGTATGGGTCGAAACCAAATGCCTACTTCGATTCGCTCCATACTACTCGCCCTTGTCGTCCTGCTCATGAACGCCGTCGCGACCCCAGCGGGCGCACAGACCGCTAAGCCCGTGCGTGTGGCCATTGTGGGCCTGGTGCATGGGCATGTGATGGGCTTTTTACCGCAGCTGGCCAAGAGCACGGACGCGCAGCTGGTGGCGGTGGTGGAGCCGGATACGGCGTTGGCGCAGCGCTATGCCGGGCGCTATCACCTGGACGGGAAGCTCTTCTACACCGACCTGGACACGATGCTGAAGGCGCAGCACCCGGACGCCGTGCTGGTGTATACGACGATCCTGGACCATCGGCGGGTGATCGAAGCGGCGGCACGGTATGGGATTTCGTCGATGGTGGAGAAGCCGCTCACGACCACGATGGAAGATGCACTGGCGATCCAACGTGCGGCGCAGGAGCACCATGTGCATGTGCTGGTGAACTACGAGACGACCTGGTACTCAAGCAACGCGGAGGTACTCGCGGCGGTGCGTGCGGGCAAGCTGGGCACGGTGCGCAAGGTAGTGGTGCACGATGGTCACGAAGGCCCCAAGGAGATCGGCGTAGGACCGGAGTGGCTGCCCTGGTTGACCGATCCAAAGCAGAACGGCGCGGGCGCGCTGTTTGATTTCGGCTGCTATGGCGCGGATCTGATGACGGTGCTGCGCCACGGCGAGGCGCCCGAGAGTGTGACCGCCGAGGCGCAAACCGACAAGCCCGACATCTACCCGCATGTGGATGACGATGCGACGGTGATCCTGCGCTACCCGGGCGCGCAAGCCGTGCTGATGCCGTCGTGGAACTGGAGCTTCGCGCGTAAGGACATGGAGGTGTACGGGACAGGGGGCGCGATGACGGCCGTGAACCCGACGGAGGTGCAAGCGCGCTTCGCCGGGCAGGCCAAGGCGACCGAAGACACCGTCCCCGCGCTGCCCGCCGACCAAAGCAGTTCGCTGGGCTACCTGGTGGGCGTGTTGCGCGGCCAGGTGCAGGACAAGGGCGATCTGTCGGCGCTGGATACGAACATGGTGGTGATGCAGATTTTGACGGCAGCGCGGGAGTCCGCGCAGACGGGGCGGACGGTGGTGGTGAAGCCGCTGGCGCAGTGACATGTGCGTGACGCGGTGACTGTCCGGTAGACTGCTTTCGATGAAGCTGCTTCGTGTCCTTGCTTTGCCAGTTCTGTGTGGAAGTCTGATGATGGGAAACGCACAACGCATCGCCGCCGATGGCGCGGGCCAGACGCTGGAGTATCTGTCCAATCAGTACTTCGAGCAGGTGTACTTCAAGTTCCAGCCAACCGCCGGCACGAGCGCGGGGCTGCACCAGTACGACACGCAGCTGGAAGACTACTCGGCCGCGAACGTGCAGCGCGAGGTCGCGGCGCTGCATGAGTGGGAGCGAAAGATTGCAGCGCTCGATACCAGCGCGTTGGATGCGGAGCCGGCCGCGGATTGTGACATTCTGCTGAATCAGATACGGTCGGCGCTGCTGCAGCTGGAGGTGGTGCGCGGTTGGGAGAAGAGCCCGGACAGTTACTCGAGCGGCATCACCGGCTCGATCTTCACGCTGATGGAGCGGCCGTACGCACCGGTAAACACGCGGCTGCGTGCGGCAATTGCGCGAGAGAAGCAGATGCCGCAGGTATTCGTGGCGGCACGCGCGAATTTGAAGAACCCACCCAGGATCTACACAGAAATCGCGCTCGAACAGATTGACGGCTTGGTGAGCTTCTTCCAGCACGATGTACCCGAGGCCTTTGCGGCGGCGGATGACGCGCAGGCCAAAGCCGAGTTTGCGAAGACGAACGCGGCCGTGGTGAGCGCGCTCGAGAGCTACGGCCAGTGGATGAGGACGGATCTGTTGCCACGGTCCAATGGCGATTTTCGTTACGGCGCGGAGACGTATAGCAAGGCGCTTGCTTATAACGAGATGGTCGACATCCCGCTCGATCACCTGCTGCAGATTGGCTTGGACGACTTGCACAGGAACCAGGCTGCGTTTGCGCGCGTTGCGAAGGAGGTCGACCCGAGCAAGACGCCGCAACAACAGCTCGCGGAGTTGGCGACGATGCATCCGGCACCGGACAAGCTGCTGCAGGCCTTTCATGACCGCTTTGACTCGGAGATCGGCTTCATCCACGCGCACAATATCATCACGATCCCAAGCACGGTACAGCCGACGCTGGAAGAGACGCCGCCCTTTATGCGCGCTACCACGCAGGCCAGCATGGACCCGCCGGGGCCGTTCGAGATGCACTCCACCAAGGCGCTCTTCAACGTGACCCTGCCGGAGCCGCACTGGACGCCGCAGCGGACGAGCGAGTACATGGCCGCGTTCAATGTGGGCACGATCGTGTCGACCAGCGTGCACGAGGCCTACCCCGGGCACTACGTGCAGTTCCTGTACCAGCCGCAGTTCCCGTCGAAGATCCGCAAGATCATCGGCGCGAGTACGTACATCGAGGGGTGGGCGCACTACTGCGAACAGATGATGCTGGATGAGGGGTACAACGCGCCGGGTGTGGGCGCGAAAGACGAACGCGAAGCCAAACTCATCCGGCTCGGCCAGCTGCAGGACGCGCTGTTGCGCGATGCGCGCTTCGTGGTCGCCATTCGCATGCACACGGGCGTGGGCGGCGCGATGACAACGGCGCAGGCGGTGGATTTCTTCGTAAACGAGGGCTACCAGTCGCGGCCCATCGCCGAGGTGGAGACGAAACGCGGCACCTCGGATGCGCTGTATCTCTATTACACGCTGGGCAAGCTGCAAATTTTGAAGCTACGAGCCGACGTGCAGGCGCAACAAGGCGCCGCGTTCAACCTCCAGCAGTTTCACGACACGCTGATGAAGATGGGGCCGGTGCCCATCAAAGTGGCGCGTCGCGCGATGTTGCAAAATGATTCCCCGGTGCTGTAGCGCTTGGCAATACCACATTTTAGGTAGACGGGCCGCGGTCTGTGGGCGAGAGCAGCCGCGGTGGCGACCTTATAATCGAGGCACTATGCAGAGCCAGAATGTGCAGTTTGGCTGTGGCACGTGTGCGCCGGACTCATGGCTCAACTTCGATGCGGGACCGGCGTTTCTGCTCGGCAAACGCCTGCCGTTTCTGAAGGCGGCCCTGGTGCGGCGCGGCTTTCCGGATTACCCGCGCAACATCCTCTATGGGGACGTGATCAAGGGACTTCCGGTGGCGCCCGGCTCTGCGCAGCGCGTGTACTGCTCGCATGTTTTGGAGCACCTGGCGCTCGAGGACTGTCGAACGACCTTGCGGAATGTGTTTGGCTACCTGAAGCCGGGTGGGGTGTTTCGCTTCGTGGTGCCGGACCTCGAGTTCTATGCACGCCAGTACGTCGCTTCGAACGAACCCAATGCGGCGCAGGTCTTTATGGCGGAGACGTACCTGGGCGAGACGGTTGGGGCTCGCGGTTTGCGGTCGCTCCCACGGGCCATCTTCGGGCGCAGCCAGCACCTGTGGATGTGGGACTACAAGAGCTTCGTGCCGGAGCTTGCCGCGGCGGGCTTCGGAGCCATCCGCCGCGCGAGCTTCGGCGACTCCGGCGACGAGGCCTTTGCCGCCGTGGAGAGCGAGGGCCGGTGGGAGGACTGCCTCGGGCTGGAATGCCGGAAAGCGATGTAAGCGTTGACGTTGGCCGAATCCGGCAACCGAGCTTCCCGAAACGGGAAAAGTGTTGCCAAATGGGACATCGGTGTGACCCGCAGGATAAGGTACGTCTGCTATCTTCATCTAGCGATTTGCAAAGGGAAAGGGTTTTTGGATGGCTGCAACGAAGCTTCGGAAGGCGGTGATCCCAGCCGCGGGCATGGGAACACGGTTTCTACCCGCGACCAAGGCGATTCCCAAGGAGATGCTCCCGCTGGTGGATAAACCGCTGATCCAGTACGCGGTGGAGGAGGTCGTCGCCGCTGGATGTACGGAGGTGATCATCGTGACCGGGCGCGGCAAGACGGCGATGGAGGATCACTTTGACCGGGCCCCGGAGCTGGAGCACCAGCTGCAAGCCAAGGGCAAGACGAAACTGCTGGAGGTCGCGCGAGCGATGTCGCAACTGGCGCACATCTCCTATACGCGCCAGGCCGAGGCATTGGGTCTGGGACATGCCGTGCTCCAGGCCAGAGAGTTGGTCGGCGATGAGCCCTTTTGCGTGATTCTGCCGGATGACATCGTGGATGCGACCGTGCCGTGCATGCAACAGATGGCCGAGGCCTTCCGCCAGACCCACTGCTCCATTATCGCTTCGGAGGTTGTGAAGGGAGCGGCGATCTCGGCGTACGGCTGCCTGGACTGCACGCCCGACCCGAACGACCCACGCCTGCTGGACGTACGCAACCTGGTTGAAAAGCCGAAGCCGGAGGAGGCGCCCAGCCAGAACGCCATTATTGGGCGATATATCCTGACGCCGCGCATCTTCGACATGATCGACGCGCTGACGCCCGGCGCTGGCGGCGAGCTGCAGCTTACCGACGCGATCAAGGCGCTGCTAGCGTACGAGAAGGTGTACGGGTTCAACTACCAAGGCAAACGGCACGATGCGGGGGACAAACTTGGTTTCCTGAAGGCAACTGTAGAAATGGGGTTGAAGCGTGAGGACCTGGGCCCAGAGTTCCGGGCATGGTTGCAGGCGCAGACGTTCTAACGGCTCTTTGCGACTTTGGTGGAGGTGCATGGATCGGAAAACGCAGGGCGGCATCCCCTTTTGCGGGCGTACGCGTCTGTTGTAGAGGATGCCATGTCGCTGATATCGCCGATCGAACCTACGATTTATGGTGCGCTGCTCTTGCTTACCCTGACCAGTGCGAGGCCCGCGCAGGAGCAACGTCATCCCTTGCAGCCGCCGATCGCCTCGCAGCCCGAGACGCCGCAGCACCGGATGCGCCTCATCTTGAAGGATGGCAGCTACCAGATGGTGCTTAGCTATCGCGTGGTGCGGGACCGGGTGCGTTACCGCTCGGCGGAGCGCAACGGGGATGAGGAAGACATCCCGTTGTCACTGGTCGACCTGCCAGCGACGCAAGCCTGGGAGCGCGCGCATGACCCTGCAGCAGCGCCAGGCGCCACCGAACAGGGGGCACCCGTGCTGAGCCCCGAGTTGGCCCGGGAGGAGGCCGCCCGCGCTGCACGCAGTCCGGAGGTTGCGCCCGATCTTCGGTTGCCCGACGAGAATAGTGTGCTGGTGCTGGACACGTTTCATGGCACACCAGAGCTCGTCCCTTTGCCCCAGAGTGGGAGCGACCTGAACCGTGAGACCGCCCATGCCGTTGCCAAAAGGGAGATCAACCCCGCCGCAAGCCCCCACGACCTGTTCCTGCTCAAGGACGAGCGCGCGGACGTACAGGTGCATGTGGCCGAACCGGTTTTCTTTGTGCGGCTTGATCGAGGCAAGCACGAGGACGAGGACGGCGCCGGCGGCTTCGTGGTGGACACCCAAGCGCAGGCAGGACGTGTGACCCCGAGCGGTGGCTCTTCGGGCAGCCAGTACGTGGTGGAGCGGCTGGATGTGCGCCAGGGTGCCAGGGCGGTGGCCAGTGTGCGGCTAGCGCTGCTTGGGACGGGCCAGCACCAGTCCGACGTGGTGGAGGTGCGGGCGGAAGCGCTACCGGGCGGATTCTGGACCAAGCTCGTGCCTGAGCAGCCATTGCAGTTTGGCGAGTATGCCTTGGTGGAAGTTCTGAATGGCAGAGCGGTGAACGCGGATGTCTGGGACTTCGGCGTTCATCCAACAGCGAAGGAGAACGATGAGGCCCTGCGTCCGGAGCCAAGACGGCCGGTGCAGCTCGAGCATCGCCGCAGATCCTCGCGGTAACTTTCTGCGATTGCACCCAATAAGCCTCGATCGGACGCAAAGAAAGAGGCCCCACGTAGGGCCTCTTTCGAGATTCGCTATAAGCGTTCTACTTGGTCATGTCGATGCCGCCGGAGGCCTTCTTTTCCTTCTCAGCTTCATTTGCCTTGCGGGCGCCCATGGCTCGCTGCACCCAGTCGTCGGCCTTGGCGATGTCGGCCTTACGGGCGCTGTCATTGCCGCACTCGATGTCAGCCTTGCGCCGCCAAACGAGGTTGAGGTAAGACATGGCGTCGTCGTAGTTGGGATTAATGTCGACGGCGCGATTGAGGTACTGCAGGGAGCTGTCCAGCAAGGGCGCGTTTTGCTGCGCGAGCTGCTGGCAAACCTTGGGCGGCAGCTTGACATTGCCTTTCAGGTCGTCGGTCACCTTGTTGGCCTTCATTAGATCGACGGCATTCTTGTCCGCCTGCTGAAAGTCGACGACACCGACGGAGTAGTTCGCCTCGGAGTCCTTGGGGTCGAGCTGGATGACCTTGAGTTCGTCCGCGCGGGACTTGTCGAACTGCATGACGTTGCGATGGATCGAAGCAAGTTGACGGAGCGCGTCGACGTCGTTCGGGTCTTTGGCCAGCACCTCATTAAAGCCATCCAGCGCCTTTTGTGCAACGCCCATGTTCTGCGGCGTATTGTTGTTCGGCTGCACCTGGTAGCTGTACGCGGTCGCCAGGTACGTCTTGGCGGGCGTGTAGGTCGGATCGAGTTCGATGGATTGCTGGAAGTGCCCGATTGCGGTCTCGTAGTGCCCCGCCTTAAACTCCTGCACACCCTTGACCAGCTGATCGCGGGCCTTGAGTTTGGAACAGCCGGTGGCGCCCGTAAGGATTAGCAGGAGCGCGGCGCTCCCGGCAATTTGTGCGCTGCGTGCGCTTGCTTTCATTAGGAAACCTTCCTCTATGACGACAGGAATCAGAGCAGCCGGTAATGGCTCGCCTTGCGACTACAACCAACAGGTCAGCTTGCCGCTTGATTGTAAAGGCAGATGATAGAAAACGGCTAGGGGCTGCTTGACGGGTACGGCGGAAACTGTTCGTCTTCAGTACAGATGGGTTCGAAAACGCGCTTCGAAGCGCCCAAACCAGAGAATAGCAGGACGGATGCACATGGCAACAAGCAAATGGACGGCGGCAGAGATGCCTTCGCAAGCAGGCAGGATCATACTCGTTACGGGGGCGAACAGCGGTGTTGGATACACTGCAGCGCTGGAGTTCGCCCGGCACGGCGCACACGTGCTTTTGGGCTGCCGCAACGCGGAAAAGGGGCGACTGGCCCTGGAAAAGCTCCGCAGCGAGGCCCCGGGCAGCGATGCCGAAGTGGCCATACTCGACGTCGCATCGCTCCGCTCAACCCGAGCCTTTGCAGAGGCGTTTCTCGCCCGCAACGCGGCGTTGGATGTCCTTGTGAACAACGCCGGCGTGATGGGTATCCCAGAGCGGACGCTCACGGAAGACGGCTTCGAACGGCAGTTTGGGACCAATCATCTCGGCCACTTCGCGCTGACGGGCTTGCTGCTGCCGGCACTGGAAACGTCGTCAAGTCCCAGGGTGGTGACCGTCGCTTCGCTGGCGCACCGCAACGGCAAGATGGATTGGAACAACCTGCAGAGCGAGCGTACGTACGACCCCATGGGCGCGTACAACAACTCAAAGTTGGCGAACCTGCTGTTTGCGAAGGAGCTTGACCGGCGGCTCAAGAAAGCGGGCATCCCGGTGCTGAGCGTCGCCGTGCATCCTGGCGTGGCCAAGACCAAGGTCTTTGAGAATGGCCCGGCCGGCAAGGGAGACCTGAGGACCAGGCTGATTGCGCTGTTGGTGCCGCTTCTTGCGCAAACCGATGCCATGGGCGCACTACCGACCGAGTACGCCGCGACCGCGCCTGGGTTGCAGGGTGGAGAGTACATCGGCCCGGACGGCTTTGGCGAGTTTAAGGGCTACCCACGGGTCGTACAACCGCGGCCTAAGGCCCTAGATGAAGCTGCGGCTGCGCGGCTTTGGGAGGTGAGTGAGCAGCTAACAGGAGTTCGCTACCTCTAAGGGCAGCGTTGGCGTGTGAGGAGGCTGCTGTTCCGGCGGGCGTGCGTAAAGCCCGTTCGTGCTCGCCGCGGAGGCTAGCCGCGCATGGCTGGAGCGTATCGTGTCCGCGGCGGGATGGAACGAGCTCACGGCGAGGCCCATGGCGGACAGATCGGCCTCGACCGCCTCTGGAGAGAGCGGCTTGCTGATGTAATATCCCTGAACGCACTCGCAGCCCATCTCGGCCAAAGTCAGCAGTTCCTGCTCCGTCTCGACGCCTTCGGCGACAACACTCTTGCCAAGGGTGTGGCCGAGGTGGACGACTGTTCGGACCAACTCTCGGCGCTTGGCGTCCTGGACCATGTGAGAGACGAAGCTCCGGTCGACTTTGACTTCGTCGACCGGAAGGCTGAGCAGAAAGCTCAGCGACGAGTAGCCGGTGCCGAAGTCATCCAGCGAGATGCGGATGCCGAGCGAGCGCGCTTGCTCCAGGGTCTGCCGGACCACCGCCTGATCGACGAGAAGAGCCGTTTCCGTAATCTCCAGGCGCAGCAGCGAAGCAGTCAATCCGGTTCTCTCCAAAACCTCAAGCACGAACGGTAAAAGCGCAGCGTCGGCAAACTGGTGAGCGGAGACGTTGACGGCCACCGTAAGCTCCGTTCCCCAAGCGCGGTTCCAAGTGGCAATTTGCTGACACGCCGTTTCAAGGATTTGGGCGCCAAGCGCAATGATGAGACCGCTCCGTTCCGCAAGCGTAATGAACTCTACGGGAGGAACGTTGCCGAGCTCAGGATGCGACCAGCGGGCGAGGGCTTCAAAGCCGCAGATGCCGCCTAGCTCGACCGAGTAGATCGGTTGAAAGGCGACCTGAATGCTCTTGTCTGCCATGGCGGCGCGCAGGTGATGTTCCATTCGCCGTCGGCTGTTGAGATCGGCATACAACGCGGTATCAAAGATCTGCACGCGATCGCGACCGACCTGCTTGGCGTGGTACATGGCGTGATCGGCCGCGCGCAAAAGTTCGTCCGCATTTTGCCCGGCGACGGCCTGCACGACGCCGATGCTGGCCGTGCAACGGAACTCCTGTTTGCCGAGGAGAAATGGGGCTTGCAGCGCCTCCAAGAGCTGTTCCCCGGCAGCTCGCGCGCCCTCAAGGTCCGGCGCGGAGCTGATAACCACAAACTCGTCCCCACCCAAACGGCAAACCACAGAGCCGGGCGCTGCCGCCATTCGGAGCCGGCGCCCGACTTCGATGAGGGCGCGATCCCCCATCGCGTGACCGAGGCTGTCGTTCACCTGCTTGAATCGGTCCAAGTCCGCGAACAGGAGCACGACGCTTGCGGGATCGCTCGAAAGGAGCCGTTCTTCCAGAGCATGTTGCAGGTGCAGGCGGTTGCCGAGTCCGGTAAGAGCATCCTGCAGCACGGTCGCCTGCAGCCGATCGTGGGCGTCGTTCCAGAGTTTTTCGCGTAGGTTCGTGCGCAGGGCGAACAAGGTGAAGGCGACAGCGACAAACAGTCCGCCGACCAGGGGTTCGGTTCTTGCCAGCATGGCCGCAACGGCCATGGAAAGAAACGCCATGGCGGCTACGCTGAGCCCCTGCATGGTGCGCATCGTCTTGGAGATGTAGCTCCGGGCAACACCGCCGCCCTGAACGGCATGTGTGGCATCGCGAAGAATCAGGATTAACAGCAACGCCTGGGGCAGTGTCCAGACCAGATCCAGCGCGGTGCCGGCCGGCCAGCCGCGGTGATACAGCGTATCCCCCAAGCACTCCATGCTGGCATACACCACGAGAAACACCATCAGCCGCGTAAAAAAACGACGTTCGCGGGCCAACGTACACGCTGGAAAGCGCAAAAAACAGCACAAGACCAACGCAAGATTTTGGATCAAGTACGCCCGGAGGATACCCAGGTGCCCGTTGGGCAGAAAGACCATGCAGTACAACACGGCAATGAACAGGATGGCCTGGAAGCGATCAAGCCAGGACACTTTATCAATGTCGTTATGCGTCGTCGTGATCCCGAGTAACAGAGGTAAGCCAAATAGAAGCCAAAGGGCGTCATCGGGCCGTACACCCCCCCAGTTCAGCGTGCAAGGTACGCGCAGATAATAAAGAAATAAGGCCTGCGCCGTGGCCCAAATCGCGAAGGCCGAAGCAAGGGTGTACCACAGGTGTTTGCCAACTCTGGTTGTGCTGGACAGCGACTGTTGCAGGCTCACTGCAACAATCAGCAACGGAAAGCAGAGTTGCAGTACGTTGGAGGCAAACATCGGGCGCGGAAGCAACAGGACCACCGCAATGTGCAGCATCTCGAGGCCGACAACCAGAGCCAGCAGGGGGCGCGCGAGCGTTCTTCGACTTTTCCAGAAACTGCGGTCTGCTGTTTGCATTCGTTCGCTTGCAGTGATTCACATACAGTGTGGACGACCGCAGCCGATCCAGGCATTGGACGAAAGACGCACCGAGGGCAACGGAGTAGCCAGTTACCCTACGCCAAGGTGCTATGAAGTATGTCGCACTGTCGCAATCCGAGACAAATCGGCGGCTTCGCGGCCGCTACACGGCAGGGGAAGGGTCCGCGACGGCCTTGGGTCGTTTGGCCGGGGCGCGCTTGCCGGCGGAGCCTGATTGCGCATCGGCGGTCTGGCCGGCGGCGGCGAACGAGATGCGGGACAGCTTGGCCGCATGCTTGTCCAGCAGCTTCTCCAATTGCTTGATCAGCTGCGCGGTTTGCATAGGCTTCACCAGCATCTTGTCGGCGCCCATATCCTGCCAGTCGTCGTCAGCGAGCGGGTGCGCGGTGAGCAAGGCGACGGCGGGGTGGTACGGCGCGGTACGGGCGGCCTGAATGACCTCGCGCCCGGCCGCGTCGGACTCCATGCGCATGTCGGTAATGATCATCTCGTACTCACGCTTTTTGATACGCAGCTTGCCTTCGCGCGCTGAGGTAGCCGTGTCCACGTCGAAGCCGGAGATCTCGAGCACGGCCTTCATGGTCAGCAGAACAGGAACTTCGTCATCGACGAGTAGAACGCGGCGCTTGGACAAGGGGCCTCCTTCAGGCTTGAGCTGCGCTACGACCGCCGACGCTTCAAAGCGCACGGTAATTCGCAGGATCGCTCTATGTTCGCAGTTGCCCCGCACGGGCGCAAGCAGCGCCGCGCGAGAAGGGGAGGGCCGTCGGCGTCAGCAGGTGAAAAAGATGTATCTGTGGCAATGGTATACTCGCGTGTGCCCTGCTCCGTTGCGACAGAATCGCCCGGGGTGAACCCTTTCTTGAACAAGCAGCGGTCCCTGCGGACCGTGGAGGCCATCTATTCCCCCTTTCAATGACAAGCGATCGCAGAAGTCTTTCATCCGCACCAATGATCGGATCCGCGCCCGCGAAGTGCGCGTGATCGACGAAACCGGTGCGCAGCTTGGCGTGATGTCGCCCTTTGAAGCTCTGCGTATCGCACGAGAGCGATCGCTGGACCTGGTCGAGATCTCGCCCAACGCAGTGCCGCCGGTGTGCAAGATTCAGGACTACGGCAAGTTCCTGTATGAAAAGGACAAGAGTGAACGGGCGGCGCGCAAGACGCAAAAAGTCATCGTTATCAAGGAAGTGAAGTTCTCGGTGACGGTGGACGAGCACGACTACCAGACAAAAAAGAATCAGGCGGTCAAGTTCCTCCAGGATGGCGATAAGGTGAAGGCGAGCCTGCGCTTCAAGGGACGCCAGATGGCTCATCGCGACCTGGGCTACAAGATCATCAACCGGTTGATCATGGACGTGGGGGAGACGGGGCTGGTGGAGTTTATGCCTCGCATGGAAGGCACGACGCTGCATGCCATCCTGGCGCCCAGTAAAAAGGTTGTGCCCGCGCCGCCAAAGGCGCCCAAGCCGGTGCAGGTACCGGCGCCGGTCGCTGTGGCCCCGGGAGCGTAGAGGTGGTTTCCGCCTCGCACGCGGTGCCTCGCCAGGCGACGGAGACCCCTCTGCTATACTTGCGTTTGCTGTCTATTTGCAATTTGTCCGTAGGAATCCCATGCCAAAGTTAAAGACCCACTCGGGCGCGGCGAAGCGCTTCAAGAAAACTGGTACCGGCAAGTTCAAGCGGGGCCAGACGAAGGTTCGCCACATCCTGACCTCCAAGGATTCGAAGGTAAAGAGCAAGCTCGGCAAGATCGTGCTTGTTTCCGTCGCCGACACCCCCAAGGTCGCCCGCATGCTCCCGTACGCCTAAGGGCGTAAGGGCATGTTGCCCGTTGTTTTCGTCTGTTGTTTCGTTTCTTGGATCAAGCCGATCCGGTTGGCTGTGTATGCAGCTCCGGACGAAGGGCCGAAAGGCGTAATGGCCCCTGGATCGCCCGAAGGCGGTCCACCGAGATCCCAGGTAGCACGTGTGTGAAGAGGTGTGCTCCACCTCCAGCCGCGGCCCCGATCTGAACATTCAGTCTGGGTAAAGCAGTACGCCAAAAGGAGATATACGATGCCCCGTGTAAAACGGAGTACCAAACGCAGTGACCGCCGCAAGAAGATCCTCAAGCGGGCAAGTGGCTACTTCCTCACGAAATCCAAGCTTTACCAGGCAGCCCAGGAAGCCGTCGAGCGTGGCCTGAAGTTCGCCTACATCGGCCGCAAACAAAAGAAGCGCCAGTACCGTTCTTTGTGGATTGTGCGCATCGGTGCGGCGGCCAAGCTGAATGGCATGAGCTACTCCACCCTGATCAGCGGCTTAAAGAAGGCCGGGATTGGGCTCGATCGCAAGATGCTGGCCGACATTGCCGTGAACGACGCAACAGGGTTTGCTGCGTTGGCGGAGCAGGCCAAAGGCGCACTCGCCACCGGCGCACAGCCGGTTGTTTAAGGTAGGTCCAGTACAAAGGGCGTGGCTGCGGCCGCGCCCTTTTGCTTTAGTCTGGCGCCGCCGTGAGCCCGTAAACTGCTGTGTATGAAGCATTTCTTCTGCGCAGCCGCGATCGTTGCCGCGCTTTGTCTCCCGAGCCTCTGGGCACAGGTCCCGCAAGCGGATAGGCCCACCGCGAACGGTTCGGCCACTGAAATGCAACCACAGGTCGCCTTCACCTTTGACGACCTGCCGGCGCACGGCCCGTTGCCGCCCGGGATGGCGCGACCGGCGGTCGTTCACAGCATCCTGCAAACGCTGCACAACGAGCACATGCCGCCTGTGTTTGGCTTTGTGAACGGCTTTCGCGTGGCGCGCTTTCCGTACCAGATCCACATTCTTCAAGCCTGGCAGGCCGCCGGCGAGCCGCTCGGCAACCACACCTGGTCGCACCCGGAGCTCGACAAGCTCACGGCAGCGCAGTACGAGGCAAATATTGCCAGGAACGAGCCCCTGCTCGCGCGCGTAGCCCCGCACGGCGACTGGCATTGGTTTCGCTATCCCTTCCTGGAGGAGGGGAACACGATCGCTAAGCGGGAAGCGGTGCGGGCCTGGCTCGGCGCGCACGGATACCGGGTCGCCGAAGTTTCCATGGACTTCCAGGATTACCTTTGGAATGAGCCCTACGCCCGATGCGCGGCCAAACACGACGAGGCGGCTCTCACGACGCTGCACGATACCTACCTGGCCACAGCCGCGACGTATATCCGCGTGTACCGGGAGCTCGCCTACGCGCTGTATGGGCGCGATGTGCCATATGTTCTGCTGTTGCACGTCGGGGCATTCGACGCGCGCATGTTGCCGGAACTGATTGCGCTGTTTCGGGCGCAAGGTTTCGCGTTTTCGACGCTGGAGCGGGCCATGGCCGATCCGGTGTACCGGCAGGATCCCCGGGTGCCGTCCCCTGGCGGGAACACCTTTAACGAGATGGTCGCCGCGGCGAAGAACGCGAGTGTGCCGGAGGCGGAGGAGCCCGAAGCGTTGCTGAATGGGCTTTGCCGGTAACGCTGCGCGTACGGTGAGATGTTGACTTATGCCTGCGCGGACGTGCGACTTTCGTGGGATGGAGAAACCGGAAGCGGTAGGTTGAGATGGTTACGGACGTACTCGTTGAAGCCGGCGAGGGGAGCATCCCGTGTAAGTCGACGCCGCATCACAGCTTGCAATACGAAGCTCCGCCGACCGCGCATGTGAACGGCTCGGCAATCTAAAGTAGGGCCCTGAGGCGTACTCCTTATGCCCGACCGCTTGGGACGGTGCCGACCGCCCAAGACCAACCCCGGCGATAACTTTTATATGCAGTCCCCCTTTTGTGAGGAGAGGCCACGCTATGTCTTCAATGAAGTATTCATCTCCACTCTGCCCCGGTGAACAAGTCACCGCCTCGCAGTTGGATACCGATCGCGGCATCCTCGCGTTTGAGCGCGCGGTGAACCGGCTCAGCCGGCGCGGGTTTCTTGGCGGGATCACCGGCGCGGCCGCTCTGGCGGTGTCTGCCGGCTTCCTTGATGTGCCGAAGCTGGCAGCCCAGACAACGGCGGCCCCGGCCGTCTCTGACGTGCTGAACTTCGCGCTCAACCTGGAGTACCTGGAAGCCAACCTGTACTCGATCGTAACGACCGGAAACCCGATCAGCGCCTCGCTGCAGGGCTCGGCTCCGGGCGCAATCACGGGATCGCCCGGCCAACTGACGTTGGACGCGACCACCAAGGCGCTATTTCAGGCGTTGGCGGCCGATGAGATCAACCACATCAATGACCTGCGCTCAGCCATCTCCAGCATGAACGCCACCCCGATCAGCCAGCCGGCGATCAACTACGCGGCCAAGGGTACGATCACGACCCAGGCGCAGTTGCTGGCCACGACCCGGCAGTTCACCGCCCTGGGCAACAGTGCCTATGCAGGCGCGGCGCAACTGCTGGTAAGCGCCCCCGCGGTGCTCACGGTAGCTGCGCAGATCCTCGGCGCGGAGGGCCAGCATCTGGGTGCGGTCAACTACCAATGCATCACGCAAAACGTTGCCACGGCGTTCAGCACCAACACGGCAGCGTACTTGGACCCGATGGATCAGCCACCCACGCCTACGCAGTACTTCACCGTCTTCGTGGTGGGCCAGCCCAATGCGAACACCAGCACGCAGGCACCGGGTCTCGCGCCCGCACGTTCACCACAGCAGGATCTGGGCGTGGTGTACGGAGCGTCTACCCCGACCGCGTTTGCCGGCATGGGCGTCACTTCAGGCGGCTTCTTCCCGGCGGGCGTGAATGGCGCTGTGAAGTCCACCTAGCGCGTTCTCTGCCCTTGCGTACGCGCGGCGTTTCGCGCTCACCGACACCTTTTGGACTAGCCCTTTTGGAGGATGTTTCCCGTGTCCACACTTCTTCACACCTCGCCGAATGAAGGCGAACTTGCAGCAGACGAGCAGCTTGCCGCTGAGGCGCAGCTGTTCGCCTCGAACCGATCGGCGACCCGGCTTAACCGTCGCCGGCTGATCACCAACCTTAGCCTGGCCGCGGGTGCCGCCGGCGTCCTCGGCGTTGCGGGTTGCAGCAACAATGGCACCACACCGATCCCCAGCCCCACCACTACGCCGTCGGTGCTGGACATCCTCAACTTCGCGCTCAACCTTGAGTACTTCGAGGCGAGCTTTTACTCCTACATCGTCACCGGCAACGGCCTGTCCGCCACGGACATGGGCACAGGTGCGGGCACGGTGACGGGGGGCGCGAAGATCAACTTTCAGTACAGCGCCATCGCCAACATTGCCGCCAACCTGATGACCGAGGAGGTGCAGCACGTCGAGTTCCTGCGTGCCACCATCGGGCTCGTGGGTGGAACGCCGGTGCCGATGCCCAATCTGAACCTCGCCGCCCTGGGTGCACCGACCAACGACGCTACCTTTGTTGCACTTTCGCGCACGATCGAGGGCGTTGGCGTCAGCGCGTACGCGGGCGGCGCGGCGTACCTCACCTCCAACGTCACGGCCCTGAACTATGCAGCGCAGATCCTGGATGTGGAGGCGCAGCACTCGGGCGCCCTGCGGCAGGCGTGTATCTACTTCCCCAGCGGAACGGCGGTTGCCTCCCCGGCGGCGGACGCTCTGGACACGCCACCTACCGCGTCGGCCATCTTCAACACTGGCTCGACAAATGGCCTTAACCCGGTGCGCACCATCTCGCAAGTATTAGGCATCGTGTACGGTCAAGCGACGGCCACGACGACCACACCGGCTGCTGGCATTGCCAAGGGTGGCTTCTTCCCGAACGGCTTTAATGGCAACATCTACGTCACCTCCTAGCAAATCCCACTCTGCTGAACGCCGCCGGAACTCAGGCGGCGTTTTGCCGTTTGGCGGAACAGATCCGCTAGCCGACCCACCTGCGCGCGTTGTCGAATAGGCGCTGCCAGGGGCTCGCGGGCAGCCGGCGCGTCCACGTGTTTTGGATCGCTAGGTTGCAGCGTTCTGGGTGCGGCATGAGCAGGAGCGCCCGGCCCGTGCTGGACGTCACGCCGGCCACACCCTCGAGTGAGCCGCTCGGGTTGAGCGGATAGCTCTGGGTAGGTCGGCCGTAGGTGTCGATGTAGCGAAGGGCGACCAGCGCCGAAGGGGGCACGGTGTCGGCGTGGCCCTCCCCGTGCGCGACCGCGATAGGCATGCGAGCACCCACCATGTCGTGCAAAAAGAGGGAGTTGGTGGGCGGGATCTCGGTCATGCAAAGGCGCGCTTCAAAGCGCGTGGACACGTTCCGCTCGAAGCGCGGCCAGCCCTCCGCGCCGGGGATGATCGCGCTCAGTTGCGCCATCATCTGGCAGCCGTTGCAGATGCCCAGCGAGAACGTGTCCGGGCGCTCGAAGAAACTGCGGAACCGGCTTCTTAGCTGATCGTTAAACAGGATGGTCTTCGCCCAGCCCGAACCCGCGCCGAGGACATCGCCGTAACTAAAACCGCCACAGGCTGCCAGCCCCAGGAAGCCGGCGAGCTCCTGACGACCAGCGAGCAGGTCGCTCATCGTGACGTCGACCGGGGTAAACCCGGCGCGGTCGAACGCGTAAGCCATCTCGTTCTGTCCGTTTACGCCCTGCTCGCGAAGGATCGCGACCCAGGGTCGAGCGGTATGTACGAACGGAGCCGATGGCCGTTCCGTGAGGTCGAAGGGAACCTGGACGGTGAGACCCGGGCGGTCCGGGGCGTCCAGAAGCGCGAACTCTTCGGCGGCACAGGTGGGGTTGTCGCGGAGCGAGGCGATGTGGAAGCTGGTCGTGGACCAAAGCTTGTGCAGGGTGGTGCGCGCATTGCGGTAGAGCTCCCGGGCACCCGCGCGAAAGACGATTTCATTGCCGGGCACGGGACTGCCGATTTCGCGGACGCACACGCCGGCCTGCGTAAGATAGGCGAAGACGTGGTCGGCCTGGCTGACACGTACCTGAACGACGGCACCCAGTTCCTCGCTGAAGAGGGTGGGAAGGGGGTTGATCGCAGCCGCTTCGGGCAGCTCGATCTGCAAACCAGTTCGCCCCGCAAAGGCCATCTCGATCAACGTCACAAACAGGCCTCCATCGGACCGATCGTGGTAGGCCAGGAGCTTGCCGTCGCGGTTCAGCTGCTGCATCGCCGCGAAGAACGCCTGCAGGATGGCCGGGCTGGGCGTATCGGGCGTGGGGTCGTCCGGCGGGCCTCCTATCTGGCTGTAGACCTGGGCAAGGCAGGAGCCGCTGAGGCGGTTGCGCCCATCGGCCAAGTCGATGAGCAGCAGGCATGTGGGTTGACTTGTTTGGAGCTCGGGCGTGAGCGTGCGGCGCACGTCGCAGACGGGGGCGAACCCGGAGACGATCAGCGAGAGCGGCGAGGTAACGGCCTTGGGCTGGCCCTCCTCTTGCCAGCGCAGCTTCATCGAAAGCGAATCTTTGCCCACGGGAATCGTGATGCCCAGGGCTGGGCAGAGCTCCATGCCGACCGCATGGACAGCGTCAAAGAGCTTCTGGTCCTCCAGGCCCTGGCCGGCGGCGGCCATCCAGTTGGCGGAGAGCTTGATATCGGAGAGTTTGTCGATCGCGCAGCCCGCCAGGTTGGTGATCGCTTCGCCTACCGCCATGCGCGCGGAGGCTTGCGCGTCCGTGACGGCGAGCAGGGTGCGCTCGCCGATGGCCATGGCCTCGCCGGGGGCTTCCGGGAGCTCGGCGCAATCGAAGGCGCGCAGGGTGACCGCGCAGTCGGCGACCGGGACCTGCCAGGGGCCGACCATCTGGTCCTGGACCACAAGGCCGCCGACCGAGCGGTCGCCGATGGTGACCAGGAAGTTCTTGGAGGCCACGGTGGGAAGCTGCAGCAGGCGTTCGACGGCGTCCGGCACTGTTACGCCGGTGAGGTCGAGGCGGCTCGTGGGAAGCGGAGTGTGGTCGAAGCGACGTTCCGTCTTTGGGGGCTTGCCGAACAGCAGCGACATCGGCAGGTCGACGGCTTTGTCACGCACGCCGGGCTTCGCAAGCCGCAGTTGCTTCTCACGCGTCGCCTCGCCGATGACGGCGAAGGGGCAGCGTTCGCGGGCGCAGATTGCCTCGAAAACGCGCAGGTCTGCGGGCGCGATGGCAAGGACGTAGCGCTCCTGCGCTTCGTTGCACCAGGTCTCGAGCGGGCTCAGACCATCTTCGCCGCGCGGGATGGCGTTCAGGTCAAACCTGCCGCCCATGCCACCGTCCTTCACGAGCTCTGGAAAGGCGTTCGACAGGCCGCCGGCGCCCACATCGTGAATGAAGGCGATGGGGTTGGCCGCGCCAAGCTGCCAGCAGCGGTCGATGACCTCCTGCGCGCGACGTTCCATCTCGGGGTTGTCGCGCTGCACGCTGGCGAAGTCGAGGTCTTGCTGGTGTGTGGGGCTGGGTGCGTCTGGAGTTTCGCCGCCCTGTTGCGAGCTGGCCGCCCCGCCGCCCAAACCGATCAACATCGCGGGACCGCCAAGCGCGATCAAGGCGTACCCGGGGTGGATATCGCCCTTTTCAACGTGGTCGGTGCGAATGTTACCCATCCCCCCGGCAAGCATGATGGGCTTGTGATAGCCGAATCGCGTGCCGTCGGGGCCAGTTTGTTCGAAGGTGCGAAAGTAGCCGCACAGGTTGGGCCGTCCGAACTCGTTGTTGAACGCCGCGGCCCCGAGCGGGCCCTCCGTCATGATGGCGAGGGGGGACGCGATGTGGTCGGGCTTGCCGTAACTGTCCTCCCAGGGCTGGGGCGATTGGGGCAGACGCAAGTTGGAGACCGTAAAACCCGCCAGGCCCGCCTTCGGCTTGGCACCGCGGCCGGTGGCGCCTTCATCACGGATTTCCCCGCCCGCGCCGGTCGCCGCGCCGGGCCACGGGGAAATCGCGGTGGGATGGTTGTGGGTTTCCACCTTGCAAAGGATGTGGATCTCCTCTGGATGTACTGTGTACTCGCCTGTGGATGGCTCGGGAAAGTACCGTCCCCCAGGACCGCCGCGCAGCACAGCCGCATTGTCGCGATACGCCGACAGCACATACGGGTCGCTGGCCGCCTCGTAGGTATGGCGAATCATGCCGAACAGCGACCGCTCCGCAGGCGCGCCGTCCACGGTCCATCGGGCGTTGAAGATCTTGTGGCGGCAGTGCTCGCTGTTCGCCTGAGCAAACATGTACAGCTCGACATCAGTGGGGTTGCGGCCCAGGGCGATGAACTCACGAACCAGGTAGTCGACCTCATCTGCGGCCAGCGACAAACCAAGCGTTTGGTTAGCTTCGTTCAGGGCGTCGCGGCCACAGGTGAGCACATCGATGTGGGCCAGCGGTTTGGCGGTGCGGGAGGCGAACACCTCGGCGAGCTCGTCTTCGGATCGAACGACGCTCTCGGTCATGCGATCGTGTAGCAGCGGCGCGAGTCGGTCGAGGTCGGTTGCGCCTTCCAGGCGAACCACACGGGCGCGTTCAACACGCTCGATCGCAGCGAATCCCGTGTTGTGAAGAATGTCGGTCGCCTTGCTGGACCAGGGCGACTGGGTGCCGATGCGGGGTGTGATCCACAGGCTGGGACCGGCTGCGATCTTGTGCGCGGGCCCGAGCAGCTCGCGTAGGCGACCATCCTCAGCCAAGCGGCTATCGGCATCGAGCCGGAGCAGGTAGAGGTAACCGGCATTGACGGCGGTCACTGCTGGGGCGATCGCCCGTACGGCAGCCAGAAGCCGGGAACTCTCAAATGTCGTGAGCGCGGCGGGGCCATTGAGGACGCGCACGGTCTTGGCGGGTGCCAGCCTCGGCTGGTTGGGGCCGAGAGGCGGTGGGCCCGGGTGGTTCGCAGTGCTCAGGTGTCGTCTCCTTCCGTACAAGAGCTATTCTCGCCCATTGAGAAGGGCGTGGAGTACCTGCTTTTTGCATTCAGCCCTGCACGGGGCTGTCCCTTCCTTATCGGCAGTTCTCAAAAAAACTTTAGTAGCTTTTTGTTTTTCCTCGCGCCGCATCGCATGGCAGTGTCACCATCGCACCACCACCCGCCGTCGCACCCAGCCCGTTCCCGCTGGCATCGTTACACGCAACTCGTCACCCCGCAGCTCCCCGTCCGGCGACCGCACCGCCCCCACCCCATTGCGCCGCAGCTGTAACGTTACCTCCGTGCCCGCCAGCGCTTCCAACTCCACTGCCGTCTCCGCCATCGCGTACGACTCCGCCACCACATGCGGCTCCTCAGTCGTCGCCCCCGGCAACGGCAGCCCACCCACGGCCAAGGACACCTCCACCCCCGGCAACGGCACCGCCACGGCATGTGTCACCGCAGCCGGTCGGCCGCACTCCGCCGCTGGAACCGCCTCAGCCGCGACCAGGCACAGTACGGTCGGTGCCGCCCCAGTCGCGGTCACGCGCATGACCTTTCCCTCACGCTTGTACTCGACCCGGTACTCATCCGCCCCCATCCACACATGCTCCAGCGCCGCCTCATCCCACGCCGGGGGGAGGTGCGGGTGGACGGCCAGCGTGCGTCGCGTCGCGTCCACCTCCAAGCCGAACATCCCTCGCACTGCCGGCGCAAGCGCCATCGCAGACGACCACATCTGGTGCGTGCTCGAGCGCCCCAACGGTTGGTAAAACGCTCCCGACAACAACTCCGTCACCGCCCCCGGATCCTGCGCCCAGGTCAGCTCCAGGTTCTGCCGCAGCGCCGCCCATCCCGCCACCGGATGCCCGGTCCGGTACATCGCCACCGCTGCCCAGCCCGTAAACAGCGGCCAAACCGTGCCCCGGTGATAGCTGATCGGGTCGTACGCAGGGTCGTCGGCAGCCACCGCCCGCGTTCCCCAATCCGTCGCAAACTCGTGGCCCGCCCACGCCTGTAGCTGCGCCTGACCCGAAGGCAGCCCTGTCCGGGAGGACCAAAACGCCACCGCCGGATACACCGTCTGCGTCCGGTCGTAGCTGCCATCCGCGTTCCGGCTGAAGGCGTACATCCCAGCCGCTGTCCCGTACGCCGTCACTGCCGCCTCCAGCTTCGGCGTCACCGCCGCTGCCGCCGCACCCACGTCCGCATGCCCCGCCCAGCCGGCTAGCTCCACCATGGCCCGCGTCGCGTCGCGATCCAGGGCCGCTAGATAGAGCTCCTGATGCGGCAGCACCGGCCAGTCCTCAACCCAGCCCGTCCCCTCCTTGTTGTCGTACACGCCATCCCCGTCGGAGTCGTGCCCGCGTTCAAAGGCATACGCCTTGGCCACCGCCTCCCAGTTTTGTTTCAGGAAACCGATATCGCCCGTCGCCCGCACATAGTCCTGCATCGCCAACAGAAACAACGGCGTAGCGTCCGCCGCGGCGTAGGCATACGGCAGCTTGTTCCAGGCCATCTCGCCGGTAAGCGACCCCGCGGTCTCGCTCCACTCATGCGGCATCTTGCCATCGGCCCGTTGCCGCCGGATCAGAAAGCGCAGTGCCCGCCGCACCAGCGCCCCGTCTCCTTCGTTGTCGATCGCATACATCGACCACAAGGTGTCCCGCCCAAAAAACCACCCAAAGCCCGGCCGCGCCGAGTCGAATGACGGGAACCACCCGGCCACTAGCCCTGTCTCCGCCGGCCGGCCTTCTGCCGCCGGGATCGTCGCCTGCGACTTGTCGATGGCCAGCTCCGCCCACTGCAGCGCCCTGTCCACGGCCGCATCCGGCGTATGCGCCACCAACCGGCGGTCGAAGAAGTGCGCATAGTACGCCTGCGTCCGCGCATACATTTCCGGCAGCGCCGCGTCCAGCGCCACCAGCCGCGCCCGCAAGGCCGCCTGCCCCGCCGCGTCGTTCACCTCTCCCGCCCGGCCCACTGCACACAGCAAAGGAAACAGCTTCCCCGCATCCCGCGCCGGATCGTACCGCACCCGGAACTCCATCGGCAACGTCCGGGGGTGCTCCTGGTACGGCGACACCACGCCCGCCGTCGCGCCCGGCATGCCGATCATGCCAAACAGCCGCGGATTGTCCGTGCCCACGGCATACGCCCCGCCGCCGCCCATTGCCTGCCATCCCCAGCCCGGCTGTCCCCACTGCGGTGCCGGCCACATCTCAGCCATCGCCGGCGTGAGGCTCACCACCAGGGTCACCGGGTGGATCGCCTCGATCGCAAACAGGATCTGCCCGCCCACCCCCGCATCCGGGTTGGCATCGGAGCCCGTGCCGTCAGGGTCGCTCGCCGGCACAAACATATGCTGCCGCACCGTCACAGCCGCGTGGCTATAGGTCAGCGTCGTGTGGTCTGGGCTTACCTCCAACTCCGCCGCCAGCGGGTTTAGCTCGATCGGCACCGGGTACCCGTCCACCTCCGCCCGCAGCCGCATGCCCGAAAAAAACTTCACCGGCAGCTGCCAAAGCTCGGTGGTCCCATCCTGCATACCCAGGATCGCGCCCGACCGCCCCGTCACGGTATACGGGTGGCTCGGCAGCGCAGGTTGCCGGATCGTCAACGGGTCATCCTGCGTCCACCGGATCGCCGGCACAGGTTCCAGCCCACCCGGCGTCTGCCCGCGCAGACCCACGTTCCCAACCACCATTATTATTAGAGCAACGAAATGAACACGCATAGGCAAGCGCACAAAGTGTAAGTCAACCGTTGCGCTCGCCGCCCGCACGCCGCTATGGGCCCATCCGCATCGTGTCCGTCGGCAGCCCCTTCTCCCCCAACGCAAACGCCTTCCGCGTCACCACCTGCGCGGCGGCCTCGCCTTCCCGCAACCGGTACACCTGGTCCACCGCCAGGCCGCGCCACTCCTGCTCACGCCCATAGCGCGCCGGCCAGCGCACCCGCAC
>CAXTLD010000029.1:0-40539 GCA_964245045.1 uncultured Acidobacteriaceae bacterium | reverse complement strand
ATGACGCAGGCGCTCGGGATGGCTCCCGGTCTGGCCAATCTCGAGGTCTTTATCGGCTCCACAGACACGGCCATCATCAGCGCCATGACCACCGCGAGTCCTCTGCCGACCACCATCGGTTGTTCCTGGGGTTGGACTCCGGCCGACCCCTCCACCCTGGACCCGTACTTCAAGAAGATGGCGGCGCAAGGGCAGAGCTTCTTCGCCGCCTCCGGCGACAGCTCTACCTGGTCGCGCCGCAACGAGGCCTGGCCGGCAGACGACGCCTGGGTCACCGGCGTGGGTGGCACCGACCTCGTCACTTCCGGTGCCGCCGGTCCCTGGAAGTCCGAAACCGCTTGGGTCGATTCCGGAGGCGGCATCTCGCCGGATCGGATCGCCATCCCGTCCTGGCAAAAGCCCGCCATCAACGCCAGCAACCGCGGCTCGCTCACCTACCGCAACGGCCCTGACGTCGCCGCCAATGCCAACTTCACCTTCTATACCTGCGGCGACCAGCAGGCCTGCCAGGCGAACGTATATGGTGGCACTAGCTTTGCCGCGCCCATGTGGGCCGCGTATACGGCCCTGGTCAATCAGCAGCTCAGCGCGGAGGGTCGCCCGTACGTCGGCTTCCTGAACCCCACCATCTACAGCCAGAACACCAACAGCACGACCTACAGCACCGACTTCCACGACATCCTCACCGGCACCTCGGGCAGCTACAGCGCCGTCGCCGGTTACGATCTCGTCACCGGCTGGGGCAGCCCCACGCCCAGCCTCTTGACCACCCTCACCAAGTAAGCCGCAAGACAGACGCACGAAGGCCGGAGCAAAGTCGTTCCGGCCTCCGTGTTTGGTAGCAACGAGATCGTCAACGTTAGCGCGCGAACTTCCGCCGCCGCACCACGCGGGATCGGTTGCGCGTGCGGCAATCGTTTGCGTTACGGAGCGGACAGGTCAGCCTCCGGCCCCGTACACTCTCCCCCATGGCCGACTCCCTGCCGCTGCTCAAACCCCGCGAAGCCGCCGCCATGCTCGGGATCAGCTACCCCACAGTGAAGCAATGGATCCTTGCCGGCAAGCTGCCCACCGTGCAGACGCCGGGCGGCCATCATCGCATCGAGCAGGCCGCCCTACAGCCCTTTCTCAAGCAGGACGCCACCCGACCGGCACGCGAGTCGCGCGAACGCTTTCGCCGGGTTTCCGGCCGCAACCAGCTAGTCGGCAACGTCCTGGATGTGCAGATCGACGGCCTGCTCGCCAAGGTGGTGATCTCCTTCGGCGATCAGAAGATAACCGCCATCGTTACGGCCGACGCGGTCCGGGAGATGGACCTGAAGAAGGGCGACCCCGCCGCGGCGCTGATCAAAGCGACCGAAGTGATGATCGAACGGATCTAAACCAAAAACCCGCTGCTCGCTCAACCCTTAAATCATCACCTGAACCCGCCCGTGACTCCCTTGGTTCACGCACTCGCTCAGGGTAAGCGTTACTCGTACTTGAGCGTAGTCACGGGATCGAGCTTCGCGGCCCGGTTCGCCGGCAACGTCCCGAAGATCACCCCGACCAGCACGGCGGTGAGCAGCGAAATGATGGCGCTCCATGGCGAGATCGGGATCTTGAACCCCGTGAAGATACGCACGATCAAAGGCAGAGCCAGCCCTAGCAGCGTTCCCACCAGCCCACCGGCCAGCGAGAGAAACACGCTCTCAGTCAGGAACTGCACGCGGATTTCGCGGCTGGTCGCCCCCAGCGCCTTGCGGATGCCGATCTCCTTGATCCGCGACTGCACATTGGCCAGCATGGAATTCATGATGCCCACGCCGGAGACCACCAGCGTAATGGCAGACGCGAGCGTGAGGACGACGGTGAGCATGGTCGCAATCTGCCCCATTACCTGCAGCACCGTGGTCAGCGTGAAGGCGGTAAACGTGTTGCCCGCCCGGTGCCGCGACGAGATGATGGCTTCGATCTTGCGCGCCACCGGCTCGACCTGATTGGAGTTCGCCACGGTGAAGAAGATCTGCTTCAGGTTGTCGGTTCCGGTGAAGTAGCGCGCCACGGGATACGGCGTGAGGATGGTTTGGTTGTTGACCTCACTCTGCCCAAAGGTCTCGATGCTCTCCTTGAACACGCCGATGATCGTCAGCGGGATGCCCTTGACGCTGATGGTCTTGTCGATCGCGGCATTGGAGCTACCGTAAAGCTCCTGCGCCAGCGGCTCGATGACCACCGCCACCTTGGCGTGAGTGATCTCGTCCTGGTCGTCAAAGAAGCGGCCGGCCAGCACTTTGAGGTTGCGCACCACCTTGTATTGCGGGCTCACGCCCAGCAGCATCGCCTCTTTTACCTGCCCGTCGCCAACGGGGATGCTTTCGTGGAACTCCAGCATGGGGGAGCTCGCCACGATCCATGGGCCCAGCTGCTCCAGCACCGCCGACATGTCCTCGCGGGTCATGAAGTCCGGGACGCTGACGTTGTCCGGCCCGGTAACGTTGCCGCCACCGCCCTGCATCTCGATCATGTTCGGCCCGATGGACGCGATCATATTCAGCGCGTACTGCCGTCCCGTCAGCCCCAGGGTCGCGACCAGGATCACCGACGCAGAACCAATGACCATGCCAAGCATGGTGAGCAGAAAGCGCGCCTTGCTGGCGCAGAACGTGTCGACCGCCTGCGCGACGATCTCCCGAAACGCCACGGTCGAAGTCGCGCTGCGCAACGTCGAATCGAAGCTGTCCCGCGGCGGCGGCGTGCGTGGCGCGGGCGGCTTTGCGACCACCGGCGGCGGTGGTGCCTGCAACGGTTCCTGAACGCTGGTTGCCATGCTCTACGTTGCTCCGTGTTGCTCCGAGGCTCGCGCCCGCCCTTCGCCCCAGAATACCGTGCCCAGAGGTTCGAGGCCGTCACCATGAGATATCGTCCGCTCGCTCCCGGATGCAGATTCGTCGGTCCCTTGCTGTCAGGCCGTCGGTTTCGTGGCCGCCACGCCCTGCTCCGGTTCTTCGGTGTAGATCGTCACCCCATAGTTCCGCCCAAGCCAGCGCCCGTCGCCCGGCCAAAAGATCGTGAAGTCGATGGTGCCGGTCTGGTCCGGTCCGGTTACCACATCGACAAAGGAACCAGCCGGCCCGACCTCCCGTGACGGATCGCGATGCATCGTGGCCCATTTGTCGGCACTCCACACCAGCTCAAAAGCGTTGCTGTCGACCACCCGCAACGTGCCGCCCTGCAGCATCGTGCTCACCGGACGCGAAACGCGGAAGATCTCCAAACGGAGCTCGAACTTGCGTTCGTCCTTCGGCACGGCATACCGCTCTTCCACAACGGAGATACAGTCGAACACCTTGCCGTCGGCGATCGAACGCAGCAGCTTCAGGTACTCCGCGTGCGCCCACACCAGCGGCTGCGCGGAGCCCGCCGAGCGCCCGCAGTACATCCCCTCGGCCGGCAGATCGGCATGGTCCCACACCTGCTCGGGCAACATGCCGCCGATCGAGGAAAAGCGCTCCATGGCCCGCAGCAACGGCTTCACGTCGCGCTTGGCCGCCAGCTCGTAGTGAGCGCGCTCGCCGGTGAGGATCGGCCAGGCGCGGCCCTGGCCGTATTTGATATAGGGCCCGCCATCCTTGCGCTGCCCATAGCCGTCGTGGTTGTAGCGTCGCCAGCATGGGCCGTAGGGCGTGTCCATCTTGAGCACCTTGTCGATGACCTTGAGCGAGTTGATGATGAGCGGATCGTCGGCGCGGCGCACACCGTAGCGCACCAGCTCCAAAAAACCCGCGTCCACCACCTCGCGCGCCGGAAAGGTGGTCTGCTCGCCCGGCTCGCGGTTGGCGATCGCGATGTCGCCGGGCCGAATCGTTTTGTTGTGAAACGGCTCGCCTTCCGCCGGCGGCCGAATGCGCATGTAGTGATGCGGTATCTCCGGGTCGAGCACACCGTGCACCGTCGTGGTCCATTCGTCCAGGTGCGCCTCAATCCAGTCGGCGTAAACCTCAAGAAAGCTGCCCAGATCCGCTGAACCGGAGCTGCGGCAGATGTCGGCCGCGCACAAGAGGCCGGAGATCACGACCGCGAGCGTCGATGGCGAGTACCCGGCGTTCTCTTCCCAGCGCTCCTGCTGCGTGACCGGCGCATACCGCACCAGAAAACCGGCCGCCCGCGACACAAACGGGACGACATCGAAGTTGCCCAGGCCGTCGATCTTCCACAGCCGCCAGGCCAAAATGATCGGAAACGCAACTTCATCCAGCTGAATGCCCGACCAGTACGGCGTGCCGTCGATCCAGAAGTTTTGCGCAAAGCCGCCGTCGGTATGCTGCGTGCAGGCCAGGTACACCAGGGCGCGCAGGGCCGTGTCCGTACGATCGCAGGCCAGCATCGCGGTCGCGGACTGGATCATGTCGCGGGTCCACACCAGATGGTACCCGCCCAGATCGTCATCGCCCTTGGCGTAGCCCCAGGGGATGGACGCCGAAGCGATAAACGCGCCGGAGTAGGTCTTGTCCTCGTGCGTCAGCACCACGCCCTGCGACACCCGCGCGAGTTTGCCGCCGTCGGTCGAAGCCGCCGCCAGCCGGTCCGGACTCGACGCCCTATGCCACTGCGCGATGAAGCGCTTCTGGTGAACCTCGTACGGCGTGGCCAGCGTCTGCATCAAGCCGGCCAGTGCCGCATGCGCACCATCCCCGAATGCAATCGCGATGGTGAACTCGCGGTTGTTGGCCACGTCGATCTCGCCCATGACGGCGAGGTTGCCCTCCAGCGCCTGTCCGTAGTGCCACTGCATTTGCCCGCCGTGGGTGCAAAGGTCCTGGTAGCCGTCGCTCACACCCACAAAGCCGCAAGACGAGCGCTCGAACCCGCAGCTCGCGCCGAAGGCCAGCGCCGTATCCTTCTTCCACGCCAGAAGGCTGCGCCGTCCCGCGACGTTCAACGAACGCGCCGAGTTGCCCGCGCCGCCGCCATCCAGATGCGGCGCCAGCAACGCATAGCAGCGCAGCTGCCGCAGAAGCTCCTCGTCGCCGGCGATCTTTACGTTCATCAACACGACCGAGTGGTGCGGGTCGCTGATGAACTCCTTGGTCACCGTGTAGCGGCCGTCCAGGTCGCTGGCCACCACACGCACGGCAAGCGCGTTCGGGTCGATGTAATGAAAGTCGTACTCGAAGTCGCGCTTTTCCTCATGCACAAAGCTCTTGCCGTCGGTGAACAGGAGCTCCATGTCCCGGGTCTGCGGGCGGTCGATCGTGGGATAGTAGATCTCATTGAGCGTGCCGTGCGAGAGCGTGAACCACACCCGGCTGGAGGCCGCATAGGCGGTCGCTACGGCGTCCTTGCGGCTGGAGGTCCAGCGTGGCTCCAGGCCGGGGCCGCCGGGCGCCGGGCCCCCATCGTCCAGCCAGTTGTACATTGCGTCCGCGATTTGCATGTGCCTCTAGCATGGGGCTTCCTGAAGTTTCTGGGAAGGGCGCACTCGTGAATTCCGTATGCGTGAGGACGTGCGTCTGGCCCTGCGGGGCGGCCCAACGTGAATCGTGCGGTCACGGGCGCTTCCGGTGCATCCAACTTCCTGTGCAAGTATTTGCCGCTGCGCGTCTTGCGGTTTGTGCCCGGCGGTCGGTGCTTCCAAGTTCACCTGAAGGAGTTTCCCCGCATGGCTTTTGAGTTACCTCCCCTGCCCTATGACTACGCCGCGCTTGAGCCAAACATTGACGAAGCGACGATGAAGCTCCACCACGACAAGCACCACCAGACCTACGTCACCAACCTGAACGGCGCGGTCGAAAAGCACCCCGACCTGGGCAAAAGAACGCCCGAAGATCTGCTGAAGGACCTGGCCGGCGTGCCCGAAGAGGTGCGTACCGTGGTGCGCAACAACGGCGGCGGCCATGTCAACCACACCATGTTTTGGCAGATCATGAAGCCAGGCGGCGGCGGTGATCCGCAGGGCGCCATCGCCGAGCAGATCCAGGAAGACTTCGGCACCTTCGAAGCGTTTCAGAAGCAGTTCAACGAGGCCGCTGCCAAGCAATTCGGCTCGGGCTGGGGCTGGCTCGTCTACCGCGGCGGCAAGCTCGAGATCATCACCACCCCTAACCAGGACAGCCCCTTCATGCAGGGCCTGTACCCCATCCTGGGCAACGACGTTTGGGAGCACGCCTACTACCTGAAGTACAACAATCGCCGCCCCGAGTACCTTGCGGCCTGGTGGAAGGTCGTTAACTGGGACGAGATTAACAAGCGTTTTGAGCAGGCGAAAAAGGGCTAAGCACTGGAAGGGGCCTACTCCGCAGCTTCTTGCGGGTAGGCTCTTCAGCCTAAGCGAAGGTTCAGGCAGATTTCCGCTTCGAGCTAGCGAGGGAAGCTGGGGCAAGAGGTAACATATGCAGGACCGTTCCGCCATCCTCGGCTCTCGATTCATCTTGGGTCTGCCCTTCATCGGCCAGATCGCGGCGAATCCGCAAACCGTATCCGGCGGCGATATCTTCGCCCTCTCCCGAGTTCAACATCCTCGTCAGGACTTCGTTGCTAAGATTCGGTAGCTGCATAGGTACCCTCAAACATACGTGCCGCATTCCCTTCAGGAAGCTCCAAGTAATCGTATCCTGCATCCTCGTCAAATCCTATGACGGAAAATCCGTTTCGCAAGTAAAAACCCACGGCGGAAGGCAGCGAGTGTAAGGCCAGACGTCCCGCGCAGCCTCTCTCCAGGCTGCCGGCAACAGCGCATCGCAACAATTGTTTTCCCACCAAACCGTAGCGCAGGTCATCTTCGGCGTACGCCTTTACATTCCATGGCGCGGTTTCGATCCACTCGATATACAAACACGCTTTGTCCGCTGCCCCGACCTGCCGACTTCTCCCGGGTCTAGTCTGTAGCATCAGCAGCCCCTGATACTCTTCCCCAACCCGCAAACCGAAAGTAATGACCGCATCTGGGGCTTCCCATTCCGGTTTGCGTTTCCAGTCCCAGTCGATGCTCTCGGGCAGACCGGTTTGGCCGGCAGCTCGGCGTGACCGAGCTGCTTCCCGAAGTGGGCGCCATGCCTCCTCGATTGCCGCCAGATCCGCAGCGCTCAAGTCCGCCACGATTTCTGCTTTCACCCACTCCTGCGCCCGGTAACTGAAAATGCGGACGTTGGCTGTGGGTCGAGGCTCCACGCTCGTCATGCACGTCTCCCCGTTGCCAAGGCTAAACCTCCAGCCTACCACTCCGGCGCTGTCACCTCTGTCAAGCCACGGCAAGAGTCCTCAGCCTTCCGTTCCGCGTCTCATAAGCAACCGAGCGCACGATCTCCCGAGGCCCTTTGTATGTGGATTGTCCGGCTGGCCCTGCGCCGCCCCTACACCTTTGTTGTGCTTTGCCTGCTGATTGCCCTGCTCGGCATCGGCTGTGCGCTGGAAACGCCGAAGGACATTTTCCCCAACATCAACATCCCGGTGGTCACCATTGTCTGGACCTACAACGGCCTGACGCCCACCGAGATGGACGGTCGCATTGTGACCGTGTGTGAGCGCGCGCTTACCACCACCGTGAACGACATGGAGCACACCGAAAGTCAGAGCTATCAGGGTGTGGCGGTCGTCAAAGTTTTCTTTCAGCCCAACGTTAAGGTGGAGCTCGCGCTGGCGCAGGTGACCGCTGTGGTGCAGACCATTCTGCGCGTATTGCCGCCGGGCTCCTTTCCGCCCTTTGTGCTCAAGTACGACGCCTCCACCGTGCCTGTGCTGGAGCTGGGCCTGAGCGGCCAGGGCCTCAGCGAAGCGGATCTCTACGACGACGGAACCCAGTTCATCCGGCCGCGGCTGGCTAACGTCCGCGGCGCCAGCGTGCCCTTGCCCTACGGCGGCAAAGTCAAGCAGGTCATGGTCGACACCGACCCCAACCTGATGTTCGCGCACCACCTGTCCGCCTCCGACGTGTCCACGGCGATCAACACGCAAAACCTCATCCTGCCCGCCGGCACCGCGCGCATGGGCGACCGCGAGTACATCGTCCGCACCAACTCCAGCCCCGCTACCGTGTCCGCGCTGAACGATCTGCCCGTGCGCGCGGCCAACGGCGCCATGGTCTACGTGAAGGACGTCGCCCAGGTGCACATGGGCTACGCCGAGCAGACCAACATCGTGCGCGAAAACGGCCAACGCTCTGCGCTGCTCACGGTGCTGAAGAACGGCGACACCTCCACGTTGGACATCGTTTCGCAGACCAAAAAAATGATCCCGCAGCTCACGGCCGGGCTCGGGGGCTTGCAGATTACGCCGCTCTTCGATCAGTCCATCTTTGTGCGCACGTCCATCAACGAGGTCGTACGCGAGGCCTGCATCGCCGCGGCCCTGACCGGCCTCATGATCCTGTTGTTCCTCGGGTCGTGGCGCTCGACGGTGATCGTCTGCATCTCGATCCCGTTGTCGATCGCGACCTCGTTGATCGCCCTCACGGCGCTAGGGCAAACCATTAACGTCATGACGTTGGGCGGGCTCGCGCTGGCGGTCGGCATCCTGGTCGACGACGCCACCGTGGAGATCGAAAACACCCACCGCAACATGGCCGAGGGCCTTCCGCTCACGCGCGCCATCCTCCACTCCGCGCAGCAGGTAGCCACGCCGGCGTTCGTTTCCACGCTCTCCATTTGCATTGTCTTTACGCCCGTGGTGCTGCTCACCGGCGCCGCAAAGTATCTGTTCACGCCTTTGGCCGGCGCCGTGGTGTTTGCCATGATGGCCAGCTACTTCCTGTCCCGCACACTGCTGCCCACCATGATGCACTTCCTTCTGCGTGCCGAGATCGATCTGTACCAGGACCCGCGCGCCAGCGAACGCGAAGAGCGCCACAACTTCGTCTGGCGCTGGCATTCCAAATTTGAACGGCAGTTTGAAAAGCTGGGGCATCGCTACAAGGACGCGCTTGCTTGGTGTTTGGAGAACGCCGCGGTCACCGTGGGCCTGTTCGCGTTTCTGGTCCTCCTGTCGCTGCCCTTAACGTTCTTCATCGGTCGCGACTTCTTTCCTTACGTCGACTCCGGTCAGATGAACCTTCATGTCGATCCGCCCACGGGCATGCGCTTGGAGGACTCAGAGCAATACTTTGCCGCCATCGAACGCGAGATACGACAGGTGGTGCCGCCTGAGCGGATCGAGTTAATTCTCGACAACATCGGGCTGCCGAACTCCGGCATCAATCTCGCCTTTACCAATTCGGCCACCATCTCCAACTCCGACGGCGATATCCAAATCGCGCTAAAGCCGGGCAAAAAAGATACGCAGCGCTATATGCGGCTCCTGCGCACTGACCTGGCGCAAAAGTTTCCCGGGGCTACCTTCTTCTTCACACCGGCGAACATCACCAACCAGATTCTCGACTTCGGCCTGCCCGCGCCTATCGATGTGCAGGTAGCCGGTCGCGGACCCAAGAACTACGCGCTCGCCACCAAGCTCGCGAAGGAAATCTCCGACATCCCCGGCACGGTGGACGTCCACATTCACCAGCAGGTCGGCTACCCGACCATGCAGATCAACGTCGACCGGAGCAAGGCGCAGCAGATCGGTCTGACGCAGCGGGACGTGGCCCAATCCACGCTGGTGTCGCTCAGCGGCACCGGCCAGACCGCGCCCAATGAATGGCTGAATCCGGCCAACAACGTCAACTACCAGATCGTGACGCAAACGCCGATCGACAAGATCAGCTCCTTGCCCGAGCTGTCGCGCACACCGATCACCTCACCCAACGGCGACGCGTCGCAGCTGCTGGCCAACCTCGCCCAGTTCCGCCGGGACCAAACCCCCATCATCGAGAATCACTACAACATCCAGCCGGTGTTCGATGTATATGCCGATGTGGATCAGCGCGATCTGGGCGGCGTCGCGAGCGAGATCAACAAGATCATGGACCGCAACCGCGCGGGCCTGCCCAAGACCACAACGCTGGCGTTGCGCGGCGAGGTGACCACGATGAACGATTCGTTCCTCCGTCTCGGCATCGGCATCATCTTCGCGATCCTTCTGGTCTATCTGCTGATGGCGGTGAACTTTCAGTCGTGGCTGGACCCCTTGATCATTCTGATGGCCATTCCGTTGGGTTTTTCGGGCATTTTGTGGATGTTGTTCGTCACACAGACCACCTTCAACGTGCCGTCGCTCATGGGCGCCATCATGACCATCGGCGTGGCTACCGCCAACTCGATCCTCATGGTGGTCTTTGCGAACGACGAGCGCACCGCCGGCAAGAACCAGCGCGAAGCGGCCCTCAATGCCGGCCACACGCGCCTTCGCCCGGTGATCATGACCGCGCTGGCCATGATCATCGGCATGCTGCCCATGGCGCTGGCCTTCGGGGAAGGTGGCGAACAGAACGCGCCGCTCGGTCGCGCGGTCATCGGCGGCCTCCTGTTTGCGACCTTCGGCACGCTGTTTCTTGTGCCCACCATCTACTCGCTCCTGAAGAAGAATGCCCCCGTGGACTACGACACCCTTATCGCTGACGAAGCCGGGGAGCACCCCGCGACCGACGCACGCCAAGCCCCACAACAGGAGCAGCCGGCCTAAATGCCTCCACAGTCTCACTCACCGTACGAAGCCATCCAACTCACCGAAACCATGGAGCGCCAGGAACTCGCTCGTGCCTTCGCCGACCCCAACGGCGCGGACGACGGCCATCTCGCCCGTGCCTTTGAGGACGCCAACTTCAGCGGCAAGCGGCATAAGTCGCCCGTCGCCGAACGCGTGCACAAGCCGCGCAGCTGGCGTCCGGTGGTGCTCGTCGTTGCCGCCGTTCTGCTGCTCGCGCTCATCGGCGGCCTGATCGGCTTCATCCCGCGGCATAACCGCGACAAGCGCATCGACCAACAAGCTAACACCCGGCGCAACGCCAAGCCCGTCGTCGAGGTCCAACCGGTCGTTCAAGTCAAGGACCAGCAAGGCCTCGTGCTCCCCGGCACCACCATTCCGCTCACCGAGGCCTACCTGTACGCCCGTGCCAACGGCTACCTCAAGCGCCGCTACGCCGACATCGGCGACCACGTCATCAAGGGCCAGCTGCTGGCCGTGATCGACGCTCCAGATCTCGACGCGCAGGTCGCCCAGGCGCGCGAGCAGCTGCGCCAGGCCGAGCAGCAGATGGAGCAGCAGCGCTCGCAGCTGGCCCTCGCCACCGTCACCGTGAACCGCTACCGCGTGCTGGTCGCCAAGGGCGTGTTTTCGCGTCAGGACGGCGACATCCAGGAGACCAACTACGCCGCCGGCCTTGCCAACGTCGCTGCCGCGCAGCGCCAGGTCGACGCCTTCCGCGACAACTTGCAACGCAACGTCGCGCTGCAAGGCTACGAGCAGGTACGAGCGCCGTTTACCGGCATCGTTACCCAACGCAACGTGGATGTGGGCGCGTTGATCGGCGCGGGCGGCAGCACCGGCGGCCCCATCGGCGGCCCCGCGCCCCAGGGGCAAACCTCTGCCACCGGCGGCTCACAACAGGCCGCGCAAACCAACAACGCGGGCGTCAGCGGCAACATCAGCCCCGCCGCCACAACGACGCAATCCCCCGGCCAGGCCGGCGCCCTCTTCGGCATCGCCGCGCAACAGCGCCTGCGCATCCTCGTCTCCGTGCCCGAAGGCTACGTGGACGCGGTGCACGCCGGCGGCCATGCCCAGGTTTCTTTCTCGGAGTTTCCCGGCCAAAGCTTTACCGGTGACATCACGCGCACCTCCGAATCCGTCGACCCCAATACGCGCACCATGCTCACCGAGGTGCAGCTCGACAACCGCGCCGGCAAGCTCAAGAGCGGGATGTACGCCGTCGTCACATTGCCGCCCAGCCGCGGCCTCGGCGGCCCGCTTATGGTCAATGGCGACGCGATCGTTATCCGCAACGACCAAACCTCGGTCGCCCTGGTGGTCAACGGCAAGGTCCACTTTCAGCCCGTCGCCGTGGGCCGCGACTTCGGCAGCGCCGTCGAGGTGACCAGCGGTGTACGAGCCGGCGACATGGTGATCACCCAGGTCTCCGATGACGTGGTCGAAGGCGTCCCCGTGAACGTACACGCCTCCCAGCCGCCCGAAGGACGCCCCACCCAACCGCCCGCCCAGAACGCGCCTGCCGGTGGCAGCTCGCGTTACGGCAACCAGGGCATCACCGACGGAAACCTGCAGGGCAAACAGGGGCAGCAGAATCAGCAGGGCGAGCAGCACGGCAAGAGCTCGGGCAGCGGTGGGAAGTCCAGCACAAGCGAGAGCCGGCCATGACCCGACCGCCCAGACCGCCTCGCCCGTTTCTCCCGAGTTCGTTGGCGGCGTTGCGCCTGGCCACCGCTGCCGTCGGCATCACAACCGCGGCCGCCCAGGCCCCTACACCCGCGCAACCTCCACCGCCCACGCTCCAGCAGGCGCCACAACAGTTACCCCTGCCTTCGACCGTGCCCACACCCTCCCCGGCGCTGCCCGCCACCGAGACGCGCCGGCCCAACCGCGACCAGCAGCCGACGGTGCAACAGAATCCCTCGCCCACCCCGGCGCTGCCGCCCAATCTGCCGCTCCCGGCGCTGAGCCCCGTGCCCGATAAGCGCTCCGTTCCCCCTGGGCCCACGATCGATAATCGGCCGGCAAACCCTCTGCAACCGCCTGCCGTCTCCCCTCTCGCCCCGCACGTGGACGCGCCCAATGCGCCCGCGCCCAGCATCAGCGCCGCCCAGACCAGCGCCGTTCGCCCTGCCCGCGAGGACGCCCAGGGTCTCGGCTTCGACTTCCTTGGCTTCCTCGGCCCGTTCCGCCGGCCCTTCGTTCCGCCGCTCTTTCCCGGCAACCAGGCCCGTCTCACCGGCCTGATCCGCAGAGGAAAGCTGTACCTGACGCTCCAGGACGCGCTTGCGCTCGCGCTCGAAAACAACCTCGACATCGAAGCCGAGCGCTACGACATCAGCCTCGCCCGCACCGACCTGACCCGCGCCCAGGGCGGCGGCAACCTCCGCGGCATTGACTTCGGCATCGCCGAGCCGCCGGCCGGCGTCGGCGGTCCCGGCTCCCCGCTCCTCAACGCCGCCATCACCAACACCAACCCCACCACGCCGACGGTCACGGACCTCACTTCGCTCAACTCCACCGCACAGGCGCAGACCAACCTCGGCGAGCTCGGCCAGGGCTTCACCTACTCGCTCGGGTCCAACATCCCGCTCTTCGACCCGCAGCTGATCGGCACTGCCGGCTACCTCCGCCGGTCCGACACCGTCACCCTCACCAACACCACTGGCGTGACCCCCTCCCCAGGCACGGTCACCACGCCACAGTCGCTGAACTTCGTCGCACTGAACCTGAGCTACCTCCAGGGTTTCTCCACCGGCGCGCAACTGGAAGCCATCGCCAACAACGACTCGCAGGTGATCTACGGCGCACAGGGCAAGCTCGACCCGTTCTCCCGGCCAAGCACCTCCGTCACGTTCACCCAGCCTCTGCTCCGGGGCCGTGGGCGCGAGGTAAACCTACGTTTTGTACGCGTAGCGCGCACCAATGCACGCGTCTCGCGCCTCCTGTTTGAGCAGCAGGTGCTTGAAACCGTGTACGGCCTTTCGCGTATCTACTACGACCTCGTCTCGCTCGGCGAGAATGTGCTCGTCAAGGAAGAGTCGCTTCGCGCCGCCACCAAGCAGCGTCAGGACGACCAGGATCAGGTCACGGTCGGTACACTCGCGCCCATCGAACTCACCCGGGCGCAGGCGCTGGAAAGCTCCAGCCGCTTCGACCTCACCCAGGCGCAGGGCCTCTACAAGCAGGAGGAGATCATCCTCCGCAACCAGCTGCTGCGCACAGCCTCCCCCGTCTTTACCGCGCAGTTTGACGAGATCGTCCCCACCGACCGCATCACGGTCCCAGCCGAGCTCGAGCCCCTCAACGTCCCGACGCTGGTGCAGCGGGGTCTGGCGCGCCGCCCGGACCTGGCCCAGGCGCAGCTGCAGATCCAAACCGGGCAAACGCAGACCGTGGGCAGCCGCAACAACGCCCTGCCCCAGCTGAACGTGTACGCCAATGTGGAGACGCGCGGCTCCAGCGAACAGCCCTACGAGCAGCAGGGCACCACCGGCACCGGCCTGCCCAACGTGCCGCAGCAGCTCGCCCTCGGTGGTCTGCGCGTGTCCACCATCTACCAAGCCGGCGTGCAGCTGACCCTGCCGCTGCGCAACCGCGTGGCCGAATCCGACGCCGCCCGCGATCTCGTCCAACTCCGCCAGGTGCAGGCCCGCACCGAAAAGCTCGCGCAGGGCGTTCGGCAAGACGTGGAAACCGCCGTGGTCGCCCTGCAAACCGCCGACGCCGCCTACCGCGCCGCAGCCGCTAGCCGCGACTACCAGGCGCAGCTGCTCGATGCCGAGCGCGACAAGCTCTCCGTCGGCCAATCCACTGACCTCGCCGTATTGCAGGACGAAGCCTACCTTGGCCAAGCCCGTTCCACCGAAATCGCCGCCCGCTCCAACTACATGAAGGCCCGCCTGGAACTCGATCACGCCGTTGGCGACCTGCTCGAAAAGAACCACATCGCGCTGGATGACGCCATTCGCGGCAGGCTTCCGTAACTCGCGCCCGCCTGCCGCCGAACCGTTAGGGCACCGTTTGCAGCAAGGCATGCCCGGGTAACCCAGCCCTGTCCGGCGTTGCTGACCGGAGGTCGCGGCCGTCGCCGTGCACGTATTGCAGCACGGGCGTGGCTCCCGGTTCGTCGTGCGTCTCAAACCACACCAGGATGCGATGGCCGAACTCAGCCCCCATCACGGTGGAAATGCCCCCATGCCCCGCGCCGGGCACCACCCAAAGCGCGCACCGCTCGCCGCACGCTCGCTCGAGATCCAGAGCGTGGTGCATCGGAATGTTGTTGTCCGCCGTGCCCGTCATCAACAGCACCGGCGCCTGCGAGCGCGTGATGGCCGTCTCCGGCGCCGCATCCGGCAGCCAAACGCCGTACCGCAGGTGCGCCCAGTGGATCGCCACTTGCACAATGGGCCAGCCGGCCGTGCGCCAGAAGCGCGTCCCAAGACCCGTCTCGCGACCGAGCCGCTCATAAACGACCGGTCGGAATCGCGCAAATGGATCTTCCACTGCGGCGGCGCAGATCTGCGGCGTCACCGCAGTGGCCTCCAAGGCGACCGCGGCACCCATCGACTCGCCCAGCACATACGTGCATCCCGGAGCCTGCGTACGCGCCCACGCCGCCCACCGGCGAACGTCGTCGCGCTCCAGCACGCCGAACGTGGCAATCCGTCCGCCCGACTCCCCGTGACCGCGCGAGTCCGGCAGCAGAACACCGTACCCTTTCGCGACAAAGATGTCTGTGAAACCGCTCATATCTACACGGTTGCCGCCAATGCCGTGCAGCAACAGCACGGCCCGGCCATTGGGGTGCGCAGGCTGCACCCACCAGGCGCTCAGGACGTTGCCGTCCGCCGCGGTCACACTCACCGGCTGCACCCTGGCGTCGAACTGACGCTGCATGCGCAGTCGAAAGAGCCCGCCCGTAAACACATGCTGGATCGGCAAACGAAGCGTGCTTTCGGCCAGTGCGATGCCCAGCACGGCGCACACCGCGAGATACAACAGCGGCAAGAACCCCACCATCGACAGCGCGATGCGCAGCCCTCTCCACTCTCGCTTCGTGCCGTTCGTCTTGCGCGTCATTCGTTCAGCACGTTCCTAGCGGATCGGGGTGGGTGTCGCGGGCACTGCGGGCACAGCACGTCCCGGCGCGGCCTTTTGTTTTGTAATGTGTGATGGGCCCAAACCGGCGACTTCGGGGTGTTGCAGAAGCCAGCGCGTCACGTCGGTCCGCAACCGCTCATACGTCGGCTCCGCGTTGTCATAGTCTCGCACCTTGCCGTGCGCTGTGCCGGTGTACCAGTTCAAAGAAAGTGCGCCCGACCCCGGCGCGTTGGCTTCCCCATGCTCTTTTGCCGTGCCGATGCGCACGTCGCTCGGGGTCAGAGCGGCGGCTGCAGCGGCGGCGTTCTCCAGTGACAGGTACGCCTGAACCCGGCCGTCCGGCGAAAATCGCTCGAAGTTGTACCGTGCCTCCGACCGCCCTACCGGCTCGAAGTATGCCCGCACGATCCACCGTTCGCCACTGATGTCGAACTTGTCGATAACGTCGCTTTCGTGCGTGCTGATGCCCGGCGCACCCCGTTCCCGCGCCAGCCGAAGCACGGTCCGCTCGCGATCGAACTCCTCCCACCGGCCCATCGCCGCCTCCACGACCACAAGGTTCTTGTGCGCCTGCCAAAACTCCGGCTGCTGTGCGACGGCGGCGCGGTAGGAAGCCTCAGCACTCTCGAACTCACGCAATCCAAGCTCTGCGTCGCCCTTGCCCACCTCAGCCTGGACCGCAGCCGGGTGCGTCCGCAGAAAAGCCGCAAAGACCTCCTTGGCGGCGCGAAACTGCCCCGCTGCCAGCAGCTCACGGCCGTGCCGCAATGCCGGGTCGAGCGGCGCTCCGACAAGCGGAAGCTGTGCGACCGTGGTCAGCCCCAGCCAGGCAAACGTCACCGCGTGCCTTGCGCTCCTCTGTCTCGCCGTGTCTCCCAAATCCGGTCTAAGCCCTGCGTTGTTGGACGTATTGCAACGCCGTTCCGCCCATGGTGCCTCCGCAGACCAGCAGAAGCAGCCAAAAGATCTCGGGGTGCCGGCGCAGCAGCGGCCGCGTGTCGTGCCGCTGCACAAAGTGCGGGTTCTTCTCCTCGGGCCCTAGAATAGGCTCCAGATGAGCATCCACCACCTGCGCCGGAATCGCCATAGCACCTTCGTCGTAGCGCGGTTCCGGGAGCGCGGCATCCCCATATCGCAACGTGTAGCTCCCCCCGGGCTCGACCGGGAAGCACAGCTTGCGCTCACGCATCTCCAGCGCAACCGACCGGATCGGCAAGGGCGGCAAACCCTCATTGTGGACCGCCACCAGCACCGTGGCGGGCCGGACCAGCGTGGCGCCCAGCGTGGCGTTCACAGCGTCCTCACGCAGCGCGATCGGGTATAGCCGGGGGTCCCCCGAAGCGAGGCTTACATGCGCAATCGCACCGGCGTCCGTCGCTTCGGTATCCATCACGGGCGCGCCGTCTGCCCGTGCGCTCACCGTGACCTCACGCGAAAAGTTTCCCTCAAACCCAGGCTGAAACGTAAACGCCACGCGCTCCACCGGCACGTGTGCGGGCACTCGCAGGACAGCCGCCGACATCGTGCCGCGTTGCTCCACCCGCCGCGTTTCCACCACGGGCACAAACTGCGTCTGACGCGTCCGGCTGGGCGGCACCGCGGCCCCTTGCACCATGCCAGGGGTCAAGCCGAGCAGGGGTTTGCCCTCCGGCGTACGAACCGCCAGCACGATGTGGAGTTCCGGCCAGTTGGACTCAGCCAGCAGCAGCGACGTCCAACGTCCGTCGTGCGCCGCGCTCAGATCAAACACAGGGACGCTGCCCAGCGACGCCCGCTTCCCTCGCCCGTCTCGCCCCTCCACCGTGGCCGTAGCCACAAAATCGCGCAAGTCCAACCGCAGCCGCACCTCCGAGTACAGCCGCGCCGGCATGCGCAGATCGAACGCCAACTCGTTGCCGTGGACGGCCGTGTTCTCCGGCGTTGCCGTGGCATCGGCAACCGGCTCCGGCCCGCTTTCGGTTAGGGTGTAGGGCACCTCCGACACCGAGCCGTTGGCGCCGGTGCGAAACAGCCGCAGATCGTTGTGCGCCGCTGACGCCGTGTGCGCCAGCACCTGTGCGTCCAAGGCCACGCACGCTACCCCGCTGCGGTCTGAAGGCAGCTGCACGGCGCGCTGGTACCGCATGTGCTCCGGGCGTGCCAAGCCGCCGATGTTCACCAGCAGCGCGCTTTGGGAGAGCAGCGCCAACCCGGCCAGAACGGGCAGCCTCACGGGGCCTCACCCGGCGCGCGCCGATGCGTGCTCACCCTTTGCACCCTCCAGGCCCGGTATGCTGGCGTTGGTGCACCGCGCGCCCAGCTGCCTCCCATGGGAACAATTTACGCCTGTTCGCCGCAGGCTTCGGTACTGCCGACCCTCGACATACCGCCGGTCCTGCGGCGTCAAACCTGAAAACCACCCTGATGAAAGGAGATCCACGTGCCGCCCGAGCCACTTGTTCCCAGGCTCCTGATCCTGGACGATGACGAACTTATGCGCGACCTGCTCGCCGCCCTGCTTTCGCCCGAGGAGTACCAGCTCCGCTTCGCCGCCTCCGGCGAAGAGGCGCTTCAGCTTCTGGCCCACGACGAAGCCCCGGCGTTCATGCTCACCGACCTCCAGATGCCCGGCCTGGAGGGCGAAGCGCTCGCCGGCAAACTGCGCGACGCGCTCCCGCCAGGCGCGCTGTTGATCGGTATGAGCGGCAGCCAACCGTCTAACACCACTCTGGCCGCGCTTGACGGCTTCCTGCGCAAGCCCTTCAGCGCCGAAGACCTGGCCACGACCGTACGTTCCGCGCAGAGCCGCCACGTACGTCCGAGGGACGACGCCAGCCCGCAACCCACGGCCCAAACCGTCGCGTCCCACACCGCCACACTCCCCCCGTTGGACGAGACCATCTTCCATTCACTCGCAAAGTCCATTCCCGCGCCGCAACTCAGCCAGCTCTATGCGATGACCCTGGACGATGTCGCTAAGCGTCATGCGCGCATGGAGGCCGCGCTCGCGGCGGCCGACATATCGACGCTGCAACGCGAAGCGCACACCGTCAAAGGGTCCTGCGGGTTCGTCGGCGCTGCCGAACTGCAGGCGCTTGCTGCCCATCTCGAGACCGGAACCACCCCGGACACAGCCACCCTCGCGGAGATTCCTGCGGCAAGTCTACGACTTCGGAGTATGCTGAAGTCGAAGTTTCCATCTGCCTAACCTTCTCCTGGAGAGCACTACCATGGTCACGGCCCCCCGCAAACCCGCTACGTCCACGTCCGGATCTTCGTCGCCGCTGAGTCGCCCCATCCGCATCGTCGTCGCCGACGACCATCCGGTGGTCCGCTTCGGCGTCAAGAACATGCTCAACAGTGACCCGGGCTTTGAGGTCGTCGGCGAAGCCGAGGACGGCGATCAGGCCGTGACCGAAACCCTGGAACTCGAGCCGGACGTGCTTCTGCTCGACCTCGCCATGCCGCGCCTGCCGGGGCTCGAAGCGATGCGGGCCATCATGAGCCGATCCCCGCGCGTCAAGATCCTGCTGCTCACCTCCACCATCTCCACGCAGCAAATCATCGAAGCGCTCCAGATCGGTGCACGCGGCATCGTCCTCAAGGACGCTGTGGCCGGTGACCTGGGCGAGGCGCTCCGCTCGGTCCTCTCCGGCGACTACTGGATTGGTGGCCAGCGCGTAAACAACCTGCTCACCGCTCTGCACGAACTCATGCAGAAGGCCTCCGCCCTGCCGGAGCGCAAGACGTACGGCCTCACGCCCCGCGAACTCGAGGTGGTCAGCTGCATCGTCGAAGGCTGCTCTAACAAGGACATTGCCAAGCAGTTCACCATCTCCGAGGAGACCGTCAAGCGCCATCTGTCCAATATCTTCGACAAGACCGGCGTGTCGACGCGGCTGGAACTGGCGCTCTTCGCCATCAGTCACAAGCTGGTCGACATCGAAGCCTGACTTCCAGCCCGGCAAAGCAGAAGGCCCTCGCTACCGTGCGAGGGCCTTTGTTTGCTTGGATCAGTGTCTTACTCAGGGGTCGAGATCACCGGCTTGTTGCCGGTCGTCACCACAGTCTCGCGCGTGTCCGACAACGTCGTACCGTGCGTCGTGCCGGTTGTGTACGCGTCCGTGGCGCCGGGCCGCAGCGTTCCCGCCTGCTCGAAACCGCCCGTCGTGCCATACGCTCCCGTGCTGCCCGTCGTTCCGGTCGTTCCGATGACGCCGGTCCGCTGGTAGGCACCGGTGCCACCAACGCCCGCCGTCGCGGGAACGCCATAGCCGGTGCCGCTCCCGTCACCCGAGGACGCCACATCCTCACCACCGGCGGACCGCAGGATCTCCTTCGCGCGGGAGGCCTCAACCGAGCTCTCGCAATGCACCGAGACCAACACGCCGCCTTCCTTCACGCGACCCTCATACCGCTGGGCCTCGTACTCCGGGATGCCAAGACCCACAAGCGCACCCACAAGGCCGCCCACGGCACCGCCCACACCCAGTCCGGCCAGCGCGCCCATAATCGGCCCCGCGGCAATCAGCGGACCGACGCCGGGGATCGCCAGAGCTCCCAGCCCTGCCAAAAGTCCCAGCGTTCCGCCCGTGACGCCGCCCAGGGTCACACCCGTGGTGGTGCCCTCCGGGGCCTTTGTGTGTTTCTCCGCCGCAAAGTCTTCTGTGCCGCCCTTGTCGGACATCATCACCGAAACATCACGGTGCGCGAAGCCCGCTGCGACCAACCGATCCACTGCCGTCTCCGCCGCCGCACGATTGGCGAAGATCCCGAATGCTGCTGTATTCATGCCTGCCATACTCTTCTTCCTCCTGCTTGCCGTTGCGCCATGCGGCTCGATCAGGCGCCTTCGCTGGTTACTGCTTGACGGTGAGTTGATCGGTGACTTTGCCCTCGCCGGCCACGTTGGTGGCGCGGGTTGCGATCGCCTGTTTCTCTTCCGCCGAGTGCACTGGGCCTTTCAACGTCACCGCGCCGTTTCGGGTGATGATCTTGACGTTGTGCCCGTAGACGGATAACTGTTTGTCCGCCATCAGACCGCGACGAATCTGCGCCGTAATTTCGCGGTCGGACCGGTGGCTCGATTGGCTGTCCGCAGTAGGGTGTTCGCGCTTGTTCACCCCTGAATTGTCCGGCTGTTGCGCATGCGTCAGCGCCGGGGGCAAACAGCCCAAAGCCATCAGCACGCAGGCAAACACGGCCTGCTGGAGCAGGCCTTTCCGTCGTTCCCTCATACCCTTCACCTCTGATTGCAATCGGTTGGCTGCGCTCTTCTGACCAGAGAGCCTGCTCTAAGCCCGTTCCACTTCATGTAAGCAATCAAACAAGCCGTACAGGAGTTCGATCTCCTCAAATCATGTGATGCATTCCGCGAGTCCAACCGCTTACGCGAGCATGGAAAAATTCAGCCCGCGTTCGCCAATTACAACCCGCGCACCGCGCATCGCATACACCGCATCAATCGTCGCCGCGCGCGCATCCATACTGTGAACCTATGCGCGACACCCTCCACGATGTCCTCGTCATCGGCGCCGGCCCTACCGGCCTTGCCTGCGCCATCGACGCCCAAAACGAAGGTCTCGATGTCGTCCTCGTCGACAAGGGCTGTCTCACCAACTCGCTCTTCCACTACCCGGCCAACATGACGTTTTTCACCACGCCGGAGTTGCTCGAAATCGGGGACGTCCCGTTCCCTTCGCCGAACCAGAAGCCCACCCGCGCCGAAGCGCTCGAGTACTACCGCAAGGTCTCGCAACACTACCGGCTGGACGTTCGTCAGTACGAGCGCGTCGACCGCGTCACCGGTGCGGATAACGACTTCATCGTCCACACCACCGACCGCTTTAACCGCCCGCAGACCCACCGCACCCGCAAGATTATCGTCTCCACAGGTTATTACGATCTGCCCAACCACCTCGGCGTCCCCGGCGAAGACCTCCCCAAAGTCGCCCACTACTACAACGAGCCGCACCCCTTCTTCGGCCAGGAGGTGATTGTGGTCGGCGGCAAGAACTCCGCCGCCATCGCCGCGCTCGAGCTTTGGCGTCACGGCGCGCGCGTAACGCTCGTCCATCGCGGTGCCGAACTCCACCGCCACATCAAGTACTGGATCAAGCCCGACATCGAGAACCGCATCAAGAACGCCGAAATCAGAGCCTTTTTCAACACGGCCATCACGCGGATTGACGAAGACACGGTAACGCTCGCCACGCCCGAAGGTGAGAAAACAATTCCCAACAACTTCGTCTTCGCTCTTACCGGCTACCACCCCGACTTCAGCTTCATCGAGTCGCTCGGCGTGGAACTCAACCCCAACAACGCCCGCTGCCCCATCTGCAACCCAGAAACCCTCGAATCCAACGTTCCCGGCATCTACGTCGCGGGCGTCGTCGTTGCAGGCGAACGCACCAACGAAATCTTCATCGAAAACGGCCGCTTCCACGGCGCAATCATCGCCGCTGACCTTGCCGAAAAACTGGGCCGCGGCCACCGCGAAGCGCCCACGGCACCGCTGTATACGGTCGCCGCCGAGTAAGCCATCTTTTCCAAGTGCCCAAAGCGGGAGCCACCAGCATTCCGTTGTTGAGCAGGGTGCGATCAGAGGGCCTGGCGTGATTACGCAGGCGCTCAGATCGCAAGGAAGGCAAGACAGCCCGGCCTGAGCCGGGCCGTGTTCAGAGCGAGGGGATGCGAAGCGTTTGCGCACAATACCTGCCACCCCGAGGACGCCGGTGCCGAGCAGCGCCAAGCTGGAGGGCTCAGGGGTCACTGCAGTCTGCGGTGCCGATATTGGGGTAAGCGATCCCCTTACGAATTCGTTGCGGAGGAAGGGTTCGGATACTAGCGAGTAGTAGGTCTGCGGACAGCTTCAGGTATTGTCAGTCCTCCAAGCATGGACATCTACGAAAAGACCCCAGTTGGCGATGTGCGACGAGCCGTAAGAAACAATGCATTCCCCATGCCGGGCGATGCCGAAAAGGTCGTGGAGGCGATGATCGCCTCTGCGGACCAGACACCTGCGCTGCTCCGCCTTCCGCTTGGGAGCGAGACCTACACGCTCGTTCGCGGTGCATTGCAACAGCGCCTGCAGGCGTTGGAGTCGCAAAAGGAAGTAGCTCTGAGCGCAGATCGCACCCCTGCTTCGTCTCCCTCGGGAGGGCCCAGGTAGCGGTCAAAGGTGTGACGACGCGGCTGTGGTCATGATGCACTCGGCCGCAAGGCTTGTGTCACTAACGACGCACAGCGTCATAAGGCAGAAAAAGCGTGAACACGGTGCCACTGTGGCCCTCTTTCTGCGAGCTGCGGACAAGCAGTGTCCCATGGTGACGGTCCACGATCTCTTTGCTCACCCATAAACCCAGGCCTGTGCCGCCGATGCCCTTGGTGGTGTAAAAGGCGTCGAACATCTTCCGCAGTACAGCCGGGGGCATGCCTGTGCCGGTGTCCGCGACCGTAAGCGCAATGCCCTTTTTCCCTGTGCGCCAGTCGCAAGCCTCGCGGCTGCGGAGCAGCAAGCGTCCACCGTCCTGCGGCATGGCGTCAATGGCGTTGCCCACAAGGTTGTTCAGTACCTGCCTTATCTCGCCCTCAAAACAGGCGATTGGCCGCTCAGATCGCTTCCTCTTCTCGACCGAGATGTGAGCATTCAGCGTTCGCCCGTGATAGATCGACAGGACGCTCTCGAATAGCTCGCTACAGGTGACTTCGCTGGGTGCTGAGGACTGTTTGTGAAAGCGGAGTGTCTGGCTGCTGATGACCGAAACCCGTCGTAGTTCCCGTTCGGCTGTGTCCAGGTATCCGTGTATCTCATCGGCGTCGCCGTTTCGGCGAGCGAGATACAGGAGATTCGTCACAGATTCCAGAGGGTTGTTAATCTCATGGGCGATGGAAGCCGCGAGTTTGCCGACCGCGGCGAGCTTTTCCGTCTCAATAAGGGCTGTGGCTGCCCGCTTCTGTTCGGTGATGTCCCGGTAGACGATGAGTATGCCGTCCGGAACGGGACGGACATAGAGCTGCAAAGTGACGTTAAGTGGTTCTGGGTACTCTGAGACGAACTCTCCGGCAAGACCTTGATCCATGGCCCGATGGTAGTGGTACAGAAAAGGTGAGTTCTCGTATTTCGCCGACGGGAATACCTCCCAAAGATTCCGCCCTACGATGTCGGGGACAGCCGCTACCATCTGCTGTCCTGCAGGATTCAAGAACACCATGTTCCAGGCGCGGTCCACCAAGACCATGCCATCGGTGGTAGCTTCCAGGATGGTCCTCATCGAGGCCGTACTCCGGTCTAACTGTCGTCCTGCTACGACCGCCTCTGTGGTGTCCTGGAAGATGCTGTACACACCCATGATGCGGTCCTGTTCATAGACCGGAATCATGCTGTAGGTGTAATACCGGTCTTCTGTCTGACCACCTTGCAGTGCGAGGGGGATAAGGACGTCTTCATACATGAACTTCTTACCGTCGTAGAGGCACCCGTCCGTCTCAGGCCCGATGAGTGGCCATGCTTCCGAGAAGACCTCTCGATAGCTATGCCCCAAGGCTGCTGGATGCTTGTCACCAATGGCGGGAACGGTGGCATCGTTGTAGATCATGGTGAGCGCGTCACCCCAGGCCAGGAGCGAAGGCTGCGGAGAAGACAGGATCAAATCAACATACGAACGGAGCAGCGGGCTCCAGGTCTCCATGTCCCCCAGCGGGGTTGTCGCCCAATCGAACTGACCGATGAGGGTGGCCATGACTCCCGTCGCGTGTATCGCTGGGCGAGAAGCCGGGCCGTTAGCGCTCGAAGTGGCCTGCGTAGACATATGGACAAGGATAGAACGCGAGGTGACTTACTTTTCAAGCCTTCACCACAAACGGCGATTTGTGACAAAAATCTGCGGTCGATCTAAACAAGCGCATTGAGGACCACTCGGTTACTTGGTGTCCGTTACGACCTTTTCCTGATTTTCTGAGCCAAGCTCCAGAAAGCTGCATCATCGCGAAGCTTCTGCAAAGAGTCGTCGGCCGTCGGATCGGGAAAAGGCTCCCCCGTAAGCACGTGCTTGCGCCGATCGTAGGCTTGTTGCAGGTGTTCTTGCGCCGCTCTAGCGTTTCCCGCTTCCGCGTCAGCACAGGCCAGGTTGTAGTAGAAGAGCGGATAGTCGGGGTCCTTCTGGATTGCAGCTTCGTTCACCTCCCGCGAGGCGTGGAGGTCACCCGAAAGACCCAGCGACATCGAAAGCTGGTCAGTCACCACGCGGCGGAACGTCTGTGGGTCTCCGCTCTGTTCTACTTTGGCCAACGCGAAACGGTAAGCCACGGCAGCACCGGCGTACTGGTGCTTGCGATATCAACCTCCGCGTAAGCGAATGCATCCCTGAAGGTCGGCTTGAGGCCAGGCTGAAGCTGAGCGTCAGCAGCGTCTTCTTCGCGATCTCATCGTCTGTCGGTACGCTTGATCGTTGCCCGGCTTCACTTGGGCTGCACTGAAAGCGAGGTCACCGCAAAGATCCCCCCGAAGCGACGAAAGCACGAAGCGACATACGGGCATCCTTGGGTGCGACAAGCACGGCCAATGCGATCTCCACACCGCTTGCCGAGCGGATGGACGCGCGAGTCTGTACCGCATTCTCAGCGTGCTCACTTGCGAGAACTCCGTCACGGCATGTACTCGCCGTCAAAGGAGCTTTGTCCGGCGCAGCGAAGAGGAATGCGAGCATGTGCTCCCTTTGCCGCTGTCCTCCAAAACGGCGTTTGATCAGTCCGGTGAGGTCGGCTTGTCGTCAGTATTGGCCCGAGCTGCCTCATTGGGTTTGGCCTCGGGTGAAGAAGTTCCACTGAGGCTGAAGCTGGCGATCGTCGCGGGATTTGAGTTTGGACGCACCTGCAGCGTGCCCAGTGCCTCCGTCGCTGAGGGGGTCTGGTCGTGGAGGCGGAATACGAGCACGCCGGGCTGGACCTCTTTGGCGGAGACTAGAGTAAATCCTCCGGTTTGCCTGCGAAGCTCCAGTTGCGCGGCCTGCGTTGCGGTGGGCTCGGCGGTGGGCAGGGCTTTGGGCAGGGCGGCAGAGTCCGTACCGTTGAACGCGGCCAGCCAGGCATACAGCAACCGGCCGGCAGCGGTGTCCGGGATTTGGCCGAACTGCTCGCCGGAACGCGGAAGCCGAACGACCACGAAAGGATGAACCGCACTCGGATGGGCTTCCTGGGGGCGGGCCGCTCGAGGAGCCTGGCCCGGATCGCCGAGGTAGATCGTGTCGACCCGGGAAGGATCGTCGTCGTCGTCCTCACGCCCAGCGTGTGCGTAGCGCGAGTGCCCCAGAGCGTACACCACCGCGAGCAGGAAAGCCACAGCAGTAACGATCGCCAGAAGGAAGGACCTGAGGCTGAACCGCTGGCTAGGCGTTACATAGAATTGAGGAACTGCCAGTACAGGGCCTTCGGCAGCAAGGGGCGATTCCATAGAGCGTCCTTCGGGGATAGGCGGCACAAAGTCGGAGTTGCGGTGACCCGCCCTCTAGTCTAGATGTGGCGGCAGAAAGCTCCGTCAACTCACCACGCGGCGCCGAAATCCACGCATCCCCAACCACGTCAGCAGCACAAAGAAGAAGCACAGCATGGCCAGCAACAACGCATCCGGCATGTGTCCCATGCCCGGCGTCAACGCCGCGCGCAGCCCCTCGCTGATGTACACAATGGGGTTGATCAGCACAGCGTACTGCAGCCAGCGGATGTGCGTCAGTGCCGCCCATGGGTAATACACACAGCCCAAAAAGGTGATCGGCACAACGACCACGCCGAAGATGAGCCCAATCTGCTTTGGCTGGACGCTCGTGCCGATCGTCAGCCCCAGCGCTCCCGACACCAGGCTTCCCAGCACCAGAACCAGCGCTAAAAACAGCCAGCTCGACACATGCGCCTGCACCGGCGTCGATGGGATGTAGTATGCCAACGGAAACACCAGGCCCGCCGCCACCAGACTCTGCCCGGCGGAGAAGACCACCTTCTCCAACGCCACCCCCTCGATTGGCAGCGGACTCATCACGCGGTCGTCGATCTCGCGCGTGATACCGAACTCGGTCGCCAGCGGCAGTGCGACGGCCGCGATGCCTGAAAACATGATCGCCACCGCCATCAACCCCGGTAGCAGCACCGTCCCGAACCCACCACCACCGCCCACGCCGGCCATGCGCGCGGCCGGGCTGGCCGCTGCAGCGTCGCCGCTCATGTGCGGCATCACGTAGGTGAACACAAACAGAAACAGTAGCGGGTTCATCGCCACACGCACTAGAAACGGTGCAATCTCTCGCCGCAACACGTGGAGGTCCCGCAACAGCAGCCCGCCAAAGGCCCGCACATAGCTTGGCCGGCGCCGCGTCGGCGTTACGTCGCTTGTTTGCCTGACTTCATTCACATCCATTCGGCCCCGGTTTACTCACGCAGGTCCCTCCCTGTAAGTCGGATAAACACCGTTTCAAGGCTCGGCTCGGCGGTGGCTACGTCCTTGAGCCCAAACGCGTTGGCTGTCGTCACAACCTGCGCCAACAATCCATCCTGCGCCCGCGCCAGCACCCTTAGCCCGCCTTCGATGGGATCTACCGAAGTCACTCCCGGCAGACTGCCCAACGTAGATCGCAGCGCCCCCACATCGAAGCCCTCGCGTAGCCGCAGATCATAGATCTTGTCCCCGCCCACACTCGCCTTCAGCGCCGCCGGCGTGTCCTCAACGAGAATCTTGCCGTGATCGATGATGGCCAACCGATCGCACAGCGCGTCAGCCTCCTCCATGTAATGCGTCGTCAACAGCACGGTGATGCCCTCGGCTCGTAGCCTGCGGACCGCCTCCCACATCGCTAGTCGGCTTTGCGGATCAAGCCCCGCGCTTGGCTCGTCCAGAAAGAGCACCTTGGGCCGGTGGGCGATGGCTCGTGCAATCTGTACCCGCTGCGCCAACCCGCCGGAAAGCTGCTGTGGGTAGACTTGGGCCCGGTCCGTCAACCGAAACTGATGGAGCAGTTCGGCTGTTCGTCGTCGGCCCTCGGCCCGGCTCATGCCGAAGTACACGCAATGGAATTCGATATTTTCGGCCACCGTGCAGGCACGGTCGAGCGTGTTGTACTGGGGCACCACGCCGATGAACTGCCGTGCTTCGGCCGGCACCGCGACCACATCGACCCCTGCAATCCGCACGCGTCCCGCCGTCGGCACCGCGCGCGTCGTCGCGATCGAGATGGTTGTAGTTTTGCCGGCGCCGTTCGGGCCCAGCAGACCGTACAGCTCGCCTGGCTGCACGCGCAGGTCGATGCCGTCCACCGCCGTCACCGGTTGCTTGCCTGCATACACCTTACGCAGCCCGGTAATTTCGACTATGGAATCGTCAGACACCACGCGCATCGCCTACCCTCATCCGAGCATAGAGCAACGCCTGCCGGTATGCGCACATGCAGCCGAGAACTTCTTCGTTCCTTCCCGAAATGGAAAAGGCCCGCTTTCCAGCGGGCCCGAAGAGGCTTGAGGAGGGAGAAACTGAGGAAAGAGGAGGGTGCCCATGAGGGCAAAAGGAGGGAGTTACATCAGGTGGGACAGTTTAGGAATGCCTCTCAGTTACAAGATATGACGCAGCCTTGGGCGAAAGGTTGCATACTAAACAGAAAGTCATAGATCTTGCCACGCAAAGATTCCCGAAATGGGATTTGCGAGCGCGAAAATCACTTTCAGCCTGCCATACTGGGACGACACTGCCATGATCGTTACCCCACAGCCGGTGCGCGTAGGCCCGAGCCGTCCACCGCTATCCCTTGACAACCTCTGTGTCTCCGTCACAGGCGCTACTTGCGACGCCATGCTGACAACAGCAGCGCGGCTTTTACCGGAGTTTTCGCTGCTGGAGCTCCGGCTCGACCACTTGCGCGATCCCGCGAGCGCCATCCCCTCCCTCGCGCCCTTCGTTGCAGCGCACCCACGCGCCAGCTTTCTCGCTACCTGTCGCCCGCAGGGCAGCGGCGGCCAGTTTGACGGTTCCGCACATGCTGAGCTCGCGATCCTGCTCGCCGCGGCGCGGGCCGGCTTCGCTCTGGTCGACCTCTCGCTGGAGAGCGCCGAAGTGCTCGGAAGCACGGCAATCGACCAGCTTCGAGCGGCTGGCGCCCTCGTCCTGCTCAGCTTCCACGATTTTCAGCAAACTGGCTCTCTCGAATCCGTCCTCGCGCGCATGCGGTCGTTGCGCCCCGACCTTTGCAAGATCGTTCCCACCGCACAGTCGCTGACGGACAGCCTCGTGCTACTCGACTTCCTGAAGGCACACGCGAACGCGCCCCAAACCGTATCCCAGAGGATTGTTGCCCTTGCGATGGGTGAGGCCGGCATCCTCACCCGTGTTCTCGGCCCTCGCGCCGGCTCCGCCTTCACCTTCGCCGCTGCGGTGGAAACCGAAGTGACTGCGCCGGGCCAGCTCACGGCTCGCACTCTCGTCGACCTTTACCGGATCCGGGCGCTAACCTCTGCCACGCGCCTGTTCGGCGTGGCCGGCCAACCGATCCGCTCTTCGCTCTCGCCGCTCATGCTGAACACAGCCTTCCGCGAGGCCGGTCTGGATGCCGTGTACCTACCTTTACTGACCAACGACGCTCAGGAGTTGTTCCACGTTGCCGACCGGCTGCGGCTCGAAGGTTTTAGCGTGACGATGCCGCTAAAGCAAGCCGTTCTTCCGTTCCTACACGACCTAGACCCCTTAGCCGCGCGCATTGGCGCCGTCAACACCGTCCACCGCACGGCCGGAGGCCAGTGGCACGGATGGAACACAGACGCCGCCGGCATCGTGACCCCGCTCGAGCAGCGACTCAGCTTGCGCGGTGCCCGGGTGCTCGTCTTGGGTGCAGGTGGAGCGGCACGGGCCGCCGTCTTTGCCTGCGCAGACCGGGGCGCAAAGGTCTACATCACCAACCGCACACCGGAAGCGGCTCACACACTTGCCGAGCAAGCCGATGCGTTCGCATTGCCGCGTGAGCGGCTCCGCTCCGAACGCTTCGACGTCCTGATCAACGCCACCCCGGCCGGCATGCGCGGCAACGCCCTTGTTCTGCCGGTAAGCGAGGAAGAACTGCGCACCGAGCTAGTTTTCGATTTGGTCTACAACCCGATCGAAACACCGTTAATCGCTGTGGCCCGCGCTAAAGGCATGGAGACCATCCGCGGGATCGAGATGTTTGTGCACCAAGGCGCTCGTCAGTTCGAAATCTGGACAGGACAGAAGGCTCCGCTTGGGCCCATGCAAGCCGCCGTGTGGCAGCGCCTCCAAGACCCGTCCTAAACCTCCGTTGCCGGCAGACCGATCACGCCGCGTACTCCTTTCCGATCCACTCCTCGAAGGCATCCATACTCACCTCATCCTGCCCCAGAAAGGCCTTAACCAGCGCACGTGCCGGCCTGGACCCTCCGGGCTCTAATACCTCACGTCGGTACCGCCGTCCTGTCGAGCCATTCAGCATGTCCTCGCCATCCTGCTTCGCGAACTGACGGAAAAACTCCAGAGCCATCACCTTGTCGTAGAGATACGTGTAGTAATTCGACGTGTAGCCCACAAGGTGCGTAAAGGCCGCGTACATGCGATTCCCTTCCACAAACTCATACATGGAAAACCGGTCGTAGCCGTCGCGCAGCAGCATATCCAGATCAAGCGTCGAGGCCGAGTGATCGTGAGTCTCCATCGAGTACGTGGCGTACATCACCTGGGTCAACGTCGCCAGCGCCCGACCATGCGCACTGGCCCGGGTCATGCGCTGTATGGTCTCGTACGGGATCGGCTCCCCTATATCGACATGACGGGCAAAGCCGCGCAGCAGGTCGGCGTCTTCGAAGAACTCCTCCAGCATCTGCGAGGGCACTTCCACAAAGTCACCCTCGGTCGCGATGCCGCTCTGCCCAGCCCAGCGCTGCCGTCCGCCCAAAACCTCATGCATCAGGTGCCCGAACTCGTGAAAGTAGGTCACCACGTCGGCGTACTGCATCAACCCGGCGTCGTTGGCCGTGGGTTCCGGAAAGTTACAGACCAGCGAGGCTTCCGGCACCTGGCGGCCCAGCACGCCGCCGACCAGCGAGCACTCTGAGAACCACTTGCTCTTGCCGTCACGCGGGTGCATGTCCAGATAAATGCGGCCTATCGGCTCCGTGCCGGCGACGTCGAAAATGTCAAACGCCTTCACCGCCGGATCCCAAACTGGGGCGTCAGCATGCCGCTCGAAGCGCACCCCAAAGAGCTTGCCCGCCGCGGCGAGGATCCCCGCTTCCACCTGCTCATACGGGAAGTAAGGCCGCACGCTTTGCGAGTCGAAATTGTACCGCGCCCGCCGGAACTGCTCCTCCCAGAAGCGCGCGTCGCTCAGCGTAAGGGGCAGCGCTTCGGGTGCGCGTTCACGTACAAATGCCTCCAACTCCGCCCATTCACGCAGCGCGGTCGAACGCGCCGCCTGCTCCACTTCTCCTAAAAACCGCCGCATGTTGGCCGCCGAGCCCATCATCTGGTCCACGGTCGCCAGGTCCGCCCAGCTGCGGAATCCCAGGATCTCGGCTATCTGTTCCCGTGCGGCCAGCAGATCGAGCAGCACCTGTTTGTTGGCCGGGTAGCCGCGATCGTTGTACGCGAGGTACAGCCTTCGGCGCAGGGCCGCACTGGCCGCATAACTCATTACGGGCGACATCTCGGGCGGGTCGGTTGTAATCACAATGTCACCCTCCGCGACCAGGCGTCCGCCTTCCTCCCGAACGCCATGGCGCAGCAGCGTATCTGCGGGCAGCCCCAGCAACTCGTTCGGGTCCTCGACGGCGACGCGCCGCACGTCATCCTGCACGCGACGGCTGAACTGCATGCTCAACTCCGTCATACGATCGGCCAGCGACCGGATCGTGTCGCGTGTCGCCTCGTCGCGGTCCACCCCGGCCAGTCGATAGCCCAGCAACGTCCGCTCCAGGTAGTAGCGCGTGGCCTCGTCCTCGCCTGCGGCATCGATGCCCTCCAGGGCGCGATATGCCTCCTGGTTCAGGCTCAGGGCCACGCCTTCCGCGCTGACCTGCTGCGACAACGCCTGCACGGCGTCGCGCACCCCTGCCGCGGGGTGCACCATGAACATCACGTGCGCCTGGCTGCCAGCCATCCGCAAATGCCAGACAGCCCGGTCGTACGGGGCCAGCGTGTTCTCTACTGTTCGCTGCCCGTCCACCGCGAGCATGGCGGCGATCTCAGCCCGCGACGCTTGCAGGTGCGCGTCGACCCAGCGCTGCGCGTCGTCAGGGCTGCCGAGCCCGTTCCACAGATGCAGCGTGTCCGCCGCCGCCGGCTGGTCCACCCCTGCCCCCACCATCGCCCCTGCAAGCTCAGCTACAGCCATCGTCCATCCGCTCCCGTGCAGCTATCTCACCCGATCCGCTGCTTTTTATTCTCTTCACTGAAGTCTGACGCGAGAATCCCTCGGACGACGCAGATTGCGTCCTGCAAAAGGCTGCTTTGTCCCACAACGCTACACTGGAAGAGCTATGCGTTTCCTGATCGCCCTGCTCGCGCTCGCCGGCGTCCTCGACTCTGCCCTCGCCTTACGCATTCACCTGCAGGATCCCAGCGCCGCGCCGCCGTGCGCGGTCACTGAGCAGTGGGATTGCGGCGCGGTGAACCATTCTCGCTTCGCCGAGTTCCCGCCGCGCTCCTTTGACGAGGTGCCCGGCGCCAAGGGCGTCCACCTGCCCGTCGCCATTCTGGGCATCGCCGGGTACGCTCTGATCGGCGCCCTGGCCCTTACCGGTCACCTTTGGGCGACGCTGCAGGCGGCCGAAATCGGCTTCGCGTTTGCCGCCTTCCTCTCATTCATGGAGGCCTACGTGCTTCAGAAGTGGTGTATCTATTGCGTTTGGTCGCAAGGGATCATCACCGCTATCCTCCTCGCTACCATCGCGGCGCTGGTTTTGCGTCATCGCAATGTTCGCCGCCTCGCGCGGGGTGTCTAGTTCCGCGTAGGCCGGGAGTTCCCGGTTGCGTTCGCTGCCGCATACAATCCACCCATGTGGCCCAAAGCCCTCACGCAACTGATTGAACTCGCCCCGCACGTCACGCGCCTTCTGCCGCTGGCGGATCGCTACTTCAAGGACAAGACCACCGGCGACGAGGCCGTACGGCAGACGCTGGACGCGCACCGCCAAGACCTGGACGCCCACCAAGCCGCGCACCAGGCTGCCCTGCAAGCAAGCCTAGATGCACAGAGCGCAACCCTTGCCGGTCTCGGCGATCGCCTCCATGCGGACCTGGACGCGCTCACCCTGGCGCAAACCACGCAGACCGCCCATCTCCAGCGAGAGGTCGCCGATTTCGAGAAGCACCTTGCGAGCACCCGCGCCGACGCCCTCGCGGCCAAGCAGGCTACCGAGTCTGTGGAGGGCCGCCTGGCCCGCATCGAAGCCACCCAGCATCGCGCCCAAACCCTCGCCGTCGTCGCGCTGGCGTTTCTTTTGGCGATCTTGATCCTCATCGCGACACTCTTTCTGCGCGCCCGCTAGCGCCGGAGCGAGCACACGGGGCATACTGCATCTGCACGGCCATGCCCACACCGCCCGACGAAAAGCCCGACGCAAACCAGCGCCACACCACGCTGCGCCGCCGCGGTGGCCTCGCCGGCTTCGCCCTCAATCTGCGCCGTCAGCGCGGCGCCCCCGCAGCCGATCCGCCGCCCGAGGCTCCCCCCGCGCACCGCCCACGCTCCCGTCCGGACACGTTGCTCACCCTTGCCGCGATGGCGTTGCTGGTCATCGTGCTCGGCTCGGTCCTTTGGCCCTCCATCCGCGTTCACCTGCAGGCTGCCGCCGTTCTGGACTTGGTTGCCAATCAACCGGTGCCGGAGTCGCTGCGCTGGACCGTCAACGACCGGGTAGCGGTCGAGGACCTGACCTATACGGCCTCCACCGGCCCAGTCCGCGCGCGCCTGTATACCCCGCTCGGCCACCCGCACGCTCCCGCCCTGATGGTGCTGCACGGCGTGCACCATCTCGGCATCGACGAGCCGCGCCTGATCGCCTTTGCAAGCGCCATGAGCGCCTGCGGCCTGCGCGTCCTTACCCCGGAGCTGCCCGACATCAAGGACTACCACGTTGGCGCCAACTCCATCGCGACCATCGGCGACTCAGCCGAGTGGCTGGCGCAGCGGACGGGCGGAGAACCCGTGGGCATCATGGGACTTAGTTTCTCTGGCGGCCTGTCGTTGCTCGCTGCGGCCGACCCGCAGTTCCGCCACTCCATCAAATTCGTCTTCGCGGTCGGCTCGCAGGACAAGATGCAGCGCGTGGCGACCTACTATCGCACGGGCGAGGACGCCCGGCCCACCGGCGCTCCCGAACTTTTGCCGCCGCACGAGTACGGCCCGCTTGTGCTGGAATACGAGCACCTGGAAGATTTCGTCCCCAAGGGCGATCTGGCGCCGCTGCGCCGCGTGCTCCGCGCCCACTTGTATGAGGACGTTCCCGGGGAAAAGGGCGCCATGGATCGCCTCAACCCGCACCAAACGGAGGAGGCCAAGGTGCTCATGGACACGAACTCCGCATTTACCCGCTCCTTGCTCGCGAAAGCGGAGGCCAAACATGTGGCCGACATGGCCGGCGTTAGCCCCCACGGCCACCTCGGCAACCTTGCCGTGCCCGTCTACCTGCTCCACGGTGAAGGCGACAACATCATCCCTGCCGCCGAAACGCTCTGGATGGAGTCCGAGCTCCCCACGACCACGCTGAAAGCCGCGCTCATCAGCCCCGTCCTCAGCCACCTGGACCTGGACGGAGCCGGCCCGGGGGTAACGGACAACCTGCGGCTGCTGCACTTCTTCGCACAGATCCTCCAGGCAGCGGAGGCGCAGTGACGTCGGCCTGGCCGTCTTGACTCACCAAAGAGAGCACTCTATAACAACTCCGCCCGGTGCCCCTGCGCCCGCACCAGCCTCACAGCCTTGCGATCAAACGAAACGAAGACCTCGCCTCCAAGCCGCCGCCCCTCATGTGCTATGGCACTATCGGCGAAGTCGCCACCGGCGCGCAAGGTGAGGAGACCTGATGAAACAGCCGCAAGGTCCGTCACGACATTCCGGCCATCTCGCAAAAGTTCAATGCCGGATGCGATCTCCGCATCGGGAAGTCGATAGATTCGGCGCAACACCCACACGAACTCACACCACGTCGCCAAAGAGATCACAACGCGTGAGGCACGCCGCAACGCTCGCTCCGCAACCACGGCGTGTGCCTCATCATCGCGAATCATCACGCGAACAAGAATGTTTGTGTCGGCGGTAATGTTCACAACTGCCCTGCCCAGCCCTTCTCGATCGCTTCCTGGATCTCCTCAAGCGTGGCTACCTTCGTAGTCTTGCCCTTGAAAAATCCGGCAATCTCGTCCCAACTCTTTTTGGGCCGAGCAGCGTGCATCTCCACCTTCCCGCCGGGAGCCACCTCCACCTCTATCTCGTCCCCCGGTTCGACTCCGAGGTGCTTCAGCACCTCTTTCCGAAGCGTCACCTGTCCTTTTGCCGTCACCTTTAGTCTCGGCATACGCCACCTCTGCCGTGATTGTAATGCACCTTTGCCTTACATCTGACAACCTCAGACAATGGCATTTGTCGACCGCTAAACTGACCAGGGAATACAAGCTACAGCATGCTCATCACCCTCGCCGACATCCTCGCCGCACGCAATCGCATCGCCGGCGTCGCCGTCTACACGCCGCTCGTCCGCCTGGACCCCACACGCCTCCGCCACGCCAGCTTCCTACTGCCCCCGCAAGCGCCAGCCATCTACCTCAAGAACGAGGCCGCCCAGCCGATCGGCTCCTTTAAGCTTCGCGGCGCCTTCAACAAGGTCGCCCGGCTTCAACAGGGCGACCCCGATGCCTTCGCCCGCGGCGTCATCACCTTCAGCTCCGGCAACCATGCGCAAGGCGTCGCGTTTGCCGCCCGCGCGCTCGGCACGCGCGCCGTGATCGTCATGCCCAGCAACGCCCCAGACATCAAGCGCCAAGCCACCGAAGCCCTCGGCGCCGAAATTGTCACGGTGGGCCCGGCCTCCACCAAGCGCAAACAGCGGGCCGAAGAGCTCGTCGCGGAGCACGGCTACGCCATGATCCCGCCCTACGACGACCCGGACATCATCGCCGGCCAGGCCACCTGCGGCCTCGAACTCGCAGAGCAGATCGCCAAGCTGGACGGGGTGCCGTTGCACCTCGCCTCACAGCTCACCATCTCATCGCTCGAACCTGAACATCAACCCGAAGCCGCACCCCACTCGCCCCACCCCGGCACCCTCGTCCTCTCGCCTGTCTCCGGCGGCGGCCTGCTCTCCGGCACAGCTACCGGCATCAAGCTCGCCACCGACGCCGCCCGCCAGCCCGCTCCTCTGGTCTGGGGCTGCGAACCTGAGCTCGCCGGCGACGCCCACGAGTCCTTTTACGCCAAGACCCTCGTCGAGTGGCCCGCCGCCCGCACCACCCGCACCCTCGCCGACGGCCTCCGCACGCAATCGCTCGGCCGCCTGAACTTTGAGCACATCCTCCGTTTCGTGGACGGCATCATGACCGTCACCGAAGCCGAAATCCGTTCCGCCACGCGTCTGCTGCTCGCCGCCACGGACATCGTTGCCGAACCCTCAGGTGCCGTCACCCTGGCTGCCGCCCTGTTTCACGCCGCCGAGCTGCCACCGGTCGAACGCGTCGTGGCCATCGTCTCCGGCGGCAACCTTGATCCCGAGCTTCAGGCCGAGCTCGAAAGGGAAACCGCCGCCGGAGCTGCGCACGTCTAACCCGTAGCCATGCCTCGTCTCGCCCCACTCGCGGCCGTGTCCGCGCTCGTTCTTGCTGCCATCTTTTCGCACGCCCAGAAACGCGCCCCAGAGCGCCCCGTCGCCGACGCCGCGAACCGCGCCACGCTCGTGCACACGGCCAACATCTACGCGGTCGCCGACTCCGCCGACCCGCCCATCTCCACCGTCGTCCCCGGTCGCGAGATTGTCATCAATCAGCGCAACGGCCCTTGGGTCAACGTCTTTGCGAACACCGACACCAAGGAAGAGGACCCGGACCAGAAGCCCGAGTTCACCGACCCGAACGCGCAGGTCAACCCGGCCTCCGGTTGGATTCGCGACAAGGGCATCGTCGGCCCGCACACCCCGCAGGGGGACCGGCTGCTCTACGGCGCCGCCGCCGACCTCGAAGCCAGGGCCGCCGAACCGCATGCCCCCAAAGACGCCGCGCCCTCCGCCCAGCTCCTGTACCGCCGCGTCTGGGAGTACTTCCCCGACTCACCCCTTGCGCCCGAGGCCGCCTTTCGCTCCGCCGACATCCGCTGGCAGCTCGACAAGGCCGATAACAGCACCCTGCCCAGCGCCCACGAGCAGGAGGCCTACCTTCGCCCGCAGCTCTACGAAGGCGAGCTCAAGCGCGTGATGAAGTTCTACCCCAACACCCCCGACGCCGCCAAAGCCGCCTTTGACCTTCTCGACAACAAGGTGTGCGGCGACTGGCAAGGCCTGCCCAAGTGCCCCGAGATGGAGACCAACCTCTACCTCAAGTACGCCGACCACTACCCCAACGGCCCCCGCTCCGCCGAAGCCCTGTACGACGCCGTCTATCGCCAGGGCTCGCTCGTCACCATGTACCTGGTCGACGACAACCGCAAGCGCTCCGAAGGAGCCGCCCAAACCTGCGCCGCCCTCGCCGCCCGCCTGCAGAAGGACTACCCCACCAGCGACTACACCCCCCGCGCCGCGTCCATCGCCTTCCGCGTCCAGCAAGGCTTAAGCATCTACGGCAGCGACCGCGAGTAAATGCGGAGAGCCCGAGGCTTCCCGCCGCACACACCTCAATCGCTTGAAAGACAAACAATCAGGGTGCCTCTCAACCAGTGATGTAACAGACGTTCGTCGTACACCATTGGACCCGAAGCCCAAATGCGAGTGGTGCCTTCCTAATTAAATGCCTGTTTTATGCGTGCAATTTCCTTGCGAATCAGCATAGGCGGTATTGCTAAAACCCTCATAACTACGCAGAAAGTTCAAAACGGCACTACCTGGGGCTCTCACACGCTAGTTACCAATGCCAAGTGATCTCTTTGACCGCGAAGCCGCCCGTCGCAACGCGATGCCAGAGGAACAGAGACTTTGGCGGCGAGCTGGACACATATTGGCCTGCTTGGTTTAGATCCACATCTACACTCAGCGGGACCGTAAGAACGGAGAGGTTTGCTCCGACAACGGTCAGATCAGCCTTCTTCCTAAGGCAATCTTCCAAGAACCTGTCCAATCTTGTAAGCAATTCAATGCGTTCCTGGAGCTGCTTCTCACTTTGTATATTGTCGAAGTCAACAGGGTTGATGTTGGGATCCATGTTGTTGCTTTGCAGGAATTCCGCTTTCAGCGTTTCCCGCTCCTTTTCAGCCGCGTCTACCGCCGCCGCTGGGTTAGCGGAGAAAGCGGGCATGGAAAGTGCAGACCGGGACGGCCAGAAAAGATATCCCCAAAACAGTGCTGCCGCTTCCTGAACCTCGTTTGCTTTGGCGCCTCGATTTCGCAGGAAAGCAGGGATCGTAAACAAAGAATCCGGGAGTGTGTCGGCATCGAGAAAGTTGCCACCGTAGAACTTACTTGCCAGAGACAATTCATTTGTTGAGGGGGTCGAGTACAACTGCTTGACAAGCTCGACGGTGTTCCTCAACAGTACCTCTGCGTCGGCTCGTTTAACAATGCCGTGGCACTTTGACTCTACATCCTTCACAGAGCCACCGGCCTCCACCGAGACGAGGTGCATAGCGACTATATTGTTCGTTCGAGGATCTACTTCTGCGAGAAGGTAACCGCCGGACCGCAGAATATCGACAAGACGTCCGTTCTCATAGCGCTCAATCCTATGCGCCTGTGCCTGCTCAAGCGCTTGAGCGCCGATCCGCCGCGTATCCGCATTCGCGATGATTTTCAAAAGAATTGTGAATGAGCTTCCCGGCTGCGCGTTGCGGCGAGCGGCGGCGAGCGCCTGCTCTGCTGTCAAATGCGGGAACTCTTCAGCTGTTGCCAATGAGTTTCCTCCGCTCATGAACAGCATAATCAAGCATGCAAAAGTAACGATTGAGGCACTAGCATCCAATTTCCTCATTGCCTAATTCTCCTGAAGTCACCGGGAACAGCCCAGATAGATCCGAGCGGCAGGTACATTCACACTAGTGCTGCCCGCTATGAAAGCAATAAGTCCCTTCATGTGCGCCGCAGTGCCGTTGGGTATCGGGCCGCATGCGCCAAGCCGCCCCCCGTTCCCATGCGATGCGCAAAGCGCTTCCGGCTGCGACGGCATCGCTGTTCGCCTCACGTGCCACCAAGTGCCACGTACTACGAGCCACCCGCCACCCGCACGCCCGTCCTACTCTCACCCGCTACTCTGCAAATCGTTACGATAAAGGGATGGAAGACACGGCACTGCCCAGTCTCGACAAACGACCGGTGCTCCGACTGCTTCAGCCCTTCGCTCGCTTCGCCCAGCTTGAAACCTCAAGCAGCCTCGTTCTGCTTGCTGCGACCCTCGCCGCACTGGCCTTCGCCAACTCGCATGCAGCCGTTTTCTACCAACACCTCCTCGATTTCCCCCTCGGCCTGACTGCCGGCGCGGCATCCTTCTCCTGGCCGTTCGCCACCTGGGTCAACGACGTCCTCATGGCTGTTTTCTTTCTGGTCGTCGGCCTCGAGGTCAAACGCGAGCTGCTTGTCGGCGAGCTCGCCTCCTTCCGCCGCGCCATCCTGCCCGTTCTGGCCGCCGCCGGTGGCATGCTCGTCCCCGCGTTGATCTATCTCGCCTTTAACCACGGCACGCCCACAGAGCGTGGTTGGGGCGTGCCCATCGCCACCGACATCGCCTTCTCGCTCGCGATCCTTACCGCCCTGGGCCGCCGCATTCCCGTCGCGCTGCGCATCTTTCTTGCCTCGCTTGCCATTGCGGATGACATCGGCGGTGTTCTTGTCATCGCCGTGGCCTATACCAGTAAGCTCCATTGGTTCTGGCTGGGCGCCACCGCCGTGCTCTTCGCCGTGGGTCTGGTGATGAACCGTCTTGGTGTCATCCGTTTACCTGTCTATCTCGGGCTCGGCGCCCTGCTCTGGTACACGCTCCACGCCTGCGGCGTTCATCCCACGCTCTCCGGGATCGCCCTCGCGCTCATTGTCCCGTCGCGCACATTTCTGCCGTTGGAGCCCTTCGTCGAACGCGGACACCAGCGCCTGGAGCGCTTCAAGGCCGCCCACAAGGCAGGTCGCGCCGAAAGTGAAGCCACCGAGCATCTCGATCGCCTCAGCAAGGGCCTCAACCTCGTGAAATCCCCCCTGGACCGCATGGAAACCGCGCTTCACCCCTGGGTCAGCTACGGCATCATGCCCCTGTTCGCGCTCGCCAACGCGGGCATCTCCTTTCATGGCTTTCATGCCGCGTCGATACTGGCGCCCACGTTCCTCGGCGTAGCCATGGGTCTGCTTCTCGGCAAACCTCTCGGCATCACCCTGTTCTCCTGGCTCGCCGTGAAGCTCCGCATCGCACAACTACCGCACGGCGTCTCCTGGCGTCATCTGCACGGAGCCAGCTGGGTCGCCGGCATCGGCTTCACCGTCGCGATCTTTGTGGCCGGCCTCGCCTTCGGCACAGGCGAAAGTTACACACAAACGCGCATCGCCATCCTGCTTGCTTCCAGCACAGCCGCCCTTTGCGGATCGCTCCTCCTCCGCTTCACCTGCAACGTCCCTAGGGAGAAGCACCCTTCCCGGACCCCCGCTGGGATGCACGAGGAGGCCCTACCAGAGGCCGTGCAGATCGGGTAGTCGCAACCCACCTTCACCCCACCGACCACCGCACCGCCCAAGCCCCCATCTCGGCCC
>CAXTLD010000028.1:0-40662 GCA_964245045.1 uncultured Acidobacteriaceae bacterium | reverse complement strand
TGCATCTGCTCACCCGCGGGGCAGGAGAACTTCTTTCAGCAGGTAGGCGTCCCTGTGGCGACGAGAACCACCGCTCCGCCAAAGATGGACAAGGAACAGCAGCAGCAGTTCATGGAGAAAGCCAAGGCGCTCGCTCCTAAGTACCGCACCGAGATGTTGAAGGAGGCATAGCGTGCCGTGCCACTGGGCAGGCCAGCCCCTGTCCGGTGGCAAAGCTTTGCTTCGCAGGTCTGGCGAGGCCATCGATCAGAATCGGGCAAAGGGTTGCTAGTTCTCGGCATGGCTTTTTTTGTGTGCGGGTGAGAAGCTTGTAACAGGACGATGCATTCCCTGTTTGCCGCTGCGGGCTTAGGACTGCATGCGAGAGGTTGCATGACGAACGGAACGAACGTGATGAACGGAAACGCCGACGTAAAAACCCGGCTTGTTGTAAACGGTCAGGAGCACGTGCTGGGCATCGCGCCCTGGATCTCACTTCTCGATCTCTTGCGCGAAACTCTGCGTTTGACGGGCAGCAAAAAGGGTTGCGATCACGGTCAGTGCGGTGCTTGCACGGTTCTCCTCGACGGTGTGCGCGTCAACAGCTGCTTGTGCCTTGCGGTCGCCCTTGATGGCGCAGAGGTGACGACCATTGAAGGTCTAGGCGGTGAACACAACTTGTCGCCCATGCAGCAAGCCTTTGTGGACAAGGATGCGTACCAGTGCGGGTACTGCACGCCGGGGCAGATCTGTTCCGCCGTGGGCGCGCTCAAAGAAGGCCACATCGTAACGGACAACGACATCCGTGAGCAGATGAGCGGCAACATCTGCCGTTGTGGCGCGTACCCAAACATCGTGGCCGCTGTGAGGCAAGCCATGGGGAACGCCGCAGGTGAGGCGCGATGAATAACTTCGCGTACGTCCGCGCAACTGACCTTAGCCAAGCAGCAAGCGTGGCCGGGGAAGATCCCGGTTCGATGTTTCTTGGCGGTGGAACTAACCTGGTCGATCTGATGAAGTACGACGTGGAACGTCCGTCGAAGCTGATCGACCTAAGCCGTCTAGACCTCTACGACATCGCCGAGTTGCCCGACGGTGGCGTTCGCCTCGGCGCCTTGGTGACGAACAGCAACGCTGCCTACCACCCCACAATCTCGACGCGCTATCCCGTGCTGGCGCGGGCGATTCTCGCCGGTGCCAGCGCGCAGCTGCGCAATCGCGCAACGACCGGCGGCAATCTTCTGCAACGCACCCGTTGCGTGTACTTCTACGATGTGGCTACGCCCTGCAACAAGCGGACGCCGGGGAGCGGATGTCCCGCGCGGTTTGGCGCGAATCGGGAGCTCGCGATCCTCGGCACAAGCCCGTCCTGCATCGCCACGTTTCCCTCGGACATGTGTGTTGCCCTAGCAGCGCTAGGAGCGAAGGTGCAGGTAAGGGGGCCGAAGGGCGCGCGCACGATCCCCTTTGGGGAGTTCCACCGCTTGCCTGGCGACCGCCCTGACCTGGATAACACGCTTGCACACGGCGAGATCATCACGTCGGTAGACCTGCCCCCAAGCCGTTTCGCGGGGCACTCGGCGTACGTTAAAGTGCGTGACCGTCAGTCGTACGCGTTCGCCCTGGTCTCCGTGGCTGTCGGCTTGGAGCTCTCCGAGGGAACGGTCACAAACTGTGGTGTAGCGCTTGGCGGGGTCGCGCACAAACCGTGGCGCAACCCTGAGCTGGAGCAGGCGCTCCTGATCGGCAAACCCGCGAATCGTGAAACCTGGCACGAATATCAACTCGCCCTGTTGGCGGGTGCGCAAGGCTTTGGCGAAAACGACTTCAAGCTCCGGCTCGCCCCTGTCGCCGTGATGCGAGCGCTGGAGCAGGCGGCCCACGAAGGCACACACGAAGGAGAGCGGGCATGAGTACGCATCTGGCCGGCAAGGACGTACCGCGGATCGACGGCCCCGCAAAGGTTTCGGGAGCGGCCAAGTATGCCGCGGAGTTCTTTGCACCGGACATGGTCTATGCCGTGGTGATTTCCGGCACCGTCGCTCGCGGAGAGATCGCCTCAATCGACACAGCAAAAGCATTGCGGGTGCGTGGCGCCGTCGAGGTCTTCACGCACAAGAACCGGCCCCATCTTCCGTGGTTTGACCGTTCGTACCGGGCCGAAGACGCACCAGAGGACGGCAGCCCTCTGCGGCCCCTTTACGACGCCAAGGTGCAGTACAGTGGGCAGCCGGTTGCGCTTTGCGTCGCCGAGACCTTCGAGGCCGCCCGTGCGATGAGCCGTCTGGTGGACATCACGTACAAGTCCGAGGCACATCAAACGGACCTGGCCGTGGCACTGCCCGGCGCAGAACCCGTCGAGAAGTCAAACCGTTCCGGCATCGAAGCCCCACCGAAGTCACGTGGAGATTTCGCGCAAGCTTTCGCCGATGCTCCCGTGAAGTTCACTGGGACGTACCAGATGGAGACCGAGATCCATAATCCGATGGAGCTTTTCGCCACCACGGTTGTGTACAACGATGACGACTCGTTGACGATCTATGACAAAACGCAGAGCGTCAGCAACAGCCAAAAGTATGTTTGCGATATCTTTGGCATCTCCACCAGCGATGTGCGGGTCGAGTCTGCCTTCGTCGGTGGCGCGTTCGGCTCTGGGCTGCGCCCTCAGTACCAACTGTTTCTGGCCACGCTGGCTGCACTCGCTTTTAAGCGATCGGTGCGGCTCTCGCTGACAAGGGACCAGATGTTCACGCTGGGACATCGCGCCGCGACGATGCAGGAGATACGTTTGGGTTCAGCTTCCAACGGCAGGCTGCTCGCCTTAGACAGTACCTCGTTCCAAGCCACGTCGCGCTATGAAAACTTCTTCGATGTAATTACGAATTGGGCCGGCCTGAGCTACAAATGTGACAACGCAACCATGGGCGAGATGACCGTTCCCATGGACATCTCCAGCCCCTGCGATATGCGTGCTCCCGGCGCGGCACAGGGCGTGTGGGCGATCGAGACGGCGATGGATGAACTCGCAGTCGCTACAGGGGTGGACCCGGTTGCGCTACGCCTTCTGAACTACGCGGACAAGGACCAAAACCACGGCAAGAAGTACTCCAGCAAGGAGCTGAAAGCGTGCTACGAGCAGGGTGCTGCGCTCTTTGGCTGGAGGAAGCGGCGGGCCACACCTCGAAGCGAACGCCGGGGAAGTGCCTTGGTCGGCAGAGGCATGGCAGGCGGCATGTGGGAAGCAACGCAGAAGGCCGCGGAAGCCAAGGCGACGCTTACTCGCGAAGGCAGGCTTACTGTTGCGAGCGGAACTTCGGACATCGGCACCGGAACCTACACCGCTTTGGCAATTCTGGCCGGTGAGGTACTGGGTTTGCCCCTGGACCGCATCGAGGTAAAGCTTGCCGACACGGAGCTGCCGACGGCTCCGCTCGAGGGCGGATCGTGGACCATCTCCTCCGTGGGCACCGCGGTCACCGAGGCGTGCATGGAAGTTGCCAAGCGCGTCCTGAAGCTTGCCGCAAAAGTCGACGACTCTCCGGTCAAAGGTGCGTCGCTCGCAGAAGTTGAATTTGTGAACGAACGGATTCAGCTGCGCACTGAGCCGTCGCGATATGTGGCGCTCGACGCAGCACTGGCGCAAGGAGATGGCAAGCCCATCAGCGAAAAAACCAAAACCGGCCCGAGCATCTTGAAGCAGCATGGCTACAAAAGCTATACCCACGCCGCGGTATTCGCTGAGGTCGAGGTGGACGAGGACTTCGGAACCATCTCCGTCTGTCGGGTCGTGAGCGCGATTGCGGGCGGGCGCATCATCAACCATGCAGCCGCGCGCAGCCAGATCATCGGTGGCGTGGTTTGGGGCATCGGCATGGCCTTGCAGGAGCAAGCAACACACGATCACCAGCTTGGTCGCATCATGAATCACAACTTCGCCGAGTACCACGTCCCGGTGAACGCGGATGCACACGAGATCGAGGTCATCTTCGTAAAGGAGGAGGACCACATCGTGAATCCCATAGGCGCGAAAGGTCTCGGCGAGATCGGCCTCGTCGGGGTCGCGGCCGCCATCGGAAACGCCGTGTACAACGCCACAGGCAAGCGCCTCCGATCCTTGCCGATGACGCTCGACAAGCTAATCTAAGATCACACCGGACAAGCTCGGTTAGCGTCGCTGCCTCGCTAACCGAACTTACGAAACGGTTCTGAGCCGGGCCGGAACCCTGGACCTCAGCCCATGTACGAGTGCAAGGTGCAAAGGATCCAAAAAAGTCTTGCCCGTGGTTGTCCGGAAGAATGGATAACCCGCTCTACATGTCTTCATCAGGCAAGTGACTGTCGATCTGAAGCAAGCTCTCTGTCGGAGGCGCCTTGAGGAGATGCTCTCGACGATGAGCCTCACCGGTCAACAGCGTGGCTCCACAGGTTCGCGCGCCTTTCTGGCGTTCAAACTGCACCGGTTTCTCTCCGGCGCCGGACAGGTCTACGCAACCCTCCGGGAAGGAGACCAACGTCGGGTCACTCTGGATGGGCAGCTCTTCCATCCTGAAGATCAGGACGCCCGCCTGTACGCAATCCTGTTCTGTCGCGTCTGCGGCCAAGAGTTTCATCCGGTAACCCTCGTCCACTCTGAAGGGCAGTACCGGGCGATGCGCAGAGCCTTTGATGAAAGCCCCTTACAGGATCAGAACAAGGCAGATCGCGCCGGCTATCTGGCCATGATTCGAAGCAGCGATGAGGAATTCGACTTTTCGGATGCCGTACAGGATTACCCGGAGGATTGGCGGGAGCAACGAGCCGGCGGCGAGCAGATCACCAGGGACAAGCGGGCTTTCCGATTGGAGCGCCTCCCCGTTTCACACGATGGCGCGATCGGTCCAAAGGGCGTACCTGCCTGGTTCATCCCCGGCAAATTTCGCTTCTGCCCTTGTTGCAAGGATCAGCCCGCCCCACAGGCACGCGACTACAACAGGAAGTGCTCTAGCGCGGCAACTGCGCAGAAACGAAATCTGGGGTACCGGGCGTCTTGCCGCCGATCGGTATAGAGCCGTATTGGAATCGATGTTGAATGTTGCCGAGAACAACCCGTACGGATTCGTGCGAAAGGTCCACACGCCATTTGACATCCAGGGCTGGCAGCTCGATTCCACCGTCGTTCGCATGGTGGCCGGTCCCCATGCTGTCGGCGATGCCGAGGCCAACCGCTACTTCGTACATCTTTATCGCTCCATGGCGAACGTGCTCGATGCCGGCGGCGAGGGCTTGTTTGGACTAGAAGGCCGTGAGCATACAGCCCAGGTCGAAGGTGATCGCCGGCAATGGCGTGAAGAGCGCTTCCGCTACGGCAAAGACGACCAGGAGTCCTTGGCAAAAGATCCCAAGCGCTGGCTCCCCGAAGAAGCGAATTCGTTCCTTCCCATGCTCTTCTGCTCCCCCACAATGGAGCTCGGCGTCGACATTTCCGCGCTCAACGCTGTGTACCTCCGCAACATGCCGCCAACACCGGCCAACTACGCGCAGCGCTCCGGCAGGGCGGGTCGCTCGGGACAGGCGGCATTGGTCATAGCCTACTACGCTGCCCAAAGTCCTCACGATCAACACTGTTTCTCTAAACCGGAGGAGATGGTCAGTGGCATCGTCAAGGCACCCACCCTCGACCTGCCAACCGCGATTTGGTTGTGTCCCATCTACATGCGGTCTGGCTGGCGGAGTCTCTGCAGGCGCTCGCCAACGACATACCCGGCGTATTGGATCTGGACGACACCGCTCAACCCGTCCAGCGGGCCATTGAACAAGTGCTTAATTCTCCGGCGGTCACCTCTTCCGCGACCGTCGCAATGACACGCATTCTCGACAGCATCGCTGGAGAGCTCACGCCCGATCGAGCACCATGGGCTAAAGATCGCTCAATCTTTGCTGAAGAGGTCAGTTCGAACGCCTACAAGCAGTTCAATAAGGCCTTCGGTCGTTGGCGGCAGCTGTACCAGATCGCACACCAGCAGTTGACCGAAGCCAACCGCGGGTCCGAACGACCCGGGCTCTCGCGAGGGAGCGTAAGGACGTAAAGGTCGAGCAGTTGCAGGCCAATGAGCAGCTTGCCCTGCTGGAGCATGGTGCCTCTTCTTCCGGTTCAGACTTCTACACTTACCGTTATCTCGCGACGGAAGGCTTCCTCCCCGGATACAACTTCCCCCGACTCCCCCTGTACGCGTACATCCCATCGAACGGCAGTGCCAAAGGCGCCTTCTTGCAACGAGCGCGCTTCCTTGCAATAGCCGAGTTCGGGCCAAGAAGCCTTGTCTACCATGAGGGCAGGGCTCATCGAGTGGTCAAGGCGAAGCTCCCACCGGATAAGCAGGCGAGCGAAATGGGCCAACTAGGCACGAGCCATATGTTCGTTTGCGACCAATGTGGCGCAGCCCACGGGGAGGAACTCGAGCGCTGCGTCAGTTGCAGCCAAAGCCTTGCTGGTGTGCATCCTGTTCGAAACCTGCTTCGAGTCGACAATGTCGAAACTCAGGCCGCGCTGCGCATCACCTCAAACGACGGGGATCGCCAACGCCAGGGCTTTGAAATCCAAAGCGTTTTTGAGTGGCCGACCCGGCAAGGTGTTCTCGACATCCTCTCTGCCGTGGCAAGCGTAGACGGCCAGCCCGTCCTTGACCTTGACTTCGGAGCCGGCACACGCATCGGTCGGATTAACAAAGGATTACGCCGTCGCAAAGAAAAGCTTCAGCTTGGGTTCTTTATCGACCCCTCAACTGGTCGATGGAGCAAGGGTCCTGACGAAGGTGACGAGCGAGACCCGGACGTGCCGACGGCCCAGTTGGTCGTCCCTTTTGTGCAGGACACCAAGAATGCCGCCCTGCTGCGGTTTCCGAAGGGTCGCCTTGGCAACGTCGCTTGCGCGACAGTCCAGCACGCCCTGCTGCGGGGAATCGAGCTCACTTCGAACTTGAAGAGAGCGAGACTGCCTCCGAGCCTCTTCCCTCGACCGATCACCGGAACGCGATCCTGCTGTACGAGGCCACCGAGGGCGGAGCCGGCGTCCTAACCCGGCTCCTGACGGAGCCTGGCAAACTCGTCGAGGTCGCTCGAACCGCGCTCGACATGATGCACTACCGAAACATCGAAGCTGCGATGGCGACTCGGGACCGGACGCTACTTGAATCGGACCCCAACGCCAAGTGCGTCAAGGGCTGTTACCGGTGTCTTCTGTCGTATCACAACCAGATCGATCACGAAGTCATCGACAGGACCAACCCCGACGCCCTCGACCTGATCCTCGCCCTTACGTCTTCAACCGTGCATACGATTCAGCGTAGCCGCGCTGGATCTTGGGTTCCGGAGCCGAATACGGAGGTCTCTTGGGCCCATGCGCTTGTAGGCTGGGAATTTCCCGCCCATTCGCCCAGATGCTCTGCGTCTGGGCGAATGGTTGCTGCCATTGGTCTGGCGTGAGCACTACGTGGTCGCCTCCCCCTTCAGCTGCCCGAAGACATGCTGGCCCAGCTTGCGAGCATGGGCTTTGCCTTCGTGTCGCTCGTTGCGGTCCCACACCGCACCGCACCGCCCGAACTGGCTGAACTGTTTGGAGTGCCAGCGTGATCGCTTCTTTTTCCCCTGGAGATCTGGTGCAAGCTCGCGGCCGTGAGTGGGTTGCTCTTCCGGCAAGCGACCCAGGATGGCTTTACCTTCGCCCGCTCACCGGCACTGAAGCCGATGTGCAATGCATCGATCCCGCTCTCGAACTAGATCCAGTCATTCCCGCTAGGTTCGATCTCCCCGGTACAGGAGACCGCGCAACGCAAGATGGAGCGCGTCTGCTTGCTGAAACTCTTCGCCTCAGCTTGCGACGTGGCGCTGGTCCTTTCCGTTCGGCTGCACGTATCGGTTTCGAACCGCGCGCCTATCAGTTAGTGCCATTACTTATGGCCCTTCGGCAAGCGTCTTCTACGTCCCCTGATCAAGACTGGCGCTAACCCGATCGTGTTCTGTCGATTCATCGCAACTGCAGAGCACGTTGCGAGCGGTTTTCGGAATGCTTTTCCGAAGCTACACGTCGAGGTTGTAACAGGTCTGTTCACTCCTGAAGACCGCCGCGCCCGCGTTGAAGCCCTAACCTCGACGCCACAGCGCATCCTCGTAGCCACAGACTGCCTGTCCGAAGGTATCAACTTGCAACATCTCTTCGATACGGTCGTCCATTACGATCTCTCCTGGAACCCCACGCGGCACCAGCAACGTGAAGGCCGCGTAGACCGCTTCGGACAATTCGCCAAACTCGTGCGTTCCGTGCTCCTTTATTCGCCCGACAGCTCCATCGATGGGGCAGTCCTGGATGTCGTCCTGCGCAAGGCCGAAGCGATTCGCAGAGCCACAGGCGTCACGGTGCCCTTACCCGAAGAGCGCACGGCCGTTGCCGGCGCGCTCATGAATGCTCTGCTGCTGCGCAACGGGAGGACGGAGCAACTTCGGCTCGACCTTGGTCTTGACCTTTCGGCAGACTCGGCGGAGATCAACCAGCGATGGCGAGATGCCGAGGAAGGCGAAAGGCGCTCTCGCGCTCGCTTCGCCCAAAATGCCCTCCGCCGTCTCCGCTTCAAGCTGACCGTACACAGCCGACAGGAGAAGCTACTGCTCGTCGAAGAAGCAGCAGCCCTCGCCTTCGGCCCTGCAGCAACGGCGCCGAGCTCCAGTGGAGATGCAGCCTTCGCTCTCCTCGAATCCCCGGGGTCCGGAAACCTTGCACCGATCGCGCAGGAGCGCTTTCTCAAACAGGCTCACGAACGAGTCCATCATCTGCTACTGAACGAGGGTTCCATCGCCGAGCATGCAAGGGAGAGAGCCGCCGCCCTGCTGGCGGATCACGAACGCGTGCGAGCCGCAGGTGTTTCCATGGGTGGCGCCCCACGAGTCTCCGTTGAACCGGTTCTTCCGCCCGATGTGCTCGGCATCTTCGTCCTGATCCCAGGAGCGGTCTAGATGGCACGAGTCCGCAATCCACGCTCAGTTCTAACGCAATCCACCTCGAAGGGCTCTCTGCTCTCGCCCTCCAAGTTCGCCGCGATTGCCGAGCGCAAAGACACAACCGAGCAGACGGACGCGGACTACGCCATTCCCAAGGGTCTCAACCTCAGGGACGAGACCGCCCGGTACTTTCGTATCGGCCAGGCCCTCTTCCGGAGCTCCACGCCTCGGGCAAGCCGTCCCTTCCGGCTGCCGTCCGGTTCACCACGGAACTGCTTCGCGACGTCTTCGGATTCGCAGACATCCTCCCCGTTACCGCGCCCCGCACCCTGGGCGATCGCACCTTTTCCCTCACCCTTGAGGCGCTTGGCGGCCGCGTCCCTATCGTCATCGTGCCGCCACCGACACCCTCGACCACACCAGTGCGGGCCTCTCCCACGACCGCCGCCGCTCCGCCGCCTCCGCTCTTCAGGACTGGCTCAATGCGGACGACAACTCCCTTTGGGGTCTACGCACCAATGGCGAGTGCCTTCGGCTTTTTCGCGATAACGAAAGCCTGACCCGTCCCGCCTATCTCGAAGCGAATCTCCGCCAGATCTTCGAAGGCGATGACATCGCCAGCTTCTCCGCGCTTCGTCTTGTTCTATACAGCAGCCGATTTGGCAAACCCGGCACACCACCCACCGATTGGGTTCTTGAGCGCTGGCGGGAAGCCGGCGGCAAAGAAGGTCTCTGGCGGCGCGCGACCGTCTGCGTGAAGGCGTTGAACGAGCCTTGCTCGCGCTCGGAAACGGCTTCGTCCACCATCCCGACAACGCGAGCTTGCCAGTCGCCTGCGCGATGGGTCATGGCCCCTCGAGCGCTACTTCAGTCAACTGCTTCGCCTCGTCTACCGCCTCATCTTTCTGCTCGCCGCCGAGGACCGCAACCTCCTGCACCCGCCCGAAATACCCGCCGCAGCTCGCAAGCTCTACGCCGAAGGCTACTCGCTCGGCGCACTCCGCGACCGCGCCATCCGCCGCAGCGGGTGGACACCTTCCATGACAGCTGGGAAGGCCCCCGCATCACCTTCCGCGCGCTCGCCGAAGGGGAGCCGCGTCTCGGGTCCCCGCGCTCGCGGGCTCTTCTCCCCAGGCCACACACCAGAGCTCGACGCAGCCCGCCTCTCCAACCGCGCCCTCATGGAGGCCATCTTCCGCCTCGCCTGGCTCCGCGACGAGGGCCTCCTCATGCCCGTCAACTGGCGTGACATGGAGACCGAGGAGCTCGGCTCTGTCTACGAAAGCCTTCTCGAACTCGTCCCGCGCCTCACCGCCGACGGCCGCGGCTTCGCCTTCGCTGGAGGCATCCAGCAAAAGGGCAACGCCCGCAGGACCACCGGCAGCTACTACACCCCGGACTCGCTCGTACAGGCGCTGCTCGATAGCGCGCTCGACCCCGTGCTGAACCGCGTCGAAAGCGAAGCGGCAGACCCGGTCGCCGGCCTCCTCGGCGTCACCGTGATCGACCCCGCCTGCGGCTCCGGCCACTTTCTGCTCGCCGCGGTACGGCGCATCGCCACCCGCGTCGCCCGCCTGCGTTCCGGCGGCGTCCCCACGCCCACCGACTACCGGCGCGCTGAACAACCAGCGGCAGCACGAGAGCGTCTCAGAGGCGCTGGAAGCCCCTGGCCTCGGCCGCGGAGGCCAACGACGCGGGCCTGCCCCACGATGTGGTGCTGCTGGACCTCCATACGGCCTTGCGCGCTCTGGACACGCTTACAGGCGCAACCACCGCGGACGACATCCTGGCGCGTATTTTCTGCATCTTTTGCATCGGCAAGTGAGAGCCTTTCCGGGCGAGGCCTGGGTGTCCAGAGGATGTGCTCATGGCTCGGTCGCTAGGGACATTCTCAGCGTGCGGACCCTCTGCTACCCTTCAGCAAGCTATGGTTTCTTTTCTCTCCGACAACACATCCCAAACTCTCCGCTCCTACCTACGAGAGACTAAGAGCACCCATAGCGAAATCGGCAAACGCGAACAGTTCACCGCCCTGCTGGGCAGTCTCTTCCCAAACACCCGCGAGGTCGGTATGTACGCGCGAGGCTCCGAAAATCACTCCGCATTCAGCTCCCGGATCGCGCGAAACGCGGCAGCATCGATACCCTTTACGGCAGCGCGGTGATCGAGTTTGAGAAGAGCCTGAAGCATACCGGGGCCGAAGCCGAGCGGCAGTTACGGGAGTATGTTGCGGGTATCTGGCAGGCTGAGTCCGTCGCCGGGCGCCCGCTGGACGCTGTTGCCACCGACGGCGTGTGCTGGCGCATTTATCGCCCCGTTCTTCCCCAAGGTGCGGCCCCGGAGCCCGGCTCCATTCTCCTCGAACTGCGTCGGGAAATCCTGCTCGCTGACAACACCCTTGGCGATTTCTATCGCTGGCTCGACCTGTTCCTGTTTCGAGGCTCCAACATCGAGCCGACGTCCGAAAACATTCGGCACGACTTCGGGTCTTTCAGCTATGTTTTCCTTGAAGGCTTGGCGGCTCTGCGCCGTGCCTGGGCTGCCGCGCGCCAGAGCGACGAATCGCGGCTCGCCTTTGACACATGGCGCAGCTATCTCACCGTTACTTACGGCAAGCTCGGCGAGTCCGAGAAGCCTGTTCGCGACCGCAAAACGGGAGAAACCACCTCCGAGCTCGAAGAGCTCTTTCTCCGGCATACCTGGCTTGTCTCGGTCGCACGTCTCATGGTCTGGGCCGCGCTTTCCGGGGGCAAAACGGCGCATTCTCTGCGACAAGTAGCGGCTGATGTCTTTTCCGGCGCGCACTTTCAAGGCAGAAAGCTCGCCAACCTCACTGATGACGACTTCTTCCAATGGATCCGATACCCGGAGAGTGAGCCCCTGCTTGCCCACGCATGGGAGCGTGTGCTCGACACGCTGCTCACTTACGATCTGTCCCGGATGCGCGAAGACGTGCTCAAGGGTGTTTACCAGGACCTTATCGATCCCAAGGACCGCCACGATCTCGGCGAGTACTACACCCCGGATTGGCTATGCGAACGCATTGTCGCGGAAACCTTGCCGCCCGAGGGGTACAAAAGCGTCCTCGATCCGAGCTGCGGGTCGGGGAGCTTTCTTCGCGCCTCCATCCATCACTATCTGACCCAGAACAGTGCCGGAACCGAGCACGACCGCTTGCGGTCCATTCTGGCCAATGTGCAGGGCATCGACATTCACCCCGTCGCAGTCACCGTCGCGCGCGCAAACTACGTGCTTGCGCTGGGCAAGCTGGTGAGCTCGGCGCGGCGTCCGATCCAAATTCCCGTCTACCTGGCCGACTCGCTCTTTCTGCCGCGCGAGGTGGAAAAGACACTGATCCAACAGCTGAGTGGAATTGAGATCAGTTTCGGGCCGAAGCGAAAAAAGAGTTTTGTCCTGCCCACCATGCTGGTCCATCAGCCGGAAAACTTTGACGATGCCATTGCCGCCGCCGTGGTCCTTGCGAAAAGCCATGCCGAGAAGGGCGGCGAAAGCCGTGAATACCTCAGCAACTACCTGCACAAGGCCGTGCCCGCGCTTTCTGAAGTCTTGCAGCGCGAAGAGATCGTCTCAGCACTGTGGGCGTTCGTTCTGGGCTTGAGCGAACTGATCAGGCTGAAGCAGAACTCGATCTGGTCCTTCATCATTCGCAACAGCTATCGGCCCGCCATGCTACGGCAGCAGTTCGACATCATTCTCGGCAATCCACCCTGGGTTTCATACCGCTACGTCACGGATCCCGACTACCAGGCGGAGATCAAGCGGCGCGCCGTCGAGGAATACAAGATCGCTCCTCGCTCGCAAAAACTCTTTACGCAAATGGAACTCGCGACGGTCTTCCTCGCGCACTCCATGCACACCTTCGCGCGGCCCGGCGCACGGCTGGCGTTTGTGATGCCGCGCAGCGTGCTTTCCTCAGACCAGCACCAGAACCTCATTCAACGGACGTACTCCGCACCTTTTCGACTTACAGGCTTTTGGGACCTCTGGAACGTCGAGCCGCTCTTTAACGTGCCGTCCTGCGTGCTGTTTGCCGAGCAATCGCAACGCCACGGCAACGCCTCCGACGCGCTGCCCGCTTCTATCTGGCAGGGCAGGCTCTCCGGGAGGGATCTGCCCTGGGGCGCAGGTCGCCGCACGCTTGTCGGTTTCCGAAAAGGAAGCGCGCGTTATCTGGCTCGGCAACCGGTCTGCCTTATCAACGGAGCCCGGCGCGGCGAGAGCCGGACGCGTAAGCCCTTACGCGCGAGCCTTCAAACAAGGTGCGACCATCGTCCCGAAAAACTTCTACTTCATTTCCGTCGACGGGCTGAATGGCCGCCCGGACCCGGACCGGTTGTACGCTTGTCGCACCGATGAGGCAGGCGCCCTCACCTCCAAGGAGCCTTACCGAGATATTCGGCTGCAAGGCAACATCGAAGGCCAATTCCTGTTCTCGACGGCCGTCGCCCGCCATGTGCTGCCGTTTGCGCTTTTGCAGCCCTCGCCAGTCGTTCTACCCGTAGAAGAGGAGAACGGTCGCTGGTACACCGTCTCCGTGCAAACCCTCAAGCGCAAAGGCTATCGCGACTGCGCTGCGTGGATGGAGCAGGCTGGAAGAATCTGGATCAAAGAACGTGGCGTAAAAGCCGAACGCCAAACATTCATGCAGAGGCTGGATTACCAGAAAGGCCTTACAGCGCAAAGCCCCACCCACCGTCATCTCGTCTTATACAACGCCGCGGGCACCAACGTCTCCGCCTGCTACTGCGACCGGCGCGCCCTCCCGCTCTCATTTATTGCCGAGCACAAGCTGTATTGGGCGGCCGTCAACGACTCGGCGGAAGCTCACTATCTCTCCGCCATTCTCAACTCCGCAACCGCAAACCGGATGATCAAGCCGTTCCAGTCCACGGGCTTGCTAGGCGAGCGGGACATCGAGAAAAAGCTGCTCGACATCCCGTTCCCCTTATTCGTAGCGACCGACCCGCTCCATCGCGAGTTGTCGGCGCTCGGGCTGCGCGCCTACCAGCAAGCCAAAACCGCCCTCGCCGACCCAAGCTTCGCCACGAACACCAGCCTCGGGCGGCAGCGCGCCTACATTCGCACCGCCGTGAGCGATACCCTCGGTAGCATCGACCTGCTCGTTCAAAACCTGCTTGCCAGCAAATAGGGCGCTCACCCCTGGTAAGCAAGCAAGCTGGGGCTCAGCGGACCATGGCATAGCACAGCACGATGGATGCGGCCGCAAAAACCACGATCCGCAAGCGATGCCTTCTTCCCCAGATACGATAGAGCAAGCGGCCATCCGCGAGCTTGCATAAGTGAGTTTCTCGGGTCGAGCCGCTTCTTCTCCGTCCGGTGTCACGGCCTAACGTGCGACTTCGCCCAAGGCGCGCCTTGCCTCACCCTGCGCCAGAGCGAGGTTTAACGCTGATTGGCGCTCGGCAGCCTGCGCGGCCACGAGTTGAGCACGGGCCTGATCCCGATTGGAGGCGAGGAGCTCGCCGTGCGCGTATTGCGCATCGGCCACGCGCCCCGCTTCAGCCTGTGCGAGGACGAGTTGCTGCTGGGCTTCGAGATCGAGCCCGGCGCTCTCGACGTTGTCGTATGCGTCCTCCACGGAGATCGTGGTGGACGCACGCACGTTGCTGAGGTTTTGCTGCGCTTCGGCGAGGAGCGACTGCTCGCTGCGCACCTGCGCGCGCCTGGCCCCGCCGTCAAAAAGGTCGAAGCTGAATTCCCCTTGAAAAACTCCATAGTTTCGCTTCAGGAGCGCGATGCCAACCTGATAGCTCTCATGGGCGTTCAACGTGATCGCCGGGATAAAGGCGTCCTGGGCGACTCGCAGTTCGGCCTTGGCCTTTTCGACCTGGCGCTCTGCGATGAGCACCTGAGGCTGTTGCGCAAGTGCGAGACGTATCGCCTCCTCGCGTGGCGGTAGTGCCTGACCGCTGGGCCCGGGCGGGTTCGCCTCGACCAGGCGGTAGCGGGCGTCGAGCGGCACCCCCATGACGTTGTTCAGCTTGACACGCTGCTCTTTGGCCGAGATACGATCCTGTGACGCGGTGCTGATGGCTTGCAGCAGGTTTGCTCGCGCCTGGAGCTCCTGGACCGGCAATGCGGAGCCCTGTCGCACCTCGGCCGCGGTTTCTCTATCGGTTTCCCTATAGGTAGCAATCTGTGTTTCAGCCGACCGAAGTTGCGCCTCGGCTTCGAGAATGCCGTAGTAGAGCTGGCGAACCTGAATGGCGATGTTCTCACTCTGGTCTTCGACCCGCAGGCGGGCTGTGTCGACTTCTATTTTCGCCGCGTGATTCAAAGCGTGCACCGCAAAGAGCTGCGTAGTTAGCTGAGTAATATTTGTGAAGCTGGCGTAGGTGAGGTTCGCTCCCTGATCGATGCTCAGGGTCTTCGACGGAACGGGCCCTGTTCCTGGAAAAACTCCAATCGATCCCTGAGGCAGCACCACACCCTCGAGTGCCGTGAGGTAGACGACTTCCGATGTGTTGGTCAGGGTAGGCAGGTACGCCGCACGCGCCCTTGCTTTGAGGGCTTCGTAGTTCTTTACGTCGATTTTGGTGATAGCAAGTGAGCCGTTATGCTCGAAGGCAAGGTCAATCGCGTGATCGAGAGTGAGATCTTGCGCCGGCGGGGGTGGCGGCCCTGGTGCGGGGGCTGGCGGGATCACTGGCGCAGATGACGGCGCGGGGGCTGGCGGAAACGCTGGCTCGGGCAACGGCACGGGCGCGGGCGGGAGCCCTGGCTCGGGCAAAGGCGCAGGTGACGGCGCGGGCGCTTGCGGGGGCACTTGCAGGGGCGCTGACGGGACAGCAATAGTATTTGTCGGATCAAGGGGTTTGGATTGTGCTTCCGCGAGACTAGGCCCCAGGGCAAGCCAGGCAAAGCACAGGAAGCAATGCGAGACATACCGATGGGGCGAGGGCTGCCGGCTCAAACCGTTCCACATATGCCTCGTGCTGAAAGTTCGCAGCTTAGAGATGTTCATTGCTTCCCCTTTGCCAGATCGCTGAATTGATGCGGCTCGCGCGAAATACTGGCAACAATCAACAAGCCGACCGCGAGCAAAAGGGCTTCAACGATGTAGGCGTCCGCGATGGCGAGCGTGATGGATTGCACCTCAAGGCGGCTCGAAAGGGACGCCGCGACCCGCGCTATGGAGGCGCCTACGCTCGTGCTTTGGGAAGCAGATGCCGCCGCCGTGCCGAGCACCTGCGTCCCGGTTACGGACCGGTTGGTGTTGATGAAGTCGGCCAGCATGTTGTAGTGCATGTTGAAGCGCCAATTGAGGAGATAGCTCAGGGACGCGCCCACGCTCTCCCCTCCAAACAGCCGAACGGTGTGAAACCAAGCAGTGAAGGTGAGGGTATGGATGGGGTCTTTGACCGCTCCCGAGTTCACAACTTCGAGGATGATGCAGCCGATAAAGCCCACGACCGAGACAGTTGCGCCAATGCCAATCAGAAGCTCGGTCGGAAAGAAGTTTTGACGCGACCAGAGTGGGTTGAGTGTGTTATCCCAAAGGCACGCCGAACCGGTGAGCGTGAACCCCAAGGCAAGCACAAGTCGCGGGTCCAGATACCGTAACAAGATAGCGGCCAGCACACCACAAATCAGCGAGGGCAGGGCCACCCAGGCCAGCAACGACCCGATCTGCAACGGGAGCATCTGCTGTACGGTGGAAAGGAAGGTGGGTACCAGTTGAGCCGAAGACAAGAGGCTCGCCCGCAAAACGCACAGGCTCAAGCTGAGCAATATGATGTTGCGGCGAAAGATAAAACCAAGGTCGACCAGCGGATTCGGTCGCAAAAGATGCCTGACGAGCGCCGCCACGAGCAGGAACGTCCCGGCAGCGCCCAACGCGACGATTGTGCCCGAGTTAGCCCAGTCCAGTCGCACCCCTTGCGTGAGAAGAAGGTAAAGACAGGTCAGACCGAGGCTTGCATAGAGGAAACCCTGCCATGTGGGCCGGAGTTTCGCAGTATCGACCTTTGCGGTAGGGTCTCCGGGCATACCGGCATACACCAGAACCCACATCACAAGAGCCATGAGGGCCGGTTGCCAGTAGATCCAGTGCCAGGACAGATACTGCATGTAAAGCCCTTCCAGCAGTGTGGCCACGTGAAGGGAGCTGATGACGTCGAAAGCATACGCGGCGATACCGAATAACAAATAGGGCCTCGGCAGGCTTCTCGATACGAAAGTGAATGCGAGTGGATAGAAACTGCCGCATCCCAGACCTGCTACTGCTAACAGAAAGAGCATCATCGGATAAGAGGTTGTCAGCCCGAGACAAAGTGCAGAAAGCGCGACGCTCGGTGCTGCCAGCAGCAGTACTTTTCGGGGACCAATGAGCCCACCCATATAGACCGTCATCGGCCCAATGAACATCTGCCCGGCGTTATACACCGCCCCGAGCCAGGCGCCCTGGTCCTTGCTCAGATGCTGAGCTCCTTCGAGGTCCGACAAACCGATGGCTACCAGTTGCCCTAAGAAAACTGACGTGCTCAGGCCGATCATCACCGCAGCGATGCCAAGCCATGGGGTCGGCTTCTTTTCCTGGGGCTTACCCTCACCTTCTTTGGGCTTGTCCTCTTTCCCGTTGGGATGCCCCCCTTGCGCTGCTTGGTCCTTACCTGGAGGTTGGTGACCTGTCCCCGTGGCTTGCTGCGCATGCGGTGCCGGCTGGTCTTCCGCCGTTACCAGTCCCGGTTGCCCGGCGCTCAAGGCCTTACACCTGAGACATGAACATGCACCTCTGCCGATAGGCCCGGTTGCAATTGGCTGGCCGGCACGTTTCCTGAGTCGATTGAAACCTTTACCGGAAAACGCTGAACCACCTTGGTGAAGTTTCCGGTCGCGTTGTCAGGAGGCAGCAGCGACCCTGCCGCGCCGCTCGTGGGAGCGATCTCGAGCACATGGCCTTGGAAGGAGGAGGCGGGCATGGCGTCAATGTGAATGTCCGCGGCATCGCCGACACGCATGCCTGCTAGCTGGGTCTCCTGGTAATTGGCTTCAACCCAGGTATCGCCCTCCACCAGCGAGATCACTTCAACGCCAGGCGAGACAAGTTGTCCGGGGAAGACCTTGCGCTGCCCGACCCGGCCGGCCCGCGGAGCATAAATCTTTGTATAGTTCAGCTGAACTTGTGCGTTGCCGACCGCAGCCATTCTTTGCCGTATGGTCGCTTTGTAATCCTGGTCTTTGCTGTTCAGCACTTCGAGGTTGCGTTGATTTTCTAGCACCATCGCACGGGCTTGCTGCACCGCGGCTGTTGCTTTCAACCTGTCGCTTTCGGCCCCTTCCACCGTGGCGTGGGCGCGTCTGTCGTCGCCAACAGCCTTCTCCATGGTTTGGCGTGTCGCTGCATTGTCCGCATACAGAGCCTCTTGCCTCCGGCGTTCCTCGTCCGCCTGGACCACCGCAGCTTTGTCGCTTGCGACAGTAGCCGCTGCCGTACCCTCGGCATCAATGGCTTGCTTCACCTGATCCTGCGACGATGCGATCGTTGCCAGCTGAACTTTTTTCTGGACCTGGTTGTCATCGAGAGCCGCGTGTGCAGCATCGAGGCTCGATTCAGCCTGTTGCAGCTCATCTTGGTAGTCGGTGTCGTCTAATCGCGCAATTAGCTGACCGGCCTGAACGGTCTGGTAGTCGTTCACATTCAGCTCGCGCAGCGTGTCGGAAATGCGTGTACTCAACGGGACAATGTTGGCGTGCAGATAGGCATCGTTGGTCTTCTGCAGCCCTGCGCTCGAACGCCAAAACACCCAGCGATGGGCGATCACTGCAAGCAGGACAGCTGCCGCAAGGATGACCAACACTGGAATAAAGACGGTGCGTAGCTTGACGCTCACAGATACCCAGCCCCTTGGGAGTGCCCGTTCCGATCATGGCATCTCTTCAGTTGCTGAAAGGTGAGGTCAGAGTTAGATAACTGTTAGGGTTCGAGCGCTTGACCCTTGACTTCCAGGTCTTCTTGTTGCGGCTGTAGCAGGTTCTGCCGCGAAGCGCGCTGCGGTCACATGTCACATTCCGCGAGTATGGTGCTCACGTAGCTGGCCCAGAGGGCGGCCTTCGAAAGCGTCTGGTGTCCCTCGGAGGCTTCTCCCGCCTCGACAAATACCGCACGTGCGCGAGGCATCTTCGCTACCGCTCCCTCCAGAGCGGGGAAACCTTGCAGGTTGATCTGATCATCGCGGAAGTTGACGGTGAGCAGCGATGCGGTGATCTCCTGAAGATGGGGGGCGGGATCGTAATCGGACGATGCCTCGAACTCCCAAAGAACGTCCAGAGGAGATTGCGTGCCGGATTTCTTTATGACCTCCTGAATGCGTTGGTCCGCCGCCTCGGGGCTGGCAAGCTCTTGCTCCAGCTTGGCTCGGCTGCCGGTCAGCATGTGAAAGAGGTTCCAAGCGAGTCCGACCCCAAGGGAGGGTTCGCTCATGTCATCGCTTCTGAATTTCCCGTCTGCCTCAATGATGGCAAGGATCAGGCGACGGAACAGAAGATTTTGCCCGGCCAGTTTTTGGGGCAGACAGGCGATCGGCATTAGTGCTTTCGTCATCGCAGGATACAGGTATCCCCACATCCAGGTGTTCATGCCGCCCATACTTGTGCCGAGAACGAGACGGAGATTGTCGAACCCAAATAACTCCGTGACGATCCTGTGCTGCGCGTTCACGATATCCGTGTAGGAATATTGTGGGAAGCTCGTGCCTGCCGTCTTGCTAGGCTTGCTGGATTCGCCATGACCAATGGCATCGGGAAGGATCAGAAAGTATTTTTCGCAATCCAAGGGTTGCGTTCGTTTGAACAGCGCTTCAGCCATGTCAGGCTGTAAGAACTGCAGGCTGCTTTCTGTAGTGCCATGGAGCAGAAGCACCGCGTTGTCCTTGGCGGCGTTGGGTTGTCCCAGCGTTCGGCAATGCAGCGTCAGATCAGACCTCTCGCCGCTCTGGAAAGGGAACTGTTCAACTTCAAGGGTATGGGATGAGGCTAGGGCTCTCCAGTCAGGCATACAGATCCGTCCTTGCGTTAGAAGAATGAGAGTGTCTCGATGCCGCGCCCCGCTTTGAACCTTTCGGAAGGCAAACCGGTGTAGGCAACAGTTACCTAGGCTGGCAGAGAACGAATCTGTTCTTGAGTGCTCTCCTACTGACCTGATAACGGGGGCTTAGGCGCGATCTGCAAACCCACACGCTCATCCAATGGGCTTGCAAGCATCGGCTGCAGGGCATCGCGAAAATGCTTATAGCGCTCACTGTGCTTCAGGAGATCAAGATTCCGCGAACTACGCCAGGTCTCGATGAGCATGAGATGGTTTGGGCGCCCACTTTCCCTTATGAGGATTGCGCGCAGGCAGCCCGTTGAATGCGTCTCCGCTTCAGCTTCGGTTTCTAGAAGTGAAAGGCCATGAGAGGCCTGCGCTGGATCGAGGTCGACGTAGATCACGACGTTGATCTCTACGTCGGCAGACGCCGGAGAACTCCCCTGTGCAGGCGTCATCGCAGAAGCAACGGCTATGGCCAACGAGGGCAAGATCGAGATCATCGCTTTGCTCCATCCAGCTTCCTCTCTCGAAGCCGGTCCACACTCCATCGATCGAAGGCTTCCCTATAGAGTAGGAGCAAGAAGAAGAGGAGAGAGTAGATGAGCTGCTTTGAAAGTACGGTGAAGTCGCCGCGGAGAGCCGTCCCAAAGACGAGTGTGGTGATAAGCAGCGCTCCGGCAATCAAAGCTTCCCGTGTCCGAAAGCCTAGGACCAGAAGCAGCCCGATGATTGGTTCCAGGACCGTGATCACGATCGCATACCAACGGACACTCCAAGGCGGCAGCGGCGTTGATGCAAACTCGACGACGGTCTTATCGGCAAACTGACCGATGTGAGCCCACCGCGTCGCTGAATGGAAAAGAAAGTCCGTGCCGAGCGTCAGACGGAAGAGTACATAGGCCAACGCACCATCTGAACTACCGGCTCTCGTGCCAGACTGGAAATCTTCCTTATTCACCGTGACCCCCATAGGCTTGCATTCGCGGGCTTAAGCTGGGGTCATCGTCGTGAAGTGATGTGGACCCGGCAACTCTGCTCCAAACCGTACCTATGCTGAGTTGACGATGGGTAGAAGTGAAGTGATGCATGCATCAGCTATGGAAGTTGGTGATCTGACTTATCACCCGAGGTGCTGAATAGCGATTTGCTTGCGGTTGCTTGCCATGTGATCCGACGATCGTTTCGCTTGCATGAGGGCGTCTAGCATCAACTCTGGGAGCGTCTTTCCGGGAAGTCGCAGTCGGACCGGCCGCGCGAGTAGGACAAGTCGCCACTTGGGAATACGCGGTTTCCCATCGTGGATCGGCAATACATGAAGACGCAACGCGAGGGCACAGGCTCGAGCGAGTGCCGTCGGAACGATCGAGACCCCTAGTCCCGCCGATACGAATTGCATCAGTGTCGCTACGCTACTCATTTCATAAACGCTCTTGCGGCTAACCCTATGGTCCGCCATGATCTTGTCGATAAAGTTCCTCAAAGTGCGTTCCGGCGTGAGATCGACGAAGGGAAACTGGGTCAGCCCTTCAAGGGTGACGCTGTTCTGCTCGGCCAGCAGGTGCGTCCGTGCGCAAACGGCTACAAGCGCGTCCTGCGTGAAGGGAATGGACTCCACACCGGCAAGCCGGCCTTTGTCGATCTCGGCGTGAAAACTGAGGTCCACATACCCTGACCGAACAAGTTCCGGGGCTCTCATGCTGTCTACGGAGCGCACCGCGAATTCCACTTCCGGATAGGCGGCATGGAACCTGCTCAAGACAGCCGGAAGATCAAGGTAGGGCCCAAGACTCTGCAGGATGCCTAAGTTCAGCCGACCGCGAACGATGTGACTTTCAGAGCGAACCGCCGCCACACCATCGCTCAACGTGGTTAGGCCCGTCTTCGCGTAGTCCAAGAAGAGCAGTCCAGCGCTCGTTAACGAAACTTGCCTGGTGGTTCGGTTCACCAGCAGGACCCCGAGTTCCTCCTCCATCTCCTTGATCGTAGCGGAGAGGCCGGACTGGACGACGTTCAAGCGCCGCGCAGCCGCTGTAAAACTGCGTTCGTCGGCCAATGCGATAAAACTTCTGTAGTGGCGAATGTCCATACAGCTACCTCGCAATTATCACTGCAGATGATAGATGACATGATCACTTGTTGTAAACGACACTCGGGGTCCTCGCATCTTTATAGGGAGGAGGTGTGGTGCTTGACACAGCATAGGACAGAAAGTGCCCGTTCTCGCGAAAGTGTCCTGAAGGTACTGGGCCTCTCTGGCAGCTTGCGCGCGGCTTCGTTCAGCACAGCGCTTCTCGAGGCTTTAGACAGAGAAGGTCTACCCAACCTGTCCTTATCCTTGAAGACCCTTGGCGATATACCGCTCTATAACGAAGACCTCGACACCTACCCAGCGCTCCCCACCGTTGCTAGACTTCGCGCGGACGTTGCGGCGAGTGACGGTGTCGTCATCGCGACGCCCGAGTACAATCACGGCTTGCCCGGTGTGCTGAAGAATGCACTGGACTGGGCATCCCGTCCGGCATTTGAGTCGTGCTTTCGGGGCAAGCCGGTGTTGATCATCACCTCCGCGCCTGGCAACACTGGCGGCGTGCGGGCACAGTACCAGCTACGGGAAACCTTGATCTCCACGCAGGCGCACATCGTGCCGGGCCGCGAGATTGCGTTGGCGAACATCGCAGATCGAATCAGAGACGGACGGTTCGCCGACCAGGAGACCCCGCGCGTCCTCGCACGAGGGTTGAGCACACTTCGGGAAGAGATCCTGAGCCGAGAGCAGAGAAGAAGCTCATGACGGTTGGACTCAGATACGCAAGGGGTCTACTTATCACGCTATGTGCTTGGTCTGGAACCCCGCGAGCGCAGCAACAGCACCCACCGGAACCTACCGTCAATCTCGGTGACACAAGCTTTCTAGACGCGCAAGGAGCGCCAGGGGTCCTGCTGGAACAGATCGGGGACGCATCTCATAGCGGCAAGCAGATAGACGGCACGGGCAAAGCCATGCCAGGCGCATCGGCCGTGAACAGCATCAGCGGGCTCACACACGGCGTTCTGCTCAGCAAGCACAGAGTACTGGCGGGCTGGTGGGGCTTCGAAGCGATCGTTGTCGCCGCGCACGTCAATGCAGGCTCGGGCGGGGATGTCGGAGGCTTTGGCGACCTCACCGTCTCACCGCTGGTCCTGCAATGGAAGCCGTTGAAGTTCGGTTCGAGTCAGCTGAATCAGCGGTTTGTTCTAGATTTCGAGTTGCCTGTCGGAGAGTACCGGCAGGGCACCCCTGTGAGCTTAAGCGGCCACGCCTTCACGGTTCATCCGTACTATGCGTTCACTTTCTTGCCGCTGAAGCGACTCGAAACAAGTTGGCGCCTCAGCTACCTCTACAACGGAACTAACAACGAGCCATCGGTAGGCAAGGACGCGCAATCGAGCCAAGCCGGCCAAGCCTTTCACTTCAACGCGACAACAGCGTACAACGTCTCGCACGGTGTGTGGATTGGAGCCAACGCCTACATGCTGAAGCAAACGACGGCTCCGCGCATCAACGGGCAAGCCGTTCTGTCTTCGCCGGAGCAGGTCGGATCCATTGGTCCTGGCGCAGTGTGGGATCGAGGACCCTATCTCTTCTACGCCAACGCATACCACGAGTTCAGCGTGCTGAACCGACCGGAAGGCAACAAGCTGGTCCTTCGAGTGCAATGGGTTCCCGGCAGGCATGCGGGAATCGACGCGCCACAATGAGCAACCACCATGAGAAAGGAACAAGTATGAATCCGAATTGGACAAAGGCAACACTCCCCGGCGGCTTGCACGCCTTCACAGGGGGTGTACACGGGCCTACCGTGGTTCTACTGTCAGGCTGGCCCGAAACTGCAGAAGGCTATGGGCAAATCTTCGACAAACTGGCGGCGCAGTACAAGGTGTTTGCGATCAATCCGCCTGGACTCGGCGAGTCGGCCCCTGCCCCCGACTATGACACGGGCAGCGTGGCGCAGGTGCTCTCCCACGCGGTTCAGACCGTAGCACCGGAGGGCATTCACCTGGTAGGTCATGACGTGGGCTGCTGGATTGCGTACGCCTGGGCCGCGCAGTTTCGGGAACAAGTCAAGAGTCTTACGCTGCTTGACGCCGCCGTACCCGGCCTCAACCCGCCGCAGAGCTTTCCTTTGCCGCCTGAAGTGAACGAGAAGCTCTGGCAGTTCTCCTTCAACACACTTCCTGAGTTACCGGAGATTCTCACCGCTGGCCGCGAGCGTGAACTGTTCGATTGGCTGTTCCGTCACAAGGCGAAGCACCTCGACCGGATCCCTCAATCGAACCGTGACCGCTACGTCCAGAGCTACTCCCGCCCCGGCGCGATGAGCCGTGGTTTCGCCTACTATCGTGCGGTCGCCAAAAGCGCCCAACAGAATCAGGAATTCAGCAAGACAAAGCTACCGATGCCGGTGCTCGCGTTGGGTGGAGAGAGTGGGACGGGAGCACGCTTGAAAACGTCCATGGAGAGCCATGCACTTCACGTAGATGGTGGGTCGATTGCTGATTGCGGACACTACGTCATGGAGGAACAACCGGACATCGTTGCACAGAGCTTAATCCAATTCATCGATGGGGTTGCGGCGCACGCATGAAGGCTTATCTGCTCTCGTTCGCTTTGGGTTGCGCGGTTGGAGTGATCTACGCACTATGCCGCGTGAAGAGCCCAGCGCCGCCGCTTGTTGCCCTCGCCGGTCTGCTCGGCATGGTTCTGGGGGAAGCGGGCTATGCATGGCTCAAGACACATTTGCACTAATCAGATAACACAAGGAAAATGGAATGACCCAAGGAATTGTCTCCGCAAGGCATGTCGATCACGTCGGCATCACCGTACCGAATCTAGACACAGCAATTGAGTTTTTTAGGGACGCACTGGGGGCTGAACTGCTCTGGAAGCTTGGGCCTTTCGATGAAACACCGACAGGCGTTCCTATCCGGAGCATTCACCTTGCCATACTGCGCCTAGGGCCCAGTATCAACGTGGAACTGATGGCGTTCGACGCCGACGCGCAACAGCGCACGATGCCCAGCAACATCGACTACGGCGCAACCCACATCGCATTCTTCGTCGACGATCTCGGGGCAGCAGCGGCGTCTCTAAAGCAGCATGGCGCGGAACTACTGAAAGGGCCGCTTGATGCGAAAGGCGATGCCAAGCAAGGTGAGCGCATCTGGTATTTCAAGACGCCTTGGGGAGCCTTTATGGAGATCCTCTGGCGTCCTGACCACCTCGGGTACGAGAAACAAACAAAACACCGTCTCTTTCAGCCCCACGACAGTTGGTCCAGGGAACGTAGTGCCAACGCCCGCTTGACTGCGAGCAGCGAAATCCGGCCGCCTGGCCGGGCAGAGGGCTGAAGTCTGCCGACCCGTAGCGACCCATTTATACGAACGTGTCGCGACGGAGTAGTTGACGCTGAGACTACCTCTGTTCGCGCCGCGGATGAGATGCGTGCGGCCCGGACCGAGCGTGCGGAGATTCGGCGCCGAAACCGATGGAAGCGGAGCGGCTGGCAGCCACGGAGTACTCGTGATTTGGGAGTGCCGGATCACGAACTTAACCGCGGTCCACGAATGTCAGAGTTTTACGAACGGCTTTGTAAAAAACGTAGCGACAGTCCTGAACTCCAGCAGTGCGTACGGTCAAGGCGTATATCGACTGAAGTCGCGCCAAACTCTGCTGGAAGTCATGCAGATGCTTCCAGCGGACACGCGACTCCGCAGCCTCGTCCTCCCTGCGCGCGATGACCTTCTGGAACTCGCGGTTATCGGCGACCATGTGGACGATTCTCTCGCGTTAGCGAATGGGTCGCGCTGGCTTGTAGGTTATGGTGACGCGTTGGCAACGATTCGCTTCGTCCGCGCCACGGACCGGTTCAAGCAGACGGATAGGTTGCGGGACATGGAATAAGAGCAGCACCTATTCCTCACTAGGCTCAGGATGCGGGCTGCATTCTCAGGCACATCTGTGCTCATAGCGAATGCAGCCTACGCCTGCGATAAACGGAACTGCCTCTCCACTTTATCGCGCAAGTGCACCAAAGCGGCGGCGGCCGCCTCCGGTTGCTCCATCACCAGCATGTGGGTTCCTGGGTCTACAGAGTAGAACTCCATGTTCTTATATGCTTTTGAGGAGTCCAGCATGAGCTCTGGGGTGGCGGACAGATCCTGCTTCCCCGACAGAAAGAACACGGGCATATCCAGGGTCGCTGCCTGCGCTCTCACATCCAGCGTTGCCATGTTACGCCAGGCGGCAGCCCATTCTTCCGGCCGCGATCTGCGAACACAGTTCCTTGCATACCGCACCATCCATAGATCTTGTGCGATGGTTTCGGGGAGGAACCATCGAATGAGCGACTTCGCTACCTGAGCCTCCATCCCGTGTTGTTCCGCGTCGGTAGCTCGGGCGGCAAGTTCTTTTTCCGGCGCGTAGGTACCTGTAGCAATTAGACCCAAGGAGCGCACACGGCCGGGCAGACCGAGAGCAGCCCACTGTGCCACGGCACCTCCGTACGAGGCGCCATAAACATCCGCAACCGGCACCTCCAAGCGGTCAAGCAGGCACCTGACATCATTGACCAGTTGGTCAGACGAAGTGATCAGCGGTGCTCCGCGTGCGTGTCCGTGACCGCGTATGTCGTAGGCGATGGTGCGGCCTTGAGCTGCCAGGGCCGGAAACACGGCACGCCAAAAGCTGTGGTCCATGTCGAGCGCGTGCATGAGCAACATGGGGACACTCTTTCCGGCGACTCCCTCTCCATGGCTGTCCCACACCATCGTCCGGTGGTCATCGAGGGCGACCAGTGTCTCCGTTGTCCCTGGGGGAAACTTGCTGCGGCTCTCTGCTAGATACGGCGCCATGCGCCGTGCTGCCGTAACGGCCCGCGGTGCGCCGGCGTAGGTGTACGCAAGGTTCACGACATCAAGGATTTCTTGCTCGGTCGCACCGTGCTGTACTGCTGCTTTCAGATATACATCGCTTTGGTCACCCGCATCTCCGATCGCAAGGGGAACCGAGAGGACCTGCAAGCTCTACTCCCGATACCCGGTAGTGGCGTTAGCGAAAACGTTGCCGAATCCATCTTCGCGCAGATACCGGCTGAGCGACGGCGGTAACTTAGCCAAATGCTCCAGTTGTTCAGCCATGTTTTCGCCTGCGAACGCCACCATCTGCTGTGTCCCCAAACTTCGCGTGTACTTTGTACACTAACCATTTGATTTGCCATCCTTATCTCGTCCAGCCATAACTGGAGTTCCTGGTTAGATTTCTTCGAGGTTGTCTCGTAATCGCCGAGGCTATGTGGATGTGAGAAACGGACGTTCCCCAGCTCTACATAGCCCAACGCCGCTAAAGGATGGACCTATATTAGGGAAGAGCCATAGCTTTCACACCACATCGAGCGTCAGTCTCTTGCTTAGCCATGACAACCGATGCTAAACGTGGGTTGGCCCGACTGCTCCTAGCCAGTGATCTATCTTGTTGGTCGAGCCCTGCTGCATGTGAATGACGTGACTGATTACTGGCTTGATGGATGGCCGGCCATCGTGAAAGGTCATCTCTATGGTATCTGTAAAGAATTTGACCTCGCCGCCATCCCAGTAATCGAGGATTGTATGGTGCGTGTCCATCCCTTGATCGAATTTCTCCAAGTTGGCCACGATCTCATCACGTCCGTGCCAATCCCCGGTGCCGAAACTGGAGGTGCGTACTCGGTGTCAAGATATCGAAGCCGGATCCGAAGGTCTTCTGATCAATATCTTTAAACAAAGCGGTCAGCCAAACAGGAGGGGACATTTTAGCTAGTGTGTTCATCGTTTCTCTCCTTTTTTAGGTTGCCATTCTTGTGCCGCAGGACCGTACTGCCTTAGCTGATCGAAAGACACGCAAGGCTCTCGGGCGCACATTGGCCTTTGGTCGGCTCCTACCGCTCTGGGTTGTCACTAGGTCGGGCGGTGGAGCCGATCGGGTGTTGATTGGCTACTTCTTGGGTAAGGAAGCAACGGTGTCGAATGACTACGCGGCGACGTTCATCTGCGCTCGCGCCTGACGAAGGTCGCGCGCTGGGGGTTGTCCGAACATCCGTCGGTATTCGCGGGTGAACTGCGGCACGCTTTCGTAGCCGACTCTATAGGCGACGTTGCTGATTGCCTCGTCGTGGGCTAGCATCCGACGCCGTGCCTCGATGAGGCGGAGCTGCTTCTGAAACTGTAGGGGTGTTAGCGAAGTGGTGGCGCGGAAGTGGACGTGAAGAGCGGATAGGCTCATGCCCGCAACCTCCGCAAGTGCCTTCATCCGTACCGGCTCGGCATAGTGGGTGCGTAGATATGCGACCGCGCGGGCGATCCGCTGGGCGTGGCTGTCGGCGACGCCCAGCGCACGGATTGCGCCACCATGATGCCCGCTGAGCAACCAATAGTGCAGCTCGCGGCTGAGCTGCTGACCGAGCACCGCCAGCGTACCCGGTCGATCGAACAGCCGTAGGAGGCGCAGCGCCGCCTCGGCGATCTCGGCTCCGGTCGGATCGACTCGCACCGGCTGATCCGCCTCAAACGGCGCTGGGCCTATTTGATCCACAAGGTCGCCAATAACGGCGGAGTCGAGTTCCAGAACCAGCGAATAATAAGGCAAGACCCTGGTGGCGACCGTGACCTGGCTGACGGTCGGGACGTCGGTGGTGATGAGGAGAGATTGACCGGCGCCAAAGTCGAACGTGCGGCTCCCCATTGTCACCCGCTTGGCACCTTGCAAAACCAGGGCGACCAGAGGTTTCGAGACGGCATATTGCAACACTGTCGGCGCTGTTTCGCGCAGGATCACCAAGCCCGCGACGGGGGTCAAAGCAATTCCGTTCCGGTCGACCTGAGCATCAGCGTAGCGACGCGCGTGATCGAGGAGCTGATCGTTCATGCCTACTGTTATAGGGCGAACGGCTTAGCACGGCAACACATTAGGACAAACAGGCAAGAACTTCGGATGATCGCGCAACCTCAATCAATCTGGTTACCGCACCATGGGGATGCAATACCAACGGAGGCACTTATGACCACCATCTCTCTTGTGACCGGCGGCAGTCGCGGCCTCGGCCGCAACACCGCATTGAGCATTGCCCGCCATGGCGGGGATGTGATCCTCACCTACCGGAGCGGCAAAGACGACGCGGAAGCCGTAGTTGCCGAGATCGAGGCGATCGGTCGTAAGGCCGTAGCATTGCGGCTCGACACCAGCAGCGTTTCGACCTTTCCAGCCTTCGTGCAGGCAGTGCGCGCCACATTGACGACCACCTGGGACCGCGACACGCTCGACCACCTCGTCAACAATGCCGGTCACGGCGAGATGGCCGACTTTGCCGCCACAACGGAGGCGCAGTTCGACGTGCTGTTCAACGTCCACGTGAAGGGTGTGTTCTTCCTCACGCAGGCGCTGCTGCCGCTGCTCGCCGATGGTGGACGCATCGTCAACTTCTCGTCGGGCCTCACACGCGTGTCCTTCCCCGGCTTCTCAGCGTATTCGGCTGCAAAGGGCGCCGTGGAGGTCCTGACGGTCTACATGGCTAAAGAGCTGGGCAGCCGCGGCATCACCGCCAACACGGTTGCCCCCGGCGCGATCGAGACGGACTTTCTGGGCGGCGCAGTGCGCGACATCCCCGACTACAACAAGGCGTTCGCCGGCATGACGGCGCTCGGGCGCGTCGGCCTCCCCGACGACATCGGTCCGATGGTGGCCAGCCTGCTCGGCCCCGACAACCGTTGGATCAACGCCCAGCGTATCGAGGTGTCGGGCGGCCAGACGATCTGACTTGCTAGCGGAGGGTTACTGCCATCGCGGCACCCTCCGCTTCTCGATTACGAAAGGTATGTCATGCCGAAATTGATCATTCATTCCCCTGCGGGCACGTTCGGTGCCGCGGATCGACAGCGGGTAGCGAGTGCCCTCATGACCCTGGGGCTCGATTGTGAGAGCTTGCCGCAGTCGCCGATGGTGCGAAGCACCGTTTGGACGTATTTCGCTGAATACCAGGCGGATGCGGTGTTCATGGGCGAGGAACCCGCACGGCTCCCGGTGGTCACGCTTCAAATCTATGTGTTAGCAGGCGGCCTCGACAGCTCCGGCAAGCGCAGGCTTATCGAAGGCGCGACCGCGATCCTCGACCGGCGTCCCAATGGAGCTGCCGTCGCCCCGGTCTATGTCGTAATTCACGAGGTCACGGAAGAGAATTGGGGGATTTTCGGCAAGCAGGCCGATCTGGCAGCCTTACGGGCAAGTTCTCCAGATGCGCCGGCAATCTAAAGATTATGCTGCTTGGCGCTCCTCGGAAGAGCTCAGATTGCTTGCGTACTTATTAAGTCGGGCGAGCACTTCTGGCGTCGCGGAAGGTGCTCAAACCATTGAGAAGGATGTTTGGTGGACCTGATCGGGATCGAACCGATGACCTCTTCCATGCCATGGAAGCGCGCTCCCAGCTGCGCCACAGGCCCACACTTTGCGAGGACGTTGCTTGGCTATTGTCTCTGTGCGGTGTCGCGGCGTCAAGTACGGCAGCTTGCCGAGGCGGGCCGGGGTGGGAACAAGGTTGGCGGAAACGGTGTCTATAGCGGTATGAGTGAGCGAGCACTCTGCCGCCGGCGGCGCTGTTTTTCCTCGCAATTTTAGTGTTCGGCATGGGGGCGTGCGGCGGGTCGCGAACACCCGTTCACAACCCAAAAACCTGGCCCGCTGGACAGGGCATCGTCCAAGGCCCTACTGTATTCGTCTGTCGGTGACAAGTGCCGCGGAGCATACCTCCCGAGCTTTGAGGTGCGATGAGCGATTTAGCGAGTGCGCTGGCGATTGGGGTCGAGGAGCAAAGCCTCGTGCGCGAGCTGAAGGCTGGATCCGAGGCTGCGTTTGCGCAGCTGATCGCCCAGTACAGCCGCCCGGTGTACTCCCTGATTGCACGGAGCCTGCGCGACCCGGCCGACGCCGCGGATGTGACGCAGGAGGTCTTCGTCAAGGTCTTCCGCAACATCCATAGCTTTCACGGCGAGGCGAGCTTGCGGACGTGGATCTACCGCATCGCGGTCCACGAGGCCTCGAACCAGCGACGCTGGTGGTCGCGGCACAAGCAGCAGGAAACCACGCTGGACGACTCGCGCGAGAACGAGGATGGCGAGAGCTTGTCGCTGGCCGACATGCTGGCCACCGCGGACGCGTCGCCGTTTGAGAACGTGGCGCGGGCGCAGCTGCGCGAGCGGGTGGAGGCCGCGCTGCACACCATCCCCGAGGTCTTCCGCACGGCCGTGGTGCTGCGCGAAATCGAAGGGTTTGCCTATGAGGAGATTGCGGAGATCCTGCAAACCAACGTGGGCACGGTGAAGAGCCGGCTGATGCGCGGACGCGCGGCGCTGCGCGAGGCGTTGCGCGGCAGCTTGCCTGAAAGGGCGATGGGCAGCGACGCGGCAGAACCAAAGAGTCGGCAGGCGCGTACAAGCATCAGAACCGGGAAGGGTTTGGTGACAACGTGAGCTGCCTGGAGCCGATCGAGAACGTGATGGACGAGCGCGCGGTGGCTTGCGCGCATACGCGGGCTGGGTTTTCCGCCTACCTGGACGGTGCCCTGGATGGCCACAGCATGGCGCAGCTGGCGGCGCACCTGCGCGCCTGCGACGGATGTGCGACGGAGTTCGAGGCATGGCGGACCATGCAAACCGCCCTGGCGGCCATAGGCCCGGCATCGCTGCCCACGGAGCTGCAGGCGCAGCTGCGCGACGCGCTGGCAACGGAGATCGGCACCGGTCGCCACCTTTCGCCGTGGCGGCGGGCAGGGGCGTTCTGGCGGCAGACGCTGGTGCCGGTGGGTCTGCGGCTGGGGGCTGGATTGGCGGCTACGGTGATCCTGCTTGGCAGCGGCGCGCTGATTCTGAGCACGGCCTTGCCCGTGCAGGCCAACGATGACGCGATGGCAAACCTGAAGGCGCCGAAGTACCTGTACTCGCAGGCGTCGCAGCCGATCGTCGGCAGCGGCGCGGGTGGGACGGTGCTGGTGGATGCCAAGATTGACGCCCGCGGCAAGGTGTACGACTTCGACGTGATGGAAGGTCCCTCGGACCCAGCCACCCGGCTGCGGTTGGAAGCCAATCTGTTGGGCAGCGTGTTTCAGCCGGCAACGGTCTTCGGCGTGCCGGTGCCGGGGCACGTGATGATGACGTACACGGCGGTTTCGGCGGGCAGCTAACCATGCATGTTTCGGGCGCGCTTGCCGCGGGTGGGGCGGCTTGCCTAGACTGTGGTTCGTGCGTCAAAACGCCTCCATGCTGCCTTTCTTTCGCTGCCTAACGCTGTGTGCGATGTGCGGCGTCGTCGCCGCGCAAACGCCCTCGTCCTCGTCGTCAGCCCCGTCGCAGCGGCAGGCTGCGGACGAGAACGCCAACGTGCCGGCCCGACCGCGGGCGGCGCAGATTGAGCCTGGTGGCGCGGCCGTGACGCTGGAGTACAGCGAGCCGCTGTTTGCGCTGGCCACGGCCTTGAACGTGTGCGGTTACGATGCCGACCTCGATCACTCGGCTCCGGTTCGCGGCGAGGTGCGTGCGGAGATGAACGAGGTGCTGGCGGCGAGCGAGCCGGCGCGCGCCAGCCGCGATGCGCTGTGCCTATACCTCGGGCAACATCGGTTGGCGGACGCGGGCCAAAGCATCGGCCAGTATGTGTCTCTCGCGCTGTATCTTTCACCGCCGCCGGAGCTGACGCCCAACGTGGACGAGACGCAGCTGCCGCCGCAAGCCGCCGCGGTGGTGAACGTGCTGCCGCTGCTGCGGACGTTCGCCGAGGCCACGGGGCTCCATCTGCTATTTGTGCGGCATCGCCCGGAGTACGAGGCCCTGGTCGGCCGGGTACACGACCCGATGACGCAGATGTTGCTCCACACCAATATCTACCTGCACCAGCCGGTCTCGAGCTACGATGGGCGGCGCTTCCTGGTGTTGCTGGAGCCGATGCTTTCGCCGGCGCTGACCAACGCGCGCATCTACGGGTCGGACTACATCGTGGTGACGTCGCCGGACAACCGGGCGACGGGCGACGTGGTGCGCCTGGACGACATTCGCCACATCTACCTCCACTATGTGGTGGAGCCGATGGTGTACAGCCGGGGTGCGGCCATGGAGCGGTTGCAACCGCTACTGCGCGGCGTGGCGGACGCGCCTATCCCGTACGAGGACAAGGTGGACGTGGCGGCGCTGCTGACGGAGTGTCTGATCAAAGCGATCGAGGCGCACATGTACGTCATCCCGGAGCCCGCGCCGAAGCGACCGGCGAGCAAAGCGCGCGCCGAGGTGGAACAGTATGAGGCGGCCAAGGCCGTGTATGACCGCGAAACCGCCGCGGCCCAGCAGGTGGTGGCGGTGCGGGACGAGCGCGCAGGCTGGGTACTGACGGGGTATTTTTATCGGACGCTCGGCACGCTGGAGCGCAGTGGGGGCGGTTTGCGCGAGGAGATCGCGCCCATGATCTACGGCATGGACGTGGCCGGGGAGCGCAAACGGGCCGAGGAGATCGCCTTCGTCCCGGACACGAGCCGCGATCCGCTGGCACGGGGCGGCGGTGGGATGCGTCCGCAGGCGCCGGGTGGCATGGACCTGGCGGAAGCGGACCTGATAAAGGGCAATCTGCCGGACGCGGCCGACCTTGCGGGCAAGGCCATGCAGGATCCGGCGGGCGACCATGGGCGCGCGCAATACGTGCTGGCGCGCATCGACCTGATGCACGGGCAGGCGGACAAGGCGAAGGACGGCTTTGAGGCGACGCTGAAGCTGAGCCGCGACCCGCGCACCCTGGCGTGGAGCCACATCTACCTGGGGCGGCTATACGACACACTGGATCCGCCGGACCGTACGCATGCCGTCGCCGAGTATGAGGCGGCGCTGGCGGCCCGCGACGCCCGGCCAGACACCAAGCTGGCGGCGGAAAACGGCCTCAAGCAGCCGTTTGCCCTGCCCCAGCGGCAGCGGCCCGCAACCCGCGACGACGCCGACTTCGACCCGACCGGCAAGGCGCAGAAGCAGGCCTACAAGCCGGGCCAGCCGCAGTAAAGGAATGGCTCGGGCCGCCTCGCGGCGCTATGGCAGGGGAGTGCTCTAGACTCACGGGATGCAGGGTTCAGGCAAAGCCGGGGAGCGAACGGAACGGACGCGGCGCAAGCGGCCAGCCAAGATTGCGGCCCCGGCAACAGCCGCGGCAGAGGCTGGGGCAGATGGATCGCTCGAGGCCGTCGAAGCGGATCTGGGCTATAAGTTTGAAGACCCCGCGTTGTTGCGGCTCGCGTTGACGCACAGCTCGTTCATCTACGAGGCCCGGCTGGGCCGTGCCAAGGCCAGCGGCGATGAGCCGAATGAGCCCGGCACCGACAACGAACAGGTGGAGTTTCTGGGGGACGCCGTGCTGGGGCTCGCCGTGACGGAGCTGCTGCTGCGCGAGTTTCCAGACCGCACCGAAGGTGAGTTGACCCGCATGCGCTCAAGCCTGGTGAGCCGGAAACGGATGGCGGAGCTCGGCGAAGCGATGCACCTGGGCGCGGCGCTGCGGTTGGGCAAAAGCGCGGACTCCGGCGAGGGACGGCAAAAATTGGCCGTGCTGGCCAACACGGCCGAAGCCGTGCTGGGCGCGGTGTATCTGGATGTGGCCCGCTCGGCCGATGCGCGCGCGCGGGCTGGCGAAAAGGCGTTGCGCACGGTCCGGGAGCTGGTACAGCGGCTGCTGGTGACGCCGGATCTGCCCGCGATTCGCGCGGCGTTGGAGGCCGCCCCGGGGCGGGGCGCGCTGCGGGACGCCAAAAGCCGCTTGCAGGAGCGTGTGCAGGCCGACGGCGCGGGCAGGCTCCTGTACGTGGATGCGGGCGAGGCCGGCCCACCCCATGCGCGGCACTTCACCGTGGAGGTGCGACTGGAGGGCAAGGACGGCAGCCTGCGCGGGCTGGCGATGGGCGAGGGCGGCAGCAAAAAGGAGGCGCAGCAGGCCGCGGCTGAAACGGCGCTCGGGCGCTGGGAGGCCGAACACGGTACGCCCCCGCGACGGCATGCCGTCCCCTCGGAACAGAAGGCGGAGCCGAGGACGTGAGTCGGGCCGTCCCGCCGGTGCTACGGCCGCCGCCGCCGAGCCTCCTGACCACGATCGCGGCGCTGCTGCGGGTGCTTGTGGTGGGGCTGTTTGTGCTGACGTTTCTGCTGCAAACCTACCGTATCCCCTCCGAATCCATGGTGCCGACGCTCCAGCCTGGCGACTTCGTCCTGGTGAGCAAGCTAGGCCTTGCGCCCGCCGGCGCGCGCGCCTGGTGGTGGGGCTCCTTGCTCCCGCCCGGCGGCCTGCGGCGGGGCGATCTGGTGGTGTTTCACTTTCCGCCCGACCCCTCGCGGCTGCTGGTCAAACGGGTGATCGGGCTGCCAGGCGACCAGCTGTACCTGCGTGGCGGCCGCGTGTTTCTGAACGGCCGACCCCTCCCTGAGCCCTATGCGTTCTACACGGCGGCGCGACCGGATGTGTACCGGGACGAGTTTCCGAACCTCCACGAAACCGACCCCAACATCGACCCGGCGTGGTGGCTGACGCTGCGGCGGACCCTCCATGGGGACGGCTCGGCTCTGGCGATTCCAGCGGGGCGGTACTTTGTGCTGGGCGATAATCGCAACAATAGCGAGGACAGCCGCTACTGGGGGTACGTGCGGCAGGCAGAGGTCGTTGGGCGGCCCGTCCTGGTGTACTTCGCCGTGCCGAACGGGGCCGATGCGCCGGAGGGTGGGTTGTGGGCGCGTCTGCGTTGGAGCGCCAGTTGGGTCCGGCAACGGGTTGGTGTCCTACATTAGGACAGTGCGGCCCGGAAACAGTGGCCTTTTTCATTCGCCGCTCGGTTACACTGGCCTTAGATTTGGACACGCAGGGTAAGGGATTGAGCGAGATGGTGGAGGGGAGCGCGACCGCACCGGTGAGCCTCGCCCAAGGCGAGGCGCCAACGCGCGTGGAGCCGAGGGCTGAGGAAACCGAAACACCGCTGGAGGCCTTGGCTTCCATGGCGGTGGTGCTGGTGATCGGGCTATTTCTGTTCGGCTTTGTGTTCCAGAACTTTGAGATTCCGTCGGCGTCGATGGAAAAGACGCTTCTGATCGGCGACCACGTGGTGGTGGATCGGATCACGCTTTCGCCGCCGACCAAGTGGGCGCCCTTTATCCATTATCGGCCCGTGCGGCGCGGCGACATCATCGTGTTCCTGAAGCCGAATCCGGAGACGCCGGACCTGATCCTGGTGAAGCGGGCGATCGGTCTGCCCGGCGACCGGATTCACCTGCAGCATGGCGTCGTGTACCTCAACGGTGTGCCGCAAACCGAGCCGTATGCGGTGCAGCCCCGCGACGACGGCAACCCGCAGCACGCCTATGAGCACTCGCGCGACGACTTTCCGGCCGACATCCCTGACGTCCAGGAGGCCTCCACGGCCAACCATGCCGCGGTCTGGGCGGAGAATCTGCCCTCGCACGTAGACAACGGCGAGATCGTAGTGCCGCCGGGTAAGGTCTTCGCCATGGGCGACAACCGAACGGAAAGTCTCGACAGCCGCTACTGGGGTTTTGTGCCGGAAGAGAACATCGAAGGCCGGCCCATGTTTGTGTACTGGTCCTTCATGACGCCGGCGGACCAGGAGCTGCGGACCAGCCTTGGCGAGCGCCTCTCCTTCTTCGCCCATGAGTTCACCCACTTTTTGACCCAGACGCGCTGGAGCCGCACGTTTCACGTGACCCGCTGAAGGCCCGTCTCGTCCTACGCTCCCGGCCCCTGAACGAACCCATGCGCTTGCCGTTTTCCGCCACCGCCGTCACGCGTCCGCTCCCCGCCGGTCGGCAATCGCCTTGGGATGCCGAGGTCGCTGCATCCACGGAGGCTGGCCCGCCCCGTGGACGCTGGCTGCTGTGGACGGGCGTTGTGCTGGCCTTGGTGGCGCTGCTGGTGCTGACGCCGCCGCTGGTGAACGCCAACCGCTATCGTGGCAAGATCGCGGAGTCGATGAGCAAAAGCCTGGGCCGGCCGGTTCACTTGGATAACGTTTCGCTCCATGTTTTGCCCGTGCCGGGCTTCACGCTGCAGAACCTGGTGGTGAGCGAAGATCCGGAGTTCGGCGCGGAGCCGACCATCCGCGCCAATACCGTAGAAGCCACGTTGCGCGTCAGCTCCCTGTGGCATCGGCCGGTGGAGTTTTCGACCGTGCGCTTTGTGGAGCCGAGCGTGAATCTGGTGCGCAACCCTGCCGGTCGATGGAACCTGTCTGAGGTGCTGCTGCACGCCTCGCGCGTGGAAAGCGCGCCCACAACGCAGGGCAGGGCCGGACCGGCGCCGCGGTTTCCCTACATCGAGGCGACGGGCGGCCGGGTCAACATCAAGCTGGGCCCGGAAAAGCTGCCGTATTCGCTCACGGACGCGGACTTCGCGTTGTGGTTGCCCTCCGCCCGGCAGTGGCGTGTGCGCTTGCAGGGCCATCCAGCGCGCACGGACACCGACATCACGGACCCCGGTACGATGCGCGTGGAGGGCGATTTCCAGCGCGCCCCCACCGCCATGGCCGTGCCCGTCAACCTGCGCGCGAGCTGGCATGACGCTCCCCTGGGTGAGGCCACGCGCATCCTCACGGGGACCGATTGGGGCTGGCGTGGCTTGTTGAACGTAGACGCGACCCTGGCCGGGACGCTGGGAGATGCCCGTCTTAATGCCAAGACAACGCTTGGCGGCCTACGACGGGCGGAGTTCTTTCCGGCCCGCCCGTTGGACCTGCAGATCACCTGCGGATCGGCCTTTGCGCTGCATCCGGCCACGCTGACCGCCATGCACTGCAGCGTCCCCGACGATGGACCGCAGCCGCTTTCGGTGGACGCCGCGACCGTGCATCTGCAAGGCATCGGCTCCACGACGGCGACGCTCCGGGGCCAAGCGATTCCTATGCGCTGGGCGGTGCTTTGGGCGGGGCTGTTTTCGCCCCGTGTGCCTCCAGAGCCACAGCTTGGCGGGACGGTCGACCTGGATCTACAGCGCGCACCGGCCGTTGCGCCCGCGATAACGATCCGGCAGCGCCGATCCGAGGCCGCGGGAAGCTCTGGGGGAGGGTGGATTGGGACGGCGAGTCTGCTCCTGCCGCAGCCGGCCGGGTCGTCGGACCTTGGGGCCTCCGGCCCAGTCAACATCCTGGTGTGGCAGGCAACCAGCACGCCCGAGTCGGCAGGCTGGCCCACGCTGCGCCTAGCACCCACCTCCATCACGCTGGGCCCATCCGCCGCGCTCATGCTGGCCGGTGACGTCGGCGAGCAGGGCTACAGCCTGAGCGTGAACGGGAACGCGCCGCCCGCCGCCTTGCTGGCGCCGGCCCGGTATCTTCCGCAGCTGGGGGACGGGCTGGACGCGGTGCTTGGGGACGTGCGGGCCGACGCCGACGGCCCCCTTCGCTGGCAGTTCACCTGCGCCCGCAGCTGGACATTGCCGCAGACCTGCAGCACGCCCCCGACCCCGCCCGCGACTGCACGGGAGCGACCTGGATCCCGCCGCGCTCGCCATGATGCGCGTCGGTTGCACGCCCGCTAACCCTGTACCTACTGTGCCTGTACGTGGAGCTGTCGCGTGTGGGTGGAGGCGCGCGATTCGGGCGTGCTGCCGTCGTTGACCGTGACCTCCGTGGGCGGGGTTTCGACCAGCACACGTTGCGTAGTCTGTGAGAAACCCGGGATCCGCATCCGCTCGGTAGTGATGGACGGCCCGGAACGCACGAGCAACGGCACGTCCGCAACGGCCGCGCCCTCGTTATGCACGGTCACGGCGACGAGCCAGCCGGTGTTATGGCCGGCGCCGGCTGGGGTTCGCGACGTTTGCACATCGGTGATGGCGAGGTCCGGCAGCCCGCGGTCGCGCAGCACCCAGTCCGCGAAAAACCAGCCGAGGTCTTTGCCGCTGAGGCGCTCCAGCAGATGCTCGAAGTCGCGGGCCTGCGTGGCGGGCGGCGTGGTCGCGGCCGGTTGGGTGCGCCAGGCAGACAGGGCCGCGCGTAGCGGACGCTCGCCGGCCAGGTCGCGCAGCATCCACCAGACCGCCGCCGCCTTGCGCCGGTAGAAGAGCTCATCCGGAGCGTCGATCATGGGCTGACCGGCGGCTGTGTCTTTGGTAGGGGCGAGGTCCGGCTCGACCAGGGCCACGGGCTGCATCAGCTCTGTCAGCTGGGCCAGGGCAGACTGCCGGCCCGTTTCACGCTCGACCCAGAGCAGCGCGAAAAACTGCGCCAGACCCTCGTCCATCCAGGGTTGGCCGGTCTGCACCCACGCGTGGGAGAGGCTGTACACGAGCGCCGGGGCCTCGGGCGAGGTTCCGAGCGTCGCCGCCGGTGCCACCAGCAGGGGACCGTCCTGAAATGGCTGGCCGTTGTGGTCAAGCACCGTCAAGGCCGAAAGCGGGCGCAGGCCGAGCCAGTCGGCCAGAAGCGAAGCGGCATGGTCGGCCGCGACGCCCAGCCCCGCCGCCGCGCCGGGGTCGCCCGACACCAGGGCGAGCACCGGGAAGTTCGGGACCGGCAATTGCCCGTTCACCAGGTTTGAAGGTGGGCGCACGGGAAGCGTTTCCGCGCTGGACGAGCTGGACTCCGTGGCGGCGTCGCTGCCGGTGCCGGCGGTGGCCGTCGTCGCGCCGCCGAGCAGAACCTCGGGCTGCTGCACCAGAAATAAGCTTGGGAGCCGGAAGCCGAGCGGCTCGGACCGGAACTCGGCCGTGGCCACCCCTGCGCCGGTGGCTGTAGGGGCGTCCGGGTCGTCGGCAACCGCCCGCAGCGCGGTACGCCGACCGCAAAAATAGACGGCCGCAGGCGGCTCGCCGGTGTACGCCACCTGGAGGCGCAATCGGACGGCAGTGTCGGCGTCGCCCAGCCGCAGGGCATTGACGGCCGCAAACAGGGAATTGCCTTCCTTCAGAAACAGCTGCGGCGTGGCTACCGGGTACCAAAGCACGTTGCCGAAGCCGCGCAGACCCGTCCAGCTCGTGCCGATGCCGTCCCAATCAGTGGCCCCGGCCTGGGAGGCGCTGGCGCCCAGGCGCGTGAGCCGGCCGGCACTCTGCACCACGGTGCCACTGTAGAAGAGGTCCAACGCGACGGAGGCGCCGGGCGCGAGCGGCGTCGGGAGCGGCAACACGGCTTCGGACGCAGCGCCGGTGTGATCGGCGTCGGTGTCCACCCGGTGCTGTGCCAAGGGCAGCTTGGTCGGCTGCGCACCGCCCAGCAGCGTGGCGCTCTCCCAGTGCAGCGTCGACGAGATTTGTAACGCAATCTGCGCGAGTGGCGCGGCACTCTGGTTGCGCACCGTTACCCGCGCGCGCACGCTGAGCGCGGAGCGGGACGGGTCGATACGGGCGTCCAGGTCGTAACTGGCGATGTGCAGCGCGCCCCGTTGCTCGTCGGAGACGTCGGCCTGAACGTCTTCCCCGACGGCGGGCTGCGCCGGCTCCGTCGCAGGCAAGGTCGTCGGTGCGCCCGTGCCGGGAACGGGCGGCTCCCCGTGGCTTTGGATAATGATCTGCCCTTTGGGTTGAGGCAGTGGTGCGGGGGGCTCGGCGGCGTCCGGGACGGGAG
>CAXTLD010000027.1:0-41521 GCA_964245045.1 uncultured Acidobacteriaceae bacterium | reverse complement strand
GTTCTGGGAGGGGGTTGGCTTTGCGGTGGGCGGCGACTCGGTCGGCGATGGCGTATTTGAGCTGGTCGAGGCCTTCGCCGGTGACGGCCGAGATGGCGAAGAAGGGGAGCTTGCGGCGGGTGGCCATCGCCTTCAGCTTCTTGAGCTTGGCGGGGTTGGCGGCGTCGAGCTTGGTGGCGACGATGAGGGTGGGCTTGGCGGCGACGGTGGGGTCGAAGCTGCGGAGCTCGTCGGTGATGATGCGGTAGTTTTCGACGGGGTCTGCGGTTTCGATGGGGGCGGGGGGCTCGACTGCGTCGTCGCCGAGGGGAGCGGGTTCGCTGTTGGGGAGATGGAAAGCAGAAAGGCTGGACTGGCTTGTGCCTGCGGCACTCGCACTGCTTGATACAGGGGTCTCTCCGCTACGGCCTTCGGCCTCCGGTCGAGATGACGAAGGTTGAGAAAGGCCAGGGGTGACGGGCTCGGCTCCGCCGTCGCTTCTAAACGCGGATCCCCGTTCCGGGGATGACAACCAAGAAGGGGTTTCGTCATTGTCGGCGAGGGTGGCGCCGAGGGCGGTGTCGGAGACGTCGATGAGGTGGACGAGGATGGCGGTGCGTTCGATGTGGCGGAGGAACTGGACGCCGAGGCCGGCACCGAGGTGCGCGCCTTGGATGAGGCCGGGCATGTCGGCGACCGTGAAGCTGAGCTCGTGGGGTGGGTCGCCGACCTCCACGACGCCGAGGTTGGGTTCAAGGGTGGTGAAGGGGTAGTTGGCGATCTTGGGGCGGGCCGCGGAGAGGCGGCTGATCAGGGTGGATTTGCCGACGTTGGGGAAGCCGACGAGGCCGGCGTCGGCGAGGAGGCGGAGTTCCAGGCGGTAGTGGCGTTCTTCGCCGGGCCTTCCGAGTTCGTGCTCGCGCGGGGCCTGGTGGGTGGAGGTGGCGAAGTGCTGGTTGCCGCGCCCGCCGCGCCCGCCGCGGGCGATGACTACGGTGTCATTTGGGGTGGCGAAGTCGTGGACGAGCTCGCCGGTGGCGTCGTCGTAGAGCTGGGTGCCGACGGGGACCTCGAGCGTGGTGGACTCGCCCTGGTAGCCGGACATGTTGGAGCCGAGGCCGTGGCCGCCGCGCTGGCTCTTCCACTCGGGGTTGTAGCGGAAGTGGATGAGGGTGTTGTGCGAGAGCGAAGAGCGCATAAGGATGTCGCCGCCGTGGCCGCCGTCGCCGCCGGAGGGACCGCCGCGGGGAACGAACTTTTCGCGGCGAAAGGCCATGCTGCCGTTGCCGCCGTCGCCGGCCTTGATGCGGATGCGGGCTTCATCGATAAACACATAGCTAGTGTAGCGGGCGGCGGGTGAGGCGGGCGGCGGCTTCGCCGTTGGCGCTTCGCGTTGGCGAGGGCGGCTGGACGAGGTGTGTTCATGGTGCGTTGACACGGCTGTGGGAGGCTGGGGGCACTGGAATAAATCTGGTTGCTGGGCGCAGCGAGCGGAAACGAGCTGTTGCGTTACGTGCGCCCAGACCATGTGTTCTTTTCGAGGGAGTCAAGGTGATGTTGGGAACGAAGCGGATGTGGGCCGGCGTGGCTGCGGTTGCGGTGGTGTGCCCTGGGATGGCTTTGGCGCAGTCGGCGACGGATGGGGCGATCGGCGGCACGGTGCAGGACGCGACGGGGGCGGCGGTGCCGAGTGCCTCGGTCGTGGTGCGCAACAATGGGACCAACGCGGAGCAGCGGTTGACGACCGATACGTCGGGGTATTTCCGGGCGATCCGGCTGCAGCCGGGGCTGTATACGCTGCGGGTGAGCGCGGCGGGATTTGGCGAGTATGCGGCGAGCAAGGTCGAGGTGACGGTGGGGTCGCTGACGACGGTGGAGCCGCGACTGGCGCCGGCGGGCAGCGCGGAGACGGTAGAGGTGACGACCGAAACGCCGGCGGTGAATACAACCAATAACGATTTTTCGGACACCATTGGGCTGAAGGTGCTGGAAGACGTGCCGGTGAATAACTACCGGTGGAGTTCCTATGCACTGTTGACGCCGGGCGTGGTGGCGGACGCGAGCGGGTTCGGCTTGTTGAGCTTTCGCGGGCAATCGACCCTGCTGAACAATGTGCAGTTTGACGGCGAGGACGACAACCAGGCGTTCTTTTCCGAGGAGCGTGGGCGTACACGCGCGGGGTACTCGACAGCGAAGTGGTCGGTGCTGGAGTTTCAGGTGAACACGTCGAACTACTCGGTGGAGTATGGGCGGTCGGCGGGCGGCGTGGTGAACGCGGTGACACGGTCGGGCACCAACCAGCTGCATGGCGAAGCCTACTTTTTTGACCGGGATGCGGAGTGGGGGGCGGAAAACCCGTTTGTCACGCATGCGGTGCAGAACAGTGCGGGTGCGTACCAATTGCAGGTGTTCAAGCCCAAAGACTGGCGTAAGCAGACGGGCATCGGCATTGGCGGGCCGATCGTTAAGGACAAGCTGTTTTACTTCTTTGCGTTTGACCGATTCCTGCGAAACTTCCCTGGGGTGAGCGCGCCTTCGGCACCGACACTGTTTTATGCAACGCCGGATGCGACGCCTATCGGCACCGGGACGGCGGTCACGGCGACGTCCGGTCCCACGATTTGCGGCGGAGCAAACACCAACACTGTGGACGGGGCAGTGTGCACGCTGGCAGGGAACCTGAATGGAACGCCGCTGGGGCGGGTATCGCAGGCACAGTACGCGTCGGCGCTGACCACGTATACCAACGGGATTGCGGGGTTGAACAGCATTACGGGGCTGACACCGCGCACTGGCGACCAGTACATCTTCTTTCCGAAGATTGACTGGCAGGTGAACGGGAGAAACCATGTTGCGGCTGAAGTGAATCGTTTGCGTTGGGCGTCGCCGGCAGGCATTCAAACCAGCTCGGGGCCGCTCAACTACGGTGTGGCGAGCTTCGGCAATGACTATGTGAAGGTGACGTTTGGGATCGCCAAGCTGGACACAGTGATCACGAATACGCTTTCAAATGAGCTTCGCTATCAGTACGGCCGGGACTTCGAGTACGAGTTCAATCAGACACCGACCTCGTATGAGGCCGCGACGCTGCTTGGTCCGACAGCAGGGCCGGCCGCGGGGTATGCGAACCCGTCTGGCATACCGCCCAACGTGAACATCGCGAACGCCTTCCAGATTGGCACGGCCACGTTTTTGAATCGGCCGGCGTACCCGGATGAGCGGCGCTGGGAGGTTTCCGACACGTTGAACGAGGTGCGGGGCAACCACAACTTGAAGGCCGGATTTGAGCTGCTGCACACCTATGATCTGAGCGAGAATCTGACCTCGGTCTATGGAGCGTATACATACGGCGGCGCGAATTACGCGCCCTATGTGGAGTACATCACGGACGCGAACAAGAACAACGGGTGCTCGGTGGGCGGCAAGCCGGCTGAGTGCTATACCCAGTACCAGCAGGGATTCGGTCCGTTGGGTTTCGACTTCACGACGCTTGATTATGCGGGATTCCTGCAAGACGAGTGGAAGGTGAAGCCGCGGCTGAGCCTGACGCTGGGCGTTCGTTATGAGTATGAGCAGCTGCCTTCGCCGCAGATTCCGAACACGGTGACGCCGCAGTTTGCACGTGGGTCCACGGCGGTGTTTCCGGATAATCGGACAAACATTGGGCCGCGCGTTGGCTTCGCCTGGGATCTGTTCGGCAACGGCAAGACAGCGTTGCGGGGCGGCTACGGCGAGTTCTTCGCGCGCGTGATCAACTCAACGGTTTATAACGCGATTGCGCAGACGGGGAATCCGGCCGGGCAACAGCTCATCACGGTGACCAACAGCACGCAGACGCTGTCGACGGCTCCGCTGACGCCGGCGCCGCTGTTTCCGCGGGTCATCAACCCGTCGGCAGCTCTTACGAACTCAAATGCGGGCAGCCTGTACTACTTCGACAGCAACTTCAAGCTGCCGGAGGTGCAGCAGGCGGACTTGACCCTGCAGCAGGACATGGGGTGGAACACGACCCTGAGCCTGACCTGGCTGATGGCGTTGGGGCGGCGTTTGCCGGACTTTATGGATACCAACCTGGCTCCGGCGACGCAGACCGCGACGTTTCTTGTACAAACCAACGGAGCGGTTCCGGCAGGCACGGCGATCCACGTCCCGTACTACGCCGTAGCGAACAAGCCTGGCGCTAACGCCCCCACATCGCGACCCTTTGCGCAGTATGGGACGACGACGGACATCTTTTCCGGCGTGAACTCGAACTACCAGGGCTTTGTGGCGCAGATCGAGCATCGAGCGACGCGCAACCTGACGTTGAACGCGAACTACACGTGGTCGCACGCGTTGGACTACGGCGAGAACAATACGACCTTCACGAATTCGAATTCGGTGTTGGATCCGTACAATCTCCGGCTGGAGTATGGAAACTCAAACCAGAACGTGCCCAACCGACTGGTGGCCTACGCGGTGTACAACACGCCATCGACATACCACGGCGTGCTGGGCTACTTGTTGAACAACTACGAGATCGCGCCCAGCTTCCAGGGACAGAACGGGCTGCCGTACTCGGCGGGTTTGACGGGCAGCTTCAACAACATCGTTCTGGATAACGGCTGCAAGCTGGGCGTGGCTTGTACGGTGAACGGCCAAAGCGTCATCTACTCGCCGGAGAGTTCGGCGGCCGGCGTCAACGGGACCAACGGCACTGCGCGTGTGCCGGGAACAGACCGCAACATCTTCCAGTACAGGCGCACCCTGAACACGGATCTGCGCGTTTCTAAGCGGTTCCGTGTGGCTGACCGTGCAGATATCGAGTTGCTGGGCGAGGCCTTCAACCTTGCCAATCACGTAAACCAGACGGGTGTGGCGAGCCAAGTGGCCTATGGTTACACGGCCGGTACGCTCCCGACCGCCACGGCGGCTGCGACGTCCAATATGCTGACGCCCAACGCGCCCTTCGGCGTCTTCAATCCGGCAACGCTGAGCGGCAACGCGAACAGCAACTTCATCTACACGCCGCGGCAGGTGCAGTTGGGGGCGCGGGTGCAGTTCTAGGGACGGCTGAGATTGGCGCTTCGCGTTGGCTGGGGTTAGCGATTTGCGCTGGCTGAGGTTGGCGCTTCGCGTTAGCTGAGATTGACGATTTGCGCTGGCTGAGGTCGGCTAAGCTGGAAGGGGCGGTGGCTTCGGCTGCCGCTCATCTCGTTTTGGGGGGTAATGTGACCCGAAGCGGGGATGGGCATGCACCCCTGTGAATTTGTAGGCTGGGCGCAGGGCGCCGATGCCCTGCCCAGATCCGGGGTCCCGGGCGGGCAATCCACGATCTCCTGCCGGGATGCAGGAGCCCCGGGCTGCGGCATGCCGGGGCGGAGCACGGTTTGGCTGTACCGCTGAGCGGAGGCGCGCGGAAGCGAGGGTTGGGGGCGCGGCTGCTAGTCTGGCTAGTCTGGGCCGCCGTTTGCGTCACGGGTCCGGCCCTGTCCGCGGCGGGTGCGCAAGCGCCGGTGGACAGCGTAGTGCGCGGCGAGTTGCTGGACGAGCACGGGGCTCGCCTGGGCGGCGCGGTGGTGCGACTCGTTTCGGCAGAGACTGGCTTGGCTGTCATGGTCCGGACCGACGCGCGTGGCGGGTTTGGCTTCCTGGCGTTGTCGCCAGGGGAGTACCGGGCCTCCATGCGGCGGTCGTGGATGCCGGTGTGGGTGGGCGCGCTGCCCGTGCGCTTGGAGGCGGGCGAGGTCGCGGAGGTGACGTTGCGGCTGCGTGCGGGGGCAAACGGGACGCTGTTGGTAATGGGGAACGGAGCGGGAGCGGAAGCCCCGAAGGGGCCCGGCGGTGGTTCCAAAGCGTCCGCAAACGCCGCGGTCAGTGTTGCCGGGGCGGGATCGGTGGCGGAATTGCCGGTGCCGGGCCGCGCGTGGGAGGTGACCGGGGAGGTGTCTTCCGCGGCACGGGACACGACGTTGGCCGACGGCGGGTCGGCCCAGGGTGCGGATGAAGACACGGCGAGTACACGCGAGGAGCGCGAGACGGGGTCGGCGGCTACCGGGCTGAGCTCCGATGCGCTGGTGACGCCGGGGGGCGGCCAAACCGTGGACGGGTTGTCCGCAGATCAGGGCTTCCGCGCGGGCCCGCGTGGGTCGGCTGCGGGCGGTCCGCGCATGGGCTCGGGCTTTGCGCAGGCGGCGGTGGCGCGGTTGCGGGCGGCGCCGCAGACGTTTTCCGCGCAACGGGGCGGTCCCGGCGGTGGCACCCTGGACGTGGCTTCCCGGGGGGTGCCGCCGCGCTCGCAGTTCGGGGTGCATGGCAGCGCGTTCTTCCAAGCGCGCGAGAGCGCATGGGCGGCGGTGAACCCATTCTCGGTGGTCTCGACCTACAGCCCCGGCAGTGGCGCCAGCGCGGCGCTGGTGCGTCCGGCTGACTCGTTTCTGCAGTTTGGGGGCGCGGCCGGAACGTCGGTGCGGCTGCCGGGGCTGGGCGAGCGATGGCGTTTGGGCCTTTTCGGCTCCGTGGAAGCCCGCGAGCGGCGGCAGACCCTGTTTTCCGCGCCGGAGACCGCGGGCTTCTTTGATTTGTCCAACACGCAACGCGCGTTGTTGGGCAACCGGGGTGTGCGTAGTGCCCAGATCGGCGCGGCGCTGGCGTACTTGAGCGGCCTGGGCGGGCCGGAACTGCTGTATGGAGCGCAGTGGCTCGGCTTTGGGCGGGTCGATCTTGCGCCGGGGCAGCACGACCGCATCAGCTTGGCGTACCAGGCGCAGCGGTCCGCAACGCCGGCGACGGGCGGCGGCCAAAGCGCGGAAGGCGTGGTCGACCGCGCCGTGGGCAGCGTGGGCGCCAGCTCGATGGAGGTGAACGCGGGCACGGTGCGCTGGGTGCATGTGCTGGGGCCGCGGTGGACCAACGAGGTGCGTGGGCAGCTGGCGCGCGACGTGGAATCGGAGGCTCCGGGGCCGGGCGCCACGCAGGTGCCCGCCATTGGCCCGGGTGGGCTAGCGCCGCAGGTGTCCATCGGGCCCCACGGCTTCAGCTACGGCACCCCGGCGGCGCTGGGGCGCGTGGCCTACCCGGACGAGCTACGCGTGGAGGCAGCGGACCTCTCCACTTGGCGATTTGGGCGGCACCTGGTGACCGTGGGCGGCGATTGGAGCCGGGTCGACGACGTCGTCCTGGGCGCGACCAACCTCCAAGGGTCGTTCCTTTACGACAGCGGCACCACCGGCGGGCATGCCGGCGGGCTGGTGGATTGGATCTCGGACTACACCTATAACGTGCATGCCTACCCCAACGGTGCGTGCCCGAGTGTGAACGCCAAGGTGCACTACTTCTGTTTCCGGAGCTACTCCCAGAGCTTCGCCAACGCGGAAGCCGAGTTTGTGGTGCATGATGTTGCGGCGTTTGCGGAAGACTCGTTTCGCGTGAGGCCGACGTTGAAGCTGACCTTGGGCGCACGGTGGGAGTATCAGCTGTTGCCCTTTCCGCTTTCCCCAAACACGGTGCTGGATGCGGCGCTGGCGAGCGTGGGTGCGGCCGGGGGGCCGGGCCCGTACGGCACGACGGCGACCTTTCCGGAAGATCGAAACAATGTGGGTCCGCGTGCGGCGCTGAGCTGGTCCCCGGGGGCGAATGGGGGGCGCCATGGGGCGTGGTTTTCGCTGCAGGCCGGCTATGGGATGTTTTTTGGGCGGGTGCCCGGCGCCACGCTAAACGTGGCGCTCACCGAAACGGGCGTGGAGCAGGCGACGACGCGGATCCGCATCCTGCCAACCACCGAGACGGCCTGCCCGCAGGTGGCCAATCAGGGATTTGGTTACCCTTGCGCGTTTCTGTTTGCCCCGGCGGGGGTCGCGCCCGTGGCGCAGACTGGGTCGGTGGTGCTGTTTGCCAAGCGGTTTCGCTGGCCGGCGGTGCAGCGGGCGACCTTTGCCGTGGAGCGAGAGCTCGGGCCGCGCGTCACGGTGCGTGTGGTGTACGCAGCCGCCTGGGCGACACAGCTGCCCGAGACCACGGACCTGAACATCGCGCCAAGTACCAAGACCGTGAGTTATGTCATCCAGGGTGGGGACCGGTATCCCGGTTTGCACACCGGACAGAGCTTCCAGGTGCCGCTGTATACGGCGCGGCGCACGCCGAAGTTCGGTCCTGTGACCTCGATCGAGTCGATTGCGAACGCTACCTATCACAGTGCAACGGCAGAGGTTACTTTCCGGCCGTGGCATGGGTGGGGTTTGCAGGCGGGGTACACGATGTCCAAGGCGATCGACTACGGGCCGAGCCTCGGACCCACGCCGCGGCAGGATGGCCAGTTTGACCCGTTCGCGATCGGCTACGACAAAGGGCGGTCGAGTCTTGACCGGCCATGGCAGGCCGCGGGCACGGTCAGCTACCGGAGCTCCTGGGCGTCAGGGCGGGAGTGGGCGCGCCGGTTGCTGGGCGGATGGGGTGTGGCGGCAGTGGGACGCGCGGGCAGCGGCGCCCCGTATAGCTACACCATCTTCGGCGGAACGCGGCTGACAGGTGGCCATGAGTCGGTGAACGGCTCCGGCGGTGCGACGTACCTGCCGACCGTGGGACGCAATACGTTGCGGTTGCCGATGCGCAGCAAGGTCGACCTGCGGGCCTCACGGGAGATCGCGTTCGGGCACGCCATGGGGCGGGACTGGCAGTTGAGGCTGCACGCGGACGCGTTCAATCTCCTCAATACCGTCAGCGTCTCGCGGGTGGAGACGCGGTCGTTTCTGCTGGGAACCGTCGGCAGCGTTGGGGGCATGACGCCGCTGACTTTCCAGGACGCGGCGACCGTAGCGAACGAAGGCGTCAGTACCCCGGCTTTTGGGACGCCCCTGTCCTCAACCACCGGGCTGAGCCGGGAGCGAACCGTGGAGATGGGCGTTCGGTTCAGCTTTTAGCCGAGGAACGATAGGTGAGACAAAGCCGGGTCGGGGCGCATCCAAAGAAGGTACAAGACACGACAGAAGGGCTCCGCGGTGCTTGGGAGCTGGGAACGCCATGAATCTGCCGGCCGCGGTGGGCCACCATGCATACGCAGCGACCGCCGGGGTCCTCTTTTTGGGTGCTTGCGGGCTGCCCTTGCCTGTGTCCCTGGTGCTGTTGGTGGCCGGCGCGTCTGCGCATGGGACCGGTCTGAATCTTGGGGTCGTCATCGCCTGCGCGGTTGGGTCCGCCGTGCTTGGCGATACGCTGTTGTACCTCGGCGGCCGGTTTACCGGGTGGTGGTTGCTTGCCGGCCTGTGCCGGATCAGCATGAACCCGGAGACCTGCATCTTCGGGTCTGCCAACCGTTTTTACCGTCGCGGCCCCAAGACCCTGCTCTTCTCCAAGTTCGTTCCTGGGCTCAGCACCGTGGCCGCGCCGCTCTCCGGAAGCCTCAATATGCCGGTTGGACGATTTCTGAGCCTGGATGCTCTGGGCGCCCTGCTCTATAGCTCTGCATGGTCGTTAACGGGCTTCCTGTTTGCTCCGTTTCTGGACCGGATCATCGAGCTGACCCAGCGTTTAGGGCACATCACGGCAGCGATGGTGATCGCCGTGATCGTGCTGTACGTGCTGTGGTTGGTGATGAGCTACCTGCGCGACACACGCTTCACGGCCGTGGATCGCGTCGCGGCAGCCGAACTGCACGCTCACCTCCAGGACAAGCCGGTCGATCGCATTGTCGTGATCGCGGATGTGCGCTCCCATGGCTATTACGACCCCGGAACCGTGCGCATCAAGAACTCCATCCGCGTGGAGCCGAACCGCTTGAAAGAGGAGGTCTCCGCACTGCGGGACTTTATGGCTCCGGAGTGCGACATCTACCTGTACTGCTCCTGCGCGCGGGATGCGACCAGCGTCCGTGTGGCCAAAGCGCTCGAGAAGGAAGACTGCAAAACAAAGGTGATCCAGGGCGGGCTGAAGGCCTGGATCAAAGCGGGGGGACCACTGGAGCCGGTACCGGAATCCGACCTGGAGCACCTTCCACGGTTTAACTAGCCGTTCCGCTCCGGTCAGACTAAACCATCGCAGGGTGGGGTGCCTTAGGCTGCTGCCGCTTTGGTCGCTTGAAGAAGCAGACCGATTCCCGCTCCTTGACGGGGCATTGAAAGCAGAAGGACGAGGGCACACACAGGACTCGGAAAGGTTCGGGCTTGCGCTTGGGCTGAAGTAAGGGAAGACGCATTTGTCCCTACTATCGGCAGGACCTCCAGATTTCTTCATCCCACACTTGGGGCAAGAGTCGCCCCGAACGTGGGATACGACAGCGTTTAGTGGGGCCGACCGTTGTTGACGGCCGCTGCCGGGTGCTGCTGAGGCGCCTCCGCATGCTGGGCTGGCTGGGGCGGAGCCGCCGGACGCGGGGAAGCAGCTTGTGGGGCACGCTCAAAGGTCGGGCTGGGCCGCTGCTCTGGCCGCTGTTCCGGGAAGTTGGGTCGCCCTTGCGGTTGAGCCTGAGGCTGGGTGAGGCGTGGCTCCTGGAAGTTGGGCTGGGGCTGAGGCTGGAATGAGCGCCGTTCCTGGAAGTTGGGTTGCCCTTGCGGCTGAGACTGGGGTTGCGCCTGCGGTTGGGTGGGGCGTTGTGCCTCATAGCCTTGGGTCGCGGGGCTGGGTCGCGCATAGTTAGTCCGCGGCTGGCCCCTGTCGATGGGGTAGGAAGCTCCAGGTTGATTCGGATCACGCCGGAAGCCAGATGGGTAGTTCGGCGTGCTTGTGCCCCCTGGGCGGTTCAGGTTTTCTTGTTGGCCGTACGCTGGCTGGAGTGGCGCTGTGGGCTGCGCCGCAACGGGGCGACCCCCGTTGAAGCCAGGTTGGTTCGCCCCTACCGGGCGATCAGGACGGCCGGCAGGTCGCCCCGTGTCGACGCCGGGCTGAGTGGACGCTGCGGATTGATTGAAGTCTCCCGGTCGACGATAGTTGACGACCGGCTGGTTGGGCGCTGCGGGTCGATCGAACTGGCTCGGGCGGCCGTAGTTCACGCCGGGCTGGTTGGGCGTTGTGGATTGGTTAAAGTCGCCCGGCCGACGATAGTTCACGCCGGGCTGGTTGGGCGCTACGGACTGATTGAAGTTGTCGGGCCGACGATAGTTGACGACCGGCTGGCCGGGCGCTGCAGGCCGATCGAACTGGCCTGGGCGGCCGTAGTTGACGCTGGGCTGGTTGGGCGTTGTGGGCCGGAGTTGGGTGTTGTACAGCGCTTGGGTGGGCAAGCCGGAACGGTAAGAGCCGCCGCTCTGGGCGTTGCCGTCTGTTGGCCGACCAGGCTCCCCGAGACGACCGTATAGCGGCGCTTGCGCGGCGTTGGCGCCAGGCCGGTTGAGCTCGCCGGGGCGCTGGTCTGACGTCGGCTGGGCCGACCTTTGCGAGCCGGCGAAGGTCTGCTCGCCTTGGCGAGAGAAGCCCTGCGGACCTGGTGCGGCAGGGATGTTGGAGGCGCTGCCCAAGGCGCGCGTGCCAAAGGCCTGCGCCGGCTGACCACGATTGACGTCGAAAAACTGCGAGCGGTTTGTCGCTGCGGCGAGACGATTGTCACGCTGCGCCGGCAGTGGCGCGTAGTGTGCTTCTTGCATAGCCCCAAGCTCTTCGGGGCGGGGCTGCACGCGCAAACCGCCCGGGCCACCGTTGTAGCTGATCCTGTTGTTCGGGCGTGGACCGTACGATTCGCCATTGAGGATCACGGTGCGCTGGTACACGTTGTGCACGTGCTCGATGTTTACATTGGTGACCGCGCGGTTGTAATAGAAATCGCGCCCACGCCAGTAGCCACCGTAGTAGCCATAGCCGACGTAGCCGAAGCCGTAGTTGACGCCGCCGTAGTAGCCGACGTGCGGGCCCCAGTAGCCGCGGTGAAACCGGTAGTGGCGATTGTCGTAGGCCCAGTAGGGCGGCGTCCAAAGTGCGCCGGCAAAGGGCGGGGCGCACCAGATACCCGGCACCCAGTAGTAACCCGTGGAAGCGTAATTCCAGTAGCCCGGATTCCAGATGTAGTCGTCGGCGGGCGCGGCGGGTTGATCGTACTCCGGCAAGGGCGGCGGCGCTTGATCCGTCTCGGCCAGGGCCTGCTCCCCGGCCTCTTCGGCGTCGTTGTAGCTCTGCGGCTGAGAGTAAGCGTCTTGCTGGGCGTTGGGGTCGCCGTTGTAGCTGGCCTGTCCGGTTCCGGCCTGGGGCACGGGGTAGTACTGTGTAGGCGCGCCGCTGCTGCTTTGGGGAGCCTGGCGAATGATCGGCGCGGGCTCCTGTGTATCGTAATTTTCGGCGGTGGTCTGCGGGTTGTAGGTTTGGCTCTGACCCAGCACCTGGGTCTTCGCGGCGCTGCCCCCAGTGGTGTACCCGCCGGCGCTGCCACCCGTGTAGGGCTGGGCGAGGTTGGCCGCGGCGGGGTCCTGGCCGTTCGACGCGACCACCTGTGCCGCTTCGGCATGGTTCTTGCACCCCGCAATGCTCAAAACGACAACGCCGGCAAGGCTGGCGAAAGCAGCAGCGCGGAGCGCGTGGTGGAATCTGGGTGCGTCGTTCATGGCTTGCCTCTGGGCCGCGCTTCGGGACCGCGCGCAGCAGCGGGTTCACTGAAAATTCAGATGCCGTACAGAGCCGCGCGTGGCGGCCCGAACGCGCACGGAAGTAACAACCCGAAGCGCGGAAGGAAGTCTCTCCGGGGTGGCGGACCGTCGCCATCGTAATACCATAGCGATATGTGCCGCGCTGCCCTCAAGCGATTCCGCCGTGGCCGCCACGATCGCGGCAGGTGCGCTTGACCTCTGCCGACGAAGCTTGGTAGGGACAGCCGCGAGCGCAATCGACTCAGCAGCAACTGACCGCAGCGTGGGCCATGGCGGCTTGCACCGGCTGCGGCTAGCGGCTCCCGCATCCAGGACCCCTATCTAGACCCCCATCCAGGAGACTCTTATGGCATCCCTTTTGCAGCAGCATCCCAATACCTTTGCCGCGGAGGCGACCCTTGCGGTGGGCGGCGCGTCGGTCCGGTACTTCCAACTCGCAGCGCTTGAGCGGAGCATCGACGGCCTTGAACTTACGAAGCTGCCCTTTTCGCTGCGGATTCTGCTTGAAAACCTGCTGCGCCGGGAAGACGGCGTCACGGTGACGGCGGACGACATACGCTTTCTGGCCTGCTGGCAGCCCAAGGCGGAGCCGTCGCGCGAGATCGCGTACATGCCCGCGCGCGTGCTGATGCAGGACTTCACGGGTGTCCCCGCGATTGTGGATCTGGCGGCCATGCGGGATGCGATGGTGGCGCTGGGCGGCGGGCCCGAGGAAGTCGCGCGCATTAACCCGCTGATTCCCGTGGAGTTGGTGATCGATCACTCGGTGCAGGTGGATGAGTACGGTACCAAGAATGCGTATGACCTGAACGCGGCGTTGGAGTTCAGCCGCAACCGCGAGCGCTACGCCTTTCTGAAGTGGGGGCAGACGGCGTTTCGGAACTTTTCGGTGGTGCCTCCGGGGATGGGGATCTGCCATCAGGTCAATCTAGAGCATCTGGCGCGGGTCGTCTTTACCACTTCCGCGGCGGACGGCGCGGAAACTGTCGCGTATCCGGACACCCTGGTCGGCACGGACTCGCATACGACGATGGTGAACGGGCTGGGCGTGCTAGGTTGGGGCGTGGGCGGCATTGAGGCCGAGGCAGCGATGCTGGGCCAGCCGGTCAGCATGCTGGTGCCGCAGGTCGTCGGCTTCAAGCTGACCGGTCAACTGCGCGAGGGCACAACCGCCACGGATCTGGTGCTGACCGTGACCGAGATGCTCCGCAAGCTGGGCGTGGTGGGCAAGTTTGTGGAGTTCTTTGGCCCGGGGATCAGCGAGTTGCCGCTGGCCGATCGCGCGACGATCGCCAACATGGCTCCGGAGTACGGCGCCACCTGCGGCATCTTTCCCGTGGACGCGGAGACGCTGAACTACCTGCGGCTTACAGGGCGCAGCGACGAGCACATTGCCCTGGTGGATGCCTACTACAAGGCGCAGGGCATGTTCCATACCGCCGACGCGCCCGAGGCCGAGTACTCGGCGCTGCTGGAGTTGGATCTCCAGACTGTGGAGCCGAGCGTGGCCGGCCCGAAGCGCCCGCAGGACCGCGTTCTGCTGTCGCAAACGCCGGAGACTTTCCGCAAGGTGCTGCCCACGCTGATTGCCACCGGGGCAAACCGCACGGCGGAGCGGCAGATGGTGCGCTGGGAAGGCGAGGGCGGCCATGCCTCGCACAGCGGCGACGTGACGGCCGGGCCGGGCGTGGCCTCGCCGGCGGTGCCGGACGCGGTGGAGGTCATCACAACCGTGCATGTCAGCTCGGAGGAGACGGCCGGGATGGTCGCTCCCCCTGCGTCCAGCTCGCCCGACAATCAAGCTGCTGGCGAGACCGGGGCACCCGCTGGCGTGGCGGGCGCCTCGGATTTTGCCGCGGAGGCGGTGCAGAGCGGGGCCGTGGCGACGGCTGTACTGGAGCCGATTAAGAGCGTGGCGCAGCGGTTTGGGGTGGATCCGGACCGGTATCTCCGGGACGGCTCGATCGTGATCGCGGCGATCACCTCCTGCACCAACACCAGCAACCCGTACGTGATGATGGCGGCGGGGCTGCTGGCCAAGAAGGCCGTGGAGGCCGGCCTGCGGACGCCGCCGTGGGTAAAGACCTCGCTCGCGCCTGGGTCGCGCGTGGTGACGGACTACTACAAGCGCGCGGGTCTGCTCGACGACCTGGACCGGCTCGGCTTTCAGGTGGTCGGCTACGGTTGCACGACGTGCATCGGCAACTCCGGGCCGTTGCCGGAGGACGTTTCGCGGTCGATTGAGGAGCATGGGCTGGTGGCGGTTAGCGTGTTGAGCGGGAACCGCAACTTTGAGGGGCGCATCTCGCCGGACGTGCGCGCAAACTACCTGATGAGCCCGCCGCTGGTGGTGGCCTACGCCTTGGCCGGTCACATCGAGCACGACTTCGCAACGGAGCCGCTGGGGCGCGGGCACTACGGCGCCAACGTGTACCTAAAGGACATCTGGCCGACGCAGGCTGAGGTGTCTGAGGCCGTGCACGCCAACATCGATTCCGCGATGTTCCGTGGGCAGTATGCGACGGTGGCGGACGGCGATGCGAACTGGCAGGCCTTGCAGTTTCCGTCCGGCGACACCTATGGCTGGGAGGCGGATTCGACCTACATCCGGCGCGCGCCGTACTTTGACGGCATGCCGGCCACGCCGCAGCCGGTGGAGGACATCGCCAACGCGCGCTGCCTGGCCTGGCTGGGCGATTCCGTGACCACGGACCACATTTCCCCGGCTGGATCGATCAAAGCCAAAGGGCCAGCCGGCGCGTACCTGACCGAGCATGGCGTGCCGGTGTGGGAGTTCAACAGCTACGGCTCGCGGCGCGGCAACCACGAGGTGATGGTGCGCGGGACGTTTGCCAATGTGCGCCTCCGCAACAAGCTGGCCCCGGGGACCGAGGGCGGCGTGACCCGGCTGTTGCCGCAGGGCGAGCCGATGTCGATCTACGACGCCTCCGTAGCCTACGCGCAACGGGATGTCCCGCTGTGCATCCTGGCCGGCAAGGAGTATGGGTCGGGGTCCAGCCGCGACTGGGCGGCGAAGGGGCCGAATCTGCTCGGCATCCGCTTTGTGATCGCGGAAAGCTACGAGCGCATCCACCGCTCCAACCTGGTGGGCATGGGCATTCTGCCGCTGCAGCTGCAATACGGCGAGAGCGTGGACACTTATGGCCTGACGGGCGAGGAGCTGTTCACCCTGGGCGAGCCTGGGCAGCTCCGCGCGATGCTCGACGATGGCTTCGCGTCGGGCAAAAACCTGACCGTACGGGCGACCAAGCCGGACGGGTTGGAGGTGGAGTTCCCGGTCACGCTGCGTATCGACACGCCCCAGGAGATCCTTTACTTCCAGCACGGCGGTATCTTGCAGTATGTGCTGCGGCAGCTGGCGGGCAAAGCGTAACCGTTCGCCTTCGATCGCATGTGTCGCTGGGACGTGCTCTCCGGCGACACGCTTTCAGGCGGCCTGGCACTTCGTCCAAACTGTGAGCGAGGGGTACGTGCAGATTGCGGGTAAGATCAGCGCTGAAGAGTTTGAGCAGGTTCGCCGTATTGTTTGGGCACCGCACTATCGGCTAACTCTTGTCAGCCGCTATCTCATGTCAAGATTACTTGTTGCAATGCTCGCCGTCATTGTGATCGAGATTGTAGTGCTCTCAGTACTTAAGAACGCTGCAGCTCAGCACTACACTTTCTGGATTCTCGGTGTAAGCTGCTGTTGTCTTCTGGGCTGGAGGACCTTTCGGTCCCAGCGACCCACACAGAAGCAACTTGCGAAGCTGAATCAAACCATGCCTCGCTCGGTAGTACTCGGTGATTCAGGCGTTCTACTCGAGCAGGAGGATGGCGTGAGCACACACGTGCCGTGGGCCAACTTTGCGGGATGGCAGACGCGCGGCACGGTAGCGGTTCTTGCTGGACAGAAACCGTCGAACTTCCTTGTCTTACCGATGCATAGGTGCAGTCCAGAGCAAGCTGAAGCGGTAAAGCAATTCCTGCTGAATCATATCGGGGCAGAGTTGACGGAATTCCCGCGTTGGCGTGGTTGGCTTCGTGGATACTCTTAGTTCTGCCAGGGTGGCTCATGCGGGGCGGGCTAGACATACCTGATCTTAAGAAAGACAGCGGAGGCTGGGCTCCGCTGTCTCATTCTCAGTTAGCGCGGTAGCCCGCTCCGGTCCTGCTGGTTGGGCATGTGCTGCATCGCCATGTCGTAGCCGCGGCGGAACGCGTCGCGGTAGTCGTGACGAGCGGGCGGCGGCACCTGGGGGTGGCGGAATGCGCCGTGCTGCTCCGGATTGGTTTGGCGGCCGTCATGGAAGTCGCGGCGGGCGGCGTCGATGCCGTCATGAAAGCCCTGCCGCTGCACATCGCTGAACTGCTGCGGGGGCGCGTCCCAGTTGCCCTGGCCATAACCTTGCCGGTCGCCGTAGCCCTGGCCATTGTTATAGCCCTGACCATTGTTATATCCCTGGCCATTATTGTTATATCCGTTGCCGTTATTGTAGCCTTGACCGTTATTACGACCTTGGCCGTTACTATAGCCTTGACCGTTGCCGTTGTTATAGCCCTGACTATTACTTTGGCCCTGGTTGATGTTTTGCCCGTTGTTGTAGCGCTGACTATCGTTTTGGCCGTTGCTGTTACTCTGGTTATTACTCTGACCGTTGTTATAGCGCTGACCGTTACCCTGGCCATTATTCTGACCCTGAGTGTTGTTTTGCCCATTGCCATAGCCTTGGCCGTTGTTCGGTGGTGTTGGCGGCCCCTGCGTTTGCGGTGCCCCGAAGGCTGCGCCGGTTGCGGCCGTAAGCGCGATGGCGAGGGTGGGTGCGAGGAGCTTTACGTTCATGGTCGACCTCTTTCCAACACGTAGGAGGGGAGCGAGCGGAGGAACTGTTGCACGGGTCGCCCAAATACGTCCCTACGAGTCTCCGTCCAGAGGAGCCAATCCCTCGCTCAACGAGCTGCCACCGTGGGTCTGACGGTGCCGGCGTGCGATGTGGGCACGCGCACCCAGGCCATGCCGGCGGCCCGGGCAGATTGGATGCCGGCCTCGGCGTCCTCAAACACCAGGCAGTCCCCAGGTGCGACGCCGAGCAGCCGGGCGGCGGTCAGAAACGGCTCCGGGTCGGGCTTGCCGTGGGCGTAGTCTTCTGCGCCGACGATGGCCTGAAAGGCGTCGCCGAGCCCCAGGGTCTCCAGCGTGCGCAAAATGGTGAGCCGCGGCGAGCCGGAGACGATGGCCAATGGCAGGTGCCCGCGCTGCAGCGCCACGTGCGCCGCCACCGAAGCGATGGGACGCAGCTGGTCCAGCATGGTGAGGTAGAGCCCCTCTTTGCGCTCGACAACCTCGGGCGGGTTCATGGTGTAGCCGAACCGCTCGTTGAGCATCTCCACGGTTTTGGGCAGGGGAATGCCGCCCCACTGCCAGAAGAGCTCCTCCGGGAAGCTGCCGCCAAACTCGCGCGTGGCCTGTTGCCAGGATAGGAGGTGCAGCGGCATGGAATCCGCCACCGTGCCGTCCAGGTCAAAAAGGTACGCGCCGAAGTTGCCGGCGGGAATGGGGAGTGGATCGGTGGCATCGGTGCGTTCGTTCATCCAGCTAAGTGTAGGCGTGACGCTCAGCTTCTTGCTTCAGGTGTTGGCTCGCAGCGCCGCTTGCGTGCCGTAGCATGGCGGTATGAGCCGTGGGACCGCACCGCGTCCAACGATGTATCTGCCGGAGATCCTCGCCCACGTGCGCGGGGTCGTGGCGGAGCGCAAGGCCAGCACCGACGTGCGCGTGCTGGAGCGGCAGGCTGCCGCGCATGCACCGCGCGGGTTTGCGCGAGCGCTGCAGGTCAAGGCGAAAGTTGGCCCCGCGGTGATTGCGGAGTTGAAGAAGGCGTCGCCGTCCAAGGGGCTAATTCGGGCGGAGTTCGATGCCGCTTCGCTGGCGCGGGCGATGGAGGCGGGCGGCGCGGCGGTGCTAAGCGTGTTGACCGAGGAGCGCTTCTTTCAGGGGTCGATCGAGAACCTGAAACGGGCGTCGGCGGCGGTCCGGATTCCGTGCCTGCGCAAGGACTTTACGGTGGACCCGTTTCAGATCGTCGAAGCGCGGGCCTTTGGCGCCGATGCGATCCTGTTGATCGTGGCGGCGTTGACGGACACGGAGCTGCGGTTGCTGCGCGACGAGGCGCGGCGCTGCGACCTGGACGTGCTGTGCGAGGTCCACGACCGCGAGGAGCTGGACCGGGCGCTCGACCTCGACTGCGAGTGTGTGGGCGTAAACAGCCGCGATTTGAGGACATTTGCGGTGTCGCTGGACCGCGCTTGTGAGCTGGCGGCGTCCTTACCGACCGACGCGGTGCGCGTGGCCGAAAGCGGCATCCATACGCGGGCAGACATCGAGCGGTTGCGGGCGGCCGGGTACGAGGCGTTTCTGATTGGGGAGTCGCTGATGCGGCAACCGGAGCCGGGTGTGGCGCTGCGGGATCTGCTACGGGATCCGCTAGGGGGCTGATCATGTTCGTGAAGATCTGTGGAACCACGACCCTCGAAGACGCGCAGCTTGCGGTAGACGCCGGGGCGGATGCGCTGGGGTTCATCTTTGCGCCGAGCAAGCGACGGATCAGCGCCGAGCAGGTGGCCGCCATCGGACGATTGATGCCGGAGAGTGTGGAGCGGGTGGGCGTCTTTACGGAGCCGGTGCTGTGGGAGTTGGTGCAGACGGTGCGCGAGGCTGGGTTGACGGCCGTGCAAATGCACTGGCCCTACCACCGCGGCATGGTAGACCTGCTGCGCCATGCGCTGGGGGGCGAGGTAGCGCTTTGGCAGGTGGTCGGCTACCAGGTGGAGGCAGCGGACGTGGGCACGGCGGAGCGGGCGTTTGCCGACGCACTAGCGAGGGCGATGAGCGACGAGCGAATCTCGGTGGTGGTGCTGGATTCCGTGGTCGGGAAACGCTCAGGCGGCACGGGCGTTGCGTTTCCGTGGAGTCGCGCGGCGGAGCTGATCGCAGAGGTGCACGCCGAGCTCGCACGCGATGCGGGGCGTTCGCGCGAGCTGCCGAAGCTTGTGCTGGCGGGCGGGTTACGGGCCGCGAACGTTCGCAGCGCCCTAGCCGCGCTGCAGCCGTGGGGCATCGATGTGGTGAGCGGGGTTGAGGCAAGCCCTGGGCGAAAGAACCCTAAGCTGCTCGCGCGCTTCATGCGAGCCGCTCAGAGTGGCGGGAGCGAGCCCGCGCCACTCTGAGCAGGCCTCGCGTTAACGCGGGTTGCCGTACCGCGAGTCGCCATACTCCTGGCGTTTCCGCACAGAGTGCTTGACGTGTTCGTGGTTGGCGACCAGACCGCCGCCCGCGCCCACACCGGCGCCGATCAGCGCGCCCTTGCCGCCGCCGAGCAGACCGCCGACCACCGCGCCGCCCGCAGCGGAGCCGCCGACGATCTTGGCCTTGGTGTGGTGGCGCGCGTCATGGTAGTGCTGTTGGCGCTGGGCGCGTCGGTACGACTCCTGGCTGAGGCCCTGCAAGGGGGTGAGGGCGAGTGCGGCGACAAGGACCAAGCCGGTGCGTTGAAGAGCGTGCATGGGAACGACCTTTCCGCGAGCCAAGCGGCGCAGACGAACTAGACAGCTCGGCGCGCTTGGGCTCGGACGTACAGTGTTTCGGATGCGTCGGTCTCGCCAGCAGATGCAGCGGCCATGCAAACCTTGGTAACTCACTTGCAGCACGAGCGGGACCGATGTAGGCTTTAGATCACGATGGGTGCTGCGACCTATTTCGCGTTTGGCTTTCCGTACCGCACCTGGTGGTCGGGTGCGGCATCGGCGGTTTAGCCCTCGCGAAGAGCAGCAAGCAACGACGAGATGCGAAACACCCCCGAGCCGCGACCCCTCAGAGTCGCGGTTTTTGCGTTTCTAGCAGTGAGTAGTAAGCAGTTTGGAGCGGAAGCGATGAGTGCGAGCGCGATCTTGGAGACAGCGGTGGTGGAGCAGGCGACGTCCAAGCCTGGACGCTTTGGCGCCTATGGTGGGCGGTACGTGCCGGAGACGCTGATGGCGGCCTTGCTGGAGTTGGATGAGGCGTACGCGCAGGCCTCGCAAGACCCCGGCTTTCAGGCCGAGTTGGCGCAGCTGCTGCACGACTTCTGCGGGCGGCCCACGCCGTTGTTCTTCGCGCGGCGGATGACCGAAACGCTCGGCGGGGCCAAGGTGTATCTGAAGCGCGAAGACCTGCTGCACACCGGCGCGCACAAGATTAACAACGCGCTGGGGCAGGCGTTGCTCGCGCGGCGCATGGGCAAGCAGCGGATTATTGCAGAAACCGGCGCAGGCCAGCACGGCGTGGCGACGGCTACGGTATGTGCGCTGTTTGGCCTGGAGTGCGTGGTCTACATGGGCGAGGAGGACATGCGGCGGCAAGAATTGAACGTGTTCAGAATGCGGTTGCTGGGGGCGGAGGTGCGCGGCGTGAACTCCGGCTCTGCGACGTTGAAGGACGCGATCAACGAAGCCATGCGCGACTGGGTCACCAACGTGCGCTCGACGTTTTACATCCTCGGCTCGGCGCTGGGGTCGCATCCGTACCCGACGATGGTGCGCGACTTCCATCGCGTAATCTCGCGCGAGTCCAAGCGCCAAATCCTCGAAGCGGAGGGCCGGCTGCCGGATGCGATTGTGGCCTGCGTGGGCGGCGGGTCGAATGCGATTGGAGCGTTCTATGAGTACATCCCGGAGGCCAACGTGCAGCTGATCGGCGTAGAGGCCGGTGGGCGCGGCACGGCGCTGGGCGAGCATGCGGCGCGCTTTCAGGGCGGGTTGCCCGGCGTGCTGCAGGGCACGTACAGCTACGTGCTGCAGAACGACTATGGCCAGGTGGCGACGACGCACAGTGTAAGCGCGGGGCTCGACTATCCGAGCGTGGGGCCGGAGCACGCGATGCTGCATGACACGGGGCGTGCGACGTACACGTCGGCGACGGACAATGAGGCATTGGAAGCAACGAAGTTTTTGAGCCGCACGGAGGGCATTATTCCGGCGCTCGAAAGTGCGCATGCCGTGGCGGAGGCGATGAAGCTGGCACCGCGCATGGGCAAGGAACAGATCCTGATGGTGAACGTGAGCGGGCGTGGCGATAAGGACATTGGAATCCTGACGCGCGAGATGGGCCTGGATGCCATGGGCGGCGGCAGTGCGGCGGTGAGCGCATGAGCGGTTCGATTTCGATGGCTGAGCAGCCGATCTTTCTAAGCGATGAGGTGTTCGAGTTGTTGGTGCGCAAGATTCCGGCGGCGGTGTTGGAGCAGGTGCCGCCGGCGCTGTTTCCGGAGGCGATTGGGACGACGCGGGAGCGCTTTGAGGAGATCGTGACGCTGCTGGGCGCTGACGGCCGCACGCAGGGGCTGGTGGGCCGGGAGACGGCCGGGTATCTGCGGCAGGCGCTGGGGATGGCGTTGCTGGAGTGCTCGCCGGCGGAGTTTCGGGGCCGTTTCGATCTCGAGCAAGAGGATGGCAGCGTGTTGATGCGGCAGATCAGTGCACGGCTCGGTATCGGCGCCGCGACGCCGGAGAGCGGCGCGCGGTGATGCGGAAGTGGGGGTGGTTGATGCCAGTGTTGGTGAGTGTTGCGGGCGGCGCGCAAAACACGGCGGGTACGCCGTACACGGCCCCGGCGACGGATGCGAAGGTGCTGCATGGGGTGGACTTTGCGAAGGCGCAGTTGGTGGATCCGCAGCTGACGGCGACCTACGGAGCGTGCGATCAAAATACGGGGCACGGCGGTTGCTACGACGACCCTGCGCGCAACACGGCTATCCTCCGCTTTGGGGATGGCACCGTCTTCTTCGACGCCAAGATGGCTATCGACGCGGACGGGTCTGTGCTGTCCAAGCGCGCGGAACATCCGAACCAGCCGGAGACGAGCTTCCGCTACCCCGATCCAACCGGGACCGGCGAGGGGCCGAGCTTAGACGCCGAGCGCGTGCCGTATGTGGTGATGCCGCTGGGCGACTTTCGGCGGGAAAGCGGAGTGAGTCTGGGCGACCTGGCCGCGGTGGTGAAAGATGGCGTGGTGCACTTTGCGATTGTGGGGGATCTTGGCCCGCGCACGCATATCGGCGAAGCGTCGATGAAAGTGCACATGATGTTCGGCCGCAATATCTGCACCGCGTATGACGCGGATGGCAACTGCAGCGCGTTCACAGACACCAGCATCGATCCGCCGGTGCTGTACTTTTTCTTCCCGGACACGCGCAAGCTGATCTACGACGGGCTGACGCCGGCGAATATCAACGGGCGCATAGCGACGGCCGGGCAGCAGGTGTGGAGCGATTTTTTGGCGCGCCAACGGCGAGAGCTGGAAAGTCGAGAGCAGGGAAAGAGTTAGCCATGCCGATACACTTCAACAACAAGCCGGGGCTGGTGATCTATCTCACCGCAGGCGACCCTGACCTCGCGACGACGCGCGAGATGGCCGTTGCCGCGATCGACAACGGCGCAGATGTGATTGAGTTGGGTGTGCCGTTCAGCGACCCGCTCGCGGATGGGCCGGTGATTCAGCGCGCGAGTGAGCGGGCGGTGGCGCGAGGCACGCGGCTTGCTGATGTGCTGGAGTGCTGCCTGGACATTCGCAGGTTGCGGCCTGACGCGGGATTGATTCTGTTCAGTTATCTGAACCCGGTTGTGCGCATGGGCTTGGCTGAGTTCACCAAGGCCGCGAAGGCCAGTGGCGCCGATGGCGTGTTGCTGACCGACATGATCGTGGAAGAGGCGGAGGTGTATCTCGCGTGCATGCGCGAGAATGACTTGGCGCCGGTGTTTCTGGCCGCGCCAACCTCGCCGGATGCGCGGCTCGAAGCCATCGCCGAGCACTCGCGCGGATTTGTGTATGCGATCTCGCGCGTAGGAACCACGGGCACGCAGACGCAGTTGGCGACGGATGCTTCGGAGTTGGTGGCGCGGTTGCGGCGGTTTACGAAGTTGCCGATTGCGTTGGGGTTCGGCGTGTCGACGCCGGAGCATGTGCGAACGGTGAGTGCGTTTGCGGATGCGGCGGTGGTGGGGTCGGCGATTGTGGGCCTGGTGGAGAAGACGCCTGCAGCGGACGCGGCGGAGGCGGTGGGAGCGTTTGTGCGGCGTTTGAAAACTGGCAGTGTCGCTGATGCAAGCAAGACGCAGATTCCCTTCGGGAATGACAAGCAAACTACGGATGCGGCAGGCATTGGCGGTGAGGTAGAGGCGGGCAGCGTGGCGGGCGAGGTGCCCTCGGGAGCCCAGGTGTGATGATGGTGGTTACCAGCTCGTATGATCGTGAACAACGCGGTGCGCGGCGGGGCGTGGGCAGCCGGTGCCGGGGAAGACATTTTGCGAGCCGTGCAGATTGCCGGTTCGGGGTGCGAGGAACAGCGATGGAGATTGCCGATTGGCGCAGCAGGATCGATGGTTTGGACGAGCAGATTGTGCGTTTGCTCAATGAGCGCGCGGCTGCGGCGGTGGAGATCGGCAGGCTGAAGCAAAGCAGCGGCGCACCGATCTACGAACCGAATCGCGAGCAGGCCGTTTTTGAACACGTTCGAAATGTGAACCCGGGCCCGCTGACGGCCGCGCAGATGCAGGATATCTACGACCGCGTGATGGACGTGATGCGCGCGTTGCAGCGGGTGGACGGAGTCGCCGGGCAGAGTGCGCAGGCCACTGCAGGATTCGGAGCGCAGCCGGCAGCGGCTTCGTTGAAGTGAGTTTGGCAGTGCGGCTCAGAGGTTGAGTCGCCTTGATGTGTTTTCGCGTGCTGCGCCCGTTGCAGCCCGCGAGGAGGGAACTCCCGTGATGATCGTTGCAATGCAGGATCGCGCTACAAGCGAGCAGATTCAACTGGTGATTGAACGCATGGTGGAGCTGGGCTTCAACGTCCATCGCACCACCGGCGAAACGCAGACCATCCTGGCGGGCGTGGGCACGCCCGCGCACTTTGAGGTGACCGAGTTTCAGGTGCTCAAGGGCGTGCAGCAGGCGTACCGCATCTCGTCGCCGTACAAGCTGGCGGGGCGCGGGTTTCGACCCGAGGGTACGCGCGTGCACTTTCCCAATGGCGTGGTGATCGGCGGCGATGAGGTCGTGATCATGAGCGGTCCGTGCTCGATTGAAAGCCGTGAGCAGATACGCTTGAGCGCCGAGCAGTGTGCGGCGGCGGGCGCGCAGTTTTTGCGTGGCGGCGCGTACAAGCCGCGGAGCTCGCCATATTCGTTTCAGGGCATGGGCATACCGGGGCTGACGATGATGCGGGACGCCGCCGATGAGTTTGGCCTGCTGGTGATCTCCGAGGTGATGGAGATCTCACAGATTGAGCCCATGTTGCCGTATGTCGATTGCTTCCAGGTGGGCGCGCGCAACATGCAGAACTTCAATCTGCTGCGTGAGCTGGGGCGCGTGCGCAAGCCGGTGCTGCTGAAGCGCGGCATCGCGGCGACGCTCGAAGAGCTGCTGCTTTCGGCCGAGTATATCTTGGCCGGCGGCAACTACGACCTGATGTTGTGCGAGCGCGGCATCCGCACGTTTGAGACCTACACGCGCAACACTATGGACATTTCCGCGATCCCGGTGTTGAAGTCGCTGACGCATTTGCCGGTGCTGGGCGATCCGTCGCACGGCGTGGGCAAGCGGGAGTTTGTGGCGCCGTTGGCGTTGGCGACGGTGGCCGCGGGCGGCGACGGGTTGCTGATGGAGATGCACCCTAACCCGGACAAGGCCATGAGCGACGGCGCGCAGAGCTTGTTTCCGAAACAGTTGACGGAGTTGGTAGAAAAGCTGCGGCAGCTCGCGCCCGTGGTGGATCGGCATGTGGCCGCACCGGCGCGGGTAGCTGTGCACGCGTAAATATAGGTAGTCGGAAAGGGAGCTCATAGGTAAAATAGAGATGGATTATCAATATGTCTACGGTCCCTGAAGCTGAAAAACAACGTCGTCGCTGTATCGTCGCAAGCAGCGAGGGCTCGCTTGCGATGGAGGGGCAAATACTCGATTCCGTAACTGCCGAGTTGAGCAGGCAGTACGCCGATGGGAACTTAACCTTGGAGCAGTTCGGTGAACTGATCGAGCAGCACGCGGCATCACTTGTCGCTCGCGCGAAACAGCTCGCTGTCGTCCGTGCAGCCTAAGACGGAGATGCCCTGAATTAAGATCCCCAATCTATGCCGGGCACGTTTTGCCCGCTGAACCGTTTTGGCATAACTGACTACGCGACCTTACAGCAGGTAGAGGCCTCTCTCGTCCACCGTCGGCAGGTCCAGATCGAAGATGCCGAGATGCCCGGGAATTTCGGTTCCGGACACCTGAGAAAAATTCATTGGTTCCTATTCCGGGATGTGTTTCCCTGGGCCGGCGAGTTTCGCGTTGTGGGCCTTGCCAAGCCGGGTGGTGCTGCGTTTGCTGCGCCGCAGTTCATTTCCTCCGCTCTGAAAGAGCTTACAAGCAAGATTTCAGGCGAAAACCTGCTTCATGGGATAGGTAAAGACGCCTTCGCCGCATGCGCTGCCTTCTACCTCGGCGAGAATCAACGCCATACACCCGTTCCGCGAGGGCAATGGACGCACGCAACGCGAGTTCATCAGGCAGCTCGCGGCGCAGGCTGGGCACACGGTTTCATGGGCGGGGTTTACGCAGGAGCAGATGACAGTGGCCTCTATTCTGTCGCACACGCGCGGCGATCATGGGGAGCTTGGTAGCATCATCAGAGCGGCGATCGTGCCTACCAACGACGAGCCGCCTGCCAGCCTATGACTGCCGTCTCCGAACGCGCCCACGTTGCACCCTCGCGCACGCCGCTGCCCGTGAAACGCATCGTCGTGAAGCTGGGTACCAACGTCATCATGCGGGCCGATGGCAAGGTGGCGCTTGGGCTTTTGTGCGGGTTGGTGGAAGGCCTCGCAGTGTTGCGCGAACAGGGTCTAGAGGTGCTGGTGGTGAGTTCCGGTGCGGTGGGCCTGGGGGCGGAGCGACTCGGTTTGCCGTCGCGCCCAACGGCGCTGGCGGAGGTGCAGGCGTGTGCGGCCGTGGGGCAGTCGCGGCTGATGGCGTTGTATGACGATGCCTTTGATCGCCTGGGCTGTCGGATCGCGCAGGTGCTGCTGACCGAGGACGATTTTCGCGATCCCGTGCGGCATCGGAACCTGCGCTCCACGCTCGATTCGCTGCTGCGGCTTGGCGTGATCCCGATTGTGAACGAGAACGATACCGTGTCCACGATGGAGCTGGAGCGGCCTGCAAGCGGTGCACAGCGCGAACGTGTCTTTGGCGATAATGACAAGCTTTCCGCGTTGCTGCTGGAGCATATCGGCGCGGATCTGCTGGTGTTGTTGTCGGATGTGGATGGTCTGTACGACCGCGATCCGCAATTACCGGACGCGGCGGTGCTGGCGTGGGTGCCGAAGGTGAACGCGGAGGTGTTGGCGCTGGCGTACGGCGGCAATGGCCGCGGGCGCGGGGGGATGCTGTCGAAGTTGGAAAGCGTGCGCATTGCGCTGGCCGCGGGCAAGTGTGCCGTGATCGCCAACGGCCGCACGTCGCGCGTGCTGGAACGCATTGCTGCAGGAGAGGCCGTGGGAACGCGGTTCGGAGAGCCAACGTGAGCGCGTCGGAAGACCTTCAGCTAGCGGCGCTAGCCAACGTGCGTCAGTTTGCGCAGCGCGCGCGGGCGGCGTCGCGCAAACTCGCCACCTTGAGTGGGGCGGAGCGCAATGCGGTGTTGGAGCGCATGGCCGTTGCGCTGGAGCAGGCGAGTGCGGCGCTGCTGGCGGCCAATGCGGAGGACCTGCGCGCTGCCGAGGATTTGCGTGAGGCGGAGGCACTTTCGCCCGCAACGCTCGCGCGTCTGCGCCTGGACACGGCCAAGCTCCGCGAGATGGTGGAGCAAGTGCGCTCGGTGGCCGCGCTGCAGGATCCGCTCGGGCGAGTGCTGGATGCCGTGGAGTTGGACGACCAGGGGCCTACGGCGGATATGCAGCAAGGTTTGCACCTGCATAAAATCAGCGTTCCGCTTGGCGTGCTGGCGGTGATCTTTGAAGCGCGGCCCGATGCGGTGACGCAGATTGCCGCGTTGGCGCTGAAGAGCGGCAATGCGGTGATCCTGAAGGCGGGGCGCGAGGTGGAACACACGGCGCGGGCGCTTGTGCAGGTTTTGCGCGAGAGTCTCCATGCGCTGCAGTTGCCCGAAGATGCTGTGAGCATGGTGTTCGGCCGCGAGCAGGTGGCCGAGCTGCTCGCGGCACACGGCCTCATTGACATGGTGATTCCGCGCGGCTCCAAGCAGCTTGTGGAGTATGTGCAGGCCAACACACGTATTCCGGTGTTGGGGCACGCGGAGGGCGTGTGTCACATCTATGTGGATCGCGCCGCGAATCCGGAGCTCGCCATGCGCGTGATCGCGGACGCGAAGCTGGATTACCCTGCGGCCTGCAACGCCGTGGAAACGGTGCTGGTGCACGAACAGATTGCCGCGAGCTTTCTGCCGCGGCTTGCGGACGCGCTCAGGGCCGGCGGTGTTCGGCTGCGCGGCGATGCGGCGGTGCGTGCGTCTACGTCGTCGGCGGAGGTGATGCCCGTGGAGGATTGGCACACCGAGTTCGGCGACGCGGAGCTTGCGATCAGCGTGGTGGCTTCCATGGAGGCCGCCATCGAACACATCCACACGCACGGTTCCGCGCACACTGAAGCCATTTTGACCGAGGACGCGGAGGCTGCGGAACAGTTTTTGCGTGAGGTGGATTCAGCAAGCGTGGTGCATAATGCGTCCACGCGGTTTGCGGACGGCTTTCGCTACGGTCTGGGTGCGGAGGTAGGCATTTCCACGAGCAAGCTGCACGCGCGCGGGCCGGTCGGGCTTGAGGGGCTGACGACCTCGAAGTATGTTCTGCGCGGGCACGGCCATGTCGCGGGTGCGTACCGCGGGGCGGGGGCACGGGCGTTCACGCATCGTCGCGAGGGCGGTCAATAGCGGGGATCGCGTAAGCTCAAGCGAGCATGTCCACACGCGTGTTGATCATCGGCACAGGACTGATCGGAGCCTCGCTCGGCCTCGCATTGAAGGCGATGGGCGATGCGTTCGCCGGCACGGTGCTCGGCTGGGACGTGAACCCGGCGGAGCTGGCCGAGGCGCTTGCGATAGGCGCCATTGACCAGGCCTTGCCGAGTCGCGAGGCGGTGTTCGCCCCGGAAAATGCGGCGGACGTGTACGTGCTCGCGGTGCCGGTGTTGCCGATTCTGGACTGGATGCGGCAGCTGGCGTCGGCGATCTCGTGCACGGCACTGGTGACGGATGTGGGCAGCACGAAGCGTGAGATTGTGCGTCTGGCGGCAACGCTGTACAACGGTCCAGGCCAGCCGACGTTTCTGCCCAGCCATCCCATGGCCGGCAAAGAGGCCGGAGGTGCCGCGCTGGCCGAGGCGGGCCTGTTTCGGCAGGCGGCCTGGTTGTTTACGCCGCTTGTGGGCAGCGACGCTGCCATGGCGCGGCAGTGGCGTTCGTGGATCGAAGCCATGGCCGGGCATACGCATGAACTGGAAGCGGAGGCGCACGATCGGCTGTGCGCCTGGGTGAGCCACTTGCCGCAGATGCTGTCCACGGCGCTGGCATCGTTGCTGGAAGAAACCTTTGCCGGCGACCCACACGGGCGCGCGTTGGTGGAGGCCATCGGCGGTCGTGCGTTGCGCGAGACCACACGCCTTGGGGCAAGCCCTTACAGCATGTGGCGCGACATCGCGATGACGAACACCGAGCCGATTGCCGCGACATTGTTTGCGCTGGAACAGAAGCTGGCGCATATGCGAGAGAGTCTGCGCGCACCGGCGCTGCGCGATGAGTTCGCGGAGGCGAATCGTTTTCGCTCGCGATAGACAAGCGCTTGTCGCCCGTGCGTTCATCGGAGGGAGATATTTCATGCGCTGAACGGATTGCGGCGCTGCTGCGGCACGACTACGCCCTCAACACAACGTGAACATTCACAGTGGTAACGGTGTATGGGTCTCGGTATGGTGGAAGTCATTGTCCGGGAGAGTGCGGCGTTGTGCCAAGCTCTCGCACGTCGGGGTTCGCAAGGAACGCAGAACGTGAGGTAAGGCACGATGACGCAAGACGCCCGAAACTTGAGCATTTGTACGCGGTTTTCCATCTTGATTCGCTCGCTGGTCGCTGACAGCGAGGCAGTGAACGTGTATCCAGGATCAACCAGTGGAGGTCACCCTGTGATCGTGGTGAGGGTGACAAGATCGGATCTGCAGGACGTGTTGGGCCGAGGGAACCGCGTGGCGAGCGCACTCCGTGTGCTGCTGGACAGCATCGGGGAGCAACAAAAGATTGGCTACCTGCTCGACATCAACGGCCTTGTGCTGTGCCCGGAGAACACATCTGGATTCCTACGCAAAGAGGTTGGGGGGAGCGAGTACGCGAGCGTGACTGTTACGCACGGCTCGACAGAGGCCGCCGAACCCTGTGCTGTGCCGCGGTAGGGCGACACGGCACAGGGATGGCCCGCTTAACGCCGATGCTCGTCGTGGAAGCCTTCGTGGTGACCCTCGCCGTACGGGCCATGAAAATCGTTGCCGTGGAAGTCGTGGAAGTCACGGCCACGATCGAAGCGTTCGCCGTGCCCGGGGTACGGTCCACCATAGCCGTAGCGCGGGTCGAAGTCGTGGTTCACATGGCCGTAGAAACCGCGCTGTCCGTGGAACCAGGGACCCGCGCCAATGAAGGCGCCGTTGGTGAACCACTCACCGCCGTAGTAGCCGTAGGGTGCGCAGTTGTACGGGGCAAAGCCGTAGTACCCGTACGGGCACGCGGGAGCGGCACCGATGTTGACGCCAAAGGAAACCTGAGCCGGCGCAGGTGCGGGGGCGGCAAGCGCCAGACCCACAACGGCGGCTGTGGTCAAGAGAGCATTCCGAAGCGAACGAACGTGCATAGCAGATACCTCACTAGCTAGGAACGCGATTCTGCGGACGAGGTTGCGCGCCCATCGCTGCCTGAAAGGGAACAGTTAAGGACGTGGTCGCGAGGCCGCACTGCTCGGTGTGCGTTTTCTGGGCGGCACGGGCTTCTTCAACTGTGCGGCTTCGGGGCGCTCACGTTTGCGCTCCACCTTCTTGCCCGCCGCTGCTCGGCCCAGTGCTTGTACCTCGCCTGAGGTGAGTTCGCGGAAGGCGCCGGGCGGCACATCCAGTGTGAGGGCGCCGTAGGCGATGCGACGAATCTTCTCGACGTGGTGGCCCACCTCTTCGAACATCTTGCGCAGCTGCCGGTTGCGGCCTTCGGTCAAGGTGACCTCGAACCATGGGTTGTCGCCGCCGCGCACCTGCTCGATCTTGGCCGGCTGCGTCAGCACACGGTCGCGCCGGCCGGACCTGACCTCGTCGAGCCGCCCGCGATCGATCATGACGCCGCGGCGTAGCTGCGCGAGCACCTCGTCGGTGGGCTTGCCGGCGACCTTGACCAGGTAGGTCTTTTCCACGCCGGCCGAGGCTTTGGAGAGCCGGTTAGCCAGCTCGCCGTCGTTGGTCATCAGCAGCAGACCCTCGCTCAGGTAGTCGAGCCGTCCTACCGGGTAAAGCCGGGGAAGACGCGAGTGTTCGCCCGTGACCTTCTTCTGCGATTCCTGGCCCAGCAGCTGTGCCACCGTGGGCCGGCCCTCAGGGTCCTCCAGCGTGGTGACGTAGCCGCGCGGCTTGTTGAGCATGTAGTACCGCTGCGGCTCCGGCCCGTGCAGCAGTTTGCCGTCTACGCGCACGTGGTCGCGGTGCGGGTCGGCGCGCGTTCCCAGTTCGGTCACGACCTCGCCGTTCACTTGCACGCGGCCTTCCAGGATGATCTGCTCGGCGGCGCGCCGGCTGGCGATCCCGGCCTGCGCGAGAATCTTCTGCAGACGGTCGCCGCAGGGCGCGTCGGGTGCCGGGACAGGCTCCGGCGCCCGATCGGGGCTGTGGGATGCGGTCTGCGACTTTCGAGGCATCGTCATACCCAAGCTTCGCACGAAACACTGGGGATGCCTTTACATGCGAGCGGCACGCCGACATGGGCTGCACCGATGGGACCAAGTTTCGCCCAAAAGCGAAACACCTCGGGGTAGGAGCCCCGAGGTGATCTCGATGTAAAGGAGGTGGAATGCCGTTGTTACGACCCTTGTGGGTCCGCTACCGGCGGTTTTCGTTGCAGGTACCAGGTGAGGTCCTCCTGTACCTAGTGATGAAGACTTACGAGGTGCTGCGACACTTGCTGCACTTCTAACCACGGAGCCCTGAGCGGTGCCATCCGTTCAGGGTTCTTTCGACACGTTTGCCCGGGTGGCTACCCCGAAGCTGCGTCTAGCAGCTAGGGTCGGCCATCCGGGGCGGCGTGTCAAGGGTACGAAGGTGTATAACGACCACGTGATAGGGACTACGCGAGACCGGTCGACTGCGCCTGCTCATGCGCATGGTAGCTGGAGCGCACCAGGGGGCCGGACTCCACGTGACGAAAGCCCATGACCATCGCTTCGTGCTTGAGAAAGGCGAACTCGTCCGGGGTGTAAAAGCGCGCCATCGGCAGGTGATCGCGCGACGGCCGGAGGTATTGGCCGATGGTGAGGATGTCCACGTTGCGCGCGGCGAGGTCGCGGAAGACGCCGAGCAACTCGTGGATCTCTTCGCCCATGCCGACGATGATGCCTGTTTTGGTGACGATGGGCCCGGCGGGGTGGGTTGCCGACTCGCGCTTGGCGGCTTCCAGGAAGCCGAGCGAGCGCTCGTACCGTCCACCGGACTTGGCGACGCGATACAGGCGCGGTACCGTCTCGATGTTGTGGTTCAGGATTTCCGGGCGGGCTGCCACGACCATGCGCCGCGCCTCGTCGACACCCTGGAAGTCTGGGGTGAGCACCTCGACCTGGCAGCCGGGAGCCTGACGTCGGATCTCTGCGATGACGTTGACGAACGCCGTGGCCGCGCCGAGGTTGTCGTCGTCGCGGTTGACGCTGGTGATGACCGCATGCCGCAGCCCGAGCGACGCGACGGCGTAGGCCACACGCGCGGGCTCGGTGTGGTCGATGGGCTGCGGTTTGCCTTTGGGCACCGCACAAAACCCACATCGCCGCGTGCACAGGTTGCCGAGCATCATGAAGGTCGCGGTTTTGTGGTTCCAGCACTCGCCGATGTTGGGGCAGTGCGCGCTTTCGCAGACGGTGTGTAAATTCAGGTCGCGGGCGAGCTTTTTGAGCGCGTGGAAGGTGTCGCCGACGGGCGCGCGCGCCTTGAGCCACTCCGGCTTGCGCGCCGGGCAGCGCGGGCTCAGGTCGATCTGCACAAGGGTTTCGGTAGCGAGCAGCGGCGCCATAGGCTGGAGTCTATTGTAGCTGGGGCGCTTTCGCGCCACGCAACTTAGCGCAGGCGCTCGCGAACCTCGGTGCGGCTGAGATAGAGAAAGAACACCAGCGCAAACAGCCCCTGAATGATGTAGGGCGGACGGTGTGCCGCGTGGAAGCCGTAGAAGTAGCCCGCGGCCATTAACACGCAGCCGGCTGTGACGATGGCCCATCCCCAGCGTCGCAGGCGCAGCATGCCGAACAGCCCCAGCACCATGAGGGTGCATACGCCGAGAAGCGAATATTTGGCCGTGCCCATGCCGAAGACGCCGCGCATGGCCGCAAACGCGTTCAGCATGGAGAAGACGAGGAGGTACATCCCAATGACGGCCATGCCGGGCAACATGCCTTGCGCCTCGCCGGCCGGCGTGCCGGGCAGGCGGCGGGTTTGAAAGCCCGGGTCCGCGGCCGGTGGGGCGTGTGGGTCGATGAAGCGGCTTTCCGGCGCGGAGGCCGGTTGCTCGTTGTGCGTCTTGTTGCGCGTCGCTGGTTGTTGATTCAAACTGGGCCACCCCTTTCCGGTGGTCTAGACAGTGTGCAGATAGGCGAGCAGCGCCGCGAGGTCGTCCGGGTCGATGTTGGGTTGCGCGGGCATCAGGCCATGGCCGTGCAGGATGGTGGCGGCGATGCGCTCGTCGTTGGCGGGTGCGCCGGAGTGCAGATAGGGCTTCTTGTACACACCCACCAAGGCCGGCCCGTTCTTGGCCTGGTCGACCCGCTCATAGTGGCAGACGGCGCAGTGGGTTTGGAAGACGTTGTATCCGGCCGCCTGCTCCGCGCTGAGCTGATTGAGCGGCGTGGGCGGAGCGATGCTATGGCAGCCCGCGAGCAGAGCCGTCACGCACGCCAGCGCAGATGGAACGCGAGTTCTCACTTGGCGGCTTCCTTGAAGATGCGTTCGGCGAGGAGATTTTCTACCTTGGCCTGATCGCGCAGCATTTCAAAGTAGGAGCTCTTGAGCAGCTGCGAGCGACTGTCGTGAATCTGCTGACGGATGGCTTGTTGCACGCGTGGGTCGTTCAGGTCGCGCTGGCCGGCCTGCGCTCGTTCGAGCAGCCGAAAGATCGCATAGCCCCCGATCTTTCGGGGGTCGCTCGGGTCGGGGAAGGGAATGATGTCGGTGTCTTGCCCGGCGCGCAACTTTGCGACGGCGGCAAACAGGGCCGGGTTGGCTTTTAGTTGTGACTCGGGCACCGTGCCCATGTCGCCGCCGTTGCTTTGCGTCTGCGGGTTCTCGGAGAAGTTCATGGCCAGGGTGCCGAAGTCCTCGCCCGCGTCCAGCCTGTTCTTGATGGTCTGAATCTTTTTGCGCGCGTCCGCGTCCGACACCGCTTTGGAGTTTTGCAGGTTGCCCGCGTTTCCTCCGGGCGCTCCGGTCACGATGATCTGGCCCAGGTGGTACTGATTTTCGATCAGGTTGAACTCGGCCTTATGCGCGTTGTAATACGCGCTCACATCGGCGTCCGTGACCGTGATTTTGGAGTTGATTTCTTTGTTTAGCAGCTTGTCGATGGTGAGCGAGCGCCGGAGGTCGTGCCGCACATCGTCCAGCGTGTGGTTAGAGGCCTTGAGCCGCGCCGCGAACTGCTCTTCGGTGTAGGGCGCCTTCATTTCCTGCAGCTTGGCATCGACTTCGGCGTCGGTTGCCGTGAGGCCGAGCTTGGCCGCGCGCTGTTCCACAATCTCTTCGACGATGAGCTCGTGAAGGATGTTCAACTTCAACGAGTCTGTTTGCTCGACCGAGGGCTGCTGCTGTGGATTGTTCTCCAGTTGCGCCTTGTAGATATTGTCCACATCGGTCTGGGTGATGGCTTTGCCGTTTACCGTGGCCACGTCGCCCGGACCGGCCGCCTTGTGGCAGCCGATGACGGCGAGCAGCGCGGTGCCCAGCAGAGCACACAGCCAAGAGCGAGACGTGCCGTGCGCAAAGTGCATCAGGGTGGGATCCTCAGGCGACGCCGACGTGGGCGCAACGCATCCACGGTCCAGTTTACCCGAGATCGCTTGGGCAGCCGCGAGGCGGAAAGCTAGAGCGCGCCCAGATCAATCAGCCGGACGCTGGAGATCGCTTCCACTTCGCGCAATGCTTGGACGGCCTGAGCAAGCGCGCCCGGCTCCGGCTGGTCCAGCTGCACCACGGCGACGGCGCGCATGGCCTGGCCGCCGGTGGCGAGCGTGCGGCCCAGGGCGAAGTTGGCGATGTTCAACCCGGCCTCGCCCAGGAGGGTGCCGATGCGGCCGATGACGCCGGGGACGTCGTTGTTGCGGATGACCACAAGCGTGCCGGCCAGCTCGGCCTCCACATCGATGCCGTTGTAGCGCATGAGCCGTGGGGAGGTGCCGTGCAACACGGTGCCGGTGACGGCGAAGTCGCCGGCGGCGGTGTGCGCGATCAGCCGCAGCGTGCTGCCCGTGCCGCCAGGCGCGTGTTCGCGCTTGTTTTCCTGCAGCCGGATGCCGCGGTCGCTGGCCGCGCTGGCCGCGTTGATGCGGTTCACGCCCCCTAGCCCGCCCTCTGTGCCGCTCAACAGCCCGGCAACTGCGGCGTTGCGGATGAGGTCGGTTTTGAGCTGGGCCACGCGCCCGCTGAAGTTCAGGGTCAGCGTTTCGATGTTGCCGTCGCGGTCCGCGCCGATGGCATGCGCGAGGAACTGGCCCAGCCGCGCGGCCATCTCGATGTACGGCGAAACCTCGGTGTACTCTTCCTCGCTCAGCGACGGGACGTTGACCGCGTTTTGCACGACGCCGAGCTTGAGGAAGTCGCGAACCTGGTTGGCCAGCTGAATGCCAATGGCCTCCTGGGCCTCGTCGGTGGAGCCAGCGATGTGCGGGCTGAGCAGAACAGAGGGGAGGTCGAAGTAGGGTGAGTTTTTGAGCGGCTCCGAGCGGAACACATCGAGCGCCGCGCCGGCGACGTGGCCGGATTTCAGCGCGTCCACCAGGGCCTCATCCACGATCAGTTCGCCGCGTGCGCAGTTTACCAGTCGAACGCCGGGCTTCATGATGGCGAGCGAGTGCGCGTTGATCAGGCCCTCGGTTTGCGGCGTGAGCCCCACGTGCAGCGAGAGGTAATCACTTTCCTCGAAGATCTCATCGATGCCGACCAAGGTAACGTTGTTTTCGCGCGCGATGACCGGGGCGACGAAGGGGTCGTAGCCGAGCAGCTTCATGCCGAAGATCCCGGCGCGTCGCGCGACTTCAAGCCCGATGCGCCCCAGGCCCACGATGCCCAGCGTTTTCCCGCGAAGCTCCGTGCCCTGCAGTGATTTCTTGTCCCACTTGCCCGCGTGCATGCCGGCGTCAGCGCGCGGGATGGAGCGTGCCATCGCGATCATGAGGCCGAGCGTGAGCTCGGCGACGGCGACGGCGTTGGCGCCGGGGGTGTTCATGACGACGATGCCGCGGCGTGTGGCCTCGGCGGTGTCGATGTTGTCCACGCCCACACCGGCGCGGCCAATGAGGCGCAGCTTGGGGGCGTGTTGGAGCAAAGCCGCATCGGCCTGCACGGCGGAGCGCACGATGAGCGCCTCGGCGTCAGCCAGCGCCGCCGGAAGACCACCGGCGGGGATCTGGTCCGCGGTGACGATGTCCCAGCCGGGCTCCCCTCGCAGGATGGCGAGGGTGGCGGGCGAGACTTTTTCAGCAATCACAATCTTCAAGGTGCGGGCTCCAGAGCGACTCCGTCGCAACCTAGCTAGTGTAGCCGTGTTGCCGGGTATTCCAAGGTAGAGCTCAAGGCTCAGTGCGATCGCTTGAGTTCGTTCTTGTATTCCTCGTCGAGGCTGCTTAGGTATTGCGACAAGGTGGTTAGATCGAGATAGGCTCTGGCCGCGTCGTTCAGCATAAGCTGAAATTGATCCGCGGGCATGCCCGTGAAGCCTTCGTGCTGCGCCATTAAAGGCGCCAAGAGTTCGGCTTCATGGAACTGGACCTGTTGCAACTGTTCCGTGGTGAGCGCCTGTACGGCATAGAGTTCGGCGTACTCCTGCACCTCGTTGTAGGGCATATAGCCCAGGGCTCCGGTATCCCGCGCGCTTTGCCAAGCTGCGTTGCTGAGATTGTTGAAGTTCCAGTGGAACTCGATGGAGCCGTGGCCGTTTGGATCGTGCTGAAATCGATGAATCGTGTCGATGCCGGCCTTCATGTGTTCAGCTTCGGTCTTTAAGTCGGCGATGTTCTTTTGCGCGTTCTCGTGGTTATGTTCGAGCTCTGTGTGGATGTTCTCCCGTGCCTGGTGAACCAGCTCTTTGTGGTGCAGGTACTCGACGCCACCTTCCAGCATGAGCGCGATAAACAGCCCAACGGTCATAAGGCCGATGTGGATCAGCGCGTCGCGCCAGCTGTGCACTGGTTCATGCGGAGGATGCACTTCCATAGCCGCAGTTTAGCGACTTCGCCGTTGTTGCGCACCATGCCAAATGCGAAGAACCTGGACGGCTTCAGGCGAGGTAGTGGTGCGATACACCACGATGTAGGCGGGGAACGCAGGCACGACCAGCTCGCGGTGCCCTCTTCCAGCCCAGCTTTGCCGCTCTCAGGAAAGCGCCGAAGAATCTGCACGGCATCGTAGATCGCCCGGCAAACGCGATTCGCGGTCGCAAGGCTTCGCTGGCCCTCAAGGTAGATCGAGATCCCTTGAAGATCTTCAAGCGCCAGCGGTGTCCAGAGGATACGGCTCAAGCGCGCTCTTGCTGCCGAAGCCAATGGAGCACGTCGAGGTCTTCCAGCAGCTCGCCCTGGTCTGCTTGCGCGATGCCTTCACGGACAGCGGCACGGAAGCGGGCTGTTTCATCGATCAAGTGCAGCGCCGCATCCTTTACTAAATGTTCCGTGTCCGTTCCGGCATGGGCCGCAAGTTGCGCGAGCTGGACTTCCTGTTCCGGGGAAAAACGCACTTCCATGAGGTTGATCGTAGGAAGGGATGCCCGGCCTGTCAATGCAGGCCGCGGCTACTTGCCCGCGGGCGCGGGCGTTGAGCTTGCGCCCACAACGGGAGCGGCCGGCGCGTTTGGCTTGGGGCTGATGTACGGCGGTGGCGGTTGCACCCCGGCGACGCGCAGCGCCTGGTCGATGATGCCGTACAGGAAGCCGAGCGACACGGCGCCGTCGATTTTGTCGCCGTTGATGTAGAGCGAGGGCGTGGAGTCCACGCCGAGCTTTACGCCGAGGTCGCGCGAGGCCTTGACGGAGGTCTCGTCCTGCTTGGCAAGGCAGGCGTTCAACTGCGTCATGTCAAGCTTGCGGGCTTGCCCCTGCGCGCGGGTGGCGGCGTCGAGTTGATCGGTGGCGCGCGCGAGCGTCTTCTCGGCTTTGGCGTCCTTGGGGTCGGTGCCGATTTCGCCGGCGTGCGCGTGGATGTAGTCCACCGCGGACCAGTAAGCGTCATTGGACTGCGTGGCCAGGCAGTTGGTGTCGATGGCGGCGTGCGTGGCCCACGGATGAATCTCGCTGAGCGGGAAGTCCTTATAGACGATCCGCACCTGGTCGCCGTAGCGCTCGGTGAGCGCGGGGAAGATGGCGGTGTGAAGCCGGGCGCAGAAGGGGCACTCCAGATCGTCGAAGGCGACGATGACCACCGGCGCGGTGGCCGGGCCGCCGCGGAAGGGACGACCGTTTGCCGACACCAGCGCCTTGGGGTCGGCGGAGATGTCGAACTTGGCGATTTGCGCGAGGGTCTTGTTGTCTTTGGAGAGCAGAAAGGTGATCGGCTTCGAGAGCCGGCCCTCGTTCTCGACGGTGACGGTGACGGTGTCGTAGCCGGAAAACTCGGAGGGTGTGAGCGTGCCGACGTGGACCGTGGTCTCCGGCGGGAGATTGGCCTTTTGCCGCAGCATGACCTCGACTTTGCGTTGCATGTCGGGCGTGAGCGGCGTGCCGGTTGGCGCAGCGGCGGTGGGGGTGGCGGTCGAATTTGGGGCAGCGCCGGACGAAGCAGCGGGCTGCTGCGCATGGCAACCCAGGGTCAGCAGAGCGGCGGCAAATAACGGAAGCGAGGCGAAACGGGCAAACAGCACAATGCTTTGATTATCGCAGGCCCGAAACGTGAGCCGCGCAGGTTCCTGCCGCTTGTGAGGCTTAGAACAGCCGTTCCGCCCGCTTGATGTTGCCGGCCGAGCCGATGTTGGCGAGGGTGAAGTTGAAGCGGTAGGCGTTTTCGTCGCGCACGGTGCCCAGGTTGTAGCGACGGTACTCGACGGCCAAGCCGCAGCAGTTCCAGTTGTAGCTGGTTTGCACGGCCATGTACTGCAGCGCGCCCCCGATGAGGTCCAGGCCCGAGTTGGCGGCGACGCTGAGGCCCGGTTTGGTGGGCACGCCGTAGCCCAGCAACACGCGCAGCTGCGAGAAGTTGGACACCGGCGAGGTGACCAGCGAGGCGTTCTGGTTGGTGTCGATGACCTCGGTGGCGAAGCGGCCGGGCGCGTTCAGCCGGGCGTAGCTCATGCCGCCGAACCAGTTGCCCTCGTGCGCGTCGGCGAAGACGTTGGAGCTGGTGAACTTGGAGGCGCCAGTGTCGTAATCGAAGTCCCATTCGAGGTCGGTGTGCCCGGAGGTGCGCACGCGCAGCCGGGAAACCAGCGGCGAGATGCGGCGCGGCTCGGTCAGAAAGGCGATCCCCGACAGCGACAGCGTGGACTCGAAGATGTTGCGACGGTTCTGCAGCACGGCGTGACCGAAGGTCTCGTCGAAGAACACGCGCTGGGTCAGTCGCCAGCTCAGTAGTGGCTGTTGCGGTGGCGGCGGGGGAACGCAGCGCGCGTCACGCCGGAGGTGCGTCCGTGTGGGTGCGTCCGGGGCCGCGGCGGCGGGGCTGGCGATGCCGTTGGCGTCCGTGGAGTCCCCGGGTGTGGGTTGCAGGACGTCAGGTACCTGCTCGTCGTCGGGCGGCGAGGGTTGGCCTTCGTTGGTCTGGTCGGGAGCGGAGCTTGGGGCCGAGCTAGGAGCGGAGGTTGGGGCCAGGGTGACAGCGGAGCAGCCTGCGGGCAGGTCGGGCTGCTGTTTCGCCTGGGGGCGGAAGTAGAGGTGTTGCGTGGCGCCGTACTCCAGGTAGTCGGTGTCGCTCACCAGGTCGGTGTCGTCGAAGCGCAGGACATTAAAGAAGTTGTTGACGCCGCGCACGTTGCGGTAGGTCAGCTCCGGTTCCACGGTGTGCCGCACCTCCGTGCCGAAGAGGGCGTGCAGCTGTTTGGGGAGCGCGAAGTCGCGCTCGATGGCGGGCGGGCGCACGGCGAGCTCCAGCTCCAGGTCCGCGCGGTTGACGGCGTTGGTGAGCTCGATAGGCGGCACGCCCGCCGGGTAGGGCGCCTGGCGCGAGCGCGAGTAGAGCGTTTCGTGGGTGGCCACGCTCGCGCGCACGTTCCAGCCGTCGAAGTGCAGCGGCAGACTGAGCTCCGGGCGCAGGTCCACGCGCTCCACGATCCCGGAAGAGGTGAAGTTGGGCTGCGCGCGCTTGAGGCCAGTCACGGAGCTGTTGAGGGTCCAGCGCAGCGGTGTAGCGGCGATCGGGCGATCCACGCCGTCCAGATCGAACGCGGGCACATGGAGGATGTGAACCTGCTCGCCGAGCGAGCCGTTTAGAGGCACCTGTTTCAGCCCCTGGTAACGATCCGCGCGCGCGTCCACCGACCAGCCGTCCGTTTGCCGGGTGATGAAAGCAATCGATTTGATGTCGGACGAGACTGCCTGGTTGAAGTTGCTGGTGAAGGCCTCGCGGTAGATATAGGAGCTAAGGTACTCGGCGTCGCCTTGCACGCGCACGTTGGGGGAAAGCTGCTTGCGGAAGGCGGCGGTCACGTCTTCGCCGCCCTGCTGAACGTAGGTGGAGGGATTGCTGTAGTAGCCGCGGTCCTGGAGCGCGCTGCCGTGGACGGCCGCGAAATCGAGGCCGTTACCCCGGTAGCGCACCGTGCCCGACTCCGCAAAGCCGCGTTGCGAGAAGTACTGGACGCCGGCGGTGAGGTCGGCCGAGCGGCCCAGGGTGAAGTACACCTGCTCGCCGGTCATGATGCCCTTGGTGGTGGATTGGCTGGGCAGCTCCGGGATCAGGAGCCCCGACGACCGTTGCTGGCCCGTAGCCGGCGCGCTCAGGTAGGGAAAGAACACGAGCGGGACGCCGACGAGGCGGAAGACGGCGCCCTTGCCGCGGACCGTGCCGTCGCGCACGGCGAACTGCCGCGCCGAGAACAGCCAGTCCGGCTTGGGTAGCAGGCAAGAGGTGACCGTGCCGTCGTAGATGGTGTAGGCGCCCGGGCCTGTTTTCTCGACGATCCGGCCGGAGAAGAGAAACGGGTTATCGTTCTGAAGGGCGATCCGGCTGGAAGCGGTGGCGGACGCCGCTCCGGAGAGTTTGTGCAGACCCACGGAGCCGGCGGCGTCGTAGAACCTCCCGGTGCCCTCCCGGAGGTTGTAAGTGGCGCGTGCGGCTTCGATTGACTCGTCCTTGTCGGTGTCGGTAAGCCGAAGGTGGCCGAGGGCTTCCACCGCGCCGGTGTCGCGGTTGTACTGGATCGAGTCGGCCTGCAAACGCCGGCTGCCCAGGCGAAGGTCCACCGCGCCGGCCAGCAGATACACGTCGCCGTGCTCGGATTGGGTGTCGGCGTCCCAGACGACGTGGTTGGGGTTTGGGGGCGGCAGGGGGACGGCGAAGGG
>CAXTLD010000026.1:0-42106 GCA_964245045.1 uncultured Acidobacteriaceae bacterium | reverse complement strand
CTGCTCACGCTAGCGGGCCGCGCCCAGACTGCGCCGCCACACCCGTATCCCGCCACCCCCGCCCATGCTGCCCCAGCCTGGTTCGTTGACGTCGCTGCGCAAGCCGGCCTCACCACCCCCAACACCAACGGCTCCGCCACCCACAAGCAATACATCGTCGAGTCCACGGGCTCGGGCGTTGCCATCCTCGACTACGACAACGACGGGTGGCCGGACATCTTCCTCGTCAACGGCAACACCCTCCCAACATCCCAAACTGACGCAACCACCAAAGCCGACCCGCCCACCAGCCATCTCTTCCACAACAACCACGACGGCACCTTCACCGACGTTACCCGCAACTCCGGCCTCACCGATACCGGCTGGGGCCAGGGTGCCTGCGTGGGCGACTTCGACAACGACGGCCTCCCCGACCTCTTCGTCACCGGCTACGGCCACAACCGCCTGTACCGCAACGAAGGCCACGGCCATTTTCGCGAGGTCGCCGAGGCCGCCGGTGTCGCCGGCACCGGCAAGGAATGGGGCACCGGTTGCGCCTTTCTCGACTACGACCGCGACGGCCGCCTCGACATCGCCGTTGCCAACTACGTCCACTTCGACCTTGCCAAGACCCCTAAACCCGGGGCAGAGGCCGGCTGCATGTGGAAGGGCGCGCCCGTGATGTGCGGCCCCCGCGGCCTGCCCTACAGCACGAACCTCCTCTTCCACAACGACGGCCTCCTCAACGGCCAGACGCACTTCACCGACGTCTCCAAGCCCGCCGGCTTCCAGCAAACCCCCGGCCACTACTGCTTCTCCGTCACCACTCTCGACTTCAACGAGGACGGTTGGCCCGATCTCTACGTCGCCTGCGACTCCACGCCCTCCATCCTTTACCGCAACAACCACGACGGCACCTTCACCGACGTCGCCGGCGACCAAGGGGTCGCGTTCAACGAGGACGGCCGCGAGCAGGCCGGCATGGGCTCCGCAGCCGCCGACTTCGACGGCGACGGGCACCTCGACCTCTTCAAAACCAACTTCTCCGACGACACCTCCACCCTCTACCACGCCAACGGCGACGGCTCCTTCACCGACGTCACCTCCGCCGCCGGCCTCGCCATCAATACCGACGCCCTCGGCTGGGGTGCGATGTTCGCCGACATCGACAACGACGGCTACCCAGACCTGCTCGTCGCCAACGGCCATGTCTACCCGGAGGTCGACGCCGAGCACTTGGGATCGTCATTCAAGCAGCCCCGCCTGCTCTATCGCAACCTGGGCAACGGCCGCTTCCAGGACATCTCCAAGACCTCCGGCCCCGGCCTGCTCGACCCGCGCTCCAGCCGCGGCCTCGCCGTCGCCGATCTCTTCAACGACGGTCGCCTAGAAGCCGTGGTCAACAACCTCTCCGACCGCCCCATGCTGCTAGTCAATCAAGCAGTCGACCCCAACCATTGGCTCGGTCTGCGCCTTCTCGACACCCACGGCCGCGACGCCCTCGGCGCACGCGTTATTCTCCACGGCGACGCCGCCGGCAAACCCCGCGTCTGGGTGGACGAAGTGCGCTCCGGCTCTAGCTACTCCAGCTCTTCCGACCTACGCTTGCACTTCGGCCTGGGGCCCCAACCCAAGCTGGCCGACCTCACCATCCGCTGGCCCGACGGCACCACCCAAACCCTGCCCGCACCCGCTATGGACACCCTCACTACGATCACCGAAGGGAAGCACCCCACCACGCCCTGAACCGGGCAAACCAAGCCTAAAACACACCCCCTCCCACAGCGGTCGTCACATTTTCCATCGACAGTGCTTAGCAGAAAATGCTACGGTCGGCCTCGGGTTTTACCTTTCGGAGATCGCATGTCCTCTTTGCTTCGCTCGCTTCGTCTTGCCTGTTTTTTACCGGCGCTGGCATTGCCCTTCTCAACTTTGCCGGCACAAACAGGCAACACAAGCGCCGACCTCGCCGCCGCTGCCAAGCCCAGCACCGACCAAACCTGGTGGAAGCACGCCGTCGTTTACGAGATCTACCCGCGCAGCTTCGGCGACTCCAATGGCGACGGCGTCGGCGACCTCAACGGCATCACCGCGCACCTGGACTACCTCGAAAAGCTCGGCGTCGACGCCATCTGGATCGCGCCCATGTACCCTTCGCCGCAGGTCGATTTCGGCTATGACATCTCCGACTACGAGAGCGTCGACCCCCAATACGGCACCCTCGCGGATTTCGATCGCCTGCAAACCGAGGCCAACAAGCACCACATCCGCTTGATTCTGGACATGGTCATGAACCATACCTCCGACAAGCACCAGTGGTTCACCCAGTCCGCGGCCTCCCGCAACAACCCCAAAGCCGACTGGTACGTCTGGAATGACGGCATCCCCGCCACCTCTCCCGGCGTCACGCCCTACCAGCTCAAGTACGTGCATGACGGCCCTACCGGCAAGGTCGTTCCGCCCAACAACTGGGTCTCGCTCTTTGGCGGCTCCGCCTGGGAATGGGTCCCCACGCGCCAGCAGTATTACTACCATGAGTTCTACAAGCAGCAGCCCGACCTCAACTACCGCAACCCCGCCGTCGAGAAGGCCATGTTCGACACCATGCGCTTCTGGCTGGACCGCGGCGTCGCCGGCTTCCGCCTCGATGCCATCCCCACCCTCTTTGAAGATCCACAGCTGCGCAACGAGCCCGAAACCGGCGGCACCAATGCCCAGGGCGACCCCAACGTCTCCGACATCTACACCGACAACCTTCCCGAGGTACACGACTTCATCCGCCGCATGGCCACCATGGTCCGCAAGTACCCCGGCAACCGCGTCCTGATCGGCGAAACCTACCTGCCCAACACCGCTGCCCTCGGCCTGTGGTACGGCGGCGCCGCTCACGACGAGCTCGACCTGCCCATGGATATGCTGGTCGGCTTCGGCCCACACCAAAAGCTCTCCGCGCCCTACTTCCGCCAGTTCATTACCGAAGCCGAAACGCAGCTCAACGGTTCACAGCCCCTGTTCGTCTTCGACAACCATGACAACATTCGCTCCATCGACCGCTTCGGCGACGGCACGCACGACATACAGATCGCCAAGGTCGTCGCCGCTGTCCTGCTGACCACGCGCGCCACGGCCATGACCTACTACGGCGCGCCCATCGGCATGCGCACCATCACGCCGACGCGCAAAGAAGACGTCAAGGACCCCATCGGCATCACCGGCTGGCCCAAAGAAAAGGGCCGCGACGGCGAACGCACCCCCATGCAGTGGACCCCCGGCCCGCAGGCCGGCTTCTCCACAGACCCAAACACCTGGCTTCCCATTCCGGCTAACTACAAGCAGATCAACGTCCAAACCGAAACCGCCGACCCCAACTCGCTCCTGCGCTGGTATGAGCAGCTCATCGCCCTACGGCGCAGCAACCCGGCGCTGCACGACGGCGGCATCCTCATGCTCAACCGCGATGACGGGGACGTGCTGGCCTGGGTTCGCACGGCACCCGCGGGCGCCAAACCCGTCGTCGTCGCCATGAACATGAGCGCCTCGCCCAAAACCGTCACGCTCAACCTGACCGACGCCGGCGTCCAGGGTACCGTCGCGCACACCCTGGCGGCCAGCGACCCCTCGCTCCAAAGCGTCACCGCGTTCGGCTCCGTCACGCTGCCTCCCTTCAGCGCCTGGGTCGCCTCGGTGCAGTAAGCGGCAAAGCGGGGTGCCCGCATGGGTGCCCGCCACCGCGACACGCATCCTAACCCCATGCAGGGATCTGTATTCCAACTCGTTGGGCCCGAACGCAATGTGCAGCTGTTTGGCATACGGCTGCTCGGGCTTAACGCACACAATCTCCATAAACTCATCTTCTCTCTCATCTTCCTGGCCATCGTGTGGCTGCTGCGCGCCCTGCTACTCGCTGTGGGCAAAGCGCTACGCACCCGCGAAAGCAAGGCCGCCGTCTTCTGGACCGGGCAAGGCATCTCGCTTGTTACCTTCACGCTCGGCCTGCTGGGCCTGCTCTCTATCTGGTTCGATAACCCCGAGCGCCTGGCCACCGGCGTGGGCCTTGTCGGTGCCGGGCTGGCCTTTGCGCTGCAGAAAGTCATCACCAGCTTTGCCGGTTACTTCATCATCCTGCGCGGCAAAACCTTCTCCGTGGGCGACCGCATCGCCATGGGCGGTGTGCGCGGCGACGTCGTCAACCTATCCTTCTTCCAAACCACCATCATGGAGATGGGCACCCCTCCCCGGGCCGACACGGACGGCAAAGCCAGCTGGGTCCAGTCCCGCCAGTTCTCCGGTCGCATCGTCACCGTTGCCAACTCCAAGATCTTCGACGACCCGGTTTTTAACTACACCCACGAGTTCCCGTTTATCTGGGAAGAGATGCACGTGCCAATCACCTACAAGGACGACCGCCACCGCGTCGAGCAGATCCTCCTTGAGGCCGCCCAGCGCGAAACCGCCCGGATTGAGGACATCGCCGCCCCTGCCCTCAAGCAGTTGGAAGAACGCTTCCTCATCCATCTCGGCGACCTTGACCCGCACGTCTACTGGCGCATCACCGACAATTGGGTCGAGCTCACGGTTCGCTTTCTCACCAAATCGCACGACGTGCGCGCCCTCAAAGACCGCATGAGCCGCTTCATCCTCACGGAACTTGACAAGGCCGGCATCGGTATCGCTAGCAGCACGTTCGACATCGTCGGCCTGCCTCCACTCAAGCTGGAAACAACAAAGCCTGCTTAGCCTTTTGCGTACGCAGATGCCCTGGGGCCCCGACCGGCATCCAAAGGAGAAGCAATACACAGGAGCCCGTATGCCCGACCTCGCCGTTCCCGTCCACGAACAGGATCACATTCAGGGCCCCGACAACGCCCCCCTCACCCTGCTCGAGTACGGCGACTTTCAATGCCCCAGCTGCGGTCAGGCCTACCCCATCCTCAAGCAGGTGCAGAAGCACTTCGGCCCGCGCCTCCGCTTCGTCTACCGCCACTACCCGCTGGAGCAGCACCCCATGGCCGAGCCCGCCGCGGAAGCCTCCGAGTTCGCCGCCGTGCAAGGCAAGTTCTGGGAGATGCATGACGCTCTCTTCGAAAACCAGGCTGACCTCAGCACGGATACTTTCGTCTCCCTCGCCGGCGACCTGCGTCTCAACGAAACTGCACTAGAAACCGCCCTCGATCGTGGCGAGTACGAGCCGCGCGTCCAGGCTGATCTCGACAGCGGCGACCAGAGCGGTGTGGCCGGCACGCCCACCCTGTTCCTCAATGGGAAACAATACGAGGGTGCCCTCAGCCCGCACCGGCTGATTGAAGCGTTAGAAGCCGCCCCCGTCTAGCTTTGTGCTGCAGGCTTCGCGCTCGCGGCCATCCCCATCGGCATCGTTTTCAGAATCTTTCCGCCCTCTTGCACCACATACAGGTGATTCGCCGCGAGGCCTTTCCAGCTGTCCTTCGCTCCACTCGGCCACGCAATCTCCACATCGGCCACCGTCGCCTGGTCCAGCCCAAACCGCACCCGCAAATCATTCTGGCTGTAGTAACTTCCTCCGCTGCGCACCTCTTCGATCTGCCGCATCGGCTTGCCCGGCTGGTTCTCCGCCGTGACCGCGAGCCGCGCCCCCACGCCCGTCCGATTCGACTTCACCCCCACCGTCCGCACGTAGATCACGTTCCGCTTCGCCGCCTCCGCCGTAGGCTCGCAGCGCAACAGTTGCGGATACGTGTTTACGCAGTTCACGACCACGTCCACCATTCCGGAGTTGGTCACGTCCCCAAACGCACACCCGCGCGCCGGCGCCTCGGCCGTGATGCCCGGCCCTGCCAGCGCCGTCGCCTCCTCAAACTGCCCGTTGCGCAGGTTGCGATACAGATACTTATGCTCCGCATACGGGGCCTCTAGGTGCGAGTTATCCACCTCCGGATACACGTGCCCGTTGGAAATAAAGATATCCAGCCAGCCGTCGTTATCCGGATCGAAAAACCCCACACCCCAGCCCAGATACCGCGTGTTTACCCCTAACCCCGATAAGTACGTGTGATCCTCGAACGTCCCATCGCCCAGGTTCTGGTACAGCGAATCCGTGTCGCCCGCAAAGTTCGTCTTCACGATGTCCAGCAGCCCATCGCGATTGAAGTCCCCCACGCTCACGCCCATCCCCGCCTGCGGCTTCCCATCCGGCGAGTACGCAATGCCGCTCTCCACCGCCTCGTCCTTGAACGTCCCATCCTTCTGGTTGCGGTAAAACGTCGCCGCCGTCGAATCGTTGGCCACATAGATGTCCGGCCAGCCGTCGTTGTCCAGATCCGCCACGGTCACGCTCAGCCCATACGTCCCCACCGTGTCCCACATGCCGGTCTTCGCGCTCACATCCGTGAAGGTCCCATTGCCGTTGTTGCGGTACAGGATGTTCTTCCCGCCCTGCAACCCCGGCGGCCCGCACGCCACCTGGATGCCCTTGTACGAGCACCCGGCCGCCTCCGGCAACGGCGCGGTCTTCGGGTCGAAGTCGATATAGTTCGCCACAAACAGGTCCAGGTGCCCGTCTTTGTCGTAGTCCAAAAACGCGCACCCCGAGTTCCACCGGACCCGGTCCTGCCGCAGCCCCGCCTTGACCGTCACATCCGTAAACGTCCCGTCCCCGTTGTTATGCCAAAGCACGTTCTGGCCGTAGTAGCTGACGAACAGGTCGTTATGCCCGTCGTTGTCGTAGTCGCCCACGCAACACCCCTGACCCCACCCGGCCCGGCCCAGCCCGGCCTTCAGCGTCACATCGGTAAACGTCCCATCCCGGTTATTTTTGAACAGCCGCGAGATCGGCGCCGGCCCCGCCCCAAACCCATCCAGCCGCGACCCGTTCACCAGAAAGATGTCCACCCAGTCGTCGCCGTCGTAATCAAAGAACGCGACCCCGCACCCTGTCGTCTCCAGCAGGTAGCGATTCTTGTGCTCGTTGCCATAGATCGTCTTGGTCAGCAGCCCCGCCGCATGGGCTTGGTCCACATACCGGTACCCCAGCGGCGTGCCCGTCACGGCTGACGGCAACGTCTTCGGCGCGGGCCGCGACGGCGTGTTGTACGTCTCTCGGCTCATCCCCGAGGCCGCCGGCGTCCCTTGTTGCGGTCCGGCCGCCAGCGCCAGAACCTCTCCAAATGGCAACACCAGCGCCGTCCGCGAAAGCGACTTCAGCACCCTCCGACGTGTCCACTCCATGCGTTCGCGCTCTCTCACTCCCCGGCGCTCACGGCGACTCCGCTCAGGTCGCTCCGGCCCCAGTTGCGCCGAGTATAAAGACCCAGTGACACCCGCGTCTCCGCCTCAACCGAGACCTACACCCTCAAACCCTCGAAGGGGCACGACTTCAGTCGTGCCATAAAGCCCGCCGCCCCAACGCGACTTTAGTCGCTGAGGTACGCTCGACACCACCAACCTACGCCCGCGCCCACCCGCCGCCGCACGACGCCAACCGCACCCAGCATGCCGGTCAACGTCATCAGCAACGTACCCGGCTCCGGCGTCACCACCGGTTCGTCGTAGCTTGTGTCCGCATACGCCGCCACGTCGATGTCAAACGGCTGCAGCAGCCCATTCGTGCCGCCCAGCGTACTGTTCACCAACAGGACTAGATCCTGCCCCACCAGCAACGTCACGTCGAAGGAGCGTGGGTCAGTCCCAAAGTAGTTGCCGCTACCACCCTCGTCGCCCAGCCAGCCTGACCCCCGGTGGGACGAATCATACGTCCCCGCGTACGCGCTCACAAAGAAGGCCGCGCTGTTATTCACGTCGTTGACGGTGACCTCGACATACGGCGCGCCCGCAAAATCAGAGGCCGCAAAGTCATAAGTCTTGTAGAAGTACGTCGTTGTTACGTTCAGTTGACCGCTGTACGCTTCCTGCCCCGCCCAGGTCTGCGGAACGCCGCTGCGCGACGCTCGTCCAAGCTCCGTCACGTCCGCCGTACTCAGTGAATCCGTGAAGGACGTGATCTGTTCCGCCCGCCCCTGCACCGCCAGCCCGCCAACCACAACCGCACACACACCCACCATCCACTGAAGCTTCATCGCACCTTCTCCTGGAAACCGAAATCGAGTCAGGGAGGAGGGCCCAACCGGGCCCCCTCAGTTTTACTGCGTCACAGCCTGCGCCGCCACAACCGCATTGATCGCCGACAGAATTCCGTACCCGCTGTCACGATCCACCCCCGGTTCCATGTTGTCCAGCGTCGTCCCGCGCAGAATCTGCTCGATCTGCACATTCGTCAGCGACGGATTTGCCGACTTCACCAGGGCCGCAATCCCTGCCGCATGCGGCGCCGCCGACGACGTGCCGAAAAACGGCGCAAATCCTGGTGTTGCCGTGAACACACCATCCGCCGCCGCCGCATCCGGCTTAATCAGCGTTACACCGCCACCCGTCCCAAACAGGAAGTTGCCCGGCGTAATTGGCCGGCCGTCCGGGGTGTAGAAGATCTTCCGCGGCCCATCGGAGCTGAACGTCTCATCCGGATTCGTCGGCCCACCCGTGAACGGGATCACTCCGCGTCGCGCCGCACCCCAATACACCGCGGCCATGCTGAACGTGCTCGCCCCGGCATTATGCCCAAACGTCGCCCCCGCGGTCCCAATCGACAGCCGCGCCCGCTCGGTATCGATGTGCAGGGCCCGCGCCTCGCCGCCGGTGTGCAGCGCCACAACGATCTGATCCCCAACCGCCGGGCAGTACCCCTTGGGCTTTGCACTGCTGCAATCGGCCGCCGAACTCGGAGGCACAAACTCAAGAGGATCCTGCGTTCCCGTCTGCATGCTCACGCTATATCCCTTGATCGCCGTCCCGGCTGCGTTCAGGACGAACAGGTCGTAGTCGTTGGTCGATGCCCCGTTCGGGTCCGCCCAATGGAGCCACACCCCACGGGTGGCCGCCGTCGTCAGCACGTCGTACGGCTGCGGTGCGCTTGCCGTGCCAAAGTTCAACAACTGCACAGCGCCGTCCTGGAAGGTGATCAGCGGGTTGGTGCCATCCGGCGTGAAGTCTCCCTCCCACGTCCCCGAGGTCCCCGAACTCAAATTGCCCGAGTTCGCGGCGGCGGAAAAATACATCGCTCCATCCGCCACCACGTCGTTTACCGCATCCGCGATCACACCATCCTGAAACACCGACTCCGCGAAATAGCTGTAATCATCCACAAGGATGTCGCACCCATAGGTGTACCGAAGTGTGCGGATGTTACTCGCAAACGGCGCAGCGCCGGTGCCTGCCGTCGCAAAAAACAGCTGCGCGCCCGGCGCCATATCGTGCACAATCTCCATCATCGCCGTGCCTTCATCCGCGCCGTTCGCGCCGTTGTCTTGACCGGGCACCACCACCGTGTTCGCCGGCAGATCGCCCGACGCGATCAGCGCCGCCACCCGCGTCGCCGACGCGCTATCAGACAGCACGCCCACCTTCACGCCCGCACCCGTCACCCCGCCCGCCACCACCGCATTCGCCCGGTGCACCGGGTATCCCTGCGACGTGATCGACCCCACGTTGGTGTGCCCCCCGGTCACTTCACGGATCTGCTTCACATCCGCATTCGCGGCCAACTGCAGCAGCTCCGCCTCCCTCACACGCGTGCGAATCCGCCCCGTCTGAAACGCCCCGATCGGCGTCTGCCCGTTCACCATCTCCGAGTACCGCATCCCCGCACTCCCCAGCAGCGACGGCGTCATGTACCCGGTCACCTCCACCTCCACCCGCCCGTTGCTGTCACGCGGCAACGGCGTCGCAAACCGCGCCAGCTTGCCCACATCCTTGCCCGCCGCCATCCGGTACAGCAGCACCAGATTCGACGACAGCTTCGCCTCCGCAGGCGTCAGCGACGCCTTTAAGGCATAGATCTCCTTCATCTCCTTCACCACAGACGGGGCGATCTGGGCGGAACCCAGCGACGACAGCAGGCACGCAACGGCCACCGCACCGACGCACCGCCAACTCTTACGTAGAACGGAAACGGGCATCGAGGCAAATCGAAACGGACGCATAACACTCCTTGGCGGTCCTTGAGTACAGCAATTGCTTTCCGTCACGCCCCTAATACACGCATAACGGGATCGGCATACTTCTTGAGTAATATTCGGAAGTCTACCCACAAAAAGGCGTTCTCGCCAGTAAGCCCACATCTGGCCCCGGTGCCCACAACTCGCAACAAGCTACCAGCGCCAGAGGCGCGTCCTATACCAGACTAGGCCGAGGGCCTAGGTCCCGGCGCAGCAAACCCCAAGGCTGAAAAACCTGATATACGCCTTGCCCTGCACCGCCGGGCCATCTAGAAGCGTGAGATCTCTTGCCTTTTCTCCTCATGCCGTATCCTCCTCCACAACGACCGCCATGCCTCCCACTCGCCTCCCCGCCGTCGACGCCTACATCGCCCAGGCCAAGCCCTTCGCCCAACCCATCCTCATCCACCTCCGCGACACCCTCCACCGCGCCGTCCCGGACCTCACGGAAGCCATCAAGTGGTCGCGCCCCTTCTTCCTCCACCGTGACATCATCCTCGGCAACATCGCCGCCTTTAACCAACACTGCTCCCTCAGCCTCTGGGGTGCCGAGATGGCCAGCATCCTGCGCGCCGACGGCATCGAGACCAGCGAGGGCATGGGCACCTTCGGCCGCATTGCCTCACTCACTGATCTGCCGCCATCTCCCGTGCTCGAAAGCTATATCCGCCGCGCAGCCACCCTGATCGCCGAAGGAACACGCTCGAAGTCCATCCAGCGCGTCGTCAAGCCCACGCCCCGCCCCGAGGTCGACCTTCCCCCATCTCTCGTCGCTGCTCTCCAGCGCGACTCGGTCGCCGCCGGCAACTTCGCGAAGCTCAGCCCAAGCTGCCGCCGCGAGTACGCCGACTGGATTGCCGACGCTAAACGCGAGGAGACCCGCGCCAAACGCGTCCTCACCACGCTCGAGTGGATCACCGAGGGCAAACCTCGGAATTGGAAGCACCAACGCCCCACCTAAGCCCCACCTGGCATCACGCCTCACCCAAAAGGACCAGGCCGGGGACACTCTCGTACCATCCGGTCTGCCATCCCGGGGTGCGATGCTGAAACTGCCTGCTTCAAAGGGCTGGAACGCTTTCAGGGCCATCCATGGGGTCAACAAGTTTCGCCCAATAAGCGAAACGCCTCGGGGTTGCACCCCCGAGGCGATCCTTTGAAGGAGGTACGGCCCATGCGACCTGTAAGAGTCAAATGGGGAAAGCTGTTGATTGAGTTGCCCGGAGATGTTGTCTTTCTCCTGCTACTCAGAGCTTTCCTGATGTTGCATCACAACAGCATCTAGCGTTGCTACAACCCCCTTGCATGTCCAGCACATGCAAGGGACCTCCGTCCGCGATGTTGCAGCAGACGGCTCATTCAGTCTTGCCCCCCCATCCAATCTTGTCAAGGGTTTTCCCAACAAAGCACCACCACGAACTTCCCGTTTCGGCACATCTCCCTTTGCACATCATTCAACCCGCGCCGCATACAATCAGAACAAGCACGAGGCAAGACCGCGCTTGACCCCTCCACCGTCCAAGGCCAGCTCCTCCGATTCCGCAAAGTCCGGACCTAAAGTACCTGGTTTGAAGACTTTGCCCGAAAACAGGGGAGGGGGTACCCCCGCCATCGGCCTCACCGCGGCACCTTCTCGCCTCGACCCCGAGCCCTTCCGCCACGCCCTCGCCAGCTGGTACCGCAAGCACGCCCGCGCCCTCCCCTGGCGCGGCATACGCAACCCCTACGCCACCTGGCTCTCCGAGATCATGCTCCAGCAGACCCGGGTGGCCACCGTCCTTGACCGCTACACGCTTTTTCTCGAGCGCTTCCCCACCGTCGCCGCCCTCGCCGCCGCTCCCGAGGACGACGTCCTCGCTCTTTGGAGCGGCCTCGGCTACTACCGTCGCGCCCGCATGCTCCACCGCGGCGCCCAGTTCGTTGTCCGCGAGCTCGCCGGGGAGCTCCCCCGCTCCGCCTCCGTGCTGCGCACCCTGCCCGGCGTCGGCGAATACACCGCCGCCGCCATCGCTTCCATCGCCTTTGGCGAATCCATCGCCGTCCTCGACGGCAACGTCGAACGCGTGCTCCTCCGCCTCATCGGCCTGCCTGAAAGCAAGTCCGCCAACACCCGCGCCCTTCTGCTGGCCACGGCGAACACGCTCGTTCCGCCCGCCGCCTCACCCCGCAGCCGCGCCAATCCACCCGGCGACCACAACCAGGCCATGATGGAGCTCGGCGCCACCATCTGCCTCCCGCGTGCCCCGCTTTGCCTGCAGTGTCCCGTGCTCGCGTTCTGCCGAACCCGCGGCGAGCACACAACCTCCACCCGCAAACCGCTCCTCAGCCGCCCCATCGCCTGCCTGCTCGCCACCCGTAAACACGGCACCCGCACCGAAGTTCTTCTCGTACGCCGCGCAATCAATGCTTCCCTGATGCCCGGCATGCTGGAGCTCCCGCCGCTCCCGCTTGACGCCGTAGTCAACCGCGAACCCATCCTCCGCCTCCGCCACAGCATCACCGACACCAACTACTACGTCGAGGTCTTTGCCGAACCCGCCACCGGCGCTCCCCCGCCCAGCCAGCAGGAGCTCGACGCCAACACCGACAACCCTCCACTGCCATTCACCTCAGAAACACTCATCGAAGACAACGACAACGAGGACGCGGTCTACATCGCGCCCCAGAACGAAGTCGGCCGCGGCACCAGCCTGCAAAGGGAGATCCCCGCCAGTGAGGCGGACCTTCGCTGGCTTCCCACACTCCGTCTGCCCGACCAGCCGCTCACCGGGCTCACGCGCAAGGTGCTCCAACGACTCGGCCTCATGCGCATGCCCGCCGTGCGCGTCGGTCCCGGCAAGTCCGTGTAAGTCCAGGTCCTTAGCTCCGCTTCAACGCACGGCGGCATGCACCTCTGCCGTCGCGGGGGGGCTCGTATTCCCCTTCGCATCCACAGCGTTCACCTCATACCGGTAGCTCGCCGTCGCGGAAGCCGTCGCGTCATGGAAGGCTGGCGTCACTACCGGCTCCCGGGTCAGGCGTTCCGGCATCCCAGCTGCCGAGCCGTTGGCCGTCAACGTCGTGCGCTGCACAAGGTATCCCGTCACGCGCCGGTCGTCCACCGGCTCCCACACCAGGTCCACCGCATAGCCCTGGACCCGATCAGCCTCCGCCGCCGTCGCAAAACCAAGCGCCGTGAGCCGCACCGGTGCCGGCGGCGGGTACACATCGCGCCACACAATCTCTTGCGGAGCCGACGGTGCGCTACGCAGCTCCAACGTCCGCCCGCCAAGCTGCGCCTTCACGCGGCGCACCGCATCGTACCGGTAGCGGACCCCCTCCACCGCTGTGGCGTCCATCGTCTCAGCCGCGTTCTGGTTGCCCGGCTCGGCCTGCAGTATCACCTCCCCGGACGGGGCTCCGGTTCGGTGCTTCCGATCACGCCGCTGGCCGGTCGCGGCCGGTGAGTCAACCTGGGTTCGCTCCAGCAATAGCTCACCCTGCCCCGGCGCCGCCGTCCAGCGTAGATGTACCCCCAGCCGCGTACCTTCCGCTTGGAATCCCTCAACCACCGGCGGCGCCGACCCCGCGGCCACATACACCGGATCCGACATCCCGGCAGACCGTCCGGCCTCGTTGCGCAGTTCGATGCGGTATACCGTCGGTCGTATCGGCCCCGCCGTAAGCGGCTTCGGCAGAGGTACGCTGCAGGAGACTGCCTCGTCCGGACGGACCTCCGTCCGAATCTCCGTCAAGGTAACGGGCACACACACCGACCCCGGGTCTACTTGCCGGCACACCACCGCCTCCATCGGCCCACGCAGGGCTAACCCGTCCGTGGTCTCAGCCGGTGCCGTAAACCGGATGGCAACGTCGTCCCCGACGCGCGCCGCAGAAAGGTCGCGAACCCGCTGCGGGATCTGCAGCGATGGCGGCTTGGGTGCGCCGGGGCTGGCACAGCCCATGCTCCACACCAGCAGACAAGACAACACAGTGGCTGGCCCAAGCAAAGCCCGCCTTCCTTGCAACCGCATGGGTTGAGCCTAGCATTGCGCCGCGCTCCGAAGCGCCAGAACACGCATCTCGAAAGCGGCCACAATGGCAAGCATCTTTCAGCCTCACGGAAACATCTTTCATAGGGCAAAGGTCAATTACCAAGCGATGGAGAAAATCGTGCCCAAAAGCTCGCAAGCTCCGGTTCCAGGGTCCAACAAGCGTGTCGCGCAGACCGAAATGCCGGCCGACATGGTAGACATGAACCCCAACGCCTTCGGCGACGCGCAGGAGGCCGTCGGCATCGTCCCAGGCGCCCCTGAAGCCGACGACCGCGACACTACCGAAAGCGGCGGCGTGGACCCCGAAGTCGCCGAGGCTTTCATCGAAAGCAAACGGATCGGCGATCGCATCAAGTTCCTTCGCCAGCGCAAGGGCATGGGCCTTGTGGAACTGGGCCGGCACACCGGTCTTTCCGCCAGCTTTCTGTCGCAATTGGAGACAGGGCGCGTCGTCCCAACCCTGCGTAACCTCGCGCGCATCGCCATGGTCTTTTCCAAAGACATGAGCTATTTCTTTCAGCCGGAGCGGCCGGAGTTTTTCCGCCTGGTCCGCGCCGAAGAACGGCAGCGGCTCCCCCAAACCGGCGTCGATGACCCCGGCTATTTCTTCGAGAGCCTCGGCCATGTGCCGCTCGACGGCGGCATCGCACCGTATATCGCGGAGTTCCTGCCCGCCACGGAACGCCGCCAACCCCGCGCCCACGCCCACGCCGGGTCGGAGTTCCTCTTTGTGCTTTCAGGCTGTCTGCGCATCATGCACGACGGCCAAGCGGAGGATCTCGACCAGGGTGACGCCGTCTTCTTCCACGCTAACACTACCCACAGCTACGAGCGCGTTGGCGAGGGCAACTGCGAAGCGCTCATCATCACGCTGCAGGAAAATCCACGCGGCCATCACACCGGCTCCCGCGTCCCCTCCAAGGGTGCCGCAAAACCGCAAAACGCAAACGGCAACAAGCGCCGCCGCTAGCCGGGTCTCGGGCCGAGCCAATCCGGCCAGAGCAAATCGCAAGATTTCAGCGCCGATTCGCGCCTCACCCCAAAAACATCCTCTCCACGTCGATCCAGTCGTTCACGCGCCGAAAGCTGTTCACCGCTACGTTCGCTGGCGCCGTGAACAGGATGCCTTCCCCGCGAAAACGGCGGAGCTGGCGCGGGTTGTCGTCAATCAGGTAGTCCCCGCGCAAAATCCCTTTATCCCCACAGAAGACGATGTGCGACGGCCGGATAAACGGGAAGTGCTCTTTTAACCACTGAAACTTCGCCGTAAAGCTCGTCGGAACCTCCATCGCCGCGGTCGCGATGAACACGTCATACCGCTCCTGCAAACGCTCGATCACGCGCTGCGCGTGCGGCATCACGGCTAGCCCCGCAAAGAAATCATCCGTGCGCATATACCGCTCGAGGTAGTGCAGCCGCTCGGGCGGTACATAGTCCCAGATCCATCGCCCGTGTAGATCCGCAATCGTCAGCTTCTCATTGAAGTCGCGGTTGTACCGCAGCAGATGCTCGCCCAACGCATCGGCCATCACCTCATCCATGTCGATGCAGATCACCTTGCGCTCCGGTCCAACGTACGGGGGCGAGCTCATCGTCCGGTCCTCCCTGCATCGTTCCCCGGTCCGCCAACCTGCGCGCGGCGTAAGCGGTCACCCGCCTCCCACGGCTTGGGCGTGTCGCGCCGTGGATCCCAAAAGAGCATCCGTCCGCACGTCTCGCACGTGAAGATTTCCTCTTCATGATCGCGTCCGATCAAGTCTTGCCATCGCTGCGGCCGCACCGTCATCTGGCACGCCGAACACTTGCCCTGCGTCGCGTTGCCCGTTGCCTCCGCCATCGCCGTCCCCTTCGCCTGGCGCAGGCGGTCGTAAAGCGCCAGGGGGCGTTCGTCGACCTGCCCACGGAGCTCTCCTCTGTGCACCGCTACTGCAGCAATCTGTGTGCGATTCCCGGCTACTACCTGGTCCGCGCGCGCCCGCTCCGCGGCGAGCTCCTCCACACGCCTCGCCGCTAGCGCCTCCGCACCGCGCAATTCGGCTTCCAGCGCCTCCGTGCGCTCCAGCGACGCAAATGCCTCGTCTTCCAGGCGCACCACCGCCGCCTCCGCAAAGCCGATCTCATGTTCAAACGCGCTGACCTGCGCCCCGCTGGTTGCACTATCGAGTGATCGGCGAAGCCGAGCAATCTTCGTGCGTTGCGACGCAATCTCGCTTTCCTGGCCGCGACGCAGCTTTTCTTCGGCCGCCAGCGCGCTCCGCACCGCCTCGCGCGCACTCCCTGCCGCCGCACCCGACGCCTCGGCCCGACGCACCCGCGCCGGTGCCTCCAGGAGTTCGGCCTGCATCCGTGCCAAGTCAAGGTCCTGAGCCTGCAACACGATGAGGTTTTCCAGGGCCGGGTTCATCGTGCTCCTCGCTTGCTGTTCCGTTGCGGGCTCTGCCGCGGCTTCGGTCCGCCCCTTCGCCGAACGTCCGCGAAAGGACCCGCAAAGCAGCAGGCTAGCATCTCTCGGGCCCTGCCGTCAGATCTGTCCCAAAACCGGACAGAAAGGCGCGGCCCTCTTCCGCAAACCACACGGAAGTAGGATTTCTGAATCCGCCCTCGCCATTGAAGAATCTAGGGGAGCAGACTCGCATGGCAGCCGCAGCAACCGCAGACCTCCAAACCAGCATCCCCGCCGCCCCGGCCCAACCCTGGCGGCCGTCAGTCAATCCGTGGATCGTCGCCATGACCGTCACCCTGGCAACGTTCATGGAGGTGCTCGACTCGTCCATCGCCAACGTCTCGCTCCCGCATATCGCCGGCGGCCTCGGCGCCACCCAGGACGAAGCCACCTGGGTCCTCACCGCCTACCTCGTCGCGAACGCCGTCATTCTGCCCGCCGGCGCCTACATGACCACGTTTATCGGGCGCAAGAAGTTCTACATGATCTGCGTGGCGCTCTTCGGCATCTCCTCGGCCCTGTGCGGCCTCGCGCCCAGCCTCCCGCTTCTGGTGTTCTTTCGCATCCTGCAAGGCGTCGGCGGCGGCGGTCTCGCGCCCAGCGAACAAGCCATCCTCGCTGACACTTTTCCACCCGAAAAGCGCGGCCAGGCTTTTGCTATGTACGGCCTCGCCGTCGTGGTCGCCCCCGCCATCGGGCCCACCCTCGGCGGCTATATCACTGACAATTTCGACTGGCGCTGGATCTTTTTCCTCAACGTCCCGATCTGCCTCCTTTCCCTCTTCCTTACCTCGCGCCTGGTGGAGGATCCGCCCTACGTCAAAGCACAGGTCGCCGAATCGCAGAAGGGGGGCGTCAAGCTCGATCTCCTCGGCTTTGGTCTCGTCGGCCTCACCTTCGGTTCGCTTGAGTTCGTGCTAGATAAGGGCCAGGAGGACGACTGGTTCGGCTCGCACCTCATTACCTTCTTCTGCGTACTCATGGCGGTCGCCTTCGTCACCCTTATCTGGTGGGAAATCAAGCAGTTGCGCGACGGCAATCGCCCGCTGCTGAATCTCACGCTCTTCACCCGCAGATCGTTCGCGATCTCGTTCATCTTGATGTTCGTCCTTGGCTTTTCCCTGTACGGCACAACACTGCTAATCCCGCAGTTCGTGCAAACGCTGCTGGGCTACACCGCCGAACTCGCCGGACTCGTGCTCTCCCCAGCCGGCTTCATGATGATGGCCATGATGCCGATCGTTGGCTTCCTGTCCAGCAAGATCGATCCCCGCAAGCTGCTCGGCTACGGCTTTCTCAATCTGACCCTCAGCCTGGTCTACATGTCCAAGATCAACCTCGGCGTTAGCTACGGTGAACTGGTCATTATGCGCATGTTCCAGGCCTCCGGGCTCGCCTTCCTCTTCATTCCCATCAACACCCTCGCCTACATCGGCGTCCGGCAAAACGAGAACAACGACGTCTCCGGGCTCACCAACCTCGCCCGCAACATCGGCGGCTCCTGCGGTACAGCCTTCATGGCCACGCTCCTCGTGCGCCGCTCCCAGGCGCATGAGAACTCGATGATTCGCAACTTCACCCCCGGCAACCCTGCCTACAATCAGCAAATCCAGACGCTCTCCGGCGTCTTCAAGGCCGGCAACGGCCAGGGTGTCACCGGAGGTCCGTTCGGCGGCGCCTCCGAGGGCGCGATCCATCAAGCCCAGGGCTACCTTTACAACTTGCTGCACGCCCAGGCAGCAACCCTCGCCTATATCGACATCATTCGCTACCTGACCGTCTTCTGTGCGCTCATGCTCCCGCTGCTCTTCTTCATCCCTCGCCCGCCTAAGAACGCAGCGGCCAGCGCGGGGCACTAAAGCCGCCCCGCTTAGCCATTGCCCTCAACTGTGCGTCTGCGCTACCGGGAACGGGTTTCTCTCCGCAAACTGCACCTGATGCCAGTACGGATACGCCAGCTTCGGCTGGCTCGCCGTGTCCAGCGCCTCAATCTGCGCAGGCGTTAGCTTGATGTCCACCGCCGCCAGATTCGCTCGTAGCTGCTTTTCATCACGCGCCCCCAGGATCACCGTAGAAATAGTCGGCTTTGCCAGCAGCCACGCCAATGACAGCTGCGCGATTGTGTGCCCTGTCTCGGCCGCCACCGCGTCCAGCGCGTCCACCACCTTGTACACATACTCAATATCCGGCAGCGGCCCCGCATCGGTCACCATCTTGCTCCGCAGGCGGCTGTCCGCCGGCAACGGCTGCCCGCGCCGGATCTTCCCGCCTAGCCGACCCCAGCCCAGCGGCGACCACACCAGCGCGCCCACGCCCTGGTTCTGCGCCAGTGGCATCAGCTCCCACTCGTAGTCGCGCCCCACCAGCGAGTAGTACACCTGGTGCCCCGCATACCGCGCCCAACCATACCGCTCGCTCACACTCAGCGACTTCATCAGCTGCCAACCAGAAAAGTTAGAACACGCGATGTATCGCACCTTGCCCTCGCGCACAAACTTGTCCAACGTGTTGAGCGTCTCTTCTACCGGCGTTAGCGCGTCAAAGGCATGCAGGTGATAGACGTCCACATAGTCCATACGTAGCCGCCGCAGCGACGCCTCCAGTGCCTGCGTCAGGTGGTACCGCGAGCTGCCCACATCGTTCGGCCCTTTGCCGTTGCGAAACGTCGCCTTCGTCGAGATCAAGATCTCTTCGCGCTTCAAATGGCTGACCGCCTGACCAAGAATCTCTTCGCTCGTTCCGTCCGAATAAATGTCGGCCGTGTCAAAGAAGTTGCACCCAGCCTCCATGCAAATGTCGATCAGCTTGCGGGCGTCCTCCACCTGAGTGGAGCCCCACGCCTGAAAGAACTCATTGCTGCCCCCAAAGGTTCCCGTCCCAAAGCAAACCTCCGGAACCTTCAAGCCGGAGCGGCCCAACAAACGATATTCCATAACAGATCCTCGAGAGCGCCCCAACCGTCGATTAGCACAACAGCACCGTCGATCCGCGCGTCGCCCTCAGAGTCAGTCGCTACGCGCAGTTGGATGCCGAGCGTGTGCCAAGTGACTTGCCGAGAAATCGCGGCTTAGCCCAAGCCGTTCGGCTGCCTCATCCAGGTCCGTCTGCGACCGAAAGAACCTGTGCCCGGGGTTCGATCCAGGGTAAAACCGCACAACGATCTCGGGCCGTTCCACCGCATCGTAGCGCCCGTCCCGAAACGGGTACCCCAGCGCCTGCAACAGGTGCAACGAGCCCTCATTGCCGCTTGGATTGCCGTCATCCCCCACCAGCGCAAACGCACTGCGGTGCGTCACCCGCGAATACACCGCTACAAAGTCGCCCAGGCGCACGCCTCGCCGCCGCGCCGCGTCCCCACGCACGACGTAGTTGATGCGCGTCGCGTCCACGTATCGCGACACATCTCGCTCCGCCGTCCGTGCCGGGTCAGTAAAGGCCGTCTGCGAAATATATAGACCCGGGAAAGGATCGCCGGGTCCCTGGCGAACGGGTACGTTCGGTCGGTTGTCCTCCGTCAAGTACCCAACGATATCTCCCGTTTTCCATCCTCGATACCGAGCGTGCTTCAGTGAATCCAGTGCATGGCTTCCCGGCGGCCCATACGCGTTCGGCGCCCCATCCACATCCACATCCATGCGGTGCGTAAGCAACTCAAACGAGGGCGCACGCCCAGCCGACCCAGCCCAAGCGACCGCTGGCACGCACAGCACAACAGCTATCAGGCAATGAAGGAAGCCTCGGCTCACACCCGGTTAGACGAGCTAACTGCCTCATCGCTAACTGCCTCACCAGCCAACCGCTTCGTCGCTGACCCGCCAGAGCATGTGTGCAGGCGGCCCGTAAGCCGAATTCTGTTCTAGATGGTCATTCCTCTAGGCCGGGCATTGCTGCCCGGCTCCAGCAACCTACCCGCAGGTTCCGGCTGCCCTCCTCTTGCGATTCGGGCTCTCTCCGCCTGTGGCGCAACGGGCCGTTGCGCAGCCCCGCCTGGAAAGGAGCGGTTGGCTTTCCTGCCTATTTGGTCTTGCTCCGTGTGGGGTTTACCGTGCCGATCGCATTGCTGCGAACGCGGTGGGCTCTTACCCCACCCTTTCACCCTTACCAGCCCGCCCCTGCGGGCGACCTGGCGGTTTGCTTTCTGTTGCACTGGCCGTCCCTCAGCCTTGACGCTGAGGTCCCGGACGTTATCCGGCACACTGCCCTTTGGAGTTCGGACTTTCCTCCCCCGCTCGACACCTGCGCGCGAGCGGCGGCGACCATCCGGCCGCCTGCACAACTCCAGTCTACCAAGCACCGGAGATCTATGCAGCCTTCCGTCCCGCATGCTTTTCCCGCAGGGAATCTGCGTTCGCTAATGCCGTTGCCGCTGCGTCAGTCGTACCCCGAACGGCCCGCTTATGACTTCCTTCACGGCTTGCGCTCATCTTCGAAAGCGTATCGGCGTTGCGTCTCATTGCCAGGCTGACCGCTTCCCGCAGCGCCGCGAGTCCAAGCCGCTCACGCCCGTTTAGTAAGTACAGGTGCTGCACCCTCGATGAGACAGGTTCACTTTACACTTGACAGGCCCTGCTTGCGGTGCGTTTGGTTCCTTATCTTACTGCTCAGATTGGCGGGATCGGTTCCCACAATAGTGACAGTGATCGAGTAGAGGGATGTTGTGGTGCATGCAGTTACAGAGCTGATCACAAATTGCCGCCGCCAACGGCCCGCCTGTATGACAGCGGAACACCGGTCCCCGCCCGAACTCGGCTGAGAGAGAAACTGCCGCTCGGTCCGTTAGTGATCGAGACAAGCGGGTTACCGAAAATCAGCGCGGAGTAGGAATCCTTGACCGGCGTACCCGCGTTTACACCGTCGGTAAACGCGGACACTGACGCTGGGGCACATACACCAGAACGTTAGGCAGAGGGTTCTTTCCTGCAGGGTCATAGACAACACCGGTGATCGTTGTGTCGGACCCGGCGTTGCAGGAGGCTACGGCATAGTTCTGCGCGTGTGTGGCCGTAACCGAGAGCAGCATCACTGCCGCAACGAGGAGCTAGGAAGCAACGACCCGAAACAAGCGCCAGCCTGTGTGGAACCGGCAAAGCATGGTGGCATGAAGTAGAGCTCTCCTGGAACCGGATCGCTGGGCAAGCTGTCTGCAGTCTCTCGGGGGAACCGTCGCACAGAAGTACAAATAGGTGTTAGTCAGGTGCCAAACGCATTAGTCCCATAGCACAAAGGTCGTGCATCCTGGGTCCTGGGATATTAGTCAGCGAAGGTTTCAAACGCGTTTTGGGCGAGACGGGCCGTTAGTGAGGTAGCCTCGCGATCGGGAGTGCCGATCTGGTTCTGTTTCCGTGAACGCGCGGCTGGAAGTCCTTGCACGCGAAAGGTCGACGACGAGGCCGCCATGAAGGACGACGCGCACACCTGGACCGGCGAAGTCGAAGATTAAAGATCCTGAATCGCGAACTCTGCACCAAATAGGAAAGTGCCTTCGGACGACCAACCGCAAAGCATCCTTTCTCTATGCGCATCAACCGCCGCTACCTCCTCCGTGACGCCTCCCTCTTGGGAGCCCTGGCGGCCCTTCGCCGCTCGCCGCGGGCCCAAATCGCAGCCCCACCGCTTCCGGGTTCATTTCAGACTCCGTTTCAAGACTCGCGCATCACCGGCATCCCCGGCACGGCTGCCGTACCGCCGCAGCTTCCCACCCTGCGCGAAGCCGCCGAAACCCATAGTCTACTCGTCGGTGCCGCCGTGACCGCAGAGCCGCTCCGCAACGATCCGCTCTACGCCGAACTGCTCCGACAACAGGCCAACATCGTCGTCGCCGAGGACGCCATGAACTTCGGCCCGATCCACCCCGCACCGGACCGCTTCGCTTTTCAAGACGCAGACGAGCTGTTCGCCTTTGCCGCCTCCTACGGCATGCGCGTCCGTGGGCACTGCCTTGTTTGGCATCGCCAGCTGCCACCCTGGTTCGCCGGCTACGTGAACAAGGACAACGCCGCCGCGGTCCTTACAAACCACATCGAAACCGTTGCCGGGCGCTACGCCGGACGCATCCACAGTTGGGACGTCGTCAACGAAGCCATTCAGACCGCCGACGGCCAGCCGGATGGTCTTCGTAATTCGCCTTGGCTCCAGCTACTCGGTCCCGGCTACATCGACCTCGCCTTCCGCACCGCCCGCCATGTCGATCCGAAAGCCCTGCTCTGCTACAGCGAGTACGGCATCGAGAGCGAAGCGCCCCAAGACGCCGCCAAGCGCGCCGCCGTCCTCGAACTGCTCCACGGCATGCAGGCCCGCGGCGTCCCGGTCGATGCTGTGAGCATCCAGTCGCACCTCGTCCTCGGCAGCGCCCAGGTCTACGGTCCCGGCCTACAACAATTCCTCGCCGCACTCCGGCGCATGGGCCTCAGAGTCCTCCTCACCGAAATGGACGTAAATGACCGCGCGCTGCCCGCCGACATCGGCCAGCGGGATCGAGCCGTTGCGCAAGCGTACACGACCTACCTGGAACCTCTGCTGAGCAACCCCGATGTCGTCGCCCTCCTCACCTCCGGCATCACCGACAGGTACACCTCGCGCAACAACGGGGACGCAGGCCCGGAAAAGCCTCCCGAACGCGGACTTCCCTTCGACGCTGGCCTCCGCCCGAAGCTTGCCTACGTCGCCGAGGTCCAGGCCGTGCAGAGGAGACCGACCCAACGCTAAGCCGGTCGGGACTCCGTACAATATCCCTGTGACCCTCGACTTTCTCGGCACCCTCCACCGCACCCATGGGTGCGGTGACCTCCGCGTCTCGGACGCCAGTGCAACCGTGACCCTCATGGGCTGGGTCAACCGCCGCCGCGACCACGGCGACCTCATTTTTCTCGACCTCCGCGACCGCTCCGGCATCACCCAGGTCGTGCTCGACAAGTCAATCTCGCCCGAGGCCCACGCCAAAGCCGAGACCGCACGCCCCGAGTTCGTCGTCGCCGTCACCGGCGCCGTTCGGCAGCGTGGCCCCGGCCTCGCCAACCCAAAGATGCCCACCGGCGACATCGAGGTCGTCGGCCAAAGCCTGCTGCTGCTCAACGACGCCAAGACCCCACCCTTTTCTCCCGCCGAGGACGCGCCCGCGAACGAGGAGGTCCGCCTCAAGTACCGCTACATCGACCTCCGCCGCCCTGACATGCAGCGCAACTTCATCCTGCGCAGCAAAGTAGCCATGGCCATCCGCAATTTCCTCGTGGAGCAGGGCTTCCTCGAAGTCGAAACGCCATTCATGACCCGCTCTACCCCCGAAGGCGCCCGCGACTACCTCGTCCCCAGCCGCGTGCACCCCGGTCACTTCTACGCCCTGCCCCAGTCGCCGCAGATCTTCAAGCAGATCCTTATGATCTCCGGCTTTGATCGCTACTTCCAGATCGCTCGCTGCTTCCGCGATGAGGACCTACGCGCCGACCGCCAGCCCGAGTTCACCCAGATCGACCTGGAACTAACGTTCCCCCAGCAGGAAACCGTCTTCGCCGTCGCCGAAGGTTTCCTCCGCGCCGCCTTTCACGCCGCCGGCGTCGATCTACCCGCCGAATCTTTTCCTCATATGACCTACGACCAGGCCATCGAACGCTACGGCATCGATAAGCCCGATATGCGCCTCCCCGCCATGGTCAACCTGTCCGCCACCCTCACCCCCGAGCTCCGCGAGACGCTCAAGGTCGACCCGACGCTGCCCGTCTACGGCTTCACCATTCCGAAAGCCGGCACCCTCTCCGGTACACAAAAGCGCGCGCTCACTGACGAGATTCGGAAGGCCTTCGGCGAAACCGGCCTCGATTTCCTCGACGTGGCCCGTCTTCGCACGAATGAAAATTTCTTTCCCCTTGCGGAAGCGATCGCAGCTAAACTTACTGCCGAACAACTGGTGTTCAACGGCGAACCATTCACCCAAGACGACCTCGCCGTAGTCATTACCCCCAAACCGGGCACCCCCACGGCGTGGAATAACGACCCCCACTGGATACCCAAGCGCGTGGGCCAGCTCCGTCTGGAACTTGCCCGCAAGTTCGCCGACAAGCACAAACTCTTCGAGCCGACCGGCACCGCCCGCGACTTTCGCTTTCTCTGGGTAACCGACTTCCCCATGTACGAGTGGAACGAGGAGGCGAAGCGCTGGGACGCCGCCCACCATCCCTTCACCTCCCCCCATGAGGAAGACATCAAGTCCGGCGCGCTTTGGAACGACAAGGGCCGGGTCCGCGCCTTGGCGTATGACGTCGTCCTCAACGGTACCGAGCTGGGCTCCGGCTCCATCCGCATTCACCGCAAGGACGTGCAAACCGAGATCTTCCGTACCTTGGGCATGACGGAGGAGGAAGCGCACAACCGCTTCGGCTTCTTTCTCGACGCCCTCGACTATGGCACGCCACCCCACGGCGGCATCGCCCTCGGCCTCGACCGCATCGTCATGATGCTGGCTGGCGCGCAGTCGCTCCGCGAAGTCATCGCCTTCCCCAAGACCGCCAAAGCCATCGACCTTATGGTCGACGCCCCCACCCCCGTCACCGACCTGCAACTGAAGGAACTCAACCTCCGCATCAACCACCGGAGCTAGCGATAGGGGCATTCCGCGCACACTGCCGCAGGGCCACCTAAGGAAGTGGCGCGCGTCCACTTCCTTAGGTCCTATTTGGCGATCAAAACTGGAACTTTGCCCAAAGCACCACGTTGCGGCTGTTGTTCGTGTTCGTCAGGCGGGCTGGGGCGAGAAAGCCGGCTCCGGCATCCTGAACGTTCAAGTCACCCACGCCATTGTCGTCGTGGTTGGCAATATTCTGTGCCTCTGCACGCAGGATCAGGGTTCCGCGTTCCCGGAAGTCGAAGCCCTTCTCCAAAGCGACGTTGTTCGTTGTCGTGCCAGGCTGCTGGTAGCTATTACGCCCGATCTCCTGCGTCAAGAACGCGTTGTTGGGGAAATACGGCACCAGGAAATGCACCTGGCTGGCCTGCACCGGTACAAGGGCGGAGCCGGCCGTGGGTGGGTTGTTCAACGTCGCCTGGTCGTAGTACACGCCGGGTGTGCCCTTAACGAACGCCCCATCGATCCCTACCGACTGTAAGCTGGCGGACGGGTCTGACACAATGGGACGGTCGTTGGCGGTGCTACCGTCCCCATTCAGGTCGAGGCCGCTGGTGTTGTACGTTGAGTATCCGCCACTTTGAAGCTGTGTGATCCCCGAGATCGTCCAGTGGCGGGTGAGGATGTTGGCTGCAAGGTCGGTCAGATGGTTGGTCGAGTGCACACCGGGTATGACGTAGACGTAGGCCACGGAGAAGAACTGACGGTGATCGTATGCCGAGTTGGCCCAGTCCTGACGGCGGCCGCCCGGTGCCAGGTTTGCACTGTACGAAGTGGGCGATGACGCGCCGATGGTGAAGATCTCGGAGCCATCGTCAAGATCCTTGCTGAACACGTAATTGGTGTTCACGATCAGACCGTGCCGGAAACGGTGTGTGCCGGAGACCTCCACACCGTTGTACTCGGAAGCCGCGTAGTTGCCGCGCAGGTTGATCGCGCCACGGGCTGGGTTGAGGCGCTGGCCAGTGAGCCCATTGAAGTAGTTGTACTGCTGGTTGGCAAAGAGCTTTTCACCGCGGTTGCCGACGTAACGAATGCCCAACACGATGTCGCCCGGCACCTGCCGTTCTACGCCCAGGTTGTATTGATAGGTCAGCGGGTTCACCAAATTGCTGTTTTCGCTCAGGACGGTCGACTGTGGGCGAAGAACCGGCGTAATGGTCGACAACAGTCCACTCGCATTCCCAAGTCCGTTCCCACCGGTCTGAATCAGCGTTGCGGAAACCGCGTTCGGCGAGTTCTGGGCGGAGTTGGTCAGGATGTTGGAAAAGGTCGAATCGTAGAAGATGCCGAAGCCGCCACGTATGGAGGTCTTACCGTCTCCCAAGATGCCCAGCACGTTGTGCGGCGAGTACGCAAAGCCGATACGCGGAGCGATGTTGTTGTAGTCGTTCTTGACCGGCACAACCGTGTTGATGGGCGCGTACACGTTATTGGGATCCACGCCAGGGTAGGGCAGGACGTTGATCGGATTGGTGAGGTAGTCATAGCGCACACCGAGGTTGACGGTCAGGTCAGCAGAGAGCTTGATGTCATCCTGCGCAAACACGCCGCTGCGCCAGCTATGTGGATCTACACGAGTGAGACCAAAGGTTTTGGTCGCAGTGCCGGATGGCCCAAGTTGATTCTGGAGAAAGTTGCCAAGCGAGCTGATCCCCGATCCGCCTTGCGCGAACGTAAGTGTTCCAAGCGCGTTCTGGGGCACCAGATCCGTCTCGATCAGACGACCGATATCCGCGCCCACGCTGAGCGACTGGCGACCACGCGTGTAACGGAGCGTGTCTTGAAACTGGTAGAGCTCTTCTTTACGGCCTTGAGGGAAGTTCTGATTGGGGCCAAGGCTCGGGAACGTCAGACCGCCCGAGACCGTTGTTCCGGACAGTCCGCTGAAGGTGATTGTCGGCAGCGAGTTGAGAGGATTCGCCAGCGTTTGCGGTGTGGGCGAGAAGGCGAAGGAGAGCCTGGCTTCGGAGAGGCGAAATTCGTTCAGGAGCGTGGGCGAAAAGACGTGTGTCCACTGACCGTCGCCCACTTCGGTCGGGCCACCTACTTGGGTATCGAAGCCGGTAAGGGCGTTGCCGTTATTGAAAAAATCGGGCGAGAGCGAGCTTCGGTCGTGCAAATAACGGAAGTAGAAGTTGTCTTTTTGCCAAGGGTTATAGTCGATGCGGTACATCCATTGCGTGTCAGGGCTCAGCTCCGGGGCATTTGGGCGTTGAAATCCCGCAAAGGAGATTAAGCAACCCGTGGCCGGGCACCCTGGCAATGCTCCAACGTTCTTTATGATCGCGTTGCCGCTTGAGCGAAACATGATGTCGGTGTTTAAGTACGCACCGTTGCTGAGGTACTGATCTAGCAGCTGGACCTGGGTTGCCGCCGGCCCGGTAATCGTCTGCAGTGTGGCGTATCCGGCCATGTCGGGAAGCAGATTGGCGTTGGGCTGTTCCTGGCCGTAGTAGCGTTGCCACTGGCCGGCCCCGAAGGCGAAAAGCTTGTCGTGTAGAATCGGCCCACCCGCTGTGAAGCCGAAGCTGTGCTGGTCGTACCGGGCCTTGGTGTAGCTCGTTCCGCGGAACCCTCCAGGTACAGAGTTGAGCCCGGAACCGGCGTATCGTTCGAAGGCCTCCCCGTGGAAGTGATTGGTGCCGGAACGCGTTACCAGGTTGACGATCCCGCCGCCTCCCCGTCCGTACTCGGCAGAGGCGGAATTCGTAATTACAGTCTCCGCCTCAAAGATGTCAGGAATCTGCGGCTGAAACGCTTGACCGCCGATGCCGATGTCGTTGATCTCCTGCCCATCCAACAGAAAGTTATTGGCGCGGGGACGAGCCCCGTTCACTTGTATGTTGAACCCGTTCGAGAAGGCGCCCGAACTGTTCGTATTGCCGCCGTTCGCCACGGGCTGAACGCCCGGTACTGTCACAGCTAGCTCGATCGGATTCAGCGAAAAGACGGGCAACTTATCCAGTTCCGTGGAACTGACAGTGCCGGAAAGCTGGCCGTTGTCCGTGTTCACGGTTGCCTGATCCGCTTCCACCGTCACTTCCGTGGAGGCGCCTCCGACGGAGAGCGCGACGTCGTGGGAGCTGACGACCGATGCCGTCACTGGCACGTTTTGCGTGTTCGTGGTGGTAAAGCCTGCGGCGTTGGATAGCACGGAGTAGGCTCCGGGCGACAGAGCTTCGATCCGGTAGGCTCCGTCCGCGGCGGAGGTGACCGTGCGCTTTTCGCCAGTCGCTTGGTTGGTGACCGTAATCGTGGCTCCGGAAACAGCAGCGCCGGACGGGTCGCGCACGATGCCGGCGAGGATGCCCTTGCTCGTCTGTGCGTGGGCCACCCCGGCCAGCACAACCGTACCCGCAAAGGCCAAGCTCGCGGCGGTGCGCCGTGAAAATCCAAAAAACATGAAAGCTCCAAACTGCTTAAGTTCTGGTGTGTGTCGCGCAGGTTTACGCATGCACGTTGATGACCAAACCGACGGTCCGTAAAGTGATTCATCCGTAAGACACCAGTCTAGTTGGTATCTCCTTGGCTATGGAAATCTGTAGGCCGTTCCACCAATCTGGTGACGAGCAGGACGAAATAGACTAATGCCTCTTCGGCTGCCCCTGCGGCATCCGCCACCGCATATGTGCGCGTAATACAATCAGATTTCATGCAACTCGTGGAGGAGATCTGCATCTATACGGATGAGCCAAGTGCCGGCTCACAAATTCGCAGTACTGACTTTCATGAGGACATCCCAATGACCACCCTGACTCGCTTCACTCCCCTTCGTAGCCCTTTCAACGACCTCGCCGTCTTGCAGAGCCGCCTGAACTCCGTGTTTACGGATATGGCTCGCCCGGAAGGGGAAAGTCATGACCTTGCCGCGGGCAATTTTGTGCCGGCTGTGGACGTGTATGAGGACGCCCAGCATTTGGTTCTTAAGTTCGAGGTGCCCGGCATCAAGCCTGAAGACCTCGATGTTCGCGTGGAAGGTCGAACGTTGACTGTTCGCGGAGAACGCAAGTGGAACAGTGAGCACAAGGAAGAGAATTTCCAGCGCGTTGAACGTCGCTACGGGACCTTTGTCCGCAGCTTCACCCTGCCGGTGACGGTTGACACGGAAAATGTGCAGGCACTCGCCGAACACGGCGTCTTGGAGCTGTCGCTGAACAAGAAGCCCGAGGCGAAGCCGAAGCAGATTACGGTCAATTCGGTCGGGGCAGCTCAAAATGGTCCGGCTGAGCCGAAGCAAGTTGAGGCGCACATCGCCTGAAGCTGGAACCTTCTTGACGCACAAGAAGAGGGCGACCCTATAAGGGCTCGCCCTCTTTCGTTTCCGCACGCACTGTCCGCAAAGCTCCATCACGGACGCGTGGGAGGCGGACCTCCCCCGGCGGGCGGGGTACCTGCGGGCGTCGCGGTGGGAGTGGGAGTTGGCGTTTCGATCTGGGCCGGGTTGGCCGACGGAGAGGCAAGCGTCACGCGGTTCCGCGGGTGGGCAACGAGCACAAGTTTGCCGACCGGGAAGCCCTGCGCGGAGGCGGTGCCTTCGAGCTGGCGGTACAGCGCCGGAGCGAGGGTTGGCTGCCGAGCTAACATCCAGAGATTTTTGTGATTCGGCGTGCCAACGAGAGCCCAGTTGAGCTGGGTATCGGTGGCAAGCACCCAGTAAGGACGCGACAGAAAAACCAGGCGGCGGATGCGGAGCTTGCCGTCGCGAGCCTTATCCATCTTGCCGCTGTTCGTGATGTCGTTCTGGTCGCCACCCTTGATGGTGCAGAAGGTGCCCATCTGGAAGGTGTCGCGCTTGTCGCTGAGGGCATACAGAACGGTGCCGTCAGAGAGACAATTCTTCTCGGACTTCACCGGAAGCTTGGCGATCTGGTACCAGGTGCCCGTGAGCTTGTTGAGGTCGAGTGCGGGCAGCGCCGTGGCTCGCTGCGCACGGGCCGGAGCCGGGCCGAGGAGGCCTGTGGCCAGGGTGACGGCCGAGAAGGCGAGAAGGGTGTGGACGTGCCTGGGCAACGAGTCATCTCCTGCGTTGATGGTATGCGATGCGCACGCTACTCGGGCGGGCTGTTGAGGTCGGGGAGGGCGACCGCGGCAAATTTGCCGTCGGACTGGCGCGTCAGTGTGGGGGCGTAGGTGCCCAGCAGCTTGCGCGTCCACCAAAGGCCCGCGGTGCGCTTCTGTTGCGGGGTGGAAAACCAATACTGGTAGAGAACGGCGCGGATGTAACTGGGCGGGCGATCCGGGAACGGATTTGAGGCGAACAGACTTAAGGCCTCCGGGCTGCCTTCGAGCAGACGGAGCTCGGTGCGGGGAACGATGGAGGCCTGTTGCCAGGAGGTAAGCGAGGCAAACCATAAATTCCAGTCGAAGCGGGGCTGGTACGGCGCGTAGATGAGGGGACGCGCTTGCGGATCCTGCGGCTTGTGTCGGAAGGCGTACGCGGTCCAGGTGATGTTGTCGTCCGAGCCCTGGAACTCGATCTCGTAGCGATGCGGCGTCATGTTGGCGAAGAGACCGTAGGTGTTGGCTACACGAAACGGCTCCAGAAGGGTCATGGGCGAGGTCGGCAAGGGAAGTTTGGGCAGAAACATGCCGATAAGTGGGACGGTGGTGGCACACGCGATCGTCGTCAAGAGGACGGTTGTGAGGGCAATGCGGAGGGCTCTGACCAGATCCTGCGGGCGGTGACGGAGGCCCCGGTTGCGGTATGACGACCATTCCGAAACCGTTTCCGCCAAGGCACCCGGTTCGGGCTCGTGGAGGAGGGTAGTTCCGATCTCTGGAGCTAAGCCGTTTCGATAGCGGGCGGGAACGAAGCGGAGCAGGGCGCGGTCGTCGAGCAAAAGGAAGCCCAGGATCAGAACGAGGTAGTTCAGGAAGGCGTAGTTGGCCGTGGCGATGACACCGATCTGCCAGATCGTCACGATGACGAAGCAGGCCAATCGCCAGGGGCGAGGAAGGAATGCGAGAAGGACGAGCAACAGCTCCATCACCAGCGTCAGGCCGGCGGTGAATTTGTGAAAGGCGAAGGGCAGGTGTTGCAGGTACCAGCCGACCCAGGTAGGGAGTGGGCCGTTTTGGTAGTACTCGTACATGGCGGTAAGGTTGCGCCAGGTGGGGTCGCCGGAGGCGAGTTTCACGACGCCCGACTCGAAGTAGATGCGGAACCACTCCCAGAGCAGCAGAAACCAGGCCGCGCGCGAGGCGAGGGAATGCTGGCCCCATCTGGGCCGGAGGCCTGCCGGCGCGATCAGGATGGCGAGTAGACCGGCCTCGAGGAGCATGCCGTCCGATTGGTATTGGCCAAAGTCCTGGGAGACGGCAATCCAGCTGAGAAAGCACACCCAGCAGACGATCAGCGCGGGCTTGGGGAGCACGTTGATCACGACCAGGATCGAGGCAAGCAGGCCCACCCACACGAGGAGCATGAGCGCGTGGTCGGAGCTGCCCCACCAGAGCAAGGTGGGGGCGAGCCAGAAACGCTGATTGCCCAACTGGCGCAGCGCCTGGAGGTAGGGGGTGGCGGGCAGAATGCCCCCGGAGCCGCTCATCCCGAGCACCTGGAAGTGCAGCGCCAGGAACGCGGAAAAGTACACAAGGCCCAGAGCGCGTAAGAACAGCCAACGGGGCAGCAGGCGATCGCGCGGGCCGCGGTCGCGGTCAAACAGGAAGTAGAGTCTGCCCACCGGCTCGGCCATGGGGCGTTGGATGGGAGGAAGCGGGCAGGTGTTGCGGCGGGTGCTTTTAACGTTAGTGCACGTCCGTAGCTGACCGTGTGCGCCTAGACCAGACGTCGCTGGCCGCGCATGCCGCAGAGAATTTCGTACGCGATCGTGCCGCACCAGCGGGCATGGTCGTGCGCGGTTACGCCTTTCCCCAGCAGGATCACCCTGTCGCCGGGCTCTGGCGCGGGTACGTGTCCTGTGACGTCGACCACCGTCAGATTCATGCTGACGCGGCCGACCACCGGCGCACGTTGGCCGGCGATCATCACCCAACCGCTACCGCCTGAGGCCTCGCGGCGAAGGCCGTCCGCGTAGCCCACCGGCAGCAGAGCAACGCGCATGGGTTCGGCCGCCAGAAACGTAGCGCCATAGCCGACCGTATCGCCGGGGGCGAGATTGCGCAGGGCAAGTATGCGCGTTTTCCAGGTGGCGACCGGATGGAGGTCCGGCGCCAGGTGAGCGACCGGGGCCGGGTCGCCCTCCTCGGCCTGGAGAGGCAAGGTGTACCCGAAGAGCGCTAGGCCCGGCCGCACCATGGGCTTCATCAGGCTGCGCGGCGGAATCCAGCTGAGGGGTAAACTCTCGTCAATGGCGGCGCTGTTGCCCACATGGATCCACTCTGGGATCGGCCCAGAGCGCCGGACTTCCTCAATGGCCTGGGCGAAGCGCCGCTGCTGCCGCCGGGTCTGGTCGGCGTGCGCGATCTCCGAGGAGCTCAGGTGAGTGAAGATTCCCTCGCAGCGAACCCACCGAGAGGCCCAAAGGCGGCGGGCAAGGCGCTCGAGATCGCCACCGGGGCAGACGCCCTGGCGGGCCATACCCGTGTCGATTTCCACATGAACGGCGATGTGTTGATTCGCAGACGCTGCCGCCGCTTCGAGCACGTCAAGCTGATCAAGGGTCCATAGAACCGGCCTCAGGTCGGCGCGTAGAAGGCTGGGGACATCGGCGGGTTCGAAGCCGCACATGACCAGGATGTGCCGGTCATCCGCCGCCCAGCCGGAGCCAGCAAGTGCGGCGCGCACGCGCTCACCTTCTTGCACGTCAAATACACCGAACCAGCGGGCACCAGCCGCCGCCAGAACGAGCGCGCAGTCCTCGGCGCCATGGCCGTACGCGTCTGCCTTGATGACGCAGAGAACCTCAACGTCAGGGCTGGCCGCTCGCCGGATGGCTGCATAGTTCGCGCCGAGGCGAGCTGCGGAGACTTCGATCCAACTCTTCAGGGCGGAGATCCAGTCTAGCGGGCGTAATTGTAAGTGCCGCAAAGATTTGTGGCGTTCGCCAGAGCCTCCGGGGTAAGCGCGGGAATGCTGTTGCCGGAGAACAACGCAAGTTGCAGGCGTTTGCCGCTGACATAGGTCACCACCCACTGCGTGTCTTCAGCACCGCAAAGGGAGTTCTTGTGCAGGAAGCGTTTCTCACCAGGGATCTCGGTGCGGAACAGGTTGCCGGCCCCCGTGTCGCTCGCGCCGGGGAAGAGTGCCGTGATCTCGGCCGGGGTGAGCGCCCGAATCTGCGCGAGAGTGAAGGCGCTGAAGTTCAGATAAATCTTGGTGTCCGTGAAGGCGACGTCGCCGGTGACGCGCTTGGCGGTGGTACTGGCCGCACGCCACGATCCCGCCTCCTGCGCTTGCCCGACGGCACAGGCCAACAGCGCGAGCGTAGCCAAACCATGTCGGAGACGTGCGTTCATCTCTTGATGATGGCATCCTGGGCCTGCTTGGGCAATCCGGTTCGCGCATGCATGCGTTGACGAAGAATTTCTGCACGCATCCCACTCGCTATGCCCGCTGCATCGGAACATCCTCCTCACGTGCAAACCGAGACCATTCGCGCGAACGGGCTGCAGTTCGAAACGCTCACCTGTGGCGATCCCGCGTGCCGGCGTCTGGCGCTTTGCCTGCACGGCTTTCCCGAGGTCAACCTCAGCTGGCGTGAGCAGATGCCCGTTCTTGCCGCGCTCGGCTACCGCGTTTGGGCGCCTAACCAGCGCGGGTACGGCCTCACCTCGCGACCGCCCGGCGTGGCGAACTATGCGATCGAACACCTGATGGCGGACGTGGCCGCGCTCATCGACGCCAGCGGCGCGGAAGAAACGGTCCTGCTCGGGCACGATTGGGGTGCCATCGTCGCTTGGACGTTTGCTGCGCGGCAGCTGCGGCCTGTCAGCCGCCTGGTCATCATCAACGTGCCGCACCCCGTGCTGTTTGCGCGTGCGCTGCGGCGGCGACCGGGACAGATGCTGCGCTCCTGGTATGCCGCGCTGTTTCAGCTGCCGCGTCTGCCGGAGTGGCTGCTTGGCCGTAACCAGGCGCGTCCGGTTGCCGAGATGATGCGCCGCACTAGTACATCCCCGAAGACCTTTCCATTGGACCTGCTGGAAGCGACCCGCGCCAACGCCGCACAACCCGGTGCGCTTACGGCCATGCTCAACTGGTACCGGGCCTTTTTCCGTGGCGGCGGCCTGCGGCGACAGCTGCGGCTCGGTCTTCCGCCCATCGACGCCCCTACCTTACTCCTTTGGGGCGAACGGGATTTTGCGCTCGCGAAGCACACCACCTACGGCACGGAAGCCTTCGCGCCCAACCTCACCACGCGCTACCTCCCGGGCGTTTCGCACTGGGTGCAGCAGGACGCGCCAGGTGTTTGCAACGAGGCATTGCAAGAGTTTCTGGGCTAGGCCGATCGCGCTGCCCGCGCCCTTGCAAGCCGTCACACCGTCTTCACCCCAAGCGAGACGAGCGCTGCGATCGCGGCTTGGCCGAGGTCGGCGTTGATGGAACGCGACCCGCCATTCGGCAACTCTTCGATTTGCTTCTGCACGCCGCTCTGGTCGTCCAGCCCCAAAACGTGCATGGCGGCTGGCAGGTTTTCTTCAGGCAGCAGGATGGTGGGACCTTCCGGCACAACGACCTCCCACTTGTATTCGGGCTTGGCTTGGTGGTGTGTGATGGTGATGGTTGCGGTCATGGGAGAGTGGATGCGCGATTTGCACGAACCGGAGCCGCGCAGCAGATATGGCTTTGCCGGGCGGATACGGGCGTGGGCATTGCCTGCGGAAAACCGTGCTACAATTGAGGCTGATCGTTGGTCTCCGATCTGGTTTTTTTGGAAGAGTTGGCTGTACGCACCCTTTACAAACAACACCAAATTGCGTTCAGCGGTACATCATACTTTTCTTCAAGGATCGATCATCATGGAAACAGGCACAGTGAAGTGGTTCAACGACACCAAGGGTTTTGGGTTCATCAGCCGTCAGGGCGGTGAGGACGTATTCGTTCATCACTCCGCCATCCAGAGCAACGGTTTCCGCTCCCTCCAAGAGGGGCAGCAGGTTCAGTTCCAGGTCGTCAAGGGCCCCAAGGGTCTGCAGGCCGAGCGCGTACAGGTCCTCTAAACTCCGGTAAGATCTCCAAAGAAGGGCAGCGGTCGGTTGATCGCTGCCCTTGTTCCATCTCCGGCGCACCGCTTCCCGCACGTCTGCGCTTTTGTGTCGCTTCTCTAACGTCTGCACCTGGAGGCTCCTCATGGCCGCGCCCGCACATAACAAATACGTCCTAAAATCTCTCCACGAAGAGATCGACCTGTTCGACCGCAAACTGGCCCACATGCTGAAATACGAGGCCTTTGCGACGGACGCCGCGCGCAAAAGCTCCACCGGTAAGCTTCAGGCCAAACGCGACCTGCTGGCCCGCACCGCTCGCCAACTGGTCAGCGAAGGCATCGAGTTCAGCCCATCCGACCTCCCGCGCTCCTTCCGTACCGACACCGAAGCAACCGCCCTGTCCACCGCGCAAGCATCTATGCCCGAACTTGCCGTGCCCGCGAGCGCAGACGGAGCCGCGACCGAAGCCCCCGCGCCCATACCGCTCCGGTCCTTTCCCTCGCCCTTTGCCGGCACGGTTCTGGACGGTCAGGCGCACGTGGAAGCGTACAAGCGCAACCGCGGCAAGCTCTCCAGCTAACGCCCGTCATGCAAGGCCACGCTCGCTGAACCATGCCCGCTCACTTCACCCCCGAAAGCATGCGGTTCCTTCGTGGCCTCATAAAGCACAACGACCGCACCTGGTTTGAGGACCGACGCTCCGTCTACGAGCGCTCGATCCGAAAGCCGCTGCATGCGTTGATCGATCAGATTAACGCCGAACTCGGCGAGTTCGCCCCGGAGTACACCCGCCCAGCGCACAAGATCGCCATGCGGATCTACCGCGACACCCGCTTCAGTCCTGACAAGCGCCCCTACAAGAACAACCTCGCGGCATGGTGGGCGCGCCAGGGCCTGGAACGCCGCTCCGCCGGCGGGTTCTACCTGCAGCTCGGCCCATCGGGTGGCTTCCTCGCAACAGCCATCTATGCGCCCGAGCGCGACGATCTACTGACGTTCCGTCGCTGGCTTGCCGAGCACCACGTTCGGCTTCGCAACGAACTGCTGGCGCTCCATGCGCCCGCAGGTGACGTGCTAGCCATGCAGCCCGTCGAGGCAAACGCACTCACCCGCAATCCCAAGGGTTTCGACCCAGCGCACCCGGCCAGTGACTTGCTGCGTGCCCGCAATTTCGGCGTCACGGCGCCGCTCTCGGCCGAGGATGCGATCTCCCCCAACCTGGCCTCGATCGCGGTTGCGCATTTCCGGCGCACTACGCCGCTGATCAGCCTGCTGAACGAGCCGTTTCTTCCTGCGAGTACGGTTAAGCCTACGACGCTACGACGCTGACAAGTGCGAGGCCTCTCTGAAAGCCTGGTATTCACGCCGGTTTGGGCCTGAATGTGACACAAAGCCGTCAAAAAACGCCGGCTACCGACAAAACCCATCAAAACGCTGTGGAAACCACAGTTTCATTATTGACAAGCAGGCTGTGAAAGGTGGAAGGTGAGACTCGGCGCGGTGCTCGCACCCGCAGCAATATTGTACTTCTCGCACGGCAACGCAGCCGGCGAGCTCCTGCGGGAGCGCCGCAGATCTACCGGAGTTCATGATTTCTGTGCAAAGGAGCACACCTCACGATGGCAAAAGGTATGACCAAGACGCAGTTGATCCGCTTCATGGCGGAAAAGCTCGATATCAACAACAAACAGTCGGCTGTATTCTTCAGCACACTCGCTGAAACCGCGGTCAAGGAAACGAAAAAGAATGGCGAGTTCGCCATCCCGGGCATCGGCAAGCTGGTGAAGGCGGAGCGCAAGGCCCGTATCGGTCGTAACCCGCAAACAGGCGAGGCCATCAAGATCAAAGCAAAAACAGTGGTTAAATTCCGCATCGCCAAAGCCGCGAAGGATACGATCGCGCCGCCGAAGAAGTAGTCCCGAGGGCCGGTCATGCGATGGTGACTGGCCCTCCTCTCTTACAGCATCAGTTCACGGCAGGGGTAGCCGGCATGGGAGCGGTCCGCGGTAGAAACGCACGCAGGACCAGCGACACACCAAGCGAGATCAAAATTCCCTTGAGCAGCGGCAAGGCATTGAAGTCCCAACCAAAGCCGGCGAGCGTGATCACAACGCCGATCATGTAGCTCTCCCCAAGGATGGCTTGTCCCCAACGCGCACGCTGCCCGGCCGCGGGTATGGCCGGTTTGGGTGACGGGAGAAACCTTGGCACCCGCTGCTCATAGGACCGGTATGCATCACCGAAGCGCGTCGTCAGGAACGCCTCTTCCGCTAGCGTGAGCCGCACCTGCAAGATCCACATGGCCGCAACAGCGAACACCGCGCCTGCTGGCGGCATCAGCAGCGCTAAGCCCACGGTGTGCAGCAACGTGCCAAGATACAACGGATTTCGTGATCGCCGGTACGGCCCATCCGCAAGCATCGTTTCTCCATGCATGGTGGACGAATTGACCACACCCACGCCCACATACGCCGCTCCCCACACGCGAAACCAGGCCCCTAGCGCGACGAACAAAATGCCCACCACCAGGAGCAAGCTCGTTGCGGCCGCGAAGCCCAGCCAGCCGGCCCGTGCAAGGTCAGCGCTTGCAATCAACCACGTCGACTTGGTGCCCAGCCCAAGCCATGGCTCCCAAAACGGCCAAAGTCCCACCACAAAGACAGCTGCGTGCAGAAGAAAGCGGAAACGGTATTCAAGGCTAGAGGCGCGCATCAATAGCTAGACTGCGCCGCCGTGGGCTCGTGGTCAATGGCCGCCACCACCGGCCTGTTCACCGCATCGGGCTGCACCTCATCCTTGTAAACCACGCCACCCTTCATTACGAAACTCACATGCTGCAACGTCTGGATATCCTGGAGTGGGTCGCCTTTCACCGCGATCACGTCCGCCCACTTGCCCGGCTTCAGCGCGCCCACGCGATCCGTCCAGCCCATCAGGTCCGCCCCGTTCAGCGTCGCCGTTCGAATCGCCTCCAGCGGCGTCATGCCGAACTGGTGAACGTAGACGTCCAACTTGTGAGCGTTCAGGCCGTGCGGGTACACCGCCGCATCCGTTCCGCAAGCTACCTTCACGCCTGCCTTGATCGCCCGCACCGCGTTCTGCTTCTCCACCATGCTCACATCGCGCATCTTCTGTTGGTACAACGTCGGCAGCTTGCCGTACTGCTGCACCCAGTCGATCAGGTACGCCGTCGGCACCAGGTACGTGCCATGCGCCTTCATCGCCGCAATGCCTGCCTCGTCCAGGTAGCTCCCATGCTCAATGGAGTCCACGCCCGACTCGCTGGCCCAAAGGATGGCCTGTGCGCCATGCGCGTGTGCGGCCACCTTGCGGCCCAACCGGTGCGCATCGGCCACAATTGCCACCATCTCTTCCCGCGTGTACTGCGATGCCTGTGGGTCGTCGCCCTTCGACAACACGCCGCCTGACGCCCCGATTTTGATCAGATCCGCACCGTACTTGATGTTCTGCCGTACCATGTGCTGCACGGCAGGGATCCCGTCCGCCACACCCTCGCCAACTACGTGGTATTGGTGCGGCAGCAGGTTCGCATCCATGTGCCCACCGGTGATACCCAACGCCGGACCCGAAACCTGCATGTGCGGCCCGGGAACATGCCCCGCGTTGATCTCATCGCGCAACGCCACATCGGTAAAGTCGTTTGCGCCGACATTGCGTACCGTCGTAAACCCCGCTTCCAGGGTGGTCTTCGCGTTCTCCACGCCTAGAATTGCCTCTTTGCCCGGGGTCATGGACAGCTCGAAGTACGGGTCGAAGTCTGTGGCGTCCGTCAGATGCACATGCACATCGATAAGCCCCGGCAGCACGGTGAGCCCGTGCAGGTCCACCACGCGGTCGCCCGCCTGTGCCGGCGTGCTCGCCGTTGGCGCCACCCCAATCACTTTTTCACCTTGCACAATCACGGTAGTGTGCGCCGTCTCGCGGCCGCTGCGCACATCCAGCACGCTGCCTGCGCGGAGCAACGTCCGCCCACTCGCAGCCGTGTAGGTGGGTGTCTGCGCACTCAAAGAGCAACAGAACAGGGCCCCACACAGCAACGCAGCGACCGCGCCAAGGAACCTAAGGAAGTTACGATTTGTGACACACAAGCTCAAGCAGGCTCCTGACGCAGCAGCAGGGGATTGAAGGTGTATCCCTATGCTACACAGAGCCGCGCGCCGTGCCGGCGGTTTTGCTTACGCGCCCTTGCCAAGCGCGCTCAGGATCGAGTCAAAGTCATCCACGCCGGCATACTCGATAATGACCCGGCCCTTGCCGCGCTTATCCTCAATGGTCACCTTCAATCCCAGGCTTCGGCGCAGTTGCTCTTGGACCTCGCGCACATTGGCGTCAATTGCACCCTTCCGTGCGCCGGGCTTGCTGTTCTGCTCCGGGTTGAGCAGGTTCTGCACCAGGCTCTCTGTCGCACGCACGTTGAGTCCGAGCGAGACCACCTTCTGTGCGGCAGCAGCCACGGCCTCGGGCGTCGGCAAAGCCAGCAGCGCGCGCGCATGGCCGAAGCTCAGCTGCCCACCTTCCACCATCGCCTGTACACCCGCCGGCAGACGTAGAAGCCGGAGGAAGTTCGCGACCGACGCCCTGTCCTTCCCGGTGCGCTCGGCCATCTGCTCCTGCGTCAGGTGGAACTCACGGCTCAGCCGCTCGTAAGCGCGCGCCTGCTCCATCGGGTTGAGATCGGCGCGTTGCAGGTTCTCAACGACCGTGATCTCCATCGTCTGTTGGTCGGAGGCCTCACGCACAATCGCCGGCACGGTAGCCTTGCCAGCCTGGCGGCTCGCCAACAAGCGGCGCTCGCCGGCAATCAAGGTATACCGCCCGTCCTTGCCGGGGCGCACCACCACCGGCTGCACCACGCCTGTGGCAGCGATGGACGCCGCCAGCTCCTTTAACTTGCTCTCATCAAAGCCGCTTCGCGTTTGAAACGGGTTGCGGTCGATCAGCGAAACGGCGATCTCCAGTGGACGCCCCGTTAGCTCCTCCGCCACCGCCTGCACCGTTGTAACGGGTGCCAGCCTGGACGGCAACAAGGACTCTAGCCCCTTGCCCAATGCTCGCCGTTTTGTGTCAGTCCCCGATGTACCTTGCATAGGTCTCGTTCTCCGTCCGTGTCACCCGCGGTTAAAGGGCCAGCGTCGCTTCTTTGCTGGGGTTGTTGGCTCCGCCACGTCGCTCTGCCCGCCGTTGTCCACACGAACCTGACCTCCCTTGCCATGCAATCTGCTCGGTTTCAGGCCATTGCGCGCCAGCAGCTCCCGCGTCACCTCGCGATAGGCCTCGGCGCCACGCGAGCGCGGATCATAGATCACCGCAGGCTGCCCATGGCTGGGCGCCTCCGCCAGACGAACGTTCCGCGGGATCGTTCCCTTGAACAGCTTCTCACCGAAGAAGCCGTGCAGGTTCTCCCGCACCTGCTGCGACAGGTTGGTGCGGTCATCGAACATCGTCAGCAGCACGCCCTCTAGCCCAAGCTCCGCGTTGAAGTTGGCCGCCACACGATCTAGCGTCGAAATCAGCTCCGAGATGCCTTCTAGCGCAAAGTACTCGGCTTGCATCGGTACCAGCAAGCGATCGGCGGCAACCAGCGCGTTCAGGGTAAGCAGGTCGAGGGCGGGTGGGCAATCCAGCAGAACGAAATCGAAACTCGCCCGCGCGGCGTCGAGGGCCTTCCGAAGCCGAAACTCGCGCTCCTCGACCTCCACCAACTCCAGATTCGCACCGATAAGATTGCGCGTTCCCGGCACAAGCGATAGGCCTTCTACCTGCGTCGGTATCGACGCCTCCGCCGCAGTCACATCTCCAATCAGAAGGTCGTAGACGGACATCCGGTCCGAACTGCGCGGCACGCCCAGGCCGCTGGTGCTGTTTGCCTGGGGATCGCAGTCCAGAAGCAGCGTACTGTACCCCTCCATCGCCAGGGACGCGGCAAGGTTCACCGCGGTGGTCGTCTTGCCCACCCCACCCTTTTGGTTCACTACAGCGAGCACTCGTGACACTCGCTGCTTGTTCGCCGGTGCCGGTGCTGACGGGGGAGCCTGTCGATCCATTACGGCATCAGCCTACCAGATGCAGGGCGGAAGGTGCTTGGCGAGGGCACCAGTGCTCCACGTGGAACGTAGCGGGCCATCCTTGGCCAGTGTTCCACGTGGAACACTCACACTTCAACTCTTCCAATCTCCACAAAGCTCCCTCTACGCTCCGGAATCGCAAAGTGCTCGCCCACACCCTTCGCCTCCGTCGTGAACCGAACCAACACACCGCCGGGCACCACGCGAGACCTCCCAACTAGCGTCATCGCCGCAATGTCGTCCACAGCGCGCAAAGCCACGGCATCGTACCGCTCCGAAGCCTGCGTGTCCTCCACGCGCCCAGCCCAAACCTCCGCGCGTACACCGAGCACCCGCACCGCCTCACGCAAGAACGCCGCCTTCTTTCCCTGCGACTCCGCCAGTGTGACCTGCAACTCAGGCAGCAACAACTGGATCGGCAGCCCCGGAAACCCGGCGCCCGAGCCAAAATCCAGCAGCGAACCCCGAGTCGGTAGGTACCCCGCCAGACACCGTCCCGCAAAGAGACTCTCCCCAAAGTGCCGCCGAACCACCTCCCCAGGCGATCGCACCGCCGTCAGGTTCGTGCGCCGGTTCCATCGAACCAGCAGCTCCAAATAGACAAGCAGCTGCGCGTACATCCCAGCCGGAACCGGCGAGCCTTCCACATACGGCGCCAGGAGTACCCGCAAGTCCCCCTCAGAAATCGCGCCCACGCTCACCGTCCCACGGAGCATGGTGCTGACGATCCAGCGCCTCTCCCACCACCCACGAAAACAAAGCCCGCGACGCTGCGGAGATCCCGGTGCTGCGTTCCGGATGCCATTGAACCC